>NZ_JAEBEP010000003.1:0-583717 GCF_046548915.1 Streptomyces sp. cmx-18-6 | reverse complement strand
GCTCCGACAACAGACCATCGACATCCTCACGGTCCACCGTCAGGTCATCGGCGAAACGCCGGTCACCGGTCGCGTCGGGCACATACTTCACACAGACAACGATCCTCAAGCTCACGCCGGCTCTCCTGCCTACCTGGGTGTGGTCCCCTGCCGATCGGGCCCGGTCCCACCTGGGTGTGGTTTCGTAAGGGTGACCTTATGGTACTCAGTACCCTCTGTAAAGGTACCCAGTGCCAAAAGTGCCCCTCCGGTGCTACGTTTCGCCGCATGAGCGAGGCACGCGGACCCGAGAAGAAGGCACCCATGCGAGAGGTGCTCGCGCAGGCGGCCTTCCAGCTCTTTCTGGAGCGGGGCTTCGAGCGGACGACGGTGGACGACATCGTGGCGCGGGCCGGGGTGGGCCGGCGTTCGTTCTTCCGGTACTTCCCCTCCAAGGAGGACGTGGTCTTCCCGGACCACGAGCGCTGTCTCGCCGAGATGACCGAATTCCTGGCCGCCGTGGACGACGGCGACCCGGTGGGCGCGGTGTGCGACGCCGCGCGGATCGTGCTGCGCATGTACGCGGCCGACCCCGAGTTCTCCGTACAGCGCTACCGGCTCACCCGTGAGGTGCCCGGGCTGCGGACGTACGAACTGTCGGTGGTGCGCCGTTACGAGCAGACGCTCGCCGGTCACCTCCGGGGCCGGTTCGGCGTGGACGGCGACGGGGAGTTGCGGGCCGAGGTGATCGCGGCCTCCGTGGTCGCCGCGCACAACAACGGGCTGCGGCTGTGGCTGCGTTCGGGTGGTGCGGGGGATCCCGAGGCGGCCGTGGACCATGCGCTCGCCCTGGTGCGGGAGGTGTGGGAGCGGCGGCGGGCCGCCGAGTCCTCGCCCGCACCGGAGAAGCCGGCCGCGGCCGGGGTCGCCGCCGGCTCGGGCGACAGCGAGGTCATCGTCATGATCGCGTCCAAAGGGACGCCGATGTGGCGCGTCGTGCAGCAGATCGAGGCGGCGGTCGGCGAGAGCTGAGCCGGCGCCCGGAGCAAAGAACTCGGTAATAATCGGCACTCAGTGCCTTTACTCTCCGGCACTCAGTGCCATATGGTGCGGACGCGCCGTCAGCCAGGTGCGGCGCGTCCGAGTCGAGCGCAGGGGGTCGATCCGTGTCTCAGGCAGGAATGGGCACCGTCCAGAAGACGCACGAGGAGTGCGGCCTCTCCTACAACCGCTGCCGTTGGTGCGGCACCGCCTCGTTCCGGCGGCTGCTGTGCCCGGTGTGCGCGTCGAGCGAACTGGAGCCGGAACGCACCACCGGCCACGGGGTGGTCGTCCGCACCGGGGTGGTCCACCGCTACACCGAGGCGGCGCGCAACGAATCCCTGGTCCGCTTTCCCGAGGGGTTCGTCTTCCGTTGCCAGGTCGTCGGCGCCGCACCGCAGTTGGTGGCGGTCGGCGCCCGGGTGAAGCCCCTCGCCGGCGAGGAGCCGGAGACGACGGGCGCGGTGGTCCTGGAGCTCTGCGAGCCGCCCGTACGACGCGACTGGGCCTGAGGAGGGGGAGCCCGCCGGACCCCTCCGCGCCCCGGAGAGAGCGCTGCCGGGGCGCGGGCAGGGCGCGGGCGGTCCAGGACCGAGTCAGCCGATGCGCTTGAGCAGTTCTTCGGCCAGCGGTGTGGCGGACGCCGGGTTCTGGCCGGTCACCAGGTTCCGGTCGACGATCACGTACGGAGCCCAGGGCTCGCCCTCCTGGAAGTCCGCGCCGAGCTCCACCAGCCGGTCCTGAAGCAGCCACTTCGCCTTGTCGGCCAGGCCCGCCTGAGCCTCCTCGGCGTTGGTGAAGCCCGTCAGCCGGTAGCCGGAGAACACGTTCACGCCATCGGGGCCGATGGCGGCGAGCAGGGCCGCCGGAGCGTGGCAGACGACGCCGAGCGGCTTGCCCGATGCGAGGGTCTCGGTGAGCAGCCGCCCCGAGTCGGGGTCCACCGCGAGGTCCTCCATCGGGCCGTGGCCGCCGGGGTAGAAGACGGCGTCGTACGCCTTCAGGTCCACGTCCTCCAGGGGAACCGGCCGCCGCAGCTCCTCGAACGACTCCAGTCCGGCCGTGATCCGGTCCGCGCCCTCCTGGCCGCCGTTGACGTCGGGCGCGAGGCTGCCGCGGTCCACGGTGGGGACGACGCCCCCGGGGGTGGCGACGACCACCTGGTGACCGGCGGCCGTGAACACCTCGTACGGGGCCACGGCCTCCTCGGCCCAGAAGCCCGTGGGGTGGGCCGTGCCGTCCGCCAGGGTCCAGTGGTCCGCGCCGGTCACCACGAAAAGGATCTTTGCCATGTCGTACATCTCCGAACGTCGGGGTGGGCTGACCAGGCCGACCGTAGGCGCGGCCCGGTCAGGATCCGCTTCCGGGCGGCGTGTGCCGCGAAGAGGGTTCCGACGGGTCCGCGGCACTCGGCCGTACGGCGGATCGCCTGCCCGCCGCAGCCGGTGTGAATCCTCCGGGGCCGGGGCCACGGCCAGGGCCGGGACGCTCGGTTGCGCTGGGGGGAGAGACCTCCGGGTCAGGGGGCCGCGCGCCGGGCTTCCCAGTCGGCCACCAGCGCGTCCGTCTGCTCCACGAAGCCGCTGAACAGGTCGGCGAGCGAGGCCAGCCGGTCGCGGGCCTCGCCCTGCGCCACCGGGATTCCGGCGCTCAGGGTCTCGGTGAACTTCCGCATGTGGGCGTTGTTCACCAGCAGCAGATGCTGGAGGTCGCCCACCGCCTCGTAATCGATCCGTCTGCTGCCGGGCCTGGTGGTGCGCCGTACCAGGGTCCACGCCTCCAACTGGCGGGCGGCCACGCTGAGTCCGCTCTTGGCCTGGCCGAGCTCCCGGGTCATGGTGTCGAGATCCACCGGCTTGTTGCGCAGCAGGAGGTAGCCGAAGAGGCGGCCGGTGGCCTGGGGGAGGCCCCAGCGCTCCATGAGCGAACCCATCTCGCTGATGAAGGAGGATTCCGCGTCGCTGAAGTCGTTCGTGCCGGGGGCCGGGGACGTGCCGGGGGGCAGGGAGTCGGCGTCGGGGGTGCTGTCGTGGTCAGTCATGGTCTCGCTGGGTTCTCGGGCCTTCGGGAAGGCGACGGGCGGCCGGTTGACCTCGTCGGGACGGTCGAGATCGGCGACGTGTCCGACGCCGGGGATGGGGTCGAACTCGCTGCTCGGAGCCCGTTCGCCCCACCGTTCCATCGCCGAGCGGATGCTACCCGTCCGTGCTGTCGTCTCCCGCGCGGGTGAGCGGCCCCGGCCCACCGGACCGGCCGGCCCCGCACGCCCCGACCAACCGTGAGCGGCCCGGCTCCTCCCCAGAGGGCGCCGAGCCGCTTCGGGGGCCGGGTGAACCCGCCCGTGCTGACGTGGACCCGCCCGTGCCCGATGCGGCCCCGCCCGGCACGCCCCAAGACGTTCCTCAGGCGTTCTTGATGTCGCGCCGGTCCACCGCGTACGTACCGACTCCGACCACCGCCACCGCGACGGCCACCAGCAACGCGACCCCGCCCCACGGAATGCCGTTGAGCAGCGGGTCGCTCCCCAGCGCCCACTCCCACGGGGAGACGTTCGCCAGCGGCTTCAGGGCGTCGGACATCGGCGCGATGGCGTGCAGCAGGTACCCGACGATGAGGACGCCCGCCGCCACCCCCAGCGCGGGGCCGCGCCCGAGGCCGAATCCGACGACGGCGTAGGCGATGCCCGCGTGCACCACGGCCAGCAGGGCGACGGTCAGCGTCACCGCCGCGACGCCGCCCGTGGAGACGTCCATGTCGTAGGTGACGACCGAGCCGTACACCGCCAGCCAGACCAGGACGCTGGTGAAGGCCAGGCCGAAGGCCACGCAGAGGAAGCGCAGCAGGAAGACCCGGCGGCGGGCGACCGGCAGCGCGAGCAGCAGTTCCAGCCGCCCGGCCTCCTCGTCCCCGCCGGTCAGGGCGGTCGTGGCGGACACGGCCATCAGGCCGAGCAGCAGCGGCAGCAGGACCGCGTACAGGTTCCCCTTGAGGTAGCCGCTCGCGCTGCTGATCTGGTCGATCCCGAACGCGGCCGCCACCTCGGGCGAGACTCCGGAGGTGAAGTCCTCCAGCGCGCCGGAGCTCTCCATCGAGGGCCAGGCGCCGACGACGGCGAGGGCCAGCACGACCAGCGCGGCCGACCAGGCGAGCAGGATGCGTTTCTGGATCTGTACTCCGCGCCGGAAGATCTCCGAGCTGGGCGATGACATGTGTGTTCCCTTCCGGCCACCGCCGGGGCGGCCTTGATCGCTGAGGTGCCGAGGACGAGGACCGATCGCGGGTTCGTCCGCAGCCGTAGCCACACCCGTAGCCGTAGCCGCAGCAGTGGCCACACCCGCTGCCGAGGCCGCTACCGCGTCGGACCGGCGGCCGGGAAGCTCTCCGCCGCCGTGCCGCTCCGGCCGTCGCGGGCGTCCCCGGCCGGGGAGCCCTCCGTGCTGCTCCGGCCGCCGCCCCGGACGTCCTGCTGGTAGTACCTCAGGAACGCTTCCTCCAGGTCCGGTTCGGGTGCGGTGAGCGTCGCGATCCGGTGTCCCGCCAGGAACCGCAGCAGGCCGTCCGGCGACCCGGTCCACGCCAGGGACACCTCCTGACCCTCCGGCCGGCGGCGCTGCACCGCCGACGCCCCGTCCAGGGCGGTGAGCGCGGTGAGCGGTACGTCCTCGCCCTCGGCGAAGGCGATGTGGAAGCGCTGGGCGGCCTCGCGGCGCAGCTCGCGCGTCGGGCCGGAGGCGGCGAGCCTGCCGCCCTGCACCACCGCGACCAGGTCCGCGACCCGTTCGACCTCGGAGAGGATGTGCGAGGACAGCAGCACGCTCTGCCCGTTGTCCCGGGCCTCCTCGACGAGGCCCAGGAACACCTGCTGCATCAGCGGATCGAGCCCGTTGGTCGGCTCGTCGAGGATCAGCAGCTCGGGCCGGGCCATGAAGGCCCCGACCAGGCCGACCTTGCGCCGGTTGCCGGTCGACAGCCCGCGCACCTGCCGGGCCGGATCGACGCCGAGCCGTTCGACGAGCTCGTCCCGGTAGGCGGTGTCGGTCAGCCCCCGGAGCCGTCCCCACGAGGTCAGCGTCTGCTCGATGGTCAGCCGGTCGTCCAGCCGCAGCTCACCGGGCAGATAGCCGATCCGTCGCCGCACCTCGGGTTCGGTGGGGTCCTGGTCCAGCACCCGGACCCGGCCCGAGGTGGGCCGGGAGAGGCCCATGAGCATGCGGATCGTGGTGCTCTTGCCGGCTCCGTTGGGCCCCAGGTATCCGTAGACCACGCCCGGGGGGACCGTCAGGTTCAGCCGGCTCAGCGCGGTGAAGTCGCCGAACCTCTTGGTGACATCGGTACATTCGATGAGAGGGGTCACGTCTCTTCTGCTCTCTCCTCATACCGCTCGCGTCCGCCGGATCCATGGCGTCCGCGGCTCTTGCTCCAGTCGACGTTCAGTGATTACTGAATCTAATCAACAACATAGCGGTGCGGCCCGCCCGCCGCAATCAAGTGCTGCGTGAACGAAGTGCCTCGGCGGTCCTCGCCGGGCCCGCGCCGTGAGCCGTCCGGTCTCCGCCGCCCCCCGGCCGGAGCTCCGGCCGGCCGTGCTTAGCTGGAGCCATGATCGATGACTTCCTGTACGGGACCGCCGGGGACACCGGACCGCTGGCCGAGGTCGAGGCGGCCGTCCGCGCCGCGGCGGCGGCCGAGATCATGCCCCGCCACCGGAAGCTCGCCGCCCACGAGATCATCGAGAAGAGCGGCCCGCACGACCTGGTCACCGCCGCGGACCGGCTGGCCGAGGAGCACCTCACCGCCGCCCTCACCAAGCTGCTGCCCGGCTCGGTCGTCGTCGGCGAGGAGTCCGTGCACGCCGACCCCGCCGTCTACGACGCCCTCGGCGGGGACGACCCCGTCTGGATCGTCGACCCGGTCGACGGCACCCGCCAGTTCGTCCGGGGCGAGGCCGGATTCTGCACCCTGGTCGCCCTCGCCCAGCACGGCGAGGTCCTCGCCTCCTGGACGTACGCACCGGTCCTGGGCGAGATGGCCATCGCCGTACGCGGCCGGGGCGCGACGCTGAACGGCACGCCGATACGCTCCGGCGCGCCCGCCCCCGACGCCGTACTGAAGGTGGCGATGTCGCACCCCGACTACACCACCGAAGCGCAGAAGCAGGCGCTGCTGGGCCTGCGCACCGAGGGGATCGACGCCCGCCCCTGCGGCTCGGCCGGGCTCGAGTACCTCGCCGTCGCCCGTGGGGCCGGTGACGCGATCGCCTTCAACTGGGAGTACGCGTGGGACCACGCCGCGGGTCTGCTCCTGGTCACCGAGGCGGGCGGATCCCAGGCGACCCTGTCCGGCAGCCCGTTCCGGATCGCGGGCGGCAACGACCTGCCGTTCACGGCGGCCCGCGACGAGAACACGGTCCAGCGCGTCCTGACCGCCCTGCGCACGGGCGGCTGACGCACCGCACCAGGGTGCGGGCCGGGTTCCGGGGCGGTCGAAGCGCCACGCGGAGGCCCGGCCCGAATCCCGGCGCGGCCGAAGCGCCACGCGGAGGGCCCGGGACCAGCGCCACGCGGAGGGCCCGGCCCGAGCCCCGCCTCCCGCCCCCGACCCGGGACCCACCCCGACCCAGGACCCACCCCCGGCCGGGTCCCCACCCCGAGCCCCCGAACCACCCGAGCCCGCGCTCTCGGCGCCCACGAATATCCTGGGTTTCCGCCCGCCGGCTGACGAAGGAGTCCCAAGGTGCCGTCGATGCTCGATGTGGTCGTCGTGGGGGCAGGGCCCAACGGGCTGACCGCCGCCGCCGAACTGGCCCGCAGGGGCTTCGCCGTGGAGGTCCACGAGGCGCACGACACGGTCGGCGGGGGAGCCCGCACCGAGGAGCTGACGCTGCCGGGGTTCCGGCACGACCCCTGTTCCGCCGTGCACCCGCTCGGGATCGGCTCGCCCGCGTTCCGGGCGATGCCGCTGGCCCGGCACGGCCTGGAGTGGCTGCCCCCCGAGGTGGAGCTCGCGCACCCCTTCCCGGACGGTACCGCCGCCGTGCTCACCCGGTCCGTCGGCGAGAGCGCGATGTCGCTGGGCCCCGGTGACGCGGGCGCGTACCGCCGCCTCCTCGCCCCCTTCCTCGGCCACTGGGACACCCTGGCCGCCGACTTCCTGCGCGCCCACCTGGCCGGGCTGCCCCGCGACCCCTACCGACTGGCCCGCTTCGGCCTGCTCGGCCTCCAGCCCGCCACCTGGGTCTCCCGGCGCTTCGGCGGCGAGAAGGCCCGGGGCCTCTTCGCCGGGCTCGCCGCCCACGCCATCGCCCCGACCAGCGGCTTCGCCACCTCCGGCATCGCGCTCGTCTTCGCGCTCGCCGCCCATGAGAACGGCTGGCCGGTGCCGCGCGGCGGTTCACAGGCCATCGCGGACGCCCTCGCCTCCTACCTCCGCGAACAGGGCGGCGCCATCCGCACCGGCAGCGAGGTCAAGCGGCTGGACGAACTCCCGCCGGCCCGCGCCTACATCTTCGACACCTCGCCCACCGCCCTCGCCCGGATCGCGGGCCTCGGCAACGCCTACCAGCGCTATCGCTACGGCGCGTCCGCCTTCAAGATCGACTACGCGCTGTCCGGCCCCGTCCCCTGGACCGCCGAGGACGCCCGCCGCGCCGGCACCGTCCACATCGGGCCCGACGCCGGGACCATCGACACCGCGCTCAAGGCCGCCGTCGAGGGACGCGACCCCGCCGTCCCCTTCCTCATCACCGCCCAGCCGAGCGTCGTCGACCCCTCCCGGGCTCCCGAAGGACGCCACGTCTTCTGGGTGTACGGGCATGTCCCGGCCGACTGGCAGGGCGACGCCACCGAGGTCATCGAACGCCAACTGGAGCGCTTCGCCCCCGGGTTCCGCGACCTGGTGCTCGCCCGCGCGGTGTCCGGCCCGCCCCAGCTCGCCGCGCGCAACGCGAATTACGTCGGCGGCGACATCGCCTGCGGAGCCTTCTCCGGCCTCCAGACCCTGATCCGCCCCAAGCTCGCCCGCGTCCCGTACGCGACCGCGCACCCGGCGGTCTTCATCTGCTCCTCGGCCACCCCGCCCGGCCCTGGTGTGCACGGCATGTCCGGCCACCACGCCGCCAAGGCCGTATGGCGGCGACTGCGCGCCTCCTGACCCCCCGCTCCCCGCTCCCCGGATCAGCCGCGCGTGGCCGGGGCCCAACGCCGCCCGGCCGCACCGCCGATCTGGCTGCCCAGCACGGTGCCCACGCCGATGGCGGCCGTGGTGGCGAACGCCAGCACCGCGTAACCGCCCGCCCCCGGCACGTGCAGCGCGTACTGGAGCAGGCTGCGGTACACGTCGGGGCCGGGCAGCAGGGCCCCCGCGATACCGGGCACCACCAGGGAGCGCGAGGGGATGCGCAGGGCCGGCGCCACGGCCCCGGCCGCCGTGCCCAGCACCGCCGCCGCCCCCAGGACCGCCAGCGGCGTGGGCTGGTGCAGCTCCTGGTGCAGGACGCCGTTGACCAGACCGGCCAGCACGCCCGCGCCCATCGCCCACGGCAACAGCCGGGGCGGGCCTCCCATGAAGACGGCGTTGCCGAGCGCCCCCACCGCCGAGGTCAGCAGGGACAGCAGCAACGGCAGCGCGCGGAAAGCGGTGTTGCGGGCGTCGACGTCGGCGTCCCGCAGCAGAAACCCCACGAGTGAGATCCCGCCGACCATCGCCGCCAGGAACATGCCCACGCTGATGAGCCGCCCGGCCGCCATCGCCCGGAACCCCGAGATGGCGTCCTCCGCGAGGCTCACCACCGACAGGATCGGCAGCAGCAGCACCATGTTGGCCGCCGCGACGCTCGCCGCCTCACCCCCGGTCAGGGCCCGCGCGTCCGCCAGGAGCATCGTCCCCCCGACGACGGCGGCGGTCTGGAGCCCCGTGACGTAGAAGGACGGCAGTCCGTTGGCGCTCAGCGCCCAGCCGAACCGGTTGCCCACCAGGAACACCACGGTGGAGACCGCGGCCGCCTTCGGCGTCCCCGACGCGAGCACGCAGAGCATGGCGGCCAGCAGGGCCCCGCCCAGCACCTTGGTCCACCAGGGCCAGAAGCCCTTCAGCGAGATGATGCGGGTCAGTTCGCGCTCTGCGGCGACGGGGCTCAGATCCTCGTCCAGCACCCGGTGGGTGAGCGCGCTCAGATCGTCCAGCTGCCGCAGGTCGCGGCTGTCCTCCGAGCCCGTCTCCATCATCATCGTCAGCGGCCTGGCCCCCGGCGGCGCGTACTGGGCCTGGATGGTCCGCGAGGTCACATCGACCGTCATGTGGTCCATCCCCCAGCGCGCGGTGACCGCGACGATCGCCGACTCGATGGCCAGGGTCTGCGCCCCGGCGAGGAACAGCTCCCGCCCGTGACGCAGCGCGAACCGCATGGAGGCGACGGCGGTGCGCTCGTCCACGTCCCTCGGCGCGGGGAACGCGTATCCCTCGAACTCCGTTCCGTACAGCCGGTCCAGCAACGTCGACTCGTTGTCCCGCAACCGGGCGAGCTGCTCCCGCCGCGCCCTGCGCCGGGAGAGGAACGAGCCGCCGGAGGGCCTGCCGACCAGGGTCCCGCCCGTCCGGCCGCCGGTGGACGCATCGTCTGAGGACACGGACGCGCCCCTCCCCTGAGTAGCCACCGCCGACAGCACGGGAACGTCGATGGATCGGGACACTCCCGACAGTGCGGCAATCTCTATATATCGGGACATTCTGCCCCTCGGGCGGGCGGTCGAGCGGCAACGGGACACCGCGCGTCACCGCCCGGCCGCAGCGCGGCGGCTCCACGGGACCGGACCGGTCCGGTCCGCCCGAGCGGGCGGCGCGGGCCTGCGGGGCGCGGCATGATGTGCGCATGAGCACCTCCGTTTCCCCCGCGGTCCGCCTGGTCCGCGGTGACATCACCGACCAGTCCGTCGACGTCATCGTCAACGCGGCGAACTCCTCGCTCCTCGGCGGCGGCGGGGTGGACGGCGCGATCCACCGGCGCGGCGGGCCCGACATCCTCGCCGCCTGCCGGGAACTGCGCGCCTCGCAGTACGGCAAGGGCCTCGCCACCGGCCGGGCCGTCGCCACCACCGCCGGACGCCTCGCCGCCCGCTGGGTGATCCACACGGTCGGCCCGGTCTTCTCCGGAGCCCAGGACCGTTCCGCGCTGCTCGCCTCCTGTTACCGCGAATCACTGCGCCTGGCCGCCGAGTTGGGGGCCAGGACCATCGCGTTCCCGGCGATCTCCACCGGCATCTACGGCTGGCCGATGGACGACGGGGCGCGGATCGCCGTCCGCACGGTGCTGGCGGAGACCGTGGCCCCCGTCGAGGAAGTGCGGTTCGTGCTGTTCGACGCGCACGCGTACGTGGAGTTCGAGGAAGTCCTCGCGATGCGCGGCTGAGAACGGCCCAGGCCCCGCCCCGCCCCGGCGCGGCCACGGCCCGGCCCAGGCCCTGCCACCGCCCGGCCCCGGCGCGCGGCGTCGGATTTCCGCGCGAGGTGCCTGTCGGATTTCCGCCAGCCACGCCCCTGACCGGTCACCCATCCTGGAACCATGCACACTGACACCGAGGCTTGCGTGCGGGCCGTCCAGTCGAAGGACGCCCGCTTCGACGGGTGGTTCTTCACCGCGGTCCTCACCACCCGGATCTACTGCCGCCCCAGCTGCCCCGTCGTGCCGCCCAAGGTCCGCAACATGACCTTCTACCCGAGCGCCGCCGCCTGCCAGCAGGCCGGATTCCGGGCCTGCAAGCGGTGCCGCCCCGACACCAGCCCCGGTTCCCCCGAGTGGAACGCCCGCGCCGATTCGGTGGCCCGCGCCATGCGGCTCATCCGGGATGGCGTCGTCGACCGCGAGGGTGTGCCGGGCCTGGCCGCCCGGCTCGGCTACTCGGCCCGGCAGATCGAGCGCCAGCTCCTGGCCGAGCTGGGCGCGGGCCCGCTGGCCCTCGCCCGCGCCCAGCGGGCGCAGACCGCCCGCGTCCTCATCGAGACCACGGACCTGCCCCTGGCGGAGGTGGCGTTCGCCGCCGGGTTCTCCTCCATCCGCACCTTCAACGAGACCGTCCGCGAGGTCTTCGCCCTGGCCCCCGGCGAGCTGCGCACCCGCGCGGCCCGCGGCCCCACGCCCCCCGCCACCCCCGGCGTGATCGTGCTCCGCCTCCCCTACCGGGCCCCGCTCAACCCCAGCAACCTCTTCGGCCACCTCGCCGCGACCGCCGTCCCCGGCATCGAGGAGTGGCGGGACGGGGCGTACCGGCGCACGCTGACCCTCCCGTACGGCCAGGGCATCGTCGCCCTCACCCCGCAGCCCGACCACATCGCCTGCCGGCTCTCCCTCACCGACCCCCGCGACCTCACGCAGGCGATCAGCCGGTGCCGCTGGCTCCTCGACCTGGACGCGGACCCGGCCGCCGTCGACGCCCAGTTGCGCACCGACCCGCTGCTCGCCCCGCTGGTCGACGCGGGACCGGGCCGCCGGGTGCCGCGCACGGTGGACGGCGCGGAGTTCGCCGTACGCGCGGTGCTCGGCCAGCAGGTCTCCACCGCCGCCGCCCGCACCCACGCGGCCCGCCTGGTCACCGCGCACGGGGTGCCCGTCGAGGACCCGGAGGGCGGGCTGACCCACCTCTTCCCGACCCCGCAGGCGTTGGCCGGACTCGACCCGGAGGCCCTGGCCCTGCCCCGTACGCGTCGCACCACGCTCACCACCCTGGTCGCCGCCCTCGCCGAGGACACGCTCCACCTGGGCCCCGACACCGACTGGGCGCGGGCCCGCGCCGAACTCTCCGCGCTGCCCGGCTTCGGCCCCTGGACGGTCGAGGTCATCGCCATGCGGGCGCTGGGCGACCCCGACGCCTTCCTCCCCACCGACCTCGGCATCCGCCGCGCGGCCGAGCGGCTCGGCCTCCCGTCCACCCCCGCCGCCCTCACCTCGCGGGCCGCCGACTGGCGCCCCTGGCGGGCGTACGCCGTCCAATACCTCTGGACCGTGGACGACCACCCCATCAACCACCTGCCCGCCTGACGGAGACCCTCATGGCCTTGACCACGACCACGACCGCGGCGCTTGCGGTGACCAAGCAGCACACGGTCATCGACAGCCCCTACGGCGCGCTGACGCTCGTCGCCACGGACGGCGTCCTGTCCGCCCTGTACATGACCGACCAGCGCCACCGCCCGCCCGAGGAGACCTTCGGGGTACCGGACCCGGAGCCCTTCGACGAGGTGATCCGCCAGCTCACGGCGTACTTCGCCGGCGAGCTCACCGACTTCGACCTCCCGCTGCACCTGCACGGCACCGAGTTCCAGCGGAGCGTCTGGGCGGAGCTGCGGAAGATCCCGTACGGCGAGACCCGTACCTACGGCGAACTCGCCGGGGAGCTCGGCAAGCCGGGGGCCTCCCGGGCGGTCGGCCTCGCCAACGGCAAGAACCCGGTCGGGATCATCGTGCCGTGCCACCGGGTGATCGGGGCCTCCGGCGGCCTCACCGGATACGGCGGCGGCCTGGAACGGAAGCAGCGGCTGCTGGCCTTCGAGAGCGGCGGCGCGCCGGGCGGGGTGCAGGCGCTCTTCTGAGACGGGGCGGGGGGCGGCAGGAACGGGGGCGGGGGCGTACCGACTTCCGGTACGCCCCCGCCCCTCGCCCCCCGCTCCCTCAGCCGGTGAAGATCTCCACGCCCGTCCAGATCGCCAGGCCCAGCATGCAGATCCCGCCGATGCGCTGCACGGTCTTCAGCGGTACGCGCTTCGCGATGAACCGGCCCGCGAGCAGCGCGAGGGCCGAGACGGACATCAGGGCGGCGGCCGAGCCGATCGCGGTGGACCATGTGCCGTTGCTCGCGGCCAGGTTGGCGGTGGTGATCTGCGTCAGGTCGCCCCACTCGCTGATGAAGACGGCCATGAACGCGGTCGAGTAGACCGGCCAGAAACCGGTCACCGTCTTCACCTCGGTCTCGTCATCGTCGTCCCCGCCCGCGCCGCGCAGCAGGATGAACGCGCCGAACGCGAAGAGCGAGGCCGAGACGAGCTTGACGATCCAGTCGGGCAGCAGCCCGATCAGACTGCCCGCGCCCACGGCGATGGCGACATGCACGATGAACGCGGACGACGTGCCGAACCACACGTAGAGCGGGCGCATCCGCGTGCCCATGGCCAGCGACGCGAACATCGTCTTGTCGGGGAGCTCCGCGAGGAAGATCAGCCCGAAGGCGGTGATGATCGCCAGAGGGTCGAGGTGCATTCCGGGTGGCTTTCTGTGCGAGCCGGGCCCCGGATCTTCGCGAAGCGCCGCTCGGGCTTTTCGGAGGACCACTCGGCCCGGCATGACGGCAGCGCCCACGAGGCATGGGCGTTGTCATACAGGACCGAAGGTCTCGCCCGCCCGTGGGAACCCGTTTCGAGGTCTCACGAGCCCGGCCACCGGGAACCCGGAGGTTCCAGTGTGTCGACGACCGGTTTGCGGGGCTACTCCCCTTCGCAGCCATCAACACTACCCCACCGGGCCGGGGAGGGGCTGCCCCCGCCGGACCGGTGAGGGTGCAGGTGTTCGAAGCGGGGGAGCCTCGGTAGAGTCGCGGTGATCACCGGACGAGCGACGGCCGGATCATCCGGACGAGTGAAGGCCGTCGTCCCGCCGGCCCGCTGTCCCGCTCCCTCGCCCGCCCGCCCGCCCGCCCCGCCTCCTCCCGCCGACCGGAAGTGCCCCCATGAGCCGCCGCCCCCGCAAGGACGTGCCCGCCCAGGGCGTTCCCCGGCCCACCGTGAGCGTCTGCCGGGGCTGCTGCTGCGGCACGGAGAAGATCCCGGGCGTGGACCACGCCGCCCAGCTCGCCCGGCTCCGCTCCGGTCTGGAGGGCGCCGCCACCGTACGGGCGGTCGACTGCCTGGACGCCTGCGAGCAGGGCAACGTGATCGTCGTCCAGCCCTCGTCGGACGGCCGCCGCGCCGGGGGCCGCCCGGTCTGGCTGGGCCTGGTCAACGACGAGCACGCGGAGCAGGACGTCATCACCTGGGCGTCGGCCGGCGGCCCGGGGATCGCGGACGCCCCGGACATCCTCGACCTGTACGTGTTCCAGCCCTCGCGCCGGGTCAGGGCGGGCCTCGACGGCTGAGGACCGCCCGGGGGTCAGCTCCCGCCCGGCCCGGCCAGCCCCGCCAGCAGCTTCGGCAGCGCCGTGCCGATCGGCTCCCGGACGACCTCGGCGGCGAGCGCGTCGTACGGGGTCGGCTCCGCGTTCACCACGATCAGTCGGGCCCCGTGCTCGGCCGCGATCCCGGCGAGCGAGGCGGCGGGCTGCACCTGGAGCGTCGAGCCGACCGCCACGAAGACCTCGCACCCCTTGGCGATCGCCATCGCGTCGGCCAGCACCCGGGGGTCGAGGCGCTCGCCGAACATCACCGTCGCCGACTTCAGGATCCCGCCGCACACCGTGCACGCCGGGTCCTCGTCGCCCGCCTCGACCCGCTCCAGGGACTCGGCCATCGGGGAGCGGGCGTGACAGCGCGTACAGACCACCTCGCGCGCGGTGCCGTGCAGTTCGAGGACCTTGCGGGCGGGCAGCCCGGCCAGCTGGTGCAGCCCGTCGACGTTCTGGGTGATCACCCGGACCGGGGTGCCGGACCGCTCCAGCTCCACCACCGCCCGGTGCGCCGCGTTCGGCTCGGCGCTCCAGGTCGGGCTGGTGCGGCGCAGTTGCCAGGAGCGGCGGCGGATCTCCGGATCGGCCATGTAGAAGTCGTACGTGACGAGCTTCTCGGCCTCCGGATCCTTGCGCCACACCCCGCTCGGCCCCCGGTAGTCGGGGATCCCGGAGTCCGTGGAGATGCCGGCACCGCTGAGGATCGCGACAAGGGTCATACAACGAGCGTACGGACGTGGGGGCGGGGCCCGCGAGCGCATTTCGCCGGAGCTCCGCCGGTGCCGGGGCCTGTCGTCCTATAGGGTCCCGCCATGGCCAAGGTGAGCGTCAGTCTGGACGCCGAACTCGTCGTGGAAGTCATGGTGCTCGCGGGTGTCGGCAGCCCGCAGGACGCGGTGGAACTGGTGGTGCGGGACTACATCGCGCGCGGCCACCGCACCGAGGCGCTGGTCGCCGAACGCGAGGAGTCGGTGCGGGACATGGAGCCCAAGCCCCAGGCCCAGCAGGGCTGACTCCTCCCCCTGCTCCTCTGGCCTCCAGGGGGTGTCAGCCTCCCTGGACGACCCGCCGCCCGTCCTCCAGCTCCACCGTGCCGCCGCCACCGGGCTCCAGCGCGTCCAGCGCCGCCCGCACCCGTCGTTCCAGCGGGCTCAGCAGCCGGCCGCCCAGGTCGGCCGGGGCGACCAGCTCCCAGGAGAGCAGCTCCTCCTCCTGGAGCCGGATCGCCGCGAACTGCTCCGGAGCGAGGACCCCGCCGTCGTACAGGTACGCCACGATCGGCGGCCGCCCCTCGCCCCGCGCCCAGTCGACGGCGAGCAGCCGGCCCGGCGCGAGGTCGAGCCCGATCTCCTCCGCCGTCTCGCGGCGGGCGGCCTGCCGGGGGCCCTCGCCCGTCTCCGACTCGACCGTCCCGCCGGGCAGCGCCCAGCCCTCGCGGTAGTTCGGCTCGACGAGCAGCACCCGCCCCTGCGCGTCGCGGAAGAGGCACGCGGCGGCGGCGAGGACCCGGGGGAGCCCGGCGATGTACGTGGCGTAGCCGGCATCGGTGGTGGTCACGGCCGACAGCGTAGTGGTGCGGGCCGGGCCGCACAGCCGTGGACGGCCATGGGCAGATCAGGGGTGGTGCGGATAGGGTCGGGGCGGCGCGACTGCCTGTTCGAAAGCAAGGGATGCAAGGTGACGGACGGAGCAGATGTGAAGACCGCCCGCGTGCTGGTCGCGGCGGACAAGTTCAAGGGCTCGCTCACGGCCGTACAGGTCGCGGAGCGGGTGACGGCCGGGCTGCGGCGCGTCGTCCCCGGCGTACGGGTGGAGACCCTGCCCGTCGCGGACGGCGGCGACGGCACGGTCGCGGCGGCGGTGGCCGCCGGGTTCGAGCGCCGCGAGGCGCGGGTGACCGGGCCCCTCGGGGACCCGGTGACGGCGGCGTACGCGCTGCGCGAAGGCACCGCCGTGGTGGAGATGGCCGAGGCTTCGGGCCTCCAGCACCTGCCCGAAGGGGTGTTCGCCCCGCTCACGGCCACCACGTACGGCTCGGGCGAACTGCTGAGGGCCGCGTTGGACGCCGGGGCGACGACGATCGTGTTCGGGGTCGGCGGCAGCGCCACCACGGACGGCGGCGCGGGCATGCTCGCCGCCCTCGGGGCCCGTTTCCTGGACGCGGACGGCAAGCCCGTGGGCCCCGGCGGCGGGGGACTGGCCGAGCTGGCCGAGGCCGACCTCACCGGGCTCGACCCGCGCATCGGTGGCGTCGACCTGGTCCTGGCCAGCGATGTGGACAACCCGCTGACCGGGCCCAAGGGAGCGCCCGAGGTGTACGGGCGGCAGAAGGGCGCGAGCGAGGAGGACATCGCGGCCCTCGACGCGGCCCTGGCGCACTACGCCTCGATCCTGGGGCCGGACACGGCGGCCCTGCCCGGAGCGGGTGCGGCCGGAGGCATCGGCTACGGGGCGCTCGTCGCCCTCGGCGCGCGTTTCCGGCCCGGCATCGAGGTCATGCTCGACGTGCTCGGCTTCGCCCCCGCGCTCGCCCGGGCCACGCTGGTCGTCACCGGCGAGGGTTCGCTCGACGAGCAGACCCTCCACGGCAAGGCCCCGGCCGGAGTCGCCGCGGCCGCCCGGGAGGCGGGGATCGAGGTCGTCGCGGTCTGCGGCCGGCTAGCCCTGTCCCCGGAGGCCCTGAGCGGGGCGGGCATCGCGCGCGCCTACGCCCTGGCCGAGCTGGAACCGGACCCGGCCGTCTCGATGGCCCAGGCGGGACCGCTGCTGGAGCGGGCGGCGGAGTCGATCGCGCGGGACTTCCTGAGCTGACGGAGCTCCGCCGGAGAGCTGACGGAGTTCTGCCCGAGAGCCGACGCCGCGTTGACGGGGCGCCGGCGCGACACTGACGGAGAGCTGGCGCGACTCTGACGGAGAGCTGGCGCGGCGCTGACGGAGAGGGGCCAGCGTACGAACGTACGACCGGCCCTTCCTCCATCCCGCCGCACCAGGACCCGGGGCCCGCGCCCCTCGCCGCCCCGCCGCACCAGGATCCGGAGCCTCCGCCCCTCACCGCCCTTCGCACCAGGACCCGATCCCCGCTCCTCACCTGCCCGCCGCCGACAACCGCAGCGCGTCCAGCGCGAGCACCGTCTCGACCAGCTCACGCGGGTGCGACAGCGATCGTGACGTCAGCCGTTCCAGCCGCCGCAGCCGGTTGAACACCGTGTTGCGGTGACAGCGCAGCCGCAGCGCGGCCCGCCCCACCGAACCCCCGCACTCCAGCCACGCCTCCAACGTGCCCACCAGCAGGGCGCGTTCCGCCGGATCCAGCGTGAGCAGCGGGCCGAACACCTCCGCGAGCAGCCGCGCGGACAGCTCCGGCCGGCTCGCCACCAGGGCCGCCGGCAGCCGCTCGTCCAGCGCCACGATCTCGCGCGACCCGGGCCCGCAGGCCGCCAGCGCAGCCCCCGCGAGGCGACGGGCGAGCCCCAGCTCCGCCAGGCCGCCCACCACCGGACTGACGCCCCCCGGCCCCGCACCGGCCTCCGCGAGCGCCGCGACCGGCCCGGCGGGACCCCCTGGGCCCAGCAGGACGACCCCCGCCCTCCCGCACCAGCACCACCGTTCCCCGTTCCCCTCCGGGACAGCCGGGACAGCCGGGACAGCCGGGACAGCCGGGACAGCCGGGACCGCGACGGGTGCGCCCAGCACCACCACCGCGTAACGCCCCCGCTCGGGCAGCCCGAGGCCCTGGGCCGCGCGCCGTACCCGGTGCGGCTGGTCGGAGCCCGCCAGCAGCGGGCCGAGCAGCGCCGCGGCGCGTGGATCCCGCCGCATCCCCGCCTCCCTCCGCCGGACCGGCCTTCCCGGTGACCGATGAGGATGCCACCGGCCGCGCCGGCGGGCGCGGACCCGTCCGCGCCTCTGTGCGCGTGCACAACGAGGCCCTTCGATCGCTGGTCACCCGCATCGAGTCCGCCCCGGGCCGTGGACGCGCGCCCCGGCCGGTGCTGGTCTGTGGCACCACACACGACGCCACACCCTCACAGATGAGCACCACCCCAGAGCACGACACGAGAAGCACACGAAGCACACGAAGCACGAGAAGGCGGAAGGAGGAGGACGCATGGCAACGCTAGAGATCCGCGCGCTGTCCGTCGGCTACGGCCCGGTCCGGGCGCTGCGCGACATCTCCGTCGACGTTCCGGACGGCGCGATCACCGCCGTACTCGGCGGCAACGGCGCGGGCAAGACCACGCTGCTGCGGGCCGTGTCGCGGACCCTCGGCTTCCACCGCGGCACGGGCGCCGGCTCCATCCGGTTCGACGGCCGCCCCCTGGAGGGGCTGCGGCCCGCCCAGGTGGTGGCCGCCGGAGTGGTCCAGGTACCGGAGGGCCGGCAGGTCTTCGCCCGGATGACGGTGGCCGACAACCTGCGCGCCGGCGCACTCGGGGCGCGCGGCGGGCGCAAGGAGGTGACCGCCGCACTGGCCCGCGTCCATGAGCTGTTCCCGGTCCTCGCCGACCGCGCGCACCAGCGGGCCGGGCTGCTCTCCGGCGGCGAGCAGCAGATGCTGGCGATGGGCCGCGCCCTGATGGCGGGGCCCCGGCTGCTCCTGCTGGACGAGCCCTCGCTCGGCCTCGCCCCGCTGATGGCGGCCCGGATCGCTGAGACCGTGCAGGAGATCAACGCGAGCGGCACCTCCGTCATGCTCGTCGAGCAGAACGCGGCCATCGCGCTGCGCCTGGCCTCGACGGCGTACGTACTGGACGTGGGCGAGGTCGCCCTCCACGGCCCGGCCGACGAGCTCGCCGCCTCCGACGAGGTGCGCCGGCGCTATCTCGGCGTGGTCGACGAGGAGGCCGCCGCCGACGCCGAAGCGGCGACCCGCAACCGGCGCACCCTGAGCAGGTGGTCCGCGTGAGCACCACCGCACCGGCCCCCGCCGACAGCGCCACGGCCGCCCTGACCGTCAGTGACGTGACCGTGCGGTTCGCCGGGCTCACGGCCCTCGACAGCGTCTCCTTCACCGTGGAACCGGGCAGCGTGCACGCCGTCATCGGCCCCAACGGCGCGGGCAAGTCCACCTGCTTCAACGTCCTGTCCGGCGTCTACCGCGCATCGGCGGGCACGGTCCGCCTCGGGGAGACCGAGCTCACCGGGCTCGCGCCGCACGCCATCGCGGCCCTCGGCGTCGCCCGCACCTTCCAGAACATCGCGCTCCCGCCGCACGCGACCGTCGCCGACAGCCTGCTGCTCGGCCGCCACCGGCTCACCCGCTCCGGGTTCATCGCCACCGGACTGCGGCTGCCGTCCGCCGCCCGCGAGGAGCGGCGCCATCTGGACCGGGTCCGCGAGATCGCCGAATTCATCGGCCTGGAAAAGGAGTTGGGCCGCCCGGCGGGCTCGCTCCCGTACGGGCAGCAGAAGCTCGTCGAACTCGGCCGCGCCCTGTGCATGGAGCCGCGGGTGCTGCTGCTCGACGAACCGATCGCGGGCATGACCGCCGACGAACGCCGCCGTACCGCGGCGGTCGTGGCCAACGTACGCGACAGCCTCGGCATCTCCATCGTGCTGGTCGAGCACGACATGGGGGTGGTGATGCGGCTCGCGGACGCGGTGACCGTACTCGACTTCGGACGCAGGATCGCGGGCGGCACGCCCGCCGAGGTCCAGAGAGACCCGGCCGTCGTCCAGGCTTACTTGGGAGCACCTGAATGACCACGTTCGTCGAACTTCTCCTCGGCGGCCTGTCGATCGGCTCGGTCTACGCACTGATCGCCCTCGGGTTCGTCGTCATCTTCAAGGCCACCGAGGTCGTCAACTTCGCCCACGCGTCACTGCTGTTGGCGGGCGGTTACGTCACCGCGGTCCTCCACGACGACATCGGGTTCTGGCCCGCGCTGCTCGTCGGGATCGTGGGCGCGGCCTGTGTCGGCGCGGCCATCGAGTTCTTCGTGATGCGCCGCTACCGGGGCAGCGACCACAGCGTCCTGGCCATCGTCACCATCGGCGTCGACATCCTCCTCATCACCGAACTCACCCGCCGCATGGGCACGGACGTCCTCGCGCTCGGCGACCCGTGGGGCAACGAGGTCGTCCAGATCGGCGGTATCACCCTCGCCCAGACCAGGATCGCCGCGTTCCTCGCCGCCGGGCTGCTCATCACGGTGTTCCTGCTGGCCTTCCGCTACACCTCCTGGGGCGTCTCGATGCGGGCCGCCGCCGAGAACCCGCAGACCGCCGCCCTCATGGGCATCAAGCTGGGCCGGGTCTCGCTCGCCGCCTGGGCCGTCGCCGGCGCCCTCGCCGCCGTCGCCGCCCTCTTCCTCACCGTGTTCCCGACCCCCGGTCTGGAGCGCGCCACCTCGCTCGCCGCGCTCAAGGCGTTCCCCGCCGCGATCCTCGGCGGGCTCGACTCCACGACCGGGGCGCTCGTCGGCGGACTCATCGTCGGCGTCACCGAGTCGCTCGCCACCGGCTATCAGAGCGACCTCGCCTTCCTCGGCCGGGGCATCGGTGATCTCGCGCCCTACCTGGTGATGGTCGCGGTCCTGCTGATCCGGCCCGCGGGACTCTTCGGCACGAAGGAGCTCGCCCGTGTCTGACACGACCGCGGAAGCCGCCCCCGAAGCGTCAACCGCCCCCGCCCCCGCGCCCGGTGGCGCGGGCAGCCTCACCGAGCGGCTGCGCCGACCCCGTACGTACGCCGTCCTCATCGCCTCCGTCCTGCTCCTCGCCCTCCCGTTCTACCTGGACCGCTTCTGGCTCCAGGCCGGGCTGTTCGCGATGGCCGCGGCGATCGGCGCCATCGGACTCAACATGCTCACCGGAGCCACCGGCCAACTCTCCATGGGCCACGCGTTCTTCCTCGCGGTGGGCGCGTACGGCTACTGCGTGCTGGCGGGGGAGTCCAGCACCGAGAACGGCCACGCGCTCACCGGCCTGGGGCTGCCGACCTGGCTGGCCGCGATCCTCGCCGTACTGCTCGCGGGGGCCGCCGGAGGGGTGTTCAGCCCGATCGCCGGCCGGCTGCGGGGCGCGTACCTCGGTATCGCGACCCTCGCGCTGATCTTCATCGGGCAGCACGTCCTGTTCAACGCGGGCTCCCTGACCGGGGGTTACAACGGTCGTGCCGTACCGCCGCTGTCCCTCTTCGGGTTCACCTTCGACGACAGCGAACTCGTCGTCGCGGCCGTCCCGTTCGGGGCGTCGGAGAAGCTCTGGTACGTGGGCCTGGCCGCCCTGCTGTTCAGCGCCCTGTTCGCCCGGGGGATCCTGCGGGGCAGGCCGGGCCGGGCGATGAACGCCATCCGCGACCACCGGATCGCGGCGGGCGTGATGGGCGTGCCGGTGGCGCGCTACCGGGCCGGGGTCTTCGTCCTGTCCTCCATGTACGCCGGTCTCGCGGGCGTCCTGCTCGCGCTGGTCTTCCAGCGGACCGTGCCCGAGTACTTCGGCATGATCCTGTCCCTCGAATACCTCGCCATGATCGTCATCGGCGGGCTCGGCAGCGTCGCGGGCGCCGTCGTCGGCGCCTTCTTCGTCTCCCTGCTCCCGCAGGTCCTCACGCACTACAGCGACTCCCTCCCGCTGGTCTCCGCCCCCGGTACGGGCGGTCTGGCACCCGGTGAGGCGTCCCGCTATCTGTACGGCGCCGCGGTCGTCGCGGTGGTCCTGTTCCTGCCCGGCGGCCTCGCCCGCCTCGGCATCGCACTCCCGCGTCGCGTCGCGCGTCCGAAGAAATCAGGGGAGAAGAAATGAAACTCAGAACGCTCACGGCCGTGGTCGCGGCCCTCACCGTCACCCTCGTCGGGTGCAGCGGCAAGGCGACCGAGGGGAAGGGCGAAGAGCAGGACAAGGCCGGGATCAAGACGGGCCCCGGCGTCTCCTCCTCGACGATCTCGCTCGGCGTCCTCACCGACATGACCGGCGTGTACGCCTCGCTCGGCAAGAGCGTCACCCAGGCCCAGCAGCTGTGGGTGAAGCAGACCAACGCCAAGGGCGGCATCTGCGACCGGAAGATCGAACTGACCGTCCGGGACCACGGATACGACCCGCAGAAGGCCATCGCCGGCTACACCGAGCTGGAACCGAAGGTGCTGGGCTTCACCCAGTTCATCGGCTCCCCGTTCGTCGCCGCCGTCGAACAGCGCATCGACGGCAAGGACAAGGGGCTCGTGCTGCCGCAGGCATGGTCGGCGAACCTCCTCGGCTCCCCGTACATCCGCGTCGTCGGCGCCACGTACGACGTCGAGACCATCAACCTGATCGACTACCTCCTCAAGGAGAAGCGCATCGCCAAGGGCGACAAGATCGGGCACGTCTACTTCGAGGGCGACTACGGCGAGAACGCCCTCACCGGCTCCAAGTACGCTGCTGAGAAAGCCGGGTTGACCGTCGTCGAGCAGAAGATCAAGCCGACCGACAACGACATGACGGCCCAGGTCGCCGCCCTCAAGCAGGCCGGGGTGAAGGCCGTCGTCGTCAGCGCCGGCCCGCGCCAGGCGGCCTCGCTCGTCGGCGTCGCGGCGGCCACCGGCTTCAACGTCCCCGTCGTCGGCAACAACTCGGCCTACGCACCGCAGCTGTTGAAGACCCAGGCGGGTCCGGCCCTGCTGAAGGACTACTACATCGCCTCCTCCACCCTGCCCATCGGCGACCCCGGCGACGGGCCCGCGCTGCTGGCCAAGGAGTACGCGGCGCAGTACCCGAAGGACGTCCTGGACAACGGGGTCGTCGCGGGCTGGACGGCGGCCTCCATCTTCGGCGAGGCGCTGGACAAGGCGTGCGACGACAAGGACCTCACCCGTGAGGGCATCGACAAGGCGCTCCTCACGATCAAGGGGTACGGGACCGAGTTCGGGGTCACCCACGACTTCTCCGACCCCGCGGCCCCGTCCACCCGGGAGAGCGTCATCATGAAGCCGGACGCCTCGGTCCCCGGCGGTCTGAAGGTGGTCAACCCGGCCGCGGTGTCCCCGGCGGCCGAGTCCTTCACGGTGAAGTGACACGACCACGTTGACACGGCAGTGGGGCGGGCCCGGCCGACGAAGGCCGGGCCCGCCCGCCTGTCGAGCGGCTACCGGGACCGCAACCGCCGTTCCGGGGGAACCGCCAGGCCGGGCCCGCCCGGCTGTCCCGAGCAACTGCCCGGCCGGGCGCACCCGCCGGTCCCGAGCGGCCGGTGCTCAGACCTCCCGGCCGTCCATCCCGATGTACCGGAAGCGCCCCCGCTCCACGCGGTAGATGAAGACCCCGGTCCCGGTGTACATCCCGTTGGCGGGCTCGAACGCGTAGCTCTTGGAGACGCCCTTGTACGTCGTCGACCGCAGCACGGGCAGCATGTCCTGCCGCGTCACCTTCTCCCGGCCCATCCCCTCCGCGCAGGCGGCGATCAGCCCGACCGCGTCGTACGCCTCGGCGGCGAGCAGCGGCGGCGCACCGTCGAAGCGCTTGCGGTAGGCGGCGGCGAAGGAGTGCACCGAGGGTACGGAGGCGGGGTCGGCGGCCGTCGACACCACCAGCCACCCCGCCGCGTCCCCGCCCGCCTCCGCCAGGAACCGGGGGTCGTGCACGGCCTGGGTGCCGATCTTCGGCCCCAGGAACCCGGCCTTCGTCAGCGCCCGCGCGAACCGGGCGGCATCCCGCCACCCACCCCCGTACACCACCGCGCCCGGCTTCCTCGCGACGATCCGCTCCGCCTCGGCGTCCATGTCCGAGACGCCCTCCCGCACCGTCTCCGCGAGCACCGTGCGGCCGTTGCCCCGCAGCCCCGCGTCCAGGAAGCGGGTGGTCTGCCGGCCGTACTCGGTCCCGTCGTCCACCAGCGCGACGACGTCGATCTCGTACGCCCCCAGGAACTGCGCCACCGGCAGCATCTGCATGTCGTTGCGCGGCCGGGCGGACAGGAAGATCCGGTTCAGGTTCCTGGTGTCCCCGTCGACCACGCTGAGCAGCGGCAGCGCCGCCTCGTCGTACGCGACCAGCGCCTCCCGCGCCGCGTCCGCGCCGGTCGCCCCGATCGCCGCCACCAGCAGCGGATCCTCGGCGAACCGCCGTACCGCCGCCCTCGCCCGCTCCTCGTCACCGCCGTCGTCCGCCGTCACCAGGCGCAGGGTGAACGGCGCGTCCTCGCGGGCGTTGTGCTCCTCGACCGCGAGCCGCGCCGCCCGCTCCTGGCCCCTGCCCACGCCGGCGGAGGGGCCGCTGAGGTCGGCCTGCAACCCGATGCGCAGCTCCGGCCGGGCGGCGGCCGTCGTCTCCCCGCCCCCCTTGCCGCGCTGCCCGCCGGGGTCCTCGTCCTTCCCGAACGCGGCCAGCCAGGCGGTGGTCCCGCCCGCCGCCGCGAGGACCGCGCCGCCGGTGACGTACGCGAGGAAGCGGCGGCGGCCGGGGGAGCGGGGGACGGCGGTGGTGTCCCGGCTCCCGGCACCGGTCCCGTGGCCCGTCTCGACCGTGGAACCGGCGTCCAGGCTGGTCGCCTCGATGTCGGGCAGCGCGAGCATCCGCGCGGAGCGCTCCGCGATCAGATGGGTCACCGGTCCGGGCAGCCAACTGCCCCCCGACGCGTCCTCCGCGAACGCCCGCCGGATGTCCCCGGCGGTGGGCCGCCCCTCCGGATCCTTCGACAGGCACGCCTCCACCACCGGCCGCAGCCCCGGCGGCAGCGCGCCCAGCTCCGCCGGGTCGTGCACGGTCCGGAACAGCATCGCCTCCACCGGGCCGCTGCCGAACGGCCGCCCGCCGGTCGCCGCGTACACCAGGACACAGCCCAGGGAGAACACATCGCTCGCCGGACCGATCCGCCGCCCCTGCGCCTGCTCGGGCGACAGGAAGCCGGGGGAGCCGACGATCGCGTCCGTCGCCGTGAGGACGGTGTCGTCCAGGGCCCGCGCGATCCCGAAGTCGATCAGCCGGGGCCCGTCCAGACCCAGCAGGACGTTCCCGGGCTTCACGTCCCGGTGGACGAGCCCCGCCCCGTGGACGGCCTCCAGCGCCTCCGCCAGCATCGAGCCGAGCGCCCGCACACTGCGCTCCGGCAGCGGCGCCCCGCCTCCCACCGCCTCGCTCAGCGGCGGGCCCGGCACGAACTCGGTGGCCAGCCACGGCGCGGCCGCCTCGGTGTCGGCGTCGACCACCGGCACCGCCCACCGGTTGCGCACCTGCCGGGCGATCGCCACCTCGCGCCGGAACCGGGTGCGGAACCCGGCGTCGTCCGCGTACTCGGCCCGGATCAGCTTGATGGCCACCAGCGCGCCGCCGGGCGACCGGCCCAGCAGCACCACGCCCATGCCCCCGGCCCCGAGCCGGCCGAGGATGCGGTAGCCGGCGATCCGCGCCGGGTCCGTGGAACGGAGCGGTTCCATCAGCGGTTACGTCCCCGAATCATCTCCGCGCCGCCCGTGGGCGCTCTCTCCAGCAGTTTTCCGGCAGGGCCCTGACGGCTGTCCAACAAAACCCGGTCCGCCCTCACTTCAACTCCAGCTCGACGCGGTAGAGCACCTTGGCCCCGCCCTCAGCGGCGATCCGCAGCAGGTCGGCGTTCTGGTAGCCCTTCGCGCCCTTGACCGAGACGGCCGTCGTCACGGGCCCGATGCGGGACTTGGACCACACGTAGTCCTGGGTCCCGCCCGACTCGGGGCCGGTGTACTTCCCCGCTTCGAACAGCGAGGCGTCCGCGTTGCGCACGTCCTTCTGGTCGAACTGGAGCGACATCAGCCCGCTCAGCCGCTGCCCGCCGCCCAACTCCTGCGCCGGGCAGCGGAAGCTCTCCTGGACGGTGTCCTTGATCTCCCGGTCGGCCCCCGCCTCGGTCCTGTGCACCGTCACGGTCACCGCCCCCTGGACCCGCCCCTTGCCGCCCTCGGCCGGGATGTCGAGCCGCCGGGTGAACCGGTCCAGCACCCCGTCGGGCAGCGCGGTCCGGCTCCAGACACAGGAATCGGCCAGCACCGGCCAGGTGCCGCCGCTCTCGTAGGGCGTCGCCCGCACCATCCCGGCCGTCCAGTCGGGCTCGCCGAGCGCGGCGTTGCGCGTCAGCTTGCGGGCCTGGGCCGCGGTCTTCGGGACCTTGGCCGGGTCGGGGGTGAACTCGTACGCGCTGGGCAGCGCACCCGGCTTCCCGGACTCCTCGGGGTCCTTGGATCCCTTGGGGTCCTCGGGCTTCCGGGACTCCTCCGGGTCCGGCTCCGCCGTTTCCCCCGCCTGCCGTACGGACTCCGAGGGCTTCGGGTCCGTACCGTCGCCCGTCTTCGTCCCCGCGCTCCCGCAGCCCGCCAGCAGCATCCCCGCCGCCGCGACCGCCACCGAGCGCGCCCCGCCGATCCTGCGCTTCGTCATCGGACCTCCCCCGTCGTCCCCTGCGCCGCGCCCCGCCCGAGTGGTCGGGACGTCGGGTGCGAGGCGATTCTAGAAGCCCGGCGCGCCGGGTTGACGGGAACCGGATACTCAGCCCGCTGCCGGAACTTCTCAGCCACCGCGAGGGGTTCGTCTCTGGTGCGGGAGAACGGTCCGTGGTAGGTGATCCCGCCACTGAGCCCGGGTGGCCGAAATCAGCTTATGGTGCGTCGGCCGGGGGCCCGCGCCACACGGGCGATTCCGGGAGCCGTGCCGCCCGAGCGGCCCTCGCGCACGGAGTCCGTGTTCGGCGGAAAATTGGTCTGGACCACCTGACGGGGCGGTGGTTAGCTCGACTCCGGACCCGGGGGCCGCCCGTACACGGCGGTTCCGTCTCCGCCACACCCGGGGAGTCTGTCCTCCCGTCAGCCCTTCCCGCCGGCTCCTCCCGTCCGTTCTCCCACTCTGTTCCGCCCGCGTCTCTGCTGAGGGGATCCATCCCGTGATCGACATCGTGGCAGTGCTCCGGGCCGAGGACGCCGTCCTGGACTTCCTCTCCGTGCTCGCCGCCCCCGAGCCCGCCGGTCCGCAGGATCAGGGCCACGAGGTCCACGTCCTCCTCGGCGACACCGGCGCGCATCTGGTCCTGCCGGCGGACCTGCCGACCGCCGACCGCCTCGCCGCACTGGCCCGGCACGTCCGGCCCGTCGACGAGAGCGCCGCCTCGCCCGGCCCGAAGGCGCTGGCCGTCCTGTTCGAGGCGGCGTCCCGGGGAGCCCCGGCCCGGCTCTGGACCCACTCACCCGCCGACACCCGGCGCAGCAGAGGCGTCCTCGGCCGGGACGCCGCTGCCGCCGCGACCACGGCGCGGGGCGGGCTGCCCGTCCTGCACGCCGTGGGCCACTCGCCGTACCTCCAGTTCATCAGCGATCTCGACCGGCCCCTCGACCGCGCTGAGGCCGGGGCGAAACTCGCCTTCGTCAACCGGCACTGCGGCCACCTGCTGCGCACCGGGTCCGCCGAGTACGTCGTGGGGACCGGGCGGGTCCACGCCACCGAGCGGTTCTTCGCCGCCGAGCCCGAGGAGCGCGAGCGGCTGTTCGCGCTGCTGGCGAGCCTCGACGAGGACGCGGCCTCGGTGCCCGACCCGTGGGAGTTCGCCACCTCCGCGTACGAGGCGGAGCGGCTGGACGGCACCGTCGCGTGGATCGCCGGGCACTGTCCGCCCGGCAGCGGCCCTCTCGTGGAGGTCGGCGCGTGCGAAGGGGCGCTCACCGCCCGGCTCGTGGAGAAGGGCTTCACCGTCCACGCGACCGAACCCAACCCCGCCTTCCGCCGCCGGCTGGCCGAACGCGTCGGCGACACTGCCCGGGTCCGCCCTGAGCCCCTGGAGGAACTGGCCTCCCGCGCCGAGCCGCCCGGAGCGGCCTACCTCCTGATCGAGATGCTCTACTACGGCCAGGACCTCGCCCTGCTCGACGAGCTCCCCGCCGACCTGGTCTTCGTCGCCCTCGAACCCGAGACGCTCGCCGCCCGCCTCACCCCCTGGCTGGCGGGCTCCCCGCACTGGGAGAAGGCGGACGAGCGGCCGCTCGTCGCCCCGGCGCTGGAGACGGTCTGCGGCGGCCGCGCCTACCTCGGCAAACGCGGAAGCGTCGGCGTCCTGCTGCGCCGCCGCCCCGCCGTCTGACCCGGGGGCAGCGTGTACGACGTCTGTGTCGGGCTCGGCTACCACTGCGAGTCGACGTACCAGCTCCGCCGCGTCACCGGCCAGGAGCGGGCCCACTTCTTCGACTGGCTCGACCTCGACCTGGACTCCGTAGCGCGGACCATCGAGGCCGACTTCGCGAACGTCCTGCGCCCCGGCCTGAGCGAACCGTTCAGCAACGGCCTCTGCGTACGGGACCGGGGCTCGGGCATCCGTTTCTTCCACGACTTCCACGCCCCGCCCGACGCCCCGCTGACCCCGGCCCTCATCGCCGGGCAGCATCCGGCGGTCCGGGAGAAGTTCGCCTGCCTCGCCGCCCGCTGGCGGGCCCTGACGGCCTCCCGCTCCCGCGTCCTGTACGTGCACCACGACGCGTTCGACGAGAGCCGCGCCGCCGACCTGGCGGCCCTGCACGGGCTCCTGCGCTCCCGCTACCCCGGCCACGCCTTCGACCTGCTCTGGCTGCGCCGTACGGCCCCGGAGGACACCGCCGCACTCCCGCCCGGCGTCACCTGGGGCGCCGTCGCCGCCCAGCCCGGCCGCTGGGAGGGCAGCGACGCCGCCTGGGACGCCGCCCTGGCCCCGCTGGACATCCCGCGCCGGGCCCCCGCGTCCTGAACCGCTTCCATCTTCCGGAGGAACCGTGCCCGCTCCCGTACCGCCTCCCTGGCGCACCCTCGTCGTCTCCCCGCACTTCGACGACGCGGCGCTCTCCCTCGCCGGGCTGCTGCCCGCCCTGCCCGGCCCCCGCGCCGTCGTCACCGTCCACGGCGGCCCCCCGCCCCCCGGCAGCCCCGTCTCCTGGTGGGACGGCGCCTGCGGCTTCACCACCGCCGCCGAGGCCCACCGGGTCCGCCGCGCCGAGGACGCCCGCGCGTGCGAGCTCCTGGGGGCCCAGCAGGTCCTGATCGACCACCCGGACGGCCCGTACGTCACCGAGGGCGACGAACCGCACGCGCTCGACGCCCTCCTCCGCACCCTCGCCCCCACCACCCGCGTCCTCGTCCCCCTCGGCAGCAACCAGCCCGACCATGAGGCCGTACGGCTGCGCGCCCAGCGGGTCCTCGCCGAGGCCGGGGCTCCCGCCCCCTGGGTCTACGCCGATCTGCCCTACACCGGGCACCTGCCGGAGTGGGGCGCCCCCGAGGCGTCCGGGGCGCTGGCCGCCAGCCAGAAGTGGGGGACCGCCTACCAGGAGCTCGCCCGCCGCCACCGGGTCGCCGTCCGCCACGCCCTGGTGCTCTCCGACGAGCAGTGGGCGGCCAAGCGGGCGGCGGTCCTCAGCCACGCCTCCCAGCTCGCCGCGCTCGCCCCCGACCACGGGAACTTCCTCGCCCGCACCGGGCCGCTGCGCGCCGAGCTGATCTGGAGCCTGGAGCCGTTGGACGCCCACTGACGCGGGCGCGCCCCGGAACGCGCGAAGACCCGCATGCCCCGGAACGCGCGAAGGCCCGGATGCCGGGGAGCATCCGGGCCCTCGCCCTGTTCCGCGTACCGCGTCCTGCGTACGTACCGTTACGGGAGCTGCGCCGCCCGCGCCTCGCGCCGGTTGTCACGGAACGTGTTCACCCGTCGCGCCGTGGCGAACAGCGGGATCACCGCGCCCAGGACGACCTGGAGCGCACAGCCGGTCTGGAGCAGCAGTTGCCCGCCCGGCGCGTCGAACGCCCATGCGGCCAGCAGCCCCATCGCGCCCACGATCCAGCTGAGCATCGCCACCGCGAGGATGCCCCGCGGCTTGGGGTACTCGACCCGGCTCACCATCAGCCACGCCACCCCGATGATCGCGAGCAGCGTCGGGACGAAGGGCAGCTCCAGGAGCACGATCGAGACGACCGTCAGCGCTCCGAAGGGGCTCGGCATGCCCTGGAACATGCCGTCCTTCAAGGTCACACAGGAGAATCTGGCAAGCCTGAGCACCACCGCCAGCAGCACCACGATCGCCGCCAGCGCCGACACCCGCTGGTGGGCGTCGTCCGCGACCATCCCGTACACGAGCACGAAGTAGGCCGGGGCGAGCCCGAAGCTGATGAGGTCGGAGAGGTTGTCCAGCTCCGCGCCCATCGGCGAGGACCGCAGCTTGCGCGCCACGAGCCCGTCGAAGAGGTCGAAGATCGCTGCCATCAGCATGAGGATCACGGCGGTGGCCGCCGAGTGGCGGGCCATGCCCGTCTCCTCGCTGCCCGTGAGGTGCGGGATGAGGATCCCCGTGGTGGTGAAGTACACCGCCATGAAACCGCACGTGGCGTTACCGAGGGTGAGCGTGTCCGCTATCGACAGCCGCATGGAGAGCGGCATGTCCTCCGCGCCGTCGGCGTCGTTCTCCCCGTCCGCCTCCGGTACCCAGCCGGCCTGTGTATCAGGATCAATCACGGTCAATTCGAGTCACCCCCGCGGTGGTGGCCTGGCCGACCTCGACCGCGACATCGATACCTTCCGGAAGGTAGATGTCGACGCGCGAGCCGAAGCGGATCAGGCCGATGCGCTCGCCCTGCTCCACCTTCGTGCCCTGCGGGAGGTACGGCACGATGCGACGGGCGACCGCTCCCGCGATCTGCACCATCTCGATGTCGCCGAGCTCGGTGTCGAAGTGCCAGACAACGCGCTCGTTGTTCTCGCTCTCCTTGTTGAACGCCGGTACGAACCCGCCCGGGATGTGCTCGACCGACGTCACGGTGCCCGCCAGCGGCGCGCGGTTGACGTGGACGTTGAGCGGGCTCATGAAGATGGCGACGCGGGTGCGCCCGTCCTTCCACGGCATGATGCTCTGCACCACGCCATCGGCCGGGGAGATGACCCGGCCGTCAGTGATCTCGCGCTCGGGGTCACGGAAGAACCAGAGCATGCCCGCCGCGAGCGCGGTGGTGGGCACGGCCACGGCTGCCCAGCGCCCGGACTTGCGGGCGCGGGCGAGGCTGAGGGCTGCGGTGGCGACGGTCGGCAGGAGCCAAGGCGATGCTCCGCGTGCGATGCTGACCCCGCCGCGGGCGGAGATGGGGCTGTCGGGCATGGATGACCTTCGTAGCGGATGATGCCGCGCTGGCAATGGGGGACGGCGGCTTTCCGTCGATGCTATCGGGTGCCGGGCGCAACTGGGCAAGCCAGCAGTCGAGTCGAACAGCTGAAAGGCACCCGCCGAGGGTGACTCGGTGTGATGTTCTTCGCCACCAAATCACCCTGAAGGGGACATTCAGCCCTGGAGGCGGTACTCCTCCAGCAGGCGCCGGCCAATGATCATTTTCTGGATCTCGGCGGTACCTTCACCGATCAGCAGCATCGGGGCCTCGCGGTAGAGGCGCTCGATCTCGTACTCCTTGGAGAAGCCGTAACCGCCGTGGATACGGAAGGCGTCCTCGACGACTTCCTTGCAGTACTCGGAGGCGAGGTACTTCGCCATCCCTGCCTCCAGGTCATTGCGTTCCCCGGAGTCCTTTTTGCGTGCCGCATTCACCATCATCGCATGAGCGGCCTCGACCTTGGTGGCCATTTCGGCCAATTTGAACTGGATCGCCTGGTGCTGGGCGATCGGTTTGCCGAAGGTGTGGCGCTGCTGGGCGTACGAAACACCCAGTTCGAACGCACGCTGAGCGACGCCGCAACCGCGCGCTGCGACATTCACCCGGCCGACCTCGACACCGTCCATCATTTGGTAAAACCCTCGGCCGGTCGTGCCGCCCAGGACCCGATTGGCCGGAATGCGCAGGTCGTCCATGATGAGCTCGGTCGTGTCGACCCCCTTGTAGCCCATCTTGTCGATCTTCCCGGGGATGGTCAGGCCGGGCCGGACCTCTCCGAAGCCGGGCTCCTTCTCGATCAGGAAGGTCGTCATCGACTTGTGGGGCGCGGCGGCCGTTTCCTGACTGGAGTGGCCTTCGTCACTTCGGCAGAGAACGGCCACCAGGGTCGATGTTCCGCCGTTCGTCAGCCACATCTTCTGGCCGTTGAGGACGTACTCGTCGCCGTCCTTGACGCCCTTCGACGTGATCGCCGCGACGTCCGAGCCGAGCGCCGGCTCGGACATCGAGAACGCGCCCCGCACCTCGCCGAGCGCCATCCGCGGCAGGAACGTGTCCTTCTGCTCCTGGGTGCCGTGCTGCTTGAGCATGTAGGCCACGATGAAATGCGTGTTGATGATCCCCGACACGCTCATCCAGCCGCGCGCGATCTCCTCCACGCACAGCGCGTAGGTGAGCAGCGACTCACCCAGACCCCCGTACTCCTCGGGGATCATCAGCCCGAACAGGCCGAGTTCCTTGAGTCCCTCCACGATTTCGGTGGGGTACTCGTCGCGGTGCTCCAGCTGGGTCGCGACCGGAATGATCTCCTTGTCGACGAAATCCCGGACCGTGGCGAGGATTTCCCGCTGGATGTCGTTCAGACCGGCGGTCTGGGCGAGTCGCGTCATGGCTGCTTCTCCTGTGGCTTCACGCGGATGGCCTTAAGGCTTCACACAGTTACTTGGCCGACTGCTTGTACGTGGCCGGTTACTTGGCGGGCGTCGGGCGGCCGGGCTGCTCGCCGCCGCGCTCCTTGATGTACGTCTCGGTGGGGACCATCACCTTGCGCCGGAACACGCAGACCACGGTGCCGTCCTGCTTGTAGCCCTTGGTCTCCACGTACACGATCCCGCGGTCGTTCTTCGACTTCGACGGCGTCTTGTCCAGCACGGTCGTCTCGCCGTAGATGGTGTCGCCGTGGAAGGTCGGCGCGATGTGCTTGAGCGATTCCACTTCCAGGTTGGCGATGGCCTTGCCGGAGACGTCCGGCACCGACATGCCGAGCAGCAGAGAGTAGACGTAGTTGCCGACGACGACGTTCTTCCCGAAGTCGGTCGTCTTCTCCGCGTAGTTGCCGTCCATGTGCAGCGGGTGGTGATTCATGGTCAGCAGACAGAAGAGGTGGTCGTCGTATTCCGTGACCGTCTTTCCGGGCCAGTGCTTGTAGACCGCACCGACCTCGAATTCCTCAAAGGTGCGTCCGAACTGCATGATCAGACCTCCGGGGCTTCGAACTTGGAGGTGCGCTGCATTCCGGCGGCGCGGCCCTTGCCCGCGATGACCAGGGCCATCTTGCGGCTGGCCTCGTCGATCATCTCGTCGCCGAGCATCGCGGAGCCCTTCTTGCCGCCCTCCTCGGAGGTGCACCAGTCGTAGGCGTCCAGGATCAGTTCGGCGTGGTCGTAGTCCTCCTGCGAGGGTGAGAACACGTCGTTGGCCGCGTCGACCTGGCCGGGGTGCAGCACCCACTTGCCGTCGAAGCCGAGGGCGGCGGCGCGGCCGGCCACCTCGCGGTAGGCGTCCACGTCGCGGATCTGGAGGAACGGGCCGTCGATCGCCTGGAGATCGTGCGTACGGGCCGCCATCAGGATGCGCATCAGGATGTAGTGGTAGGCGTCCGCCGGGTAGCCGGGCGGCTGCTGGCCGACGACCAGGGTCTTCATGTTGATCGAGGCCATGAAGTCGGCCGGGCCGAAGATCAGCGTCTCCAGGCGGGGTGAGGCGGCGGCGATCTCGTCGATGTTCACCAGGCCCTTGGCGTTCTCGATCTGCGCCTCGATGCCGATCTTCCCGACCTCGAAGCCCATCGTCTTCTCGATCTGGGTCAGCAGCAGGTCCAGCGCCACGACCTGCTGGGCGTCCTGGACCTTCGGCAGCATGATGCAGTCGAGGTTGGGACCCGCGCCCTCGACGACCGTGATGACGTCCCGGTACGTCCAGTGCGTCGTCCAGTCGTTGACCCGCACGACCCGGGTCTTGCCGCTCCAGTCACCGTTGTTCAGCGCGTCCACGATGGTGTGGCGGGCGCCCTCCTTGGCGAGCGGCGCGCAGGCGTCCTCCAGGTCCAGGAAGACCTGGTCGGCCGGGAGGCCCTGGGCCTTCTCCAGGAAGCGCGGGTTGGAGCCCGGCACGGCCAGACACGAGCGGCGGGGGCGCAGCCGGTTCACCGACGAGCTTGCGGCGGAGCCGCTCCCTGCTGGGGCGGTGGCGGGCGACGGGTGGGCGGGCGTGGTCATGCGGAGACCTCCAGAGGGTCGAGCTTGTTCGCTTTCCGGATCTCGTCGACGATACGGCCGATGATCTCCGTGATGCCGAAGTCCTTCGGGGTGAAGACGGCGGCCACACCGGCTTCGATGAGCGCGGCGGCGTCCGCCGGCGGGATGATGCCGCCCGCGATCACCGGGATGTCCGGGGCCCCGGCCTCGCGCAGCCGGTGCAGCACGTCGGGCACCAGCTCCGCGTGCGAGCCGGACAGGATGGAGAGGCCCACGCAGTGCACGTCCTCGGCGAGCGCCGCGTCGGTGATCTGCTCGGGGGTCAGCCGGATCCCCTGGTAGACCACCTCGAAGCCGGCGTCCCGTGCTCGTACGGCGATCTGCTCGGCCCCGTTGGAGTGCCCGTCCAGGCCCGGCTTGCCGACCAGCAGGCGCAGCCGCCCCACGCCCAGGTCGGCGGCGGTACGGGTGACCTTCTCGCGGACCAGGGCGAGCGGGGTGCCCGCCTCGGCGGCGACCGCCACCGGGGCGGAGGAGACCCCGGTGGGCGCGCGGAACTCGCCGAAGACGTCCCGCAGCGCCCAGGACCACTCGCCGGTGGTGACGCCCGCGCGGGCGCACTCGACGGTGGCTTCCATCATGTTCTCGGTGCCCGCGGCGGCCTTCTTCAGCGCGGCCAGCGCCTCCGTCGCGCGGGCCTCGTCGCGGTTGTCCCGCCACTCGTGCAGGGCGGCGACGACCCGGGCCTCGTTCGCCGGGTCGACCGTCATGATCGCGCCGTCGAGGTCGGAGGTGAGCGGGTTGGGCTCGGTCGTCTCGTAGATGTTGACGCCGACGATCTTCTCCTCGCCGCCCTCGATCCGCGCCCGCCGCGCCGCGTGCGAGGAGACCAGCTCCGACTTGAGGTAGCCGGACTCGACGGCCGCCATCGCGCCGCCCATCTGCTGGATCCGGTCGATCTCCGCGAGCGACTCCTCGACCAGGGACTCCACCTTGGCCTCGATGACGTGCGAACCGGCGAAGATGTCCTCGTACTCCAGGAGGTCGCTCTCGTGCGCCAGCACCTGCTGGATGCGCAGCGACCACTGCTGGTCCCAGGGCCGCGGAAGCCCCAACGCCTCGTTCCATGCCGGGAGTTGCACGGCGCGGGCGCGGGCGTCCTTGGAGAGGGTGACGGCCAGCATCTCCAGGACGATGCGCTGGACGTTGTTCTCCGGCTGCGCCTCGGTCAGACCGAGGGAGTTGACCTGGACGCCGTAGCGGAAGCGGCGCTGCTTCGGGTTGGTGATGCCGTACCGCTCGCGCGTGACGCGGTCCCAGATGCGGCCGAAGGCGCGCATCTTGCACATCTCCTCGATGAAGCGGACGCCCGCGTTCACGAAGAACGAGATCCGGGCGACCACGTCACCGAACTTCTCCTCGGGCACCTGGCCCGAGTCGCGGACCGCGTCGAGCACCGCGATGGCGGTCGACATGGCGTACGCGATCTCCTGGACCGGGGTGGCCCCCGCCTCCTGGAGGTGGTAGCTGCAGATGTTGATCGGGTTCCACTTGGGGATGCGGTTGACCGTGTACGTGATCATGTCGGTGGTCAGCCGCAGCGAGGGCACCGGCGGGAAGACGTGCGTCCCGCGTGACAGGTACTCCTTCACGATGTCGTTCTGCGTGGTCCCCTGGAGCTTGTCGGGGTCGGCCCCCTGCTCCTCAGCGACCACCTGGTAGAGCGCCAGCAGCCACATGGCGGTCGCGTTGATCGTCATCGAGGTGTTCATCTGCTCCAGGGGGATGTCCTGGAACAGCCGGCGCATGTCACCGAGGTGCGAGACGGGCACACCGACACGGCCCACCTCGCCGCGGGCGAGAATGTGGTCCGGGTCGTATCCGGTCTGCGTCGGCAGATCGAAGGCGACCGAGAGACCCGTCTGGCCCTTGGCGAGGTTGCGGCGGTACAGCTCGTTGGACGCCTCGGCGGTCGAGTGACCGGCGTACGTCCGCATGAGCCAGGGCCGGTCCTTCTGACGTTCGGTCATGGGAGAACCTCAGACGTTGCGGAAGCGGTTGATGGCGTCGATGTGCTGCTCGCGCATTTCCTGGTCGCGCACGCCCAGACCCTCGCGGGGCGCCAGGGCCAGGACGCCGACCTTGCCCTGGTGGGCGTTGCGGTGGACGTCGTGGGCTGCCTGGCCGGTGTCCTCCAGGGAGTAGACCTTGGAGAGCGTCGGGTGGATCTTGCCCTTGGCGATGAGGCGGTTGGCCTCCCACGCCTCGCGGTAGTTGGCGAAGTGGGAGCCGATGATCCGCTTGAGGGACATCCACAGGTAGCGGTTGTCGTACTCGTGCATATAGCCCGAGGTGGAGGCGCAGGTGGTGATGGTGCCGCCCTTGCGGGTGACGTAGACCGAGGCGCCGAAGGTCTCGCGGCCCGGGTGCTCGAAGACGATGTCGATGTCCTCGCCGCCGGTGTACTCGCGGATGCGCTTGCCGAAGCGCTTCCACTCCTTCGGGTCCTGGGTGCGCTCGTCCTTCCAGAACTTGTAGCCCTCTGCGTTGCGGTCGATGACCGCCTCGGCCCCCATCGACCGGCAGATGTCGGCCTTCTCCGGGCTGGAGACGACACAGATCGGGTTGGCGCCGCCGGCCAGCGCGAACTGGGTGGCGTAGGAGCCGAGACCGCCGCTGGCGCCCCAGATCAGCACGTTGTCGCCCTGCTTCATGCCCGCGCCGTTGCGCGAGACGAGCTGGCGGTACGCGGTGGAGTTGACCAGGCCGGGAGAGGCGGCCTCCTCCCAGCTGAGGTGCTTCGGCTTCGGCATCAGCTGGTTGGACTTGACGAGCGCGATCTCCGCCAGGCCGCCGAAGTTGGTCTCGAAGCCCCAGATGCGCTGCTCGGGGTCGAGCATCGTGTCGTTGTGGCCGTCGGAGGACTCCAGCTCGACGGAGAGGCAGTGCGCGACGACCTCGTCGCCCGGGTTCCAGGCGTTCACGCCGGGGCCGGTGCGCAGGACGACGCCCGCGAGGTCCGAGCCGATGACGTGGTAGGGCAGGTCGTGGCGCTTGGTGAGCTCGCTGAGCCGTCCGTACCGCTCCAGGAAGCCGAAGGTGGACACCGGCTCGAAGATGGAGGTCCAGACGGAGTTGTAGTTCACCGAGCTGGCCATCACGGCGACGAGGGCCTCGCCGGGGCCGAGCTCGGGGACCGGGACCTCGTCCAGGTGGAGCGACTTGCGGGGGTCCTTGTCGCGGGATTCGAGCCCCGCGAACATCTCCGCCTCGTCCTTGTGCACGGTGATCGCGCGGTAGGAGTCGGGGAGGGACAGGGCCGCGAAGTCCGCGGCGGTGCTGTCCTGCGACTGGATGGCGTCCAGGATTTCCTTCACGGTGTTGCCTCCGGTGATGCGGCGTCGAGGGAACGCTTGAGGGGCCCTGCTGGCAGGGGAGCGGTGCGGTGTGGAGGTGTTTGCCGTCGGTTCGGCGAGTGGAGCTTCGGCTTTGCTCGGGTGGAGCGGAAGGGTGCCTGTGACGCAGGCGTCCGGGCGCGCAGCACGGTGGTTGCGGGGACAGCCGGCGTACGTGAGATCCCAGCACGCCGGCCGCCCGGACACCTTCAACGTATGGCACTCCGTGACACCTGACAAGGCACCCAGTGCCAACAATTTCTCTCACTTGTCATCTCGTAGGCACGCATGAGCAACACGATGGGCGTTACGAGGCGTTCTGTCCTGCTGGCGAGCGGTCAGGGCGTGTCCGGCGGAGGCGGACACCTCCCGGGCGTGTCCGGCAAAGGCGGCCCGGACGCCTCTACCGCCCGGGCCGGTACACGTACGGAGTCGTCGTCCCCAGCGCCGTGAAGCCCAGCCGCCCCAGGATCGGGGCCGACATGCCGGTCGCGTCGACCTGGAGATACCGGTAGCCCCGCTCGGCGGCGATCCGCGCCCGGTGGGCGACCAGCGCCCGGTAGATCCCCCTGCCCCGCCAGGCGGCCACCGTCCCACCGCCCCAGAGCCCCGCGAAGCCCGTGCCCGGGTACAGCTCCATCCGCCCGGAGCACACCGGCTCCCCGTCGCCGTCCACCGCCAGCACCGCCACGAAGTCCTGTGGGGCCTCCGCCAGCCGCTTCAGCACCTGGTGGAGCAGACGGGTCCCATCGGTGCCGAACGCCCGCTCATGGGCCCCGGCCATCAGCTCCGCCCCGGCCGCGTCGGTCACCGGCCGCAGGGTGACCCCCTCGGGCAGCGCGACCGGCCCGGTCAGCAGGCCGGCGGGCGCCACCAGCAGAGTCTCCGGCGGCTCCGGCGTGAATCCGGCGGCCCGCAGCCGGTCGCCCAGGTCGGCGGGGCGGTCATGGCCGTAGACCTTCCACTCGAACTCCGGGAGGCCGAGCGCCGCGCAGTGCCCGATCTGGGCGGCGATCGCCGCGTCCGCCCCCGCCGCGTCCAGTTCCGGGTCCGACCACACCACCCCGTTCCAGTCGTCGGGGCCGCCGACCTGGCGGACGACGGGGCCGGCGCGCTCGACGCGTACGCCGGGGCCGTCCGGGCGGGCGTGCTCCCGCATCTCGCGGTCGAACAGGTCACGTGTCTCAGTGGTTCGCATGCGCGCACCTCAGCACGGCGGTGATCGGCAAACCAGCGGATTTCGGCCTCCCGCCACCCGGAACGGCTCCGCGCCGACGCGTCGGAAGCGCGGCTCGGGGCAGATGCGGGAGACCAAGTGATCTTGAAGTGGTCAGGAAGCAGGGGTGGGGCACCGATGGCGAGATCTCTCCGCGAGCGAGTGGGCGTCCCCGAGCCCCGCACCCGCTTCGACCTCCGGCGCACCACCTTCGGGTTCGCCCTGATCGCGCTGATCCTCGCGGGCGGCGGCATGGGACTGCGGGCCGCCTGGCGGAGCGCCGGACGGCACCCGGTCGCCGCCGCCCTCCTGATCGTGCTCGCCCTCGCCGCCCTCGCCGTGGTGCTGCGCCGCAGGCGTCGGGCCCGGCGGGTCGCGGCGGCCGTCACGGACGCCGCGTACGGGATCGTCGACGCCGGTCTCGCGGAGCTGGACGCCGCCGAAGCGGCCCGGGCGCGGGGACGAGCCGAACCCGCCGATCCGGTGGACTACGCGCAGCTGGACCCGTACGCCTTCGAGGAGGCCGTGGCCGAGCTCTGCCGGCGCGACGGCTGCGCGGACGCCGAAGTGGTCGGCGGCGCGGGCGACCTGGGCGCGGACGTCCTGGGAACCACCCCGGACGGCCGCCGCCTGGTCGTCCAGTGCAAGCGCTACGGCCCCGACAACCGGGCCGGATCGCAGGACCTCCAGCGCTTCGGCGGCACCTGCTACGCCGTCCACGGGGCGGACATCGCGCTCGTCGTCTCCACCGGCGGCTTCACCGAACCCGCGCTCGACTACGCGGAGCAGTGCGGCATCCTCTGCTACGGCCCCGAGGAGCTGGCCGCCTGGAGCGAGGGCGGCGCGCCCCCGCCCTGGGACACGGCGGCGGCGGTCCCCGCCGGGCAGGACGCCCGGCTCAGCGCTCCTTGAGGGCCTGCTGGATCGTCCGCATGACCTCGTCCAGCGGGGCGTCGGTACGCGCCACCGCGACCAGCACCTCGCCCTCGGCGGCCACCGTCGCAGCCGGGGCCCTGGGGGGCTCGGCCTGAGCGGTCCGCCCGGCCCCGACCCCGGTGCCGAAGGTGTCGCGCACGATGGCAAAGGCCCGGTCGAGCTGGGTCTCCACATCGCCCTGCCCGCCCGCCCGCAGCCAGCGGCGCAGTACGTGGTTGTGGGCGGTGACCACGGCGGACGCGGCCACCTCCGCCAGCAGCGGGTCGTCGTTGCCCACGTGGTGGTCGCGCTCGTCGAAGTGGCCCAGCAGATAGCGGGTGAACAGCCGCTCGTAGCGGGCCACCGACGCGATCTCGGCCTCCCGGAGGGTGGGTACCTCACGGGTCAGTTTGTAGCGGGCCACGGAGACGGCGGGCTTGGCCGCGTACATCTTCATGACCTCCTTGATGCCGCGGCAGACCGTGTCGAGCGGATGCTCGTGCGCGGGGGCGGCGTTGAGGACGGCCTCGGCCCTGACGAGGGTGTCGTCGTGGTCCGGGAAGATGGCCTCTTCCTTGGAGCGGAAGTGCCGGAAGAAGGTGCGCCGGGCGACGCCCGCTGCCCCCGCGATCTCGTCGACGGTCGTCGCCTCGTAGCCCTTGGTGGCGAAGAGCTCCATCGCGGCTGCGGCCAGTTCGCGGCGCATCTTGAGCCGCTGGGCGGCGGCGCGGGTTCCCGCTGCGGTCTCCGGGGCGTCGGGCGCGGCGGTGGCACGGGGTGACTTGGCGGGCTGGGACATGGCATGAACGTAACGCATCGGTGCAGGGGAGCGCGCCTGCGGGGGCGGGCCGCCGGAGGGTCCCAGCAGCCCGCCCCACCCGGCTCCCGGGTCAGCGACGGGCATACTCGCGGAAGCCGCGCCCCGTCTTGCGGCCGAGGCAGCCCGCGGCCACCAGGTGCTCCAGCAGCGGGGCCGGAGCGAGCCCCGGGTCGCGGAACTCCTTGTGCAGCACCTTCTCGATCGCGAGGGAGACGTCGAGGCCCACGACGTCCAGCAGTTCGAACGGGCCCATCGGGTAGCCGCCGCCCAGCTTCATCGCCGCGTCGATGTCGTCCAGCGAGGCGTAGTGCTCCTCGACCATCTTGATCGCGTTGTTGAGGTACGGGAACAGCAGCGCGTTCACGATGAACCCGGCCCGGTCCCCGCAGTCCACCGGGTGCTTGCGGATCCTCGCGCAGACCGCGCGGACCGTGGCGTGCACGTCGTCGGCGGTCAGGACCGTCCGGACGACCTCGACCAGCTTCATCGCGGGCGCCGGGTTGAAGAAGTGCATCCCGACGACGTCCTCGGGCCGCGCGGTCGCCCGGGCGACCGCGATGACCGGCAGGGAGGAGGTGGTGGTGGCGAGGACCGCGCCCGGCCGGCAGACCTTGTCCAGCGTGGCGAAGAGCTGCTGCTTGATCTCCAGGTCCTCCGCGACCGCCTCCACGGCGAGGTCGACCTCCGCGAACGCGTCGAGCGAACCGGCGGCCGTGATCCGGCCCAGCGTCTCGTCCCGCGCCTCGGCGGTGAGCCGCCCCTTGGCCACCGAGCGCTCCAGCGACTTCGCGATCCGGGCTCTGGCCAGATCCGCCTTCTCCTGGCCGCGCGCCGCCAGGACCACGGTGTACCCGGCCTTGGCGAAGACCTCGGCGATCCCGGAGGCCATGGTGCCGGAGCCCGCGACCCCCACGGACGTGATGGAGCGACCGCTCTCGGCGTCGGTGTCCGGTGCCGGGGTCAGCGCGTCGGGCACCACGCTCTGGCCGCCCGGAGCGTCGTACGTGTAGAAGCCGCGCCCCGCCTTGCGCCCGGTCAGCCCCGCCTCACTGAGCTGGCCGAGGACGGGGGCGGGGGCGTGGAGGCGGTCGTGGGAGGCGGAGTACATGGCCTCCAGGACGGTGCGGGCGGTGTCGATCCCGATCAGGTCCAGCAGGGCGAGGGGGCCCATCGGCAGGCCGCACCCCAGCTTCATCGCGGCGTCGATGTCCTCGCGGGACGCGTAGTTCGCCTCGTACATCGCGGCGGCCTGGTTCAGATAGCCGAAGAGCAGTCCGTCCGCGACGAACCCGGGCCGGTCGCCGACCGCGACGGGCTCCTTGCCCAGCTCCCGGGCCAGCCTGGTGACGGCCTCGACGGCGGGCGGCGCGGTCAGCACCGAGGAGACCACCTCGACCAGCTTCATCGCCGGCGCGGGGTTGAAGAAGTGCAGGCCGAGCACGCGCTCGGGGTGCCGCGACTCGGCCGCGAGACGGGTCACCGACAGGGCGTTCGTCCCGGTGGCCAGGATCGCGGAGGGGGAGACGACCGCGTCCAGCTCGCGGAACACCTGCTGCTTGATCTCGTACGTCTCCGGCACGACCTCGATGACGAGCTCGGCGTCGGCGGCCGCCGGGAGGGCGTCGGAGGTGCGGAACCGGGCGAGCGCGGCGGCCCGCTCCTGCTCCGTGATCCGCCCGCGCCCCACCGCCCGTGCGGTGGAGGCTTCGAGGGAGGCGACGGCCTGCCGGGCGGCGGCCTCGCTGATGTCGATGCCGATCACGTCGCGGCCCGCGAGGACCAGGACCTCGGCGATGCCGGCGCCCATGGTGCCGAGGCCGACGACGGCGATGGTGGAGAGCGGGGTGTCCATCAAGGGACTCCAGGGTGAGTGACGACTGTGGGAGCACGGCGCGCGCGGCGATGAGGGAGCGGCGCGCGGCATGGCGAGGATGCGTGTCGTGAAGCGCGGGGCCGGGGCGCTGGGAGCACGCCGGCCGTGAGGGGTGAGCGACTCTGTCCCGGAGTCGCGTCGCACAGAACTGCCGAACCGACAAGCACTCCGGGCGGCTGCGTCACCAGGCCGCCGGAGCTCGCGGGGAGTGTGTTCCCGCTCAGATGAGATTAACCGGCCGGTAACGAGCGCGCCACCCCTGAATGTTTGTGCGCTGGACCACACCGGCGGGCGCGAAGCCGTCCCGCACGGAGCGTGTTCATGGATACGCTGAGCGTCATGGATGAGGAACTCCGTTCGCTCATGGACCGGTTGCGGGACGAGGCGGCCGGGTCCGCCGCGTACGACCTGCTCGTGGCGACCGACGACGTCGAAGTGCTGGCCCGGGTCCTGGTGGAGCCCCGACGCCCCCTGTGGGCCCGCGAGATCGCCGCCTTCCGGCTCGGCTGCGCGGGCGACCGGCGGGCCTTCGAGGCGCTGGTGCTCCTGCTCAACCACCGCGACCCCGAGCGCTGCGTCTCCGCCGCCCACGCCCTGGCCGAGCTGAACGACCCCCGCACGCCCAAGGCCGCCGCCGCGCTCGCCACCAACACCCTGCGCACCGCCTACGCCGTGCACCCGGTCCGCCTGCTCACCACCCTGCGGGCCCCCGAGGCCGTCCCCGCCCTGGTCTCCACGCTGGAGCGGCTGCTGGCCCCGGGGGAGCCGCACTGGCGGGTCGCGCTGGCCTGCGTCGAGGGGCTCGGGCAGCTCCACGACATCCGGGCCCGCCCGGTCCTCAGGGCGGCCCTCCCGCACCCGCGCCTGGGGGCCGCGGCGGCGCAGGCGCTGGGGCGGCTGTCGTAGAGGTGTGCGCGGGCGCGCTTACGGGCGGGCGCGCGCCCGGTCCGAGACGCCGGGGCGCGCGGCCCCTTTCCCCAGGGGGCGCGCGCTCCCTCCCTCAGTGGGCGTGCGGCCTCTTCCCTCAGCGGTCGCGCGCCCCCTCCCTCAGTGGCGCGGCCCCAGCATCCCGTGCAGACGGCTGCCCGCGCTGTTGTCCACCGACTGGGCCGCCGCCTTCGCGGCCGGCAGCGGCTTCGGGTCCGGCAGGGCCGCGCAGACCGCGTCCGCCTCGCCCTCGCCCCGGCCGCGCGGGACGGTCCCGTCGGTCAGATAGGCCGTCAGATGCTTGTCCAGGCAGGCGTTGCCGCTCAGCGTGATGCCGTGGTTGCCGCCGCCCTCCTCCACCACGAAGCTGGAGCCCTTGAGCTTGCGGTGCATGCTGACCGCGCCTTCGTACGGGGTCGCCGCGTCCCCGGTGGCCTGGAGGATCAGCGTCGCCGGGAGCCGGTCGTTGGCCACCTGGACGGGGCTCAGCGGCGGCACCGGCCAGGTGGCGCACGGCGCGTTGTACCAGGTGTTGTTCCAGGCCATGAAGGGCGCCTTGTCGTGGATGCGGCGCGTGTCGTTGCGCCAGGTGCTCCAGTGCCGGGGCCAGCCCGAGTCACGGCACTGGACGGCGGCGTACACCGAGTAGCTGTTGTCGCCGCCCGCGCCGAGGGCGCCGAAGTTCTCGTACGCCTTCACCAGGGCCTCGGCGTCCTGGTCGTTCACGTACGCGGCGAACGCCTCGGCGAGGTAGGGCCAGTAGCCGTTGTAGTACCCGCCGGGCAGGAAGGTGTCCTCCAACTCGCTCGCCCCGACCCGGCCGCCCGCCGGATCGGCCGCCACGGCCGCGCGCATCCGGTACCAGGCGGCCTCGACCCCGGCCGGGTCCGTGCCGAGCCCGTAGGTGGCGTCGTGCCGCGCCACCCAGGCGGCGAACGCCTTGTGGCGGTCGTCGAAGGCGTAGTCCTGGTTGAGGTTGCCCCGGTACCAGACGTCGTCGGGCCCGACGACCGAGTCCAGGACCAGCCGCCGCACCCGCTCCGGGTACAGCTTCGCGTAGACCGCGCCGAGGTAGGTGCCGTACGAGTAACCGAAGTAGTTGATCTGCCGCGAGCCCAGCGCCCGGCGGATCACGTCGAGGTCCTTGGCGGCGCTGACGGTGTCCATGTACGGCAGCACGTCGCCGTGCTTCTCCCCGCAGGCGCGGGCGAACGCTGCGGCCCGGTCGCGGTTGACCCGCTCGTCCCGGTAGGAGGCGGGCACCGAGTCCGGGCGCACCGGGTCGAAGTGGCCGGGCAGGCAGTTCAGCGCCGGGGTGCTCTTGCCGACCCCGCGCGGGGCGAACCCGATCACGTCGTACTGGGCGGCCACCTCCTTGGGCAGCGCGGAGGCCACGAACCCGGCCATCGACAGCCCGCTGCCGCCCGGCCCGCCGGGGTTGACCAGCAGCGGGCCCTGGGAGGTCTTCGCGGTGTGCGGGACGCGGGACAGGGCCAGGGTGATCTGCCGGCCCGAGGGGTCGTCGTGGTCCAGCGGGGCGTCGACCTTCGCGCACTGGAGCGTCGGGTGGTTCTCGGTGGGACAGTCGGTCCACGCGAGCTCCGGGGCGGGCGGCGCGCTCGTCCCGGAGGCGGCGGCCGGGGCCGGGGCGGCGGCCAGCAGACCGGCGACCGTCGCACCGGCGGCGAGGATGATTGCTGCACGTTGTGTCATAGGGCCTCCCGAGGTGGAGGGGACGCGGCGGCGGATGGCCGGTCCCCGCCGCCGCATGCTCCCCGAGTTCACCGGGCCGGGGGCCGTTTCCGCGCGGAGTTGACCCGTACGGTCACGCCATCGGCCCTGCGGGAGGCGTCACGGGCGGCTCGGGCGTCGTGGCTGTCACGGGCGTCGCGATCGGCACGGGCGTCATGGCCGTCACGGGCGTCGCGATCGGCACGGGCGTGACGTCACGGGAGTCACGGGCGTCGCCGGTCGTCGCGAGGGAAGCGCCGAGGGCGTCACAGCAGCGTGAGCTGCGTCGGGCCCGGCTCCTGCTCCGGCTCGTCCTTCACCGCCGACCCGGGAGCGATCCGGCGGGCCCGGCCCCGGTGCGCCGGGCCGATCCCGAACTCGTCCGCCAGCTCGTGCACCTGACGCGTGATCCGGCGCTGGTACCACGTGGGGGCGTACGCCCCGTCCGCGTACATCCGTTCGTACCGCTCCACCAGGCGCGGGTGGTGCTGCCCGAGCCACCGCATGTACCACTCGCGCGCGCCGGGGCGCAGATGCAGGACCAGCGGGGTCACCGACGACGCCCCGGCCGCCGCGACGGCGGAGACGGTGGCCCGCAGCTGCTCGGGGCTGTCGCCGAGGAACGGGATGACGGGGGCCATCAGGACCGAGCAGCCGATCCCGCTGTCGGTCAGGGCCCGCACCACGTCGAGGCGGCGTTCGGGGGAGGGGGTGCCGGGTTCGACCGTGCGCCACAGCTCGCGGTCGGTGAAGCCCACGGAGACCGAGACGCCCACCTCGGCGACCTCGGCGGCCTGCCGCAGCAGCTCCAGGTCCCGCAGGATCAGAGTGCCCTTCGTCAGGATCGAGAAGGGGTTCGCCCGCTCGCGCAGGGCGTTGATGATGCCGGGCATCAACCGGTAGCGGCCCTCCGCGCGCTGGTAGCAGTCGACGTTGGTGCCCATCGCCACGTGCTCGCCCCGCCAGTGCCGGGAGGCCAGCTCCCGCTGGAGGAGTTCGGCGGCGTTGACCTTGACGACGATCTGCGAGTCGAAGCCGATGCCGGTGTCCAGGTCCAGATAGCTGTGGGTCTTGCGGGCGAAGCAGTACACACAGGCGTGCGAACAGCCCCGGTAGGGGTTCACCGTCCATTCGAACGGCATGCGCGAGGCGCCGGGCACCCGGTTCAGGATCGAACGGGCCCGGATCTCGTGGAAGGTGATGCCCCGGAATTCCGGGGTGTCGAAGGTGCGCGTGGTCACCGCGTCGGCGGCGAAGAGCGCGCTGTTGCCGGTCATGGAGCTGTTCTCGACCAGATTGTCCCAGCGCATGGACGCCTCCTCGTTAGCACTGGCCACAGAATAGAACACTTGTTCCCTTGATCGTGCGGGGCAGGCCCCGGAGAGGCCCCGGACAGGCCCCCCGGAAAGGCCCCGGACCGACCTCGATCGCCGTTTTCCCCGCCCCGGCCGAACGCTGCGGTTAGCGTGTGGATCTCTGACGACCCGCCGCCCGACCGGAGGTCCCGAAGCATGGCCTGCAAGTTCACGGAGCTCGCGATCGACTGCGCCGATCCCATGGGCCTGGCCCGGTTCTGGTGCTCGGTCCTCGGCTACGAGGTGCGGGAGGACGAGGAGGGCGGGGAGGACGGCGTCGTCACCATCGGCCCGCCCGTGACGCCCGAGGGGAAGGACCGCCCCGGACCCGTGCCGCCGGTGCTGACCTTCGCGCGGGTGCCCGAGGGCAAGACCGTCAAGAACAGGCTGCACATCGACGTCAACCCGACCGACAGGGAGCAGGACGAAGAGGTCCGACGCCTGCTCGCCCTGGGCGCCGGGCGCGCCGACGTCGGTCAGGGCGACACGGGCTGGGTGGTCCTCATGGACCCGGAGGGCAACGAGTTCTGCGTCCTCGCGAGCCGTCGCCGCTGACCCCGGTACGGCCCCGATTTTGAGGGGTCGCACCGGAGGTGGTTGGCTCAGCCCAGGACACCCCCCACCCCCCCCCGAATCACCCCGGACAACCGAAGTGCTGGAGGAACAGCCATGGCGCAGGTCGAGGCCACGACGGAGCGGATCATCGCGGCGGACGCAGAGGCGGTGTTCGACGCGCTGGCCGACTACAAGGAGGTCCGCGGCAAGGTGCTGACCCCGCACTTCAGCGAGTACGAGGTCCGGGAGGGCGGCGACGGCGAGGGCACCCTCGTCCACTGGAAGCTCCAGGCCACCAGCAAGCGGGTCCGCGACTGCCTGCTGGAGGTCAGCGAGCCGACCGACGGCCAGCTGGTGGAGAAGGACCGCAACTCCTCCATGGTCACCACCTGGATCGTCACCCCGGCCGGTGAGGGGAAGTCCAAGGCCGTCGTGACGACCGTCTGGGACGGCGCGGGCGGCGTCGGCGGCTTCTTCGAGCGGACCTTCGCCCCCAAGGGCCTCGGCAGGATCTACGACGAGCTGCTCCAGAACCTCGCCGCCGAGGTCGAGAAGTAGGTCCCCCCGGCGGGCGCCGGGCCCTCGAACGGCCCGGCCTCCGCCGTACGACCGGCCTCACCGGAACGAGTGGTTTTCCGGGGTGGCCGGTTGTGCGCCGTAGTGGCTCCCACCGGCGCATAAGCCCTCCGTACGCGCCCTGCGCGCCCCGCATCCCGTTTGCCCCGCCTCGCCGCCCGGTGCGACAAATGGGCGGCGCAGGTGCGACGAAGGGGAGCGTTACGTGGTGGGCGGTATCACGCTGCTGAAGGACGAGCCGGACGGTACGGACGCTGCCCCGGGGGAGCCGCCGCCCCCGCCGTACGTCCCCGGCCCGGCTCCGGCGGCCGAGGAGATCAGTCCCCGCCGGGTCCGCATGGTCTTCCTCGGGCTGATGCTCACCCTGCTGCTCGCGGCGCTCGACCAGATGATCGTCGCCACCGCCCTGCCGAAGATCGTCGGCGAGCTGCACGGCCTGGAGAAGATGTCCTGGGCGGTGACCGCCTACCTCCTGGCCTCCACCATCGTCCTGCCGCTCTACGGCAAGCTCGGCGACCTCTTCGGCCGCAAGGGCGTCTTCCAGTTCGCGATCGTCGTCTTCGTCATCGGCTCCGCCCTGGCCGGCTGGTCGCGCACCATGGACGAGCTGATCGCCTTCCGCGCGATCCAGGGCGTCGGCGGCGGCGGTCTCATGATCGGCGTCCAGGCGATCATCGCGGACATCGTCCCGCCCCGGGAGCGCGGCCGGTACATGGGCCTCATCGGCGCGGTCTTCGGCCTCGCCTCGGTGGCCGGACCGCTGCTCGGCGGCTTCTTCACCGACCACGCCTCCTGGCGCTGGTGCTTCTACATCAACGTGCCGTTCGGGCTGGTCACGTTCGCCGTCATCGCCGTCGTCCTCAAGCTCCCGAAACCGGCCGTACGCCCCCGACTCGACGTCCTGGGCGCGGTGTTGCTGGCCGCCGCCTCCACCTGCCTGGTGCTGGTGACCAGTTGGGGCGGCACCGAGTACGCCTGGGGCTCGCGCACCATCCTGGGCCTGGCGGCCGGAGCCGTCGTCACCACGCTCCTGTTCGTCGCCGTCGAGCACCGCGCGGCCGAACCCATCATCCCGCTAAGGCTGTTCCGCGACTCCGTCTTCAACATCACCGGTCTGATCGGCGCGGTCATCGGCATCGCGCTCTTCGGGGCCGCCAGCTATCTGCCGACGTACCTCCAGATGGTCGACGGGGCCAGCGCCACCGAGTCCGGGCTCCTGATGCTCCCCATGATGCTCGGCATCGTCGGCGGCTCCATCGTCTCCGGCCAGCTCATCACCCGTACCGGCCGCTATCGGATCTACCCCATCGTCGGCAGCGCCGTCTCCGTCGTCGGCATGTGGCTGCTCGCGGGCCTGGAGGCGGGCACCTCCCGCCTGGCGTACAGCCTCTGGCAGGCCGTCCTCGGCACCGGCATCGGGCTGGTGATGTCGGTCCTGGTGCTCGCCGTGCAGAACTCCGTGCGCCCCGCCGACCTCGGCACCGCCACCAGCGCCAACAACTACTTCCGGCAGATCGGGGGCAGCGTCGGCGCGGCCATCTTCGGCACGCTGTTCGCCGGGCGGCTCTCCGACGCCCTCGACGTCCGCCTGCCCACCGGCGTGACCCTGCCCGCCCCCGAGTCGATCACCCCGCAGATCGTCCACGCGATGGAGCCCGCGCTGCGCGACGCCTACATCCAGGCGTACGTCGACGCGATGCCGCGCATCTTCCTCTACCTCGTGCCGGTGCTCGTCCTCGGCCTGATCCTCGCCTTCTTCCTCAAGGAGAAACCGCTGGTGTCCCACCACAGCCCCGAAGCGGCCACCGAGCCCACGCCGATCCCCGCCGCCCGCACGACCGCTGCCGACGCCGCCTCGCCGAGCCCCGGTCGCCTCTCCGGAGTGCCCGTGCGCGGCAGCGTCCAGCACTCCGACGGTACGAAGGTGCCCCGGGCCGCCCTCACCCTCATCGACGTCCAGGGCCGGCAGGTCGGGCGCGGGGCCAGCGGGGACGACGGGCGGTACGCGCTGAGCGTCCCGGGCGGCGGGAACTTCGTCCTCATCGCCGCGGCGGGCGGCCACCAGCCGCAGGCCGTCAGCGTCACCGTGGGCGACCGCCCCGTCGAGCTGGACGTGGTCCTCGGCGGCGCCGGGAGGCTCGCCGGGGCCGTCCTGACGGCGGACGGTGCGCCGGTCCGGGACGCGGCCGTCACCCTCACCGACGTACGCGGCGAGGTCGTCGCCTCCACCCGCACCGGGCGCGAGGGCGGCTACGTCATCAGCGAGCTCGTCGCGGGGGAGTACACCCTCGCGGCCAGCGCCCCCGCCCACCGCCCCGCCGCCCTCCCGGTCAGCGTCCAGGCGGCCCGCGAGACCCGGCAGGACATCGAGCTGGCGGGCGGGGCCGTGCTGCGCGGCGTCGTCCGGGCCACCGGCGGCCGGCCGGTGGAGGACGCCCGGGTCACCCTGCTGGACGCGGCGGGCAATGTGGTGGACACCCTGACCACCGGGCCGGACGGGTCGTTCCGGTTCGTGGACCTGTCGTCCGGCGAGTACACGGTGATCGCGGCCGGGTATCCGCCGGTCGCCACCGTGCTCCAGGTGGCGGGCGGCGGGCGGACGGAACGCGACCTCCAACTGGGCCACGAGGACTGAGGCGCACGGAGGTGCGCCGATCCTCCAACGGCCTCAGCGCACCTCCCCGTCCTCCCGCACTTCCGCGTCCTCCTGCACCTCCACGTCCGCCCGCCCTTCCACGTCCCCCTGCACCTCCCCGTCCGCCCGCACTTCCACGTTCCCCCGCACCTCCCAGTCCGCCCGCCCTTCCACGTCCTCCTGCACCTCCCCGGCCGCCCGCACCTCCGCGTCCCCCCGCACCCCCGTCTCCCGTACCGCGTCCCCCCGCACCAGCCGCATCAGCGCCCGCGCCCCCGGGCTCAGGCTCCGTGCCGCCGGAAGCACCACCACGCTCTCGTACACCGCCCGGCTCCCGCCCGCCGGCTCCACGTCCACCGCCACCAGCCGGGCCGCCTCCGGCTTGCGGGAGAAGTGGTGCGGCACCACCGCGATCCCCAGCCCCTCCCGCACCAGCTCCAGCAGGCTGTGGACGTCGTTGACCTCCAGGCCCACCGTGCGCCGGGCCCCCGCCGCCGCGAACGCCTCGTCCGCCGCCCGCCGGGGCCCCCAGTCCGGGTGGAAGTCGATGAACGACTCACCCGGCAGCTCCTCCCAGGCCACCTGGGCCCGCCCGGCGAACCGGTGGCCCGCCGCGCACAGCACCACCATCTCCTCCCGCGCCAGCGGCATCAGCTCCCCGCGCCACTCCGCCGGGCTGACGGTGGCCGCGAACGCCAGGTCGAGACGCCCCCCGGCCACCCCGTCCAGCAGGCTGCTCGTCCCCTCCTGGCGCAGCCGCAGCTCCATCTGCGGGTGCTCCCGGTGGAACGCGGCCAGCAGCCGGGCCGGGCTCACCCCCGCCACGCACTGCTCGACCCCGAGCGTCAGCGTGCCGCGCAGCAACCCCCGTACGGCATCGACCGCGTCCCGCGCCGCCCGCGCCCCCGCCAGCGTGCGCTCCGCCTCCACCAGCAGCGCCCGCCCCGCCTCGGTGAGCCGGACCGTGCGCGTGGTGCGGCTGAACAGCGGGGTCCGCAGCTCCTGCTCCAGGGCCCGTACGGAGGCGGACAGCCCGGACTGCGAGACGGCCAGGCGCTCGGCGGCGCGGGTGAAATGCCGCTCCTCGGCGACGGCGACGAAGTGCTCCAGCTGACGCAGTTCCATGATTGAGGACTGTAGGCGATGAATCCGAGCACAATCTCCTGTTGGACTGCTGGATCGATCTGCGCGAGCCTGGACCCCGCCCTGTGCCGCCGGTCCCGGCGCGCCATCCCCGTACCCCTCCAGCGGAGCCTGCCCATGTACCTGCCGTCCGCCGACCGCTACTCGGCCATGCCCTACCGGCGCACCGGCCGCAGCGGCCTCCTGCTGCCCGCGCTCTCCCTCGGCCTCTGGCACAACTTCGGAGGCGACCGCACCCCCGAGGAGCAGGGCCGCATCCTGCGCCGCGCCTTCGACCTGGGCATCACCCACTTCGACCTGGCCAACAACTACGGCCCGCCGCCCGGCTCCGCCGAAGTGACCCTGGGCCGCGCGCTCGCCGGCGACTTCGCGAAGCTCCGCGACGAGATCGTCATCTCCACCAAGGCCGGCTACCACATGTGGGAGGGCCCGTACGGGGAGTGGGGCTCGCGGAAGTACCTGCGCTCCTCCCTGGACCAGAGCCTCGAGCGCCTGGGCGTCGAGTACGTCGACGTCTTCTACTCCCACCGCCCCGACCCCGACACCCCGCTCGAAGAGACGATGGGCGCGCTCGACACCGCCGTACGCCAGGGCAAGGCCCTCTACGTCGGTCTGTCCAACTACTCCGCCGAGCAGACCCGTCAGGCCGCCGCGATCCTCAAGGACCTCGGCACGCCCCTGCTCATCCACCAGCCCCGCTACTCGATGCTCGACCGCCGCCCCGAGGACGGGCTGCTCACCGCGCTCGACGAGCTGGGCGTCGGCTCCATCGCCTACTCCCCGCTGGAACAGGGCATCCTCACCGACCGCTATCTGAACGGCATCCCGGCCGGCTCCCGGGCGGCGGGAGACAGCCCGTTCCTTTCCCCCGACGCGCTCACCCCCGAGCTGGTGGAGCGGCTGCGCGCCCTGGACGCGCTGGCGAAGGAGCGCGGCCAGTCCCTCGCCCAGCTCGCCCTGGCATGGGTGCTGCGCGGCGGCCGCCTCACCTCCGCCGTGGTGGGCGCGAGCAGCGTCGCCCAGCTGGAGAACAGCGTCGAAGCCGTGCGGAACCTGGAGTTCGGCACGGAGGAGCTGACCAGGATCGAGGAGGCGCTCGGCGACGCGAAGACCGGCTGACGCCCGGCCCGGGGGAGCGGGCCGCCGGGGCCGTGAGGCCCGCCGGAGGGGCCTTTGGGGGGACCTTCAGTGGGCTGGACCGGTGGCAGGGGGCCCCTCCCTGGCCGAGCCCGCCGCCGGGGCGTACGGTGTGGCGGCATGAAGATCCTCATCAGCGCCGACATGGAGGGCGCCACCGGAGTGACCTGGCCGGCCGACGTGCTGCCGGGCACCCCGCAGTGGGAGCGCTGCCGGCCGATGTTCACCTCGGACGTGAACGCGGCGGCGCTCGGGTTCTACGACGGCGGCGCGGACGAGGTCCTGATCAACGAGGCCCACTGGTCGATGCGCAACCTGCTGCTGGAGCGGCTGGACGACCGGGTCCAGATGCTCACCGGCCGGCACAAGTCGCTCTCCATGGTCGAGGGGATCCAGCACGGCGACGTGGACGGCGTGGCCTTCCTCGGCTATCACACCGGGGCCGGTACGGAGGGCGTCCTCGCCCACACCTACCTCGCCAACTCCATCACCGGCGTCTGGCTCGACGGCGTCCGCGCCAGTGAGGGTCTGCTCAACGCGCACGTCGCCGCCGAGTACGGCGTTCCCGTCGTCCTCGTCACCGGCGACGATCTGACCTGCGAGGACGCCGAGGGCTATGCTCCCGGGGCCCGCAAGGTCGCGGTCAAGGACTACGTATCGCGGTACGCGGCCGTGTGCCGCACCCCCGCCCGTACGGCCGCCGACATCCGGGCGGCGGCGCGGGAGGCCACCGCGCTCGCCGTCCGGCAGACCCCGGTGACCGGCGGGACGCACACGGTGGAGCTGGAGTTCGACGCCGAGCATCTGGCAGCGGCGGCGACCGTGGTGCCCGGCGTCGCGCCGAGCGGCGAGAGGCGCGTCGCCTACACCAGCGGGACGATGTACGAAGGTATCCGCACGTTCAAGGCGGTGACGACCATCGTGTCGTCCGCCGTGGAGGAACAATATGGCTGAGGCCACCGACCCGCTCGGACCCGTGGACCGGCAGGCACTCGACGAGGTGGTGACGTTCACCTCCGAGCTCATCCGGATCGACACCACCAACCGGGGCGGCGGCGACTGCCGGGAGCGCCCCGCCGCCGAGTACGTCGCCGAGCGACTGGCCGCCGCCGGGATCGAACCGACGCTGCTGGAGCGGACCCCCGGCCGGACCAACGTCGTCGCCCGGATCCCCGGCTCCGACCCGTCCGCCGACGCGCTGCTCGTCCACGGCCACCTGGACGTGGTGCCCGCCGAACCCGCCGACTGGACCGTGCACCCCTTCTCCGGCGAGGTCCGCGACGGGGTGGTGTGGGGGCGCGGGGCCGTCGACATGAAGAACATGGACGCGATGGTCCTCGCCGTCGTACGGGGCTGGGCCCGCGAGGGGTTCCGCCCCCGCCGCGACATCGTCATCGCCTACACCGCCGACGAGGAGGCCAGCGCCGAGGACGGCTCGGGCTTCCTCGCCGGCCGGCACGCGGACCTCTTCGAGGGGTGTACGGAGGGCATCAGCGAGTCCGGCGCGTTCACCTTCCACGCCGGGCACGGCCTCTCCCTCTACCCGATCGCGGCGGGCGAGCGCGGCACCGGCTGGCTGAAGCTGACCGCCGAGGGCCGCGCCGGACACGGTTCCAAGGTCAACCGGGCCAACGCGGTGAGCGCACTGGCCGCCGCCGTCGCCCGGATCGGCGCGCACGAGTGGCCGATCCGGCTCACCCCGACCGTGCGCGCCGCGATCACCGAGATCGCCGCCCTGCACGGCATCACCGTCGACCTGGACGAGCCCGGCTTCGACGTGGCCCAGCTCCTCGGCAAGCTCGGCCCGGCCGCCGCCCTCGTCGAGAACACCGTCCGCAACAGCAGCAACCCGACGATGCTGGAAGCCGGTTACAAGGTCAACGTGATCCCCAGCCACGCCACCGCCTACATCGACGGCCGTACGGTCCCCGGCGGCGAGGACGAGTTCCGCGACACCCTGGACCGGCTCACCGGACCCGACGTCTCCTGGGAGTACGACCACCGCGAGGTCGCCCTCCAGGCCCCGGTCGACTCACCGACGTACGCCAAACTCCGCGCCGCCGTCGAGAAGTTCGACCCCGAAGGGCACACCGTGCCGTACTGCATGTCGGGCGGCACCGACGCCAAGCAGTTCTCCCGGCTCGGCATCACCGGCTACGGCTTCTCGCCGCTGAAGCTGCCCCCGGGCTTCGACTACCAGGCGCTGTTCCACGGCGTCGACGAGCGCGTCCCCGTCGACGCCCTCCACTTCGGCGTCCGCGTCCTCGACCACTACCTGCGCACCGCCTGACCGGCCCCGCGCGCCCGTCCGGCGCCCGCGTCCGCTCGACCAGCACCGCCTGACCAGCACCGCCCGACCCGTACCGTCCGACCGGACCCAGGGGGGACCTCCACCGTGAACACCGTGCCCGCAGCCCCGTACGGCTCGTGGCCGTCACCGATCGACGCGGCGCTCGCCGCCTCGCACGACGGCCGTCCCGACCACCTCGGCACCATCGGCGACGAGGTGTGGTGGACCGAGCCGCGCCCCGCCGAGGGCGGCCGGCGCGCCCTGGTGCGCCGCCGCCCGGACGGGACCACCGCCGCCGTGCTGCCCGCCCCGTGGAACGCCCGCAGCCGGGTGATCGAGTACGGGGGAGCGCCCTGGGCGGGCGCGGTGCGCGAGGAGGGCGGGCCGCTCGTGGTGTTCGTGCACTTCCCCGACCAGCGGCTGTACGCGTACGCCCCGGACGGGCCCGACGCGCCCCGGCCGCTCACCCCGGTCTCGGACACCGGCGACGGACTGCGCTGGGTGGACCCGCAACTGCGCCTGGAACAGGGCGAGCAGGGCGAAGTGTGGTGCGTGCTGGAGGAGTTCACCGGGCCCGCGCCGACCGATGTGCGCCGCGTCGTCGCCGCCGTACCGCTGGACGGCTCGGCCGCCGACGACCGTACGGCGGTGCGTGAACTCTCCGACGACCGGCACCGGTTCGTCACCGGACCCCGCGTCTCCCACGACGGGCGCCGGGCCGCCTGGATCGCCTGGGACCACCCCCGTATGCCGTGGGACGGCACGGTGGTGATGCACGCGGACATCACCGAGTCCGGCGAATTCACCGGCGTACGGCCCCTGGTGGGCGATGTCGACGAGTCGGTGTGCCAGGTGGAGTGGGCCCGCGACGGCAGCCTCCTGTTCGTCTCCGACCTCGCCGGCTGGTGGGAGCTCCAGCGCATCCGCCCCGACGCCGTGGCCGGGGGTGTGATGCCCAGCAGCCGCCTTCTGCCGCCCCGGGGCGAGGAGTTCGGCGGGCCGCTGTGGAAGATCGGGCTGCGCTGGTTCCATCCGCTGGAGAACGGGCTGATCGCCGTCCTGCACGGCAAGGGCTCCCAGCGCCTGGGCATCCTCGACCCGGAGACCGGCGAACTCGCCGATGTGCCGGGGCCCTGGACGGCCTGGTCCGACACCCTCGCCGTGCACGGCAGCCGGGTCGTCGGCGTCGCCGCGAGCCCGAGCACCCGCCACGAGGTCGTCGAACTGGACACCGCGACCGGGCATACCCGCGTCGTCGGCTCCGCCCACCACGACGCGATCGACCCGACCTACTACCCCCTGCCGCGGGAGAGGACCTTCACCGGTCCGGACGGCCGCGAGATCCACGCCCACGTCTACCCGCCGCGCAGCCCCGACCGCACCGGGCCCGAGGGCGAACTCCCGCCGTACGTCGTGTGGGCGCACGGCGGCCCCACCGGGCACGCGCCGCTCGTCCTCGACCTGGAGATCGCCTACTTCACCTCGCGCGGCATCGGCGTCGTGGACGTCGACTACGGCGGCTCCACCGGCTACGGCCGCGCCTATCGCGACCGGCTGCGCGAACAGTGGGGCGTCGTCGACGTGGCGGACTGCGAGGCCGTCGCCGACGCCCTGGTCGCCGAGGGCTCGGCCGACCCGCGCCGGCTGGCGGTCCGGGGCGGCAGCGCGGGCGGCTGGACCGCCGCCGCCTCGCTCACCGGCACCGACCGCTACGCCTGCGGGACGATCCTCTACCCCGTCCTGGACCTGGAGGGCTGGTCGACGTCCGGCACCCACGACTTCGAGTCGCAGTACCTGACGTCCCTGATCGGACCGGCCGCCGAGGTGCCCGAGCGCTACCGCGAACGCGCGCCGATCAACCGCACCGACCACCTCACCGCCCCGTTCCTGCTGCTCCAGGGGCTGGACGACAAGGTCTGCCCGCCCGCGCAGTGCGACCGGTTCCTGGCGGCCGTCGAGGGGCGGGGGGTGCCGCACGCGTACATCACGTTCGAGGGCGAGGGGCATGGGTTCCGGCGGACGGAGTCCCTGGTCCGATCACTGGAGGCCGAACTCTCCCTCTACGTACAGACGTTCGGTATCGACCGTGCCGACGTGCCGCCGCTGGAGCTGACGAAGTGACGGCCGGCGGCCCGACGGCTCCTTCGGGCGCGGACGCGTCGGCACGGCCGGCCCGGCTGCGCCCCGGGGCGCGGGTCGCCGTCGTCGCTCCCAGCGGGCCCGTCCCGGCCGACCGGCTGGAGGAGGGGCTCGGCGTGCTGCGTGACTGGGGCCTCGAACCCGTCGTGGGACCCCATGTCCTGGACGTGCACCCGCAGTTGGGCCATCTCGCCGGTACCGACGCGGACCGGGCGGCCGACCTCATGGCCGCGTGGTGCGACCCCTCCGTGGACGCCGTGCTGTGCGCCCGGGGCGGGTACGGCGCGCACCGGATGGTGGACCTGCTGGACTGGGCCGCCATCCGGGCCGCCGGACCCAAGGCGTTCGTCGGCTACAGCGATGTCACCGTGCTGCACGAGGCGTTCGCGCTGCGGGCGGGATTCGCCACGCTGCACGGCCCGATGGTGGCCACCGAGACGTTCCTCAAGGACCCTGCCACCCGGGAACACCTGCGCGCCACGCTCTTCGAGCCGGAGACGGTCCTGACCCTCGGCCTGGACACGGCGCTCGCCCTGGTCCCCGGCCGGGCCCGGGGGGTCCTGTACGGCGGTTGCGTCAGCCTGCTCGCCGCCGACGCCGGAACCCCGCACGCCCGGACCGACGCCCGGGGCCGGCTCCTGGCCATCGAGGACACCGGGGAGGAGCCCTACCGGCTCGACGGCATCCTCACCCGGCTGCTGCGTTCCGGCTCCCTCGCGGGCCTGGCCGGGGTGGTGTGCGGCTCCTGGCAGGGCTGCGGACCGTACGAGGAGGTCCGCGCGGTGCTGGCCGACCGCTTCGGCCCGCTGGGCATACCCGTGATCGAGGAGCTGGGCTTCGGCCACGGACCGATCGCGCTGACGGTCCCGCTGGGGGTGCCTGCGGTGCTGAACGCCCCTGCGGACGGCGGGCGTTGCACGCTGACCGTCGAGGCCCCCGCGCTCCTGTAAGCCTTCTGACCGCACCTCGCCCGTACGCCGGGACCGGACGCGGCCTCGGCGCGCGGGTGTGAGGTCCCGGCATACAGGTCGGCGTACGGGTGTGTGAGGTCCTGATGTGCGGGCGGGCGTACGGGTGTACGCGTGCGCCCGGTGGCGCGGTCGTACGCGTGTCCGGTGGCGCGATCGCGTGAACTCGCCGAAGGTGAACACCCGTCACCATGTGAAGGTCCGTCAACAACCGTTGTCCTGAGCGTTGACACGGCTATGACACGTGTCACAGCATGAGCGCGGCCCATTACTTACCGGCCGGTAAGGTGTCCTCGGTGTGGAGGTCTTCGTGTCAGGTGCTGTTCCCAGCTTGCGCAACCCGCTCGTCGCGGTCGCGGCGGCTGCCCTCGCCGCCCCTCTCGTCCTCTCCGGCCCGGTCCACGCCGCGGCCGCCCCGTACACCGTCACCCCGCTGAAGTTCACCGTCGAGGCGGGCGGCCGCTCCTGCACGGTGGACGCCGACCTCTACCGCCCCGCCGGCGTCGACGCGAGCCGCCCCGCCCCCGCCGTGCTCGCCACCAACGGCTTCGGCGGCAGCAAGTCCGACGGATCGACCGACGCCATCGGCAGGGCCGTCGCCGCCCGGGGCTATGTCGGCCTCGTCTACTCGGGGCTCGGCTTCGGCAGGTCCGGCTGCCTGATCACCCTGGACGACCCCGCCATCGACGGGAAGGCCGCGACCGGGCTCCTCGACTTCCTCGGCGGCGCCCGGGCGGCCGACGACGGCACCCGCGCGGACTACGTCGTCCGGGACGGCGCGGGCGACCCGCGCGTCGGCATGATCGGCGGCTCCTACGGCGGCGCGATCCAACTGGCCACCGCCTCCGTCGACCCCCGCGTCGACGCCCTCGTGCCGCTCATCACCTGGAACGACCTCGCCTACGCCCTCGCCCCCAACAACACCGGGGCGCGCACCGGGGTCACCTCCGACACCCCCGGCGTCTTCAAGTGGCAGTGGACCAACGGGTTCTACCTGATCGGCGAGGGGCAGCCGCTGCTGAACCCGAGCCTGGACCCCTCCCGCTTCAACCGGCTGGACTGCCTGCACTTCGCCGCCCAGGCGTGCGAGACCATCAAGCTGCTCAACTCCGGCCGCTATCCGGCCGACAAGGCCGACGCGATGCTCGCCTACGCGCGCGGCGTCTCGCCCGTCTCCTACCTCGACCGGGTCAAGGCCCCCACCCTCATCGTCCAGGGCCAGGCCGACAGCCTGTTCAACCTGAACGAGGCCACCGCGACGTACAAGACGCTCAAGGCGCAGGGCGGCACCGCAAAGATGATCTGGCAGTCCTGGGGCCACAGCGGCGGCCAGGCTCCCGGCGAACTCGACCTGAGCGAAGGCGATCTGGAGAACAGCTACGTCGGAAAGCGGGTGCTCGCCTGGTTCGACCGGTACCTCCAGAAGAAGACGGACACCGACACCGGGCCCGAATTCGCCTACTACCGCTCCTGGGAGAGCGGTTACGGCACCGCGGCCGCCGTGCCCGCCCTCTCGCAGAGGATGTACCTCTCCGGCGACGGCAAGCTGGTCGACAACCGCGCCAAGGTGGTCCGCGGCAGCCGCCAGTACACCAACTGGCTGGTGCCGACGAGCCATTCGGAGAGTTCCATCGCCCCGCTGATCGGGCTGCCCGACCCGAAGCCGTACGACACCAAGGGCACCTACCTCGGCTGGCGCAGCGCCCCGCTCACCGCGCCCCTGGACGTCGTCGGCGCTCCGAAGGCCACCCTGAAGGTCGTCTCCCCGAAGGCGGAGCGCGTCCAGAACAGCGGGGACGCCTCCGACAAGCTCGTCCTCTTCGCCAAGGTGTACGACGTCGCCCCGGACGGGACCAAGAAGCTGGTGAACCGCCTGGTCTCGCCGGTCCGGGTCCCCGACGTCACCCGGCCCTTCACGGTGGAGCTGCCCGGCATCGTCCATCGGTACGAGAAGGGGCACCGGCTCGAATTCGTGATCGCCGCCAGCGACACCGCGTACTTCGGCAACCGGGGCGTCAAGCCCGTCACCGTCGTCCACGCCCCCGAGGACACCGGCGTGCTGGAGCTCCCGGTGGTCCCGGCCGGGTGACGCCGGGCCGCCGCGCCCGCCTTCGGTCCGGCTGTACGGCTGTACGGCGCCGCACCCGTCGTACGCTGGGACGATGCCCGATCCGAACGGTCGCCGGACGCCGCCGCCCGCCCCGTACCTCGCCGAAGGCCGCAGAACGGCCCTGCGCCGCTTCACGGAGGCGGACGCGGCGGAGTTCACCGCCCGCGCCCGGGAGAGCCGCGCCCACCACCGGCCCTGGCTCTTCCCGCCGGAGCGGGCCGACGCCTACGCCGCGTACACCGGGACCCTCGCCCGGGACCCGTCCCGCGAGGGCTTCCTCGTCGTCGAGCGCGGGGCGGGCGGGGCGGACGGCGTGGGCGGCGAGCGCGGTGCGGCGGGGGCGGGCGGGGCGGCCGGCCCGGACGGGGCCATCGCCGGGTTCATCAACATCAACAACATCGTCCTCGGCGGCTTCCGCTGCGGGGCCCTCGGCTACGGGGCCTTCGCCCACGCGGCCGGGCGCGGCCTGATGAGCGAGGCCCTCGGTCTCGTCATGGACCAGGCGTTCGGACCGCTCGGCCTGCACCGCCTGGAGGCCAACATCCAGCCCGGCAACGCGGCCTCGATCGCCCTGGTCCGGCGGGCCGGATTCCGCCTCGAAGGGTTCTCGCCGGACTTCCTCCTCATCGACGGCGTCTGGCGCGACCACGAACGCTGGGCGATCACCGCCCCGGCGGCCGGGATCTCCTGAGCGGCGAGGTGCCGGGGCCACCGACGGCTTTGGGCCGCGAGCGCTTCCGCCACCCGCCGAAAGCCCTTGAAATCCACCTGGCGCGGCGGTGAGGATGGGGCGCATGCGTACCATCGTGGTCCTCGACGCCCCCTCCAACCTGGGGCTCCGGCCCCCCGCCCCCGGCACCGTCCCGGGCTGCTACAAGCTGGCGGGCGCGCTGCGCGAGCAACGGATCGTGCAGCGCCTCGGCGCGCTGGAGGGCGGAGTCGTGGTGCCGCCGCGCTACGACCGCGGGGACTGGAAGCTCGGCGACGGCGTGTTCAACGCCGCCGCCATCGCCCGCTACACCCGCACCCTCGCCGACCGCATCGAAGGCCATGTACGGGCGGGAGAATTCGCCCTCGTCCTCGGCGGGGACTGCTCCATCCAGCTCGGGGCCGCCCTCGCCCTGCGCCGCCTGGGACGGTACGGGCTCGTCGCCGTCGACGGGTCCGCGGACTTCCGGCACGTCGGCAACAGCGAGGGGGTCGGGGCCGCGGGCGGGGAGGAGCTGGCGATCTCCACCGGGCGCGGCCAGGCGGACCTCAGCGACCTCGAAGGGCTCCGGCCCTACCTCAAGGACGAGGACGTCCGCCTCTTCGGCATGCGGGACGACGACGAGGACCAGGCCGAGCTGGCCGCCCTGAAGATCTCCAACGCCACGGTGGGGCAGATCAGGGAGCGGGGAGCCGCCGAGCTGGCCCGGGCCACCGTGGAGAGCCTGGACACCCCGGCGCTCGACGGCTACTGGGTCCACCTGGACGCCGACGTCCTCGACCCGAGCATCATGCCCGCCGTCGACAGCCCGGACGACGGGGGCCTTCTGCCCGAGGAACTCGCCCCGCTGCTGCGTACGTTGGTCTCGTCCCCGCGCTGCGTCGGGATCAACGTCACCATCTACGACCCGGATCTCGACCCGGACGGCACCGCGGGCGCCCTGCTCACCGACCTCGTCGTCGGAGCCCTCTCACCGGCCTGACCGGTCGGCCCCGTCCGACCGGGGGGCGGGCCGGCCGGTCGGACGGCGGGCCGGGCGGGCGGTCAGACCGCGATCTTGCGGTCCACGTATTCGAAGACCGACCCGTCCGGGTGCAGCGCGATGAGGTTGCGCCCGGCGGGGGTGGGCACCGGACCGGCGACGATCCGGGCGCCCGCCCGGGTCAGCGCCGCGTTCGCCTCGTCGACGTCCTTGACGGCGATGGTCGCGCTGACCTTGCGCAACACCTCCAACTCCGACTCCGGCCCGCTCATCAGCAGGAAGCAGCCGATGGCGGCGACCGACACCCCGCCGCGCTCGAAGCGCAGGGCGGGTGTGCCCGTCAGCCCCTCGTAGAAGGCCACCGCGGCCTCCAGGTCGTCGACGCAGATACGCAGCGTGGTTCCCAGGATCTCCATGCGCAAAAGGGTAGTTGGCGTCCGCCGCCGGCGTGATCGATTCGGATCCGCAGACCCACGGACGCGCAGACCCGCAGACCCACGGACCCGCAGACCGGCAGATCCATAGAGCCACAGACCGGCAGACCGGCAGACCGGTAGACCCGCCGGAACAGGGCGGCGCTCACCCCCGGCACAGCACCTCGCCGTGCGGGACCATGAACCAGCCGTCGCCCTCCTCGCCCCAGGCGCGCCAGGTCGCGGCGATGGCCGTCAGCCGCTCGGTGCTCACATGGCCGCCCCGTACCGCCAGTTCGGCGTAGACCGAGTCCGTCGTACGGTCCGCCCACAGCCCGCTCCACCAGGCGCGGCTCTCCGGGGTGGCGAAGCACCAGGCGGCCGCGGTGGGGGTGATGTCGGTGAACCCGGCCTCCCGGGCCCAGGAGAGCAGCTTCCGCCCGGCGTCCGGCTCGCCGCCGTTGGCGCGGGCCACCCGGCGGTACACCTCCAGCCACTCGGACATCCCGGGCGTCTCCGGGTACCAGGCCATCGCCGCGTAGTCGCTGTCGCGCGCCGCGACCACCCCGCCGGGCCGGCAGACGCGGCGCATCTCGCGCAGCGCCTGGACCGGGTCGCCGACATGCTGGAGCACCTGATGGGCGTGGACCACGTCGAAGGAGTCGTCGGGGAAGTCCAGCGCGTGCACATCGGCGACGGCGAACTCGACGTTCTCCAGGCCGCGTTCGGCAGCAACGGCGGCCGCCTGCTCCAGGATGCCGGGGGTGGTGTCCACGGCCGTCACCCGGCCCGGCGCGATGAGGGCGGCCAGGTCGGCGGTGATGGTCCCGGGTCCGCAGCCGACGTCCAGCACCGCCAGGCCGGGGCGGAGTTCGCCGAGCAGATAGCCCGCCGAGTTGGCGGCGGTCCGCCAGCGGTGCGAGCGCAGCACCGACTCATGGTGGCCGTGGGTGTAGACGGCGGTCTCTTTCGGCATGGCGGTACGTCCTCTCTCACGTTCACGCGCAGGTCCACGCGCACGCGTGCGTACGGCGGTCGGGCCGTGCGACCGTTCGGCCACCGTACGCCGTCGTGCCGGATGGTGAGATGGGCGTCTTGCGATGCGGACGGCTGTCACGGTGTGGCGGTGGACCTTCCCGTGCCTCCCCGGACCGGCTAGACGGGCATCGGACAGTAGACCGTCAGCGCCTCGGGCAGTTTGTCGATCAGCAACTCGGTTCCGGAGCGGGCCACTTCACCGTCGTACGCGTAGGGCGTCCCCGGCCTCAGACCGGCGATCCGCACCCGGCGTCGCCGTACCGCCGCGTGCGCGGGGGAGCGGGTCAGGGGCCCGGCCGCCGCCGCGGCCAGCAGCCGCAGGCCCGGGGTGCGGCCGCCGTGCACCACCCTGACGTCCAGCAGCCCGTCCGCGAGGTTGTGGCGTCGGCCGGGCGCGGGCCCCATGCGCCGGAAGAGCCCGTTGCCGACGAACAGCAGCCACAACGGCCGCCTGCGTCCCTGGAGTTCGGCCTCCAGGGGTCGCTGCCCGCGCAGGACGTGGAAGGCGGCGAGCACCCCCGCCGGCCAGCCGCCGATCCGTGGGGACCAGTGCTCCCGGGTCCGTACGAGCTCCGGGTACACCCCCAGGCTGAAGGCGTTGAGGAAGTAGCCGTCCGCCCCGTCCGGGCCCTTCGGGCCGGGCCGGAACCGGCCCAGGTCCGCCCGTATGGCATCGCCCGAGGTGAGGGCGGCCGCCGTGTCCTGGACCGTCTCGATGCCCAGGTCGTAGGCGAAGTGGTTGAAGGTCCCGCCGGGGAAGACCGCCAGTGGCATCCCGTGCGTCGCCGCGACGGACGCCGCCAGGTTCACCGTGCCGTCGCCCCCGCACACGCCCAGGGCCAGACCCCGGCCCGCCGCCTTCTCCAGCTCGGCGGACAGCTCGGTGGGCGGGCACTGCACCACCTCCGCCAGCGGCAGCGCCTCGCGCACCATCGCGGCGGTCGCGGTGGCCGTGCCGGACGCCTGGTTCACCACCACCACGAGGTCCTTCCCGCCGGGCAGCGCCGGAGCCTCCCCGGGCGGGCGGCCGGGGGCGGGGAGCTGGCCGCGCGTGGGGACGACCCCGCGCAGGGCGAACGCGGCTCCCACGCCGAGGGCCGCCCCGGCCAGGACATCGCTCGGATAGTGCACTCCCGTGTAGACGCGGGAGGCCGCCACCGCCACCGCGACGGGGGCGATGACGGCGCCCCAGCCCTTCGACTCCAGGGCCACCCCGGTGGCGAAGGCGGCGGCGGAGGCCGCGTGACCGGAGGGGAAGGACGTGGTCACCGGCTGCCGCTTCAGCTGCCGCATGACCGGTACGTGATCGAGTATCGGCCGCTGCCGGCGCACCGCGCCCTTGCCGACCGTGTTGATCGCCGCCGAGGCCACCGCCAGGGACGCGACCCCGCGCAACGCGGCCCGGCGCGACCGCGCGCTGCTGCCGAGGGCCGCGATGCCGGCCGCCGCCCCGAACCAGAGCAGCCCGTGGTTGGCGCTCCGGCTCAGCTGGGGCAGCAGCGGGTCGGCGCCCGGCCAGTGCCGGCCCGCGACGCTCTGGAAGACGGCCAGGTCCCGTCCTTGCAGCCAGCTCCGCAGCCGGGCGGTGGAAGGGGCGGAGGACGGGATGTTCGATGACGACATGGACGACATGGCTCAGCGAATACCCGGCAGGTCGCCGCTGAACCAGCAGGCGCGCTGAGACCCGCACCACGCGCCGCCCACGACCGGCGGAACGGCGCAGGTGACACCGCACCTCCGGGTGCCCCCCACGACCGGCGGAACGGTCGGGGTGACGCCGCCCCCCGATGCAGCGGCCACCAGCCCTCCCGAGGGCGCAGGTGACCGGCCACCGGCCCTCCCGGAGGCGGCAGGTGACCGGCCACCGGCCTTCGCGCGGGCGCAGCCCGGCCCTCCGGCGTGCGCGATTGGGCGGGCGGCTCGGGCCGAACCTCCGTATAAAGGGCCCTGGGAGCGCCTTGAGCCGCGAGGGCCCTGCGCGGGGCCCTCGCGCCCGGCGGGGGGAACCGGCGGCGGACGCCGGGACGTGCGAGCGGTGGCGGCGTTCGCGGGGCGCGGGCGGTGACGGTGGAGGAGGACCGGAATGCACGAGGACCACGGGCCCGTCCGCTACGGGCCGCCCGCCCCCGATCCCGGCCTCCCCGTCCTCCCGGAGCTCACCGCCGTCCTGGCCGCCGCCGCCGGGCGCACCCGCCCCGAACCGCCCGGCGGCGGCCCGGCCCTGCGCGAGGCGGCCTGTGCCTACTGGGACCGGCGAGGGCTGCACGGCGCACCCGAGAGCGTCGTGGCGGCCCCCGGAGCCCAGCCGCTTCTCCTCGCGCTGATCGCCGCGCACGACGGCGACGTCCTCATGCCGCGCCCCTGCCCCGCCACCTGGATGCCGCAGGCCCGGCTGCTCGGCCGCCCCGCCTACCAGGTGCCGACCCCGGCCGAATGCGGCGGAGTGCCCGACCCGTACGCCCTGCTGGAGACCGTGCGCCGGGTACGCGCCGAAGGCGGCCGCCCGCGGCTCCTGGTGCTCTCCGTCGCCGACGACCCCACCGCCACGGTCGCCCCGCCCGAGCTGGTCCGGGAGGCGTGCGAGGCGGCGGTCGGCGAGGGGATGCACATCATCAGCGACGAGACCTGGCGCGACACCGTGCACCGCCCCCGCGACACGGTCCTGCTCAGCCCCGCCGAGATGTGCCACGACGACGTCACGGTCGTCAGCGACCTGTCCGGCGGGCTCACCCCCGCCGCCTGGCCGGTCGCCGTCGCCCGCTTCCCGGACACCGAAGCGGCCGCCGTGCGCCGGGCCCGCACGCTGGACGTCCTGACCGCGCTCGGCGCACTGGTCGCCGGACCGCTGGCGCCCGCCGCCGCCCACGCCCTCGGAGAGCCCGAAGCCGTACGGGAGAGGGTCCGGCAGGCGGCGCAGCTCCAGGCCGCGGTGGCCGCCGCCGCCCACCGCGCGGTCCTCACCTCCGGCGCCCTGGCCCGGCCCCCGCAGGCGGGCCGGCACCTGTACGCGGACCTCGGCCCGCTCCGCCCCCGGCTGGCGGACCTGGGCGTCACGGACTCCATGGAGCTGGAGGAGTACCTCACCGACCGGCTCGGCGCGCCGACCCCGGGCGGCCATCGCTTCGGGGACGAACTGGGCGCACTCCGCGTACGGCTGGGCACCGGGCCCCTGCTGGGGGCGACGCCCGAGGAGCGGACGCAGTCCCTCACCGCGCCGGAGCCCCTGGAATTGCCGCATGTCGCGCGGGCGCTCAGCATGTTCGCAGCGGCCTTCGGCGAGTTGCGGTGAGCTGCGGTGAGTTGTTGTGAGCACGCGAGACTCCCGACAGGAGCCTGCCCATGACGGATCAGACCGAGCACGCCCACCCGGACGGCCGCACGGGCACGGACGCGACAGGCCGGGCAGCCGCGAACCCGGTCGTCGTGGGGAAGGCCCCCGACCCCACCGCCCCACCGCCGCTCACCCGTCCCCTCGGCGAGGTCCGGTCCTGGCCCCACAGCTTCGCCGACCGCCTGACCGCGCCCCTCCCCGGCGTCCGGGGCATGACCCGGCTGGCCCGGGAGCGTGCCCTGCGGCCCAACGCCGAGGGCCTGCGCTCCATCTCCCGCCTCCCGTACGCCCCCGAGCCCCTGCCCACCGCCGGCACCACCGTCACCTGGGCCGGACACGCCAGCTGGATCGTCCGCATCGGCGGCCTCACCGTCCTCACCGACCCCGTCTGGTCCCGGCGCATCCTCGGCACCCCGGCCCGGATCACCCCGCCCGGCGTCCCCTGGGCGCGGCTGCCCCGTATCGACGCGGTGGTGATCAGCCACAACCACTACGACCACCTCGACGCCCCGACCCTGCGCCGGCTCCCGCGAGACACCCCGCTGTTCGTCCCCGCCGGGCTCGGCGGCTGGTGCCGGCGCCGCCGCTTCCGCCGCGTCACCGAGCTGGACTGGTGGGAGGGCGCCGAGCTGGACGGCGTCCGCTTCGACTTCGTCCCCTCCCACCACTGGTCCAAGCGCACCCTCACCGACACCTGCCGCTCCCTGTGGGGAGGCTGGGTGTTGGGCGAACACAGAGGTCAGGGGCGGCGGATCTACTTCGCCGGGGACAGCGGGTACGGGCACTGGTTCGCCGAGATCGCCCGCCGCCACCCCGCCCTCGACCTGGCCATCCTCCCGATCGGCGCGTACGAGCCCCGCTGGTGGCTCGCCGACGTGCACACCGACCCGGAGGAGGCCGTACGGGCGTACGAGGATCTCGGCGCCCGTGCCATGGCGCCGATGCACTGGGCGACCTTCCTGCTCTCGGCCGAACCGGTCCTGGAACCGCTGGCCCGGCTGCGTACCGCCTGGCAACGGGCCGGACACCCCCGCGACCGGCTCTGGGACCTCCCGATCGGCGCTTCCCGCACCCTGGGCACACCGTAGGACGCCCATCGCACGGCCTCACCCCGCGGCGTCGGACGCGCCCACCGCGCCGGGTCAACCGGTCGGAGCGCCCACCGCACGGCCCTACCCCGCGGCCTCGCCCGTCCCGTGGCCGAACCGTGCGCGCAGTCGCCGCCACACCGCCGGGGCCCCGCTGATCACCACGGTCAGCACGACCGCCGCGAGCACGCCCTGCCAGGGCTCCGGGAAGAGCGAACCGCCCAGTATCCCGATCAGCTGGTACGTCGCCGCCCAGGCCAGGCACGCCGGAACGTCGCCCCGGGCGAACGTCTTCAGCGGCATCTTGCCCAGCAGACAGGCCAGCATCACCGGGATCCGCCCGGCCGGCACCAGCCGGGACAGCACCAGCACCGTCCCGCCGCGCGTGTCCAGCTTCTCCCGCGCCTGGGCCAGCCGCTCCGGCGCGGCCCGCCGGGTGAGCGCCTCCAGCCACTTCGAACCGTGCTCGGAACGCACCCCGCGCTGCCCCAGCCAGTACAGGCAGACATCCCCCAGGAACGCCGCCGACGAGGCGACCGCGAAGACGAAGAGCAGCGAGAACGGCGACGTCTGGTGGAACGCCACCACCGCCGCCGAACTCACCAGCGCCCCCGTCGGAATCACCGGCACCAGCGACCCCAGGGCCACCAGGAGGAACAGCGTCGGGTAGCCCACGGCCTGCTGGGTCGACTCGGTGGGCAGCTCCCGCACCACCGCCTGGAGCTCCTCGATCACCGGCCGGCCTCCGGCCGGACCCGCTCGCCGTGGGACAGCAGGTGCACCGCCACCTCGGGGGCCCGCAGGCCGGCCTGCCGGACGAACTCGTCGCCCGGCCCGTGGAACTCGTGCGGCCGCACCCCGTCCAGACCGATCGGCCAGTACGTGCCGTAGTGCACCGGCACCGCCGAGCGCGGCTCCAGCAGGGTCAGCGCCTCGGCGGCGCGGGCCGGGTCCAGATGGCCGTGCCCGAGATACGGGCCCCAGCCGCCCACCGGCAGCAGCGCCACGTCCACCGCGCCCACGGCGTCGGCCATCTCGTCGTAGAGGCCGGTGTCCCCGGCGAAGTACGTACGGGCCTCGCCCTCGACCACGTAACCGAGCGCGGGCGCCCGGTGCGGCCCGACCGGGAGCCGTCGCCCGTCGTGGAGCGCCGGAACGGCCCGCACCCGGACCTCGCCCACCCGCACCCCGTCGCCCGCCCGCACCTCGTCGACGATCAGCTGCCGCCTGCGGCGCAACGTCCGCAGCCCCGGCACGGCCGCCGTCGCGCCGCTCGGCACGATCAGCCGGGTGCCGGGGGCGAGACGGGAGAGCGAGGGCAGGTGCAGATGGTCGGAGTGCAGATGCGAGACGAGCACCACATCGGCGCACGCGGCCTGCGGCGGCGGAACCTCGCCGCGACGGCGGCGCAGATGAGCGAAGCGCCGTACGAACAGGGGGTCGGTCAGCACGCGTACCCCTGAGTCCTCGATCGTGCAGGTGGCATGACCCCACCAGGTGACCTCCACCGGCACGTCCCGCCTCCTCCTCGCCGAGCCTCCGCGACCCCATGCCCCGAAGCGGCCCGCGCACACCCGTACGGGGAAAACCACCCGTACGGGGAAAGCGCCGCCGGTACGAGCCTAAGCGCCCCCGGCGCTCCCACAGGACGGCCGCTGACCGGGGCCGACGCTGTGAAAGGCTGGGGAGCGGGGTCGTGACGAGCGGGCCCGCGGTGGAGAAGGCGTGAGGTGGACCGGCGTGGACGAGCGGAGACGGCGTGCGCCGCGATGGCGTACGCCGGGATGGCGGACGGCGGGCGGCGCGCTGATGCGGGTCGTCGCGGTCTGGGCGGTGTCCACCCTCACCATGCTCGCGCTCGCCGGCATCCTGCCCGACTTCCAGCTCCAGTCCGACGACGGCGACACCATCACCCGCACCGCCTTCACGGCGGCCTGGGGCGCGGGCGCGTTCGGCCTGCTCTCCGCGCTGGTGTGGCCGGTCCTGGTCCGGGCCCTGCTCATCGTCCCCGCGCTCGTCATGGGCGCGCTGGTCTTCTTCCTCAACGGTTCGCTGCTGCTGATAGCGGTGCGCCTCATCCCGTACGGGCGTGGGGAAGCCGCCCCGGAGACCGCGGTCCTCGTCGCCGCCGTGATGTCCGCCGTCGCCTCCGCCACCTCCACCGCACTAGCCGTCCGCGACGACGAGGCGTACCGCCGCAGGCTCTCCCGCCTCGCCGACCGCCGCCGCCGGCGCGGTTCCCCGGACACCCTGGGACCGGACCGCGACGGACCGCCCGGCACCGTCTTCCTCCAGCTTGACGGCGTCGGCCACGACGTCCTGGTCAAGGCGGCGGCCGCCGGGCTCATGCCGACCGTCGCGGGCTGGCTCGCGGACTCCACCGGACACCGCCTCACCCCTTGGCGCACCGACTGGTCCAGCCAGACCGGAGCCAGCCAGCTCGCCATCCTGCACGGCTCCAACCACGACATCCCCGCCTTCCGCTGGTACGAGAAGGAGACCCGCACCGTCATGGTCTCCAGCCGCCCCGCCAGCGCCCTGGAGATGCAGCGCCGCGCCATCGCCCGCACCCGGGACGGCGGCCTGCTCACCGTGGACGGCGCGAGCCGCGGCAACCTCTTCAGCGGCGGCGCGGGCCAGCTCGCCCTGGTCCTGTCCATGGCCGCCCGGCGCGGCAAGGGCCGCCGCTCCCGCTCGGGCTATTTCGCCTACTTCTCCGACCCGGCCAACGCCGTCCGCACCGCCCTCTCGTTCGCCGCCGAGGTCGGCCGCGAGATCGGCCAGTCGACCCGGGCCCGCGTCCGGAAGGTCACCCCCCGGGTCAAGCGCGGCGGCCTCTACCCCTTCATCCGGGCCTTCGCCACCGTCGTGGAGCGCGATGTGGTGGTCGCCGCCGTCATCGGCGACATGTTCGCCGGACGCACCGCCGTCTACGCGGACCTGGTCGCCTACGACGAGGTCGCCCACCACTCGGGCCCGCACAGCCGCGACGCCGAGAAGGTCCTCGAACGCCTGGACCGCTCGCTCGCGCTGATCGCCAAGATCGCCGACCACACCCCGCGTACGTACCGCATCGTGCTCCTCTCCGACCACGGCCAGAGCCCCGGCGAGACCTTCGCCGGGAAGTACGGGCTGACGCTCAAGGACCTGGTGCGGGCGGGCTGCGGCCTGCCGGTGCCGCGCCGCGCACGCGGCACGCACAGCGTCTCCGAAGCGCGTGACGCGGTACGGATCGCCCTGCACCGCCCGCCCGAGGAGGAGGTACGGGAGGCGGAGCACCCGGCGAAGCCCTCCGACCCGATCGTGCTGGCCTCCGGCAACCTCGGGCTGATCTCGTTCCCCGACGTCGAGGGGCGCGCCTCGCGCGAGCAGATCGACCGCCGCCACCCGGCGCTGCTCTCCACGCTCGCCAACCACCCGGGGGTCGGCTTCCTCCTCGTACGCAGCGAGGAGCACGGCTCCGTGGTGCTCGGGCCGGGCGGGGCCGAGGTCCCGGTCGACGAACTGGCGGACGGCGAGGGCCCGCTCGCGGTGTACGGAGTCGGGGCGGCGGCCGCCGTACGGCGTACCGACACCTTCCCGCACGTCGCCGATGTGATGGTCAACTCCATGTACGACCCCGCAACCGGCGCGGTGCACGCCTTCGAGGAGCAGATCGGCTCCCACGGCGGTCTGGGCGGCGAACAGTCCCGGCCGTTCCTGCTCTGGCCGCGCGGGATGACGGACCCCCTCGACATCGTCGCCGCCGAGTCGGCCGACGGCGCTCACGCCGCGACGCCGCCGGGCGGCGGTCTGGTGGGCGCGGAGGCGGTGCACCGGGTGCTGAACCGATGGCTGGCCGAGTTCTCCGGCCCGCAGGTGCCGGTGCGGGCCGAGGGCTTCACGGGCGCGGCCCAGGCGGACGAGCCGTTCCCGGGGGAGGGGGCGGCGGGGCGGATCCCGGGGGAGGGCCCGGTCGCCGCGACGGATCACGGACGGGCCCCGGCCGCGCGGACCCCTCCGGTCCTCAGCGAACTTCCGCTCCCCGACGCGCCGGGCACGGGGGGCTGAGGACCCCGGGCGGCCAGGCTCCGGCGGCCGGGCCCTGGCGGCCGGGTCGCCCCCCCCACGTAATTCCGTACGCAATTCCGTACGCAATTCCGTACGCGGGTCAGTGCACGGCTGGGTGTGCGGCCGGTGTGCGGCGTGGCCGGGTGTGCTGCTGAGCGCACGGCTCAGGCCGACTGCCGCCGTACCAGCGTCGGCGGGAACACCACGGAGGGCGACGGCCCGCCGGGCCCGCCGATCTGCTTCAGCAGCAGCCGGGCCATCTCCGCCGCCATCTCCTCCACCGGCTGCCGCACCGTGGTGAGCGGCGGGTCGCAGGCGGCGGCCGCGCTGCTGTCGTCGAAGCCGACCACCGCCACATCGGACGGTACATCGCGGCCCGCCCGCAGCAGCACCGGGAGCGCGCCCAGCGCCATCAGGTCCGAGGCGATGAACACCCCGTCCAGGCCGGGCTGTTCCGCCAGCAGCCGCCGCATCGCCGCCGCGCCGCCCAGATGCGTGAAGTCCCCCTCGGCGCAGGCCACGTCCTCGATGCCGTGCGCGGCGAGCGCCTCCAGGAATCCCGAGAGCCGGACCTGCCCGGCGGGCCTGTCCTGCGGACCGGAGACGGTGCCGATGCGGCGTCGGCCCAGCGCGGCCAGGTGGTCGGCCGCCAGCCGCGCCCCGGCCTGCTGATCGACCTCCACATAGGCCAGCGACGACGGACGCGGCGGGCGGCCCGCGAGGACGGCGGGCAGCCGGGTGTCCTGGAGCAGGCCGGGCAGCGGGTCGTCCGCGTGCGAGGTGACCAGCACGACGCCGTCGACATGGCCGTGGCGGAGGTAGGAGAGCAACTGGTTCCGGGACGTCTCGTCGTCGGCCAGCATCAGCACCAGCTGGATGCCGGCCGGGCGCAGCACTTCCAGGAGCCCGCTGACGACCCGGCCGAAATAGGGGTCGGAGAACATCCGGCCCGCGAACGGCTCGGAGACAGGCCGCCGTTCGCGCTCCGAGATCACCAGCGCCACCGAGTCGGTCCGCCGGGTCACCAGCGAGCGCGCGGCCCGGTTGGGCACGTAGCCGGTGGTCGCCACCGCCTCCTCGACCACGGTGCGCAGGGCGGGGTCCACCGTGGTGGCACCGTTGATCACCCGGGACACGGTGGCCCGCGAGACACCGGCCACGGCCGCCACGTCCTCCAAGGTCGGGCGTACGGGCGGCTCCACTTCGGCTGTCATGCAGCCCTTTATACCCGCAGCCCAGCGCGCCGGGTCAGCGGAGGGGTTACCCGGCCACCGGGAGCCCTTCCAGCTCGGTGAGCGCGGCCTCGCGCGCCGTGACCAGGGCGGCGGCCAGCCGTTTGGCGTCGGCTCTCTCGCCCGCGGCGATCTCGGATCGCGACACCTGTGCGGACTGCCGCAGATGGTCGCGGATCCGGGCCAGGAGGAGCCGGTCGAAGGCCGCTCCCTCGGCCGCCTCCGCCGCTTCGAGGTCCTGTTCGGTCACCATGCCGGGCATGTCGTGGCCCGCGTGCACATCGGTGTCGGGCAGCCCCATCCGGGCCAGCAGGGGCCGCAGCCGCCCGAGTTCGCCCTCCTGCGCGCTGCGGAGCCGCGTCGCGAAGGCCCGCAACCGGGGTTCGGCGGCCCGGTCGGCGGCGAGGGCGAGCAGGGCCACCGCCTTCTCGTTCATCGGCGTCATCAACTGGACCCAGGCGGCGTCGGTGGGGGCGGCGTCGGTGGACGCGGAGGGTGCGGCTGTGGCGGAGGCCGTCGCGGGCTCCGTGGGGGAGGAGCAGCCGGCCGAGGCGGTGAGGCCCAGCAGAGCCAGGAGGGCCAACATGCCCAGCACGACAGGGGGCTTGGGTGGGGCGGAGCGTCTCATGGGGTGTCCTGCACAAGGCGGCGGGGGGAGGGCGCCGCCCCGGAGCCGGAGCTCCGGGGCGGACGCCGTTGGACGGTTGAATCGGTGACGTACCGTCAGGGAGTGCCGTCGAAGCCGCACTTCACGATGGCGTTGATGCAGTCGCGTACACGCTGCGCCATCTCCTGCTCCGGCCATACGTTGAAGAAGTCGCCGTGCATCGTGTAGCCGGGGCCCGACGCGAGCCGGAAACGGGCCGGGTCGCCGTTGACCGGATAACGCAGCACCTGACGGAGCTTGGGCACCGGGACCGGGTGCGTCGACGGGCAGGCGCCGGCCACGGGGTAGGCCATGTGGCTCTTGTGGTCGGCCGAGTCGAGGTCCGTGCCGTTCCAGCACTGCGGGAAGTCGAGGTAGGACTCCAGCATCGTGCCGGGCGGACAGTTCACGAAGTTCTGCGAGGGGTTGACCTCACCGGCGTGCAGGCACGACCAGCGGGCGATCGTGTTGTCCTGCGGGCCGGTCGCCTTCGCGTTGCCCGCCACGATGCGCAGGCCCCGGGGGAAGGGCTTGATCTGCCGGATGACGTCGTCGCGGACGCCTTCGCCCAGGTAGTAGAACGTGGTCCCGGTGGGCTCCACCTCCCGGTCCCCGTCGTACAGGGTGGGCACCCAGTAGGAGGAGAGGTCGGTGTCGGGCGAGCAGGAGGTGCGGCCCTTCTCCAGCGAGGCCAGGTCGGAGTGGGCGTTCGTGGTGTCGTTGCCGAAGAAGCTGTGCATGTGGGAGGCGCCCGGCAGGCCCGGGAAGACGATCGGGTCGTCGGGGGCCCGGTGGGTGTACGGGCACTCCGCCAGGAACTCGGCCACCCGCACCACGTCGGCGGCCTCGGGGGCGGCCTCGGCGGCGGCGCGGTCGGCCATGGCGTTGCCGACGTTGGCCTGTACGAGGGAGAGGGCGAGGGCTGCGGCGGCGAGCCCGGCGACTCTGTAGCGCCAGGTCCGGGGGGAGCGTTGGCGGCGGTGTTCGGGACTGCGTCGATTTCGGAAGAGCACGGCACTCCTGTTCGGAAGTGGGGGATTCCTCGATGGGGGTAGAGAGCGCTCTCTCAGTGGAACGTAGAAGTGCTGTCTGTGCATGTCAAGAGAATGAGCAAGAGCGGCAACTAACGGGCTTAAGAACCAAGTTGAGGGCGATTGACTTGGAGAGCGCTCTCCTCAAGGAAGGGGATGTGCTCGCGTACGTTGTCGGGTTCGGCCTGCACGCGGCTGCGGGCATCGAGGGGCCGAGGGGCGGCCCCGGTCCGGGCGCGTACGTTGTACCGATGGTCGAATCCCTGCCGCCCGGCGGCGTTGTGCTCGAAGTGACCGAACTGGAGACCCGCTGGACGGACGCCTGGCGGCCGGAACGCGTCGCGGACCGGCTGGACGGGGTCGATGCGCCGTGGTGCGTCGCGGCGGGGTGGGCGCTGGACCTGTTCCGCGGGGAGCAGTCGCGGCCGCACGGCGATCTGGAGATCGCGGTGCCCGCGGCGGCGTTCCCGGAGATTCGACGCCGCTTCCCGGAGCACGCGTTCGACGCGGCGGGTTCGGGCCGGGTCTGGCCGGCGGCGGGGGCCGAGGAACTGGCGGCCACGCACCAGACCTGGGTGCGGGATCCGGCGAGCGGCCAGTTCCTGTTCGACGTCTTCCGCGAGCCGCACGAGGGCGGGACCTGGATCTGCCGGCGGAACGAGGAGCTGCGGCTGCCCTACGACGCGATCATCGAGCGAACGGCGGACGGGATCCCCTATCTCATCCCGGAGTTGGTGCTGCTGTTCAAGGCGAAGGCGGCACGGCCCAAGGACCGGGCCGACTTCGACGGGACGGTGCCGCTGCTGGGCAGGGCCCGGCGGGCCGTGCTCGGCGAGTGGCTGGAGTTCGTGCACCCCGGACATCCGTGGCTGGCGGAGCTCGCGCGGTGACCTGATGGGGTGACCTGATGCGGATACCTCACGGGAAGCCTTGGATTCGGTGAGGAAGTGGCTTTCCCTCACCCGGTATTGCATAGTGAGGGCTTGGTCATGCCTCGCTATCAGCGGGCCGATGGGTGCGTGGGCGGCTGACGCCGGCCGACCGGGGGTGAGGGGCGATGCGTTCTCCGTACGAGGGGCAGCGGCGTGGTCGTGCCGTCGCCGCCCTGCCGGGTCGGCCCGGCGGCGAGCACCTCGGCCTGCCGGACCCCGACCCCCAGGCCATGCGCGGGACCGGCCGGTCCGGCGAAGGGCGCGAGCCGCTCGGTGAGGGACCACGCCCGTTCGGCGGAGGTCCCAGGCCGCTTCGTGACGGAAGCGGGGCCGGGGGGCTCGGGACCGGGCACGAGCCCGGGGCGCTCCGGGTGCGCCACGGACACCGTCGGCTCGGCGACAGGACTGTGGCGGCCCGGGGACTCGCCCTGGACCTCGGCAGCTCCCGCACCCGGGCCTGGGTGCCCGGCCACGGCCTGGTCAGCGACCCGCTCCTCGGCCGCGCCCTCGACGGGGACGCCGAACGGCCCGTCCGGCGCGGGCGCATCGTCGACCCCGAGTCCTGCGGGCGGCTGCTCGGCCGGATCGCCGACGCGACCCTCGGGCCCGACCGTGGCGACAGCGTGATCGTCCTCAGCCATCCCGTCCTCGCCGGGGCCGGGCACCGCAACGCCGCGCGGGAGCTGCTCGCCGGGCTCGGCCCGACGCGCGTCCTCGTCCTCAGCAGCGCCCGGGCCGCCGCCGCGCACGCCGGACCGCGCGACGCCGGCCCCCTGCTCGTCGTCGACATGGGCGCGGAGCTGACCGAGGTCACGCTCCTCGTCGGCGGCCGGATCGCCGACGCCCGGCAGGCCGAGACCGGGCTCAGCGACCTCGACCCGGCGACGCTGCCCGAGACCCTCGTCCGTACGGTCCTCGACATGGTGATGTCCATGTGGCGGCAGGACCGGCACGGCGCGGTCCGCGGCGCGCTGCGCAAGGGCCCGGTGCTCGCCGGCGGCGGGGCGCTGCGCCCCGCCGTGACCGACCGCATCGCCCGGTGCCTCGGCGCCCCCGTCCGGCTGGCGGACGACCCGTCGACCACCGTCGTGCGCGGCGCCGGACAGATCCTCAGCTCGGTGCTCCGACACGGGGTGCTCCGTCACGGGGTGACGCCTTCCGTCCTGCCGGGCCCACCGAGGTGACCCCGCGCCCGGGGACGCCCCGGGGGAACGCGTCCCGGGCGCGGCCGCACGCTCTCGCGCGGCGGGCGCGGTCGGTGTCGGCCGCACTGCTGCTCGCCGTCCTCGCCCTGGTCGGCGGCGCTCCGGCGGCCGGCGCGGCGGTCTTCGCCGACGCCCTCGACAGCGCCGCTTCGTCCACCCTCACGTACCCGCAGCGAACGCCGACGCCCGCGCCGGATACGCACACGCACACGCATACGCACACCGATCGCGGGCCCGTCGATCACGGCCCCGGCGACCACGGCCCTCTCGGTCACGGTCCCCTCGGCCACGGTCCCCTCGGCCACGGCCCCCTCGGCCACGGGCCCCTCGGCCATGAGCAGCCCGGTCTTGAGCAGCCCGGTCAAAAGCAACTCGGTCATGAGCAGCTCGGGCACACCCCGTCGCCAGCGGCCGATCCGGCGCACGCGCCCCGGGTCGGCGTCGGCCGGGTTCACGTACCGGCTCACGCGCCTCCGTCGCCGTGCGCCGCGCTGCCGCCCTGCCCGCCGGGGCCGTCCGAGCCGCGCGGCCATGTCCAGCGGGTCACCGCCGCCTCCGCGGGCGCGGCCTGCGGGCGCGGCGGTTCCCTGCCCGGCGTCCGGGGCCCTCCGGGAGCGGCCGCCGGTCCCTCGGCCGGCCACCGGCCCCGCTCTGCCGATCCGGCGCCGCGTCCTCGCTGAGGTGAGGGCGGCCGACGCCCCACCGGAGGATTTCCCATGACTCGCGCCACCACGGTGCGAGCGGTTCTGGCTGCCGCCGTGCTGCTCGTCTCCGTCTTCATCTCGCTGACCATGTCGCCCAGACTCGGCCTCGACCTCCAGGGCGGCACCCGTATGGTGCTCCAGGCCAAGGACTCCGCCACCGTCGAGGCGGACCGGGAGACCACCGACCGCACCCTGGAGGTCCTGCGCCAGCGCATCGACTCCCTGGGCGTCGCGGAACCCGTCCTGACCCGTTCCGGCGAGGACCGGATCATCGTCGAACTGCCCGACGTCCAGGACCCGCGCCAGGCCGCCGCCGTGATCGGCCGGACGGCCCAGCTCAGCTTCCACGCCGTCCAGGGCCCGGCGGCCGACGCCCCCGGAACCCCGGACGCCAGCGACACGACCGGCTCCGACCGGCTCACCCTCCCCGACGAGCAGGGGCGGCCACTGGCCCTCGGGCCCGCCCGTCTCTCCGGGGCCGGTGTCCAGGACGCCACGGCCTCCTTCGACGCACAGCGGGCCGGCTGGAACGTGTCCCTCGACTTCCACGCGGACGCCGGACGGGACTGGACCCGGCTGACCGGCGAGGCCGCCTGCCATCCCGTCCAGGACGAGCGCCGCCGCGTCGCGATCGTCCTGGACGAGAAGGTCATCTCCTCGCCCCAGGTCGACCCCTCGGTCCGCTGCGAGGCCGGACTGCCCTCCGACGGCACCCAGATCACCGGCTCCTTCAGTGCGAAGGAGGCCCGGGACCTGGCCCTGCTCATCAAGGGCGGGGCCCTGCCCGTACCCGTCGAGATCGTCGAACAGCGGACCGTCGGCCCGACCCTCGGGGCCGCGGCCATCGACGCGAGCGCCCAAGCGGCGCTGATCGGGGCCGCAGCCACCGCCCTCTTCATCACGCTCGTCTACCGCCTCTTCGGCGCGCTGGCCGCCGTGGCCCTCGCCGCGTACGGGGTGATCTCGTACGCCGCACTCGTCGCCCTCGGCGTCACCCTCACGCTCCCGGGGCTCGCCGGGTTCGTCCTCGCCATCGGGATGGCGGTCGACGCGAACGTCCTGGTCTTCGAACGGGCCCGCGAGGAGTGCGCCGAGCAGCCGAGCCGCTCCCTGCGCTCGGCGCTGACCATCGGGTTCCGGAAGGCGTGGAGCGCCGTCGCCGACTCGAACGTGACCACGCTCCTCGCGGCCGGGCTCCTCTTCTTCCTGGGCTCGGGCCCGGTCAAGGGCTTCGGCGTCACCCTCGCCATCGGGGTCGTCGCCTCGATGTTCTCCGCGCTCGTCATCGCCCGCGCGCTGACCGAGATCGCGGCGGGCTCCCGGTTCGTCAGCGACTTCCGGGGCGTCAACGGCATCGCGCGCCCCGGGGCCGTACGGACCTGGTTGACCCGCCGGGACCCGCGGCTGTTCCGCTCGCCCGTCCGCTGGCTCCTCGTCTCGACCGCCCTGGTCGCCGTCGCGCTCGCGGGCATCGTGGTACGCGGGGTGGACCTGGGCGTCGAGTTCACCGGGGGCCGGCTCGTGGAGTACTCCACCAGTCGGCCGGTCGACGTCGAAACCGCCCGCAGCACGCTCGCCGCCGCCGGTTTCGGTGACGCCGAAGTCACCACGGCGGGCGACGGCGACCTCTCCGTACGCACGGGAAAGCTCGACAACGACGGGGAGCACGCCCTGCGGGCCGCCCTGGCCGCCGAGGGCGGTGAGACCACGAAGGTACGGGACGAGCTGATCGGCCCGAGCCTCGGCGACGAACTGCGGCGCAACGCGCTGATCGCCCTGGCCGTCGCCGTACTCGTGCAACTCGCCTATCTGGCGGTCCGGTTCCGCTGGACGTTCGCCGTGGCGTCGGTCGCGGCGCTGGTGCACGACGTGATCGTCGTCGTGGGGGCCTTCGCCTGGCTGGGGCGGCCCGTGGACGGCATCTTCCTGGCCGCCCTGCTCACCGTCATCGGCTACTCGGTCAACGACTCGGTGGTGGTCTTCGACCGGGTACGGGAGCTGTGGGCCGGGAACCGGAAGACACCCCTGCCGACCATCGCCCGCCGGGCCGTCCTCCAGACCGTCCCCCGTACGGTGAACACGGGGATGGGGGCCCTGTTCATCCTGGCCGCCCTCGCGGTGCTGGGCGGCGACTCGCTGGCCGACTTCGCCCTCGCCCTGCTCATCGGCATCTGCGTGGGCACCTGGTCCTCGGTCTTCACCGCCGTACCGGGGGCCCTCGTCCTCGAACGGACCACCGACGCCCCGCCGCCCGTACCGGGGAGGGCCTCCCGGCGCGGCCGCGCACCTCGGCGTGACCCGCTCGACAACGGAGCCCGCGTCTGACCGCGCGGCGCGCCGGGGCCGCGCCGGGGAGGCAGCCGCCGCGCGAAGACCGTAACGTCACCGGCGTACCGGCGTACCGGCGTACGGGGCACACGGCCGGCGCTGAACCCGTCCGCCGTATCACCGCCACAGTCCGCACCGCACCCACACCCACACCACCACCGATACCGAGACCCACGGGAGCCGTTCCATGTCCGCCGAACCGCTGTCGCAGACCGAGATCACACGCCGTCTGGAGGCGCTGCCCGGCTGGGCGCTGGAAGGGGACCGGATCACCCGGACCTTCCGGCTGCCCTCGCACTTCGCCGCCGCCGCGCTGACCGTGCACATCGCGCGGATCCAGGAGGAGCTGAACCATCACTCCGACCTGACCCTCGGGTACAACACGGTGGCCCTCGCCATCCACACGCACGACGCGGGTGGCGCGGTCACGGAGAAGGACCTCGAGCTGGCGGGCCGGGTGGCGGCCGTCGCACCGCTCCACGGCGCGGAGTAGCGCTCCCCGCTTCCCGTTCCCGCCGCCTCAGCCCACGGTCCCGAACCGTGGGTGCGCGACGAGCCATCGCGCGTAGGTCGGGCTGCGGGACACGGCCTCCGCGTACGCCGCCCGGGTCTGCCCGGCCACCGTCCCCGCCGCGGCGTCCGCGGCGGGGGAGTGGGGGTGCCAGCCCAGCAGGTGCCGCCAGCTGAGCGGCGCACCGGCGAGCGGCCGGGTCACCAGGCCGGGGACCGGCGGGAACGTCGCCCGGCACAGCCCGATCGCCCGCCCGACCTGAACCAGATGGACGACGGACGAGGTATCCGTCTCGTACACCGACACGGGGGTGAAGCCCGCCCGCGCGCAGGCCGTGGCGAAACAGTCCGCGAAACAGCCGTCCCCCGGCACGTCGGCCCAACACTGGTCCGCGAGCGCGGCGAGCTCCAACTCCCCCTCGCCGGCCAGTGGATGGTCCTCCGGCAGCATCACGAACACCGGGTCCACCCCCACCACCTCCCAGACCAGCCGGTCGGCCAGGGGCGGCGGGCTCTCGCCGCACGTGCCGATCAGCGCGAAGTCGAGGCGGCCGTCGATCGTCAGGGAGGCGATCTCGTCCACCGACCACGAGGTGTACGTGGACACCGGCGCCGCCGGGTGCGCCGTGGCGATCCGGTCGACGAGTCCGCCGAGCAGCGGGCCGTGCGTACCGCCCAGCCGGAACCGTTCCAGCGGCCCGGTGGCGTTGGCGAACCGTACGGCCTCCGCCTGGAGTTCGCTCACGGCGGGCAGGACGACCCGGGCCCGCTCCAGGACGAGTTCGCCGAGCGGAGTGGCGCGGGCGCCCGTATGGTCCCGCTCGAAGAGCGTGCCGCCCAGGGCCTTCTCGATCCGCCGCAGTTGGGCGCTCAGGGCGGGCTGGGCGAGGCCCAGGGCGGCGGCGGCCTTGGTGAGGCTGCCGGTGTCGGCGATGGCACGGACCGTTCGCAGATGGCGCAACTCCAGCTCCATAAGGGCAAGTTATGGCCCCGGGTGCACCCCGGCAATATGCCGGTCATCCTTCTGTCCGGTCAATGTTTCCGGGCCGTATCCCGCAGCCGTGCCCGGGCCGACACCGCGAAGTGCGTCGGCCCGGGCACGGGGATCCAGGGGCCGGAGGGTTCCGTTCCAGTTCAGCCGTGCCGGACGCTGTGTCGGGCGCTGCCTCGGATGCCACCCTGGGTGCCGCCGCGGATGCCCTGCCGGATGCCGTCCTGGATGCCGTGTCAGACGCCGTGCCAAGCGCCGTCCCGGGCCGCCTCGCGGGCGAACGCGCTGAACTCCTTCGGCTCCCGCCCCAGCACCCGCTTCACATCGTCCGTCGTCGCGCTGTTGTGACCGTCGAGCAGCGTCGCGAACAACTCGGCCAGGAAGCCCGCTTCGGGGCCGAACACACCGAACCCCTCCAGCACCGCCGCGTACTCGGGACCGGTCACCGGCACGTACCGCACCGGCCGCCCCGCCGCCCGGCCGATCTCCGCCGCGGCCTCGTCGAAGGTCAGGCACCGGGGCCCGGTCAGCTCGTACACCGCACCCGCGTGCCCGTCCTCCGTCAGCGCCGCCACCACGACATCGGCCAGGTCGTCGACGTCCAGGAACGGTTCGGCCGTGTTCCCGGCCGGAAAGACCAGCTCGCCGCCGAGCACGCTGTCCAGCAGCGCGCCCTCGCTGAAGTTCTGCGCGAAGAACGCCGAGCGTACGACGGTGAGCTCGACCCCGTCAGTCCCGTTGGACGCGCCAGCCCCACCAGCCTCACCGGCCGCCCCGCGCAGCGCCTCCTCGGCGACGGCCGCCTGGGGTTCGCCGCGCCCCGACAGCAGCACCACCCTGCGGACCCCGCTCGCCGCCGCGATCCGCCCGAAGGCCGCCATCGCCTCGGCCGCACCGGGCACCGCCAGATCCGGGTAGTACGCGACATAGGCCGCCTCCACGCCGTCCAGCGCCGGGCCCCAGGTCGACTCGTCCTCCCAGTCGAAGCGCACCTCGCCGGTACGCGACCCGGCTCGGACCGGCGTCCCCAGCGCCGTCAGGCGCTCCACCACCCGGCGGCCGGTCTTGCCGGTGCCGCTCGTGACCAGAACCGTCCCCACGACCCGCTCCTTCGTCATGTCCTGCTCCTGTCCGTCGTCGCCCGCAGCCGTGATCCCGTGCTGCCTCGTATACGCCTTTTCCGTCATGGCTCCAGCCTTCCGGGCCCCGCACGCCGTGGACATCGTCCAGAAGCTCAGCCCCCTGCTTCTGCGTCCAAGCCCCGCCCTCCTCCGGCCCGCCCGCGTCTACGCTGGTCGCCATGGACGCTCTCGCCGGACTCCTGGACGGGCCCCGGGCCCGGGGCGCCTTCCTGCTGCGCATGGTGATGGAGCCGCCCTGGGCGGTACGGGTGGCCGACCGCGCCCCGATCTGCCTGATGTCGGTGACCCGGGGCGCGGCGTGGATCGTCCCGTCCGATGAGGCCGAGCCGGTCCGTCTGACGCCCGGCGACATCGCGGTGGTCCGGGGCCCGCTTCCGTACACCGTCGCCGATGTGCCCGGGGCCGTGCCGCACGCGCTGATCGGGCCCGGCGGTCTCTGCACGACCCTGCACGGGCAGCCGCTCTCGCAGGAGATGGTGCTGGGGGTCCGCACCTGGGGCAACGCCGCCCACGGCTCGACGGCCGTCCTCGTGGGGACCTACCTGATGGACGGCGAGATCAGCCGCCGCCTGCTCGACGCCCTGCCGCCGCTGCTCCGGCTCCCCGCCGACGACCGGACCGGGCCCCTGCTGCGGCTGCTCGACGCGGAGATCGCCCAGGACGAGCCGGGGCAGCACGTCGTCCTGGACCGGCTGCTGGACCTGCTGCTCATCGCCGTGCTGCGCGGCTGGTTCTCCCGGCCCGGTGCCGAGGCCCCCGCCTGGTACCGGGCGATGAGCGACCCGGTCGTCGGGGTGGCGCTGCGGCTGCTCCAGGACGACCCGGCGCACCCGTGGACCGTCGCCTCGCTCGCCGCCCGGGCCGGGGTGTCGCGGGCCGGGCTCGCCCGCCGCTTCACCGAACTCGTCGGAGAGCCCCCGATGGCGTACCTCACCGGCTGGCGGCTCGCGCTCGCCGCCGATCTGCTGCGGGAGAGCGACGCGACGGTGGAGGCGGTGGCCCGGAAGGTCGGCTACAGCGCCCCGTTCGCGTTCAGTACGGCGTTCAAGCGCGTCCGGGGAGTCAGCCCGCAGGAGTACCGGGGCAAGGACCGGGAAAAATTGCCGGAGCAGCAAGAGAACTTGCCCGAACGCTGACCTCTCGCGAGGGTGGCGCCATGAGCAGCCACGCCGGCGACGGCCACCACGACGCACACGTTCCCACCCCCACCCCCGCCCACGCCCCTGCCCCCACCCCTGCCCACGCCTCCTCCCACGCCGCCAACTCCGCCCATGCCCACAGCCACGCCCACGGATCGCATGCGGCGGGTGCGGGCACGGAGTTCGACTGGGGCGTCATGGGCCCGATGCTGGAGCAGGAGGCCGAACTCAACAGCGGCCCGTACGAGGAGGCGGCCCGCTGGATCGCCGGCCTGCCCACCGCGCCGAAGGTGCGCCGGGTGCTGGACGTCGGCAGCGGTCCCGGCGTCGTCACCTGCCTGCTGGCCGAGGTGTTCCCCGACGCCGAAGTGGTCGCCGTGGACCCCACGCCCGCCCTGCTGGAGCGGACGAAGGACCGCGCCCGGCGGCTCGGCCTGAGCGACCGCGTACGGACGGTGGAGGCCGCGTTCCCGCAGGACGCGAGCCGGTTGGGCGAGGCCGACCTCGTATGGGCCGGCAACTCCCTGCACCACATGGGCGATCAGCGCGCCGCCCTCGCCGGTTTCGCCGGGCTCCTGCGTCCCGGAGGCACCGTGGCGCTGCTGGAGGGCGGGCTGCCCACCCGGCGGCTGCCCCGGGACCTCGGCATCGGCCGGCCCGGCCTGGAGGCCCGGCTGGACGCGGCCTCCGCCGCCCGGTTCGACCGGATGCGGGTCGAACTCCCGGACAGCAGGCGGGAGACCGAGGACTGGAGCGCCCTCATCGCGGCGGTCGGGCTGACCCCGCAGGGCACGCGCAGCTTCCTGCTCGACCTGCCGGCCCCGCTCTCCGGGGCCGCCCGCGACCATGTGGTCACCAAGCTGACCCGGGAGTACGAGACGTTCGGCGAACTGCTCGACGCCGAGGACCGCGCCGTACTGGAACGGCTGCTGGACCCGGAGGACCCGGCGGGGGTCCACCACCGGCCTGACCTCTACCTGCTCACCGCCCGCACGGTCCACCTCGGCCGCCGCGACTGAGACAGCCCGCGGGCGGCCGCTGTGAGGACGGCACCGGGTGAGGACGGCACCGGCGAAACAGCCTGCGGGCGGTTGCGGTCAGGACGGCACCGGCTCCAACCGCCACCACTGGAAGGGGGAGTCGGTGTCCTCCCATTGCTGGACCGTCCCGCCCTCCTCGGTCGAACGGTCGGCGACCTCCAGGGCGAGCCCGCTGATGAAGCTCACCAGCGTCACCGTCCCCGGCGCTTCCAGGTGCTGCTCGATCAGCCACTCCTGGGCGCCGAAGTTGTTGGCCTTCCACTGCTGGATGCGGACGCCGTTGCCCGTATCGGCGTTCGCGACGTCCAGCCGCTTCCCGCTGTGCGCGTTGACCAGGTGGTAGAGGGCCGCGCCCTCGTGCACCGGGGACAGCCGCCACTGCTGGGCCGCCGTCCCGTCGTCCTCGCCCTGCTGCACCCGGGCGCCGCTGCCCTTGGCCGCGCCGTACACCTCCAGCACCAGGCCGCTGCCGACATTGCGCAGGCGGTACGTGCCCGCCTCGACGACGGGCGCCGGATCGCTGCTCATCTTGCGTTCTCCCCCGGGGGATTCGAGTGTGACCGCCGGCCGTACGGGGTGTGGGACCGCCGGCCGTACGGAGAGTAGGACTGCTGGCCGGGTCGCCGGAAACGGACCGACGACGGCGCCCCCACCATGACCACGGTGGGGGCGTCGCCGCACGGAGCCCTGGGGCTCAGGCGCCGAGGTTGAACTCCGCCGGGTCCGGGCCGAGCCGCTTGCCCTCGTCCAGCGCCGCCAAGGCGGCGAGGTCGTCGGCGTCCAGCTCGAAGCCGAACACGTCGAGGTTCTCCTCGATCCGCGACGGGGTCACGGACTTCGGGATCACGATGTTGCCGGTCTGCAGGTGCCAGCGCAGGACGGCCTGGGCGGGGGTGCGACCGTGCTTCTGGGCGATGGCGACGACCGTGGGCACATCGAGGAGGCCCTTGCCCTGGCCCAGCGGCGACCACGCCTCGGTGGCGATGCCGTGCTCGGCGTGGAAGGCGCGCGCCTCGGCCTGCTGGAGCTGGGGGTGCAGCTCGATCTGGTTGAGGACGGGGACCACGGAGGTCTCGTCCAGCAGCCGCTTCAGGTGCTCGGGGTGGAAGTTCGACACACCGATGGCCTTGGCCCGGCCGTCCGCGTAGATCTTCTCGAACGCCCTGTACGTGTCGGTGTACGCGTCCTTGGCCGGGACCGGCCAGTGGATCAGATACAGGTCGACGTAGTCCAGGCCGAGCTTGTCCAGCGAGGCGTCGAACGCGCGCAGCGCGCTGTCGTACCCCTGCTCGGAGTTCCACAGCTTCGTGGTGACGAAGAGCTCGTCACGGGCGACCCCGGAGGCGGCGATGGCCTTGCCGGTGCCCGTCTCGTTCTCGTAGATCGCGGCGGTGTCGATGGACCGGTACCCGGACTCGATGGCCTTCGCGACCGCCTTCGCCGCCTCGTCGTCCGGCACCTGCCAGACACCGAAACCGAGCTGAGGCATTTCGAGGCCGTTGTTGAGGGTGATGGAGGGGACCTGGCTCACGAGCGGTCGATCCTAACGTCGTCGGTCAGTACTCCCCACGACAACGAGCGGGGGAGTCCGGGCATTCCCGCTCCATGATCCGGAATCGGCGGGACCGGGATCCGGAATCGGCGGGACCGGGATCCGGAATCGGCGGGACCGGGATCCGGAATCGGCGGGACCGGGATCCGGAATCGGCGGGACCGGTCAGCGGTAGAGCGCCTCGACCTCGACCGCGTACGCCGTCTCGATCGCCTTGCGCTTCAGCTTCAGCGACGGCGTCAGCAGGCCGAGCTCCTCCGTGAACGGGTGGGCCAGGATCCGGAACGTACGGATCGACTCGGCCTGCGACACCGCCGTGTTGGCGGCCACCACCGCGCGGCGGACCTCCATCTCCAGGTCCGGGTCGCGCACCAGATCGGCGGGGACCAGCGGGGTGCGGCCCTGCATGGCCAGCCAGTGGTCCACCGCCTCCTGGTCGACGGTGACCAGCGCCGCGATGTACGGGCGGTCGTTGCCGACGACGATGCACTGGGCCACCAGCGGATGCGCCCGCACCCGCTCCTCCAGACCGGCCGGCGACACGCTCTTCCCGCCGGACGTCACCAGGATCTCCTTCTTGCGCCCGGTGATCGTGAGATAGCCCTCCGCGTCCAGCGAACCGATGTCCCCGGTGGCCAGCCAGCCGTCGTCGAGGACGGCCCGGGTGGCCGCCGGGTCGCTCAGGTAGCCGGAGAACACGTTGGGGCCGTGCACCCACACCTCGCCGTCCTCCGCGATGTGCACCGACGTGCCGGGGATCGGCTGCCCGACCGTGCCGTACCGGGTGCGCTCGGGCGGATTGGCCGTCGCCGCGGCCGTCGACTCGGTCAGCCCGTACCCCTCGAAGACGCTCACCCCCGCGCCGGCGAAGAACAGGCCGAGCCGGCGGTTCATGCCGGAGCCGCCCGACATCGCGTGCCGGACCCGGCCGCCCATCGCGTCGCGGACCTTCTTGTAGACGAGCTTGTCGAAGAACTGGTGCTGCATCCGCAGCCCCGCCGACGGCCCCGGCCCGGCCCCGAACGCCTTCTGCTCCAGCGCCTCGGCGTACTTCACCGCGATGTCCACGGCCTTCTCGAACGGCCCGGCCCTGCCCTCCGCCTCGGCCTTGCGCCGTGCTCCGTTGAAGACCTTCTCGAAGATGTACGGCACCGCCAGGATGAAGGTGGGCCGGAACGTCATCAGGTCCGGCATCAGCGCGTTCGCCGACAGCTCCGGCTGGTGGCCGAGCTTGACCCGTCCCCGTACCGCCGCGATCTCCACCATCCGGCCGAAGACGTGCGCCAGCGGGAGGAAGAGCAGGGTGGCCGCCTCGTCGCCGGGCTTGGAGTGGAACACCGGCTCCCAGCGGGCGACCATCGTGTCGCTCTCGAACATGAAGCTCGCGTGCGTGATCACGCACCCCTTGGGGCGGCCCGTCGTCCCCGAGGTGTAGATCACCGTCGCCACGGACTCGGGCGTCACCGCGCGCCGGTGCCGGTGCACCACCTCGTCGTCGATCATCCCGCCCGCGCCGACCAGCTCGTCCAGCGCACCGGCGTCCAACTGCCAGAGCCGCTTGAGGTGCGGCAGCCGGTCGATGACCGAGCCCACGGTCATCGCATGGTCCTCGTGCTCGACCATCACCGCCACCACTTCGGCGTCGTGCAGCATCCAGTGGACCTGTTCGGCGGCGGAGGTGGGGTAGACGGGCACCGACTGGGCCCCGACCGACCAGAGCGCGAAGTCGAAGAGCGTCCACTCGTAGCGCGTACGGGACATCAGGGCGACCCGGTCGCCGAACCGGACACCGTGCGCTATCAGCCCTTTGGCCAGGGCCAGTACCTCGTCGCGGAAGGCCGCGGAGGTCACATCCCGCCACTGTCCGCCCGCGTCCTTGCGGCCGAGCGCGACCCGGTGCGGATCGGCCTCCGCGTAGTCGAAGACCACATCGGCCAAACCGCCCACTTGAGGTGCGGCAGCCAGGGGTGGGACAGTGAATTCACGCAATGACCTGCTCCTCGTGGCGCTCCGCACAGCGCCGCGACGCTACCCCAACCGGGGGCCCGGCGGGAGAGGACGAACCTCTCGTAAAACGCGGCGTCCGCACAGGCCGACCGTCGAAATCCGGCCAGATGGGCAAGGCTCGGGCGCGCTTCTGGCCGAGGCGTAAGCAGTCTGCGGCCAAATCTCCACCGAATCCGACGCCGGGGATCACCTCCACGGGGGCGCGTGCGCGGCCACCGGGTCGGGCTTCCGGCGGGTTCATTCGCGAGCCCCCTCCGGCAGGTTCGCTCGTGGCCGCCGGGTCCGCGCCCTGGGGTCGCTCGCCACCGGGTCGGGCTTCCGGCGGGTTCAATCGCGAGCCCCTCCGGCGGGCTCATTCGCGAGCCCTCTTGGGTGCGCTCACTCGCCGCCGCCCAGTCCCCGGTGCAGCCGGTCCCCGCCCGCCAGGATCGCCCCGGCCAGCGCGTCCGCCGCCTCCTGGGCCGCACCCCTGCGGTCTCCGTGCAGGAGGACGAAGTCGACGCCGCCGAGCTCCGGCAACCCCGCCCTGCCCGGAACCGGCACGAGCCCCGGCGGGATCATCCCCCGCGAGTGCACCATCACGCCAAGACCCGCCCGGGCCGCCGCGACCAGGGCGCTCAGGCTCGTACTCGTACAGGCGATCCGCCAGGGCCGCCCGTGTTCCTCCAGCACCTCCAGTGCGCGGGCCCGGGTGATGCCCGGCGGCGGGAAGACGATCAGCGGCACCGGGCGTTCCGGATCGATCCGCGACCGAGGCGCGCCGATCCAGTCCAGCGCGTCCCGCCACACCAGCTCACCGTGCGTGTCGCCGGTCCTCCGCTTGGCCAGTACCAGGTCCAGCCGACCCGCCTCCAGCTGCCGGTGCAGCGTTCCCGACAGCTCCACCGTGAGTTCCAGTTCGACCTCCGGGTGGTCGTGGCGGAACGACTCCAGGATCTCCGGCAGCCGGGTCAGCACGAAGTCCTCGCAGGCCCCGAAGCGGAGCCGGCCGCGCAGCCGGGTGCCCGCGAAGAACTCCGCGGCCCGCTCGTGCGCACGCAGGATCGTCCGGGCGAAGCCGAGCATCGCCTCGCCGTCCTCGGTCAGGTCGACCCGGTGGGTGTCCCGCGCGAACAACTGCCGCCCGGCCGCCTCCTCCAGCCGCCGGACGTGCTGGCTGACGGTGGACTGGCGGATCCCGAGCCGGCGGGCGGCCTGGGTGAAGCTCAGGGTCTGGGCGACCGTGAGGAAGGTACGGAGCTGGGCGGGGTCGTAGGAGGTGTCCACGGCCCCACGTTAGGACGTTGGGTCCTGACGTCACCGTCGCCAGCCGCCAGCCGCCGGTCGCCGGTCGCCAGCTTCCAGTCACCGTCGCCGGTCGCCAGTCGCCAGTCGCCGGCCGCCAGTCACCCGTCACGCCCGAGGCCGCCCCGCCCGACCGAGGGGCGGAACGACGGCCGCGAACGACGACTGCGCGACCGCCGGCCGCTCCTGGGAGGTGTCGTCGAACTGCCGTCGCGCGGCAGACGGCAGTCGGACGACACGCCCTATGGGGCCTCCGGGGCGGGGGTGCGGTTCCTCTGACGTGAGGCTCAGCTGTCGCCGGGCGCGCCGATGAAGGCGGCACCGGTCTCGGTCATCCGCTCGACCGCGTAGGCCGGATCGAGCAGCGCCTCGGGGGTGTGGATGCCCGGTGTGACGGCTTCGCCGCGCAGCCCGAGCAGTCGCTCGACGCCGAGGGCGATGCCCGTTGCGGTCAAGGGGCGCTGCCCCGCCGGGTGGACCAGGCAGCGGCTCGTACGGAGCGGAGCACCTCCTCCGCCCGCTCCTTCGAGGTCGATCCGGACCTCGAAGGACGCGGGCTCGCCGCGGCGGCGGCCCGCGGACTCGCCCACGGCGAAGTCGAAGCGGACGTTGGGCGCGTCCGTCGCGAGGGCGAGGCTCGTGACGTCGAGGATGGCGATGCTCCGGCCGGGCAGGTCGGTGCCGTCCGTACTGCGCACATGCGCCTCCGCGTCGGGGCCGGTGACCCAGGTGAAGACGCCGTCCCGGCGCACGAGTCCCGCCGTGGTGGCAGTGGACCACCGTTCCAGATCCGCTATCCCCGCGGGCCCGCCGGTGTCCAGTTCGTCCAGTACGGCACTGATCCGGATGGTGTCGATCCGGTCGAACTGCCGGGCCGAGTCCAGCGCCGCGAGGACGACGGCGCCGGCGCAGTAGTGGCTGGCCACCAGGATCGGCGCGGCGTCGGCACGCTGGGCGCCCGCGACGACCTCCGGTGCGATGTCCGTCAGGCCGCTGGAGATGCTGAGGTAGGGCAGCCCGCGATGCTGCGCATAGCGCAGTCCGTGCAGGTGGTCGTCCCAGAGCGCGGCGACCACCGCCGAGTGGTTCCGGCCGGCCGGGAGGCCGAGATCGCTGCGCCGCAGGTCGATGGTCACGGCCGTCGCGGCGCCGAGTTCGTCGGCCACCCGCTGCGCGCGATCGATGTCACGACCCGCGATCGTCAGCGGCAGTGCCGGGTGCCATCGGCGCAGGAGGGCGGCGGCCCCCGTGCCCGCCTGGCCCGTACCGCCCAAGATCAGTACTGATTCCGACCGTCCCACTGTGGGTTCCCCTCGCCTCCATGAAGCTACATTTTGTAGCCTACGTTTTGTAGCTTAGATTGGAGTGGGAACGCAAGGGAGGGCCATGACCACCACACCGACCCGCCTGTCCAAGCAGGCCAGGCGGGAACAGTTGCTCGACACCGCCGTGGCGATCGTGCGCACTCAGGGCGCCGATGGCCTGACGCTGGTCACCCTCGCGGAGAAGGCCGGGGTGAGCAGGCCGATTGCCTACGATCACTTCGCCACGCGCTCCGGCCTGCTGCTCGCGCTCCACCGGCGACTCGACGAACGCCACCGGGCCGCGATCACGCGGGCGTTGCGGGACGCCGCACCCAGCGCGGGAGCCGTTGCCCGGGTCATCAGCGCCGCTTACTTCGCCTGCGCCACCGATATGCCGGAGCTCAGCGCCGTCTCCGCCGCGCTGAAGGGGAACCCGGACATGGAGGCGTTCCAGCACGAGGTGACCGACAGCTACGCGGACCTGATGGCCACCGCGCTGCTGCCGTACTCCGGCCTCGCGCCCCACGTCCTCCGGCTGCGGTGCGTCGGCGTGCTGGGCGCGGCCGAGGCGCTCGCCGCCGAGCTGAACCGGGAGCGGGCCACCGACGCCGAAGCGGTCACCGCGTTGACCGACCTGATCGTGGGCGGCCTCGACACCGGGGCGGACCGTTAGGGATCCGGCCGTGAGGGCGTGCGGGGCGGGGGCTGCTCGGATGATGCCTTCGTCGTCGTCCCGTCCTGGGCTTCCGCCCGCCGGAGATGCTTATCGTGTCCCGTGATGACAGTCAGAACGGTGTGAGGGATTCCCGATCGCCCAGCTCCGGGCAGGATGGTGGAGGCACACCAGAGAGCCGAAGAGCCGACCGAGAAGCCGGCTGAAAAGTCAGCCGCAAGCCGGCCCGGGAGTCAGCCGAAGAGTCGGCCGTAAGCCGGCCCAGGAGTCAGCCGAAGAGTCGGCCGAAAAGTCACGTGGAGCCCCGGAGCACATGAGCCGCCGCCGCACCCTCACCCCGCCGTCCTGGCTGCCGGTCGACGCGTACATCCTGGCGCTGATCGGCACGGTCGTCCTGGCCGCGCTGCTGCCCGCGCGCGGTGCCGCCGCCGACGTGGCGGGCGGGGCCTCCACCGGAGCGGTCGCCCTGCTGTTCTTCCTCTACGGGGCCCGGCTCTCGACGGCCGAGGCGCTCGACGGGCTGAAGCACTGGCGGCTCCACCTCACCGTCCTGGCCTGCACATTTCTGGTCTTCCCCCTCCTCGGGCTGGCGAGCAAGGGGCTGGTTCCGTATGTGCTGACGCCCGAGCTCCAGGCGGGCTTCCTCTTCCTGTGCCTCGTGCCGTCGACGATCCAGTCCTCCATCGCCTTCACGTCGATCGCCCGGGGCAATGTGCCCGCCGCGATCTGCGCCGGGTCCTTCTCCAGCCTGACCGGGATCTTCCTGACCCCGCTGCTCGCCGCGCTACTGCTCGGCTCCACGGGCGGCGGGTTCTCGGCGGACTCGCTGCTGAAGATCGTGCTTCAGCTGCTGGTCCCGTTCCTCGCGGGACAGCTCTCGCGCCGCTGGGTCGCCGGCTTTCTGGCCCGCCACAAGAAGGTGCTCGGCCTGGTCGACCGCGGCTCGATCCTGCTGGTCGTCTACACCGCGTTCAGCGAGGGCATGGTCGCCGGGATCTGGAGCCAGGTCACCCCGGCCCGGCTCGGCGCGCTGCTCGCGGCCGAGGCGGTGCTGCTGGCGCTGATGCTCGCGCTGACCTGGTACGGAGCGCGGCGGCTCGGGTTCGACCGGGAGGACCGGATCGCGATCCAGTTCGCCGGGTCGAAGAAGAGCCTGGCGGCGGGGCTGCCGATGGCGAGCGTGCTGTTCGGGGCGCACGCGAGTCTCGCCGTACTGCCCTTGATGCTCTTCCACCAGATGCAGCTGATGGTCTGCGCGGTCATCGCCAAGCGCCGCTCCCGGGACCCGGAACCGGCGCAGGACCCGCAGGGGCCGTGCGATCCGGAGGGGCCGTGCGATCCGGAGGGGCCGTCGCGGGGTGCGGACGGCTCCGGTGGCGGGCCGGTGTCACACCCGGCGGTTACGGTGACGTGATGACCGCCGACCGCCGCTGACACGGAGGATCCGCCATGGCCGACCGGCCCACCGAAGCCGAGGACGACTTCCCGCACGGCGCGGGCAACCCGGCCCGTAGCGCCCTGCGGCACGCGGGCTACTTTCGGCTCGCCCAGCTCGCCGACGTGACGGCGGCGGAGGTGCTGGCGCTGCACGGGGTCGGCCCGAAAGCGGTCAGGGTGCTGCGCGAGGCGCTGGCGGCCGAGGGACTGGCGTTCGCCGGGGAGTGAGCCCGCTCGCCTGTCCCTGTCCCTGTCTCCCTGTCTGTCCGCCTGCTCGCCTGTCCCGGCCCCCTTGCCTGTCCCCGCCTGCCTGCCCGCCCGCCTGCTCGCCCCGGCCCGCCCGCCTGCTCGCCCGGGCCGCCTGCCCGTTCGCCCGCGAGCGCCCGCCCGCGAGCCCGCCCGCCCCTAGAGCCCACCCGCGCGTCGTCCGTCAGCGGCCCCCGGGCTCGACCTCGGATCGGTGGGCCCCCGCCTCTAGCGCGATCCGGTGCTCACCCGCGTACACGTTCATGGACGGCCCCCGCAGGAAGCCCACCAGGGTCAGCCCGCTCTCCGCCGCCAGGTCCACCGCCAGCGAGGACGGGGCCGAGACCGCCGCGAGCACCGGGATGCCGGCCATCACCGCCTTCTGCGCCAGCTCGAACGAGGCCCGCCCCGAGACCAGCAGCACCGCCCGCGACAGCGGCAGCCGCCCGTCCGTCAGCGCCCGGCCCACCAGCTTGTCGACCGCGTTGTGCCGGCCCACGTCCTCCCGTACGTCCAGCAGCTCGCCCTCCTCGGAGAACAGGGCGGCGGCGTGCAGGCCCCCGGTCCGGTCGAACACCTTCTGCGCGGCCCGCAGCCGGTCGGGGAGGGCGGAGAACAGCTCGGGCGTGACGCGCACCGGGGGAGCGTCGCCGATCCGGTGCCGGGTGGTGGTGCGTACGGCGTCCAGGCTGGCCTTCCCGCACAGGCCGCACGAGGAGGTGGTGTAGACGTTCCGCTCCAGCGTGATGTCGGGGACCACGACGCCCGGCGCGAGCTTCACGTCGACCACGTTGTACGTGTTCACGCCGTCCGCGGTAGCCCCGGCGCAGTACACGATGGACTGCACCTCATCGCCCTCGGCGATCACGCCCTCGCTCACCAGGAAGCCCGCCGCCAGCGCGAAGTCGTCGCCCGGTGTGCGCATCGTGATGGCCAGGGGCTTGCCGTTCAGCCGGATCTCCAGGGGCTCCTCCGCGACGAGCGTGTCGGCGCGGGAGGAGACGGCACCGTCCCGGATACGGAGGGTGCGGCGGCGCTCGGTGACCCGTCCCATGAGGCTGAACCCGATTCTGTCGGTAGGCGGAGCTGTCGGTAGGCGGAGCTGTCGTTGTGCGGAGTCGTCGGTGTGCGCAGTCGTCGGTGTACGGAGCTGCCGGTGTACGGCGCTTTCCGCCTCCGGAGCTTTCGGTGTCCGGAGCCTTCGGCCGTGGGTGGCGCCGAAGCCGGGCCCTGCCATTGTCCTGCACACGCGGTACGCCGTCACCGGTGGCCACCCGAACGGCCGGTCGGGGACGAGCACGCGGATGAGGCTGTTGTCAATGCTCCAACGTGTGGGCCGGATTCCTGTGGGATCACGTGCCCCCGTACCGGGCGGTAGCCACCAAGACTGGGTCTTTCCTGCCCTACGCCGATGATGGGACCCCGTATGACCGGCTCACGTGTCGTGGCGCTCGGCCACTATCAGCCCGCCAAGGTGCTCACCAACGACGATCTGGCGGCCCTGGTCGACACGAGCGACGAGTGGATCACGAGCCGGGTCGGCATCAAGACCCGGCACGTGGGCGGCCCCGACGAGCCGGTCGACGAGCTGGCCGCGCACGCGGGAGCCAAGGCGCTGGCCGCCGCCGGTCTCCAGCCCTCCGACATCGATCTGGTCCTGGTGGCCACCTCCACGGCGATCGACCGGTCCCCGAGCATGTCGGCCCGGGTCGCGGCGCGCCTCGGCATGGGTTCGCCCGCCGTGATGGACATCAACGTGGTCTGCTCGGGCTTCACCCACGCCCTGGCCACCGCCGACCACACGATCCGGGCGGGCGCGGCGACCCGGGCGCTGGTCATCGGCGCGGACAAGATGGGCGACATCGCGGACTGGACCGACCGCACCACCTGCGTCCTGCTCGGCGACGGGGCCGGCGCGGCCGTCGTCACCGCCGACCCGTCCGCCCCCGACACCCCCGGCGGCCCCGGGATCGGGCCGGTGCTGTGGGGATCGGTGCCGGAGATGGGCAACGCCGTACGGATCGAGGGCACGCCGCCGCGCTTCGCGCAGGAGGGCCAGTCCGTCTACCGCTGGGCCACCACCCAGCTGCCCCCCATCGCCCGCAAGGTCTGCGAGAAGGCGGGCATCACCCCCGAGGACCTGGCCGCCGTCGTGCTGCACCAGGCCAACCTGCGGATCATCGAGCCGGTCGCCCGGAAGATCGGCGCGGTCAACGCGGTCATCGCCCGGGACGTCGTCGACTCCGGCAACACCTCCGCCGCCTCCATCCCGATGGCGCTCTCCAAGCTGGTCGAACGCGGCGAGATCGCCTCCGGAGCGCCGGTGCTGCTCTTCGGCTTCGGCGGAAACCTCTCGTACGCCGGACAGGTCATCCGCTGCCCCTGAGTGTGAGTGCGCGTTGAGCACACCCGGGCGCAACCGGGCACACCAGGGCACAATCGGGCACTCTCCGAGCGTCCTCCCGGTGCTCTCGCCGAAGCTTTGTCCTGGGTGTGGAGAAAGTTGGCGCTGATTCCTGCGCAACTTCTTCCCACTCCGGGAAAGCGCTGCTACGTTCCCCTCGAAAGCCCGACGGACTGGCCGGATGTGGCGGGGAGGGACGCGTGAGACGTATGACGGCACGACCCGCGAACGCGCATCAGGCGCGGCTGCTCCGGCTGCTGCGTGACGGGGGCCCCAACTCCCGTGCTCAGCTGGGCGATCAGGTCGACCTCTCGCGGTCCAAGCTCGCCGTCGAGGTGGACCGGCTGCTGGAGACCGGCCTGGTGGTGGCGGACGGACTCGCCGCGTCCCGGGGCGGCCGCCGCTCGCACAACATCCGGCTCGCCCCCGAACTGCGGTTCCTCGGGGTCGACATCGGAGCCACCTCCATCGATGTCGCCGTCACCAACGCGGAGTTGGAGGTGCTGGGACACCTCAACCACCCGATGGACGTGCGCGAGGGGCCCGTGGCCGTCTTCGAGCAGGTCCTGGCGATGGCCGCCAAGCTCCGGGCCTCCGGCCTCGCCGAGGGCTTCGACGGAGCGGGCATCGGGGTTCCCGGCCCCGTCCGCTTCCCCGAAGGCGTGCCGGTCGCGCCGCCGATCATGCCTGGCTGGGACGGGTTCCCGGTCCGCGAGGCGCTCAGCCAGGACCTGGGCTGCCCCGTCATGGTCGACAACGACGTGAACCTCATGGCGATGGGGGAGCAGCACGCGGGCGTCGCCCGCTCGGTGGGCGACTTCCTGTGCGTCAAGATCGGTACGGGAATCGGCTGCGGGATCGTCGTCGGCGGTGAGGTCTACCGGGGTACGACGGGCAGCGCCGGGGACATCGGGCACATCCAGGTGGAACCGGACGGCCGGGCTTGCGCCTGCGGCAACAAGGGCTGCCTGGAAGCCCACTTCAGCGGGGCGGCCCTGGCCCGCGACGCGGAGGACGCGGCCCGCGACGGCCGCTCGCCCGAGCTCGCGGTCCGGCTGGAGGCGGCCGGACGCCTCACCGCCGCCGACGTGGCCGCCGCCGCGGCGGCCGGGGACGCGGCGGCGCTCGACCTGATCCGCGAAGGCGGCAACCGGGTCGGGCAGGTCATCGCCGGTCTCGTCAGCTTCTTCAATCCCGGTCTGGTGGTGATCGGCGGCGGGGTCACCGGCCTCGGTCACAACCTCCTCGCCAGTGTCCGCACCCAGGTCTACCGGCAGTCCCTCCCGCTGGCCACCGGCAATCTCCCCATCGTGCTGGGCGAGTTGGGGCCCGCCGCCGGAGTGATCGGCGCGGCCCGGCTCATCAGCGACCACCTCTTCTCACCGGCCTGACCCCGGGGTCGGCGAACAGCGCCCGCGCCGCCGCCGACACCGTACGCACCCCGCTTCCTGTCCCGTACGCACCACAGCTCCGCGCACCACAGCTCCACGGCCCATCGCGCCACCGCCCTCACGTACAACAGCTCACCGCACCGCGCCACACCGACCAGCCCACACGCCCCACCGCCCCGCACCCACCGCCCCACGCCCCACCGCCCCGCACCCAACAGCCCACGCCCCACCGCCCCGCACCCAACAGCCCACGCCCCACGCTCCACAGCTCCCCGCATCACCGCTTTGGTCAGGTACTCGTCACGTACCACTGGTCAGCAGCCGCTCCGAGGCGCCGCCGGCTCCACGGCACCTCCAGCCCTGCGCCCCGCCCGCTCACCGGCCCTCCCCGAACGCCCGGCATCCGCCCGGGGCGCGGGAGACCCCATTCGCCGAGGGGATTCGTCATGGCACCAGAACCACCCCTGCTCACGATGTCCGGCATCACCAAGTCCTTCCCCGGCGTACGCGCCCTGGACGGCGTCGACCTGGAGGTCCAGGCCGGCGAGGTCCACTGTCTCCTCGGCCAGAACGGCGCGGGCAAGTCCACGCTCATCAAGGTGCTCGCCGGGGCCCATCAGCCCGACGACGGCGAGATCACCTGGCGCGGCGAGCCCGTCCGACTCAAGTCCCCGATCGCCGCCATGCGCCTGGGAATCGCCACGATCTACCAGGAACTCGACCTGGTGGAGGGGCTGTCGGTGGCCGAGAACGTCTTCCTCGGCCATGAGCCGACCAGCGCGGGCTTCATCGTCCGTACGGGGGAAGGCCGTTCGGCCGCGAAGGCGCTCCTTGCCCGCCTCGGTCACCCGGAGATCGATCCCGCGCGGCCGGTCGGGGCCCTGTCCGCCGCCCAGCAGCAGATCGTCTCCATGGCGCGGGCGCTCTCCCACGACGTCCGGCTCATCGTGATGGACGAACCCTCCGCCGCGCTCGACCCCGACGAGGTCGACAACCTCTTCCGGATCGTCGACGGTCTGACCGCCGAGGGGGTCGCCGTCGTCTACATCTCGCACCGGCTGGAGGAGATCCGCCGCATCGGGGACCGGGTCACCGTGCTGAAGGACGGCCGGGCGGTCGCGGTCGGACTGCCCGCCGCCGACACACCGACACGCGACATCGTTGCCATGATGACCGGCCGGGACGTCGAGTACGTCTTCCCGCCGCGTCCCGAGGAGGCGGAGGCCAACACCGCCGAACCGGTCCTCCGGGTCCAAGGGCTGTCCCGCAAGGGCGAGTTCGCCCCCGTCGACCTGGAGCTGCGGCCCGGCGAGATCGTCGGCCTCGCCGGCCTCGTCGGCTCCGGCCGTTCGGAGATCCTGGAGACCATCTACGGTGCCCGCAAGGCGAGTTCGGGGACCGTCACCGTCGCCGGCAGGCAACTGCGACCCGGCAGCGTCCGCGCCGCCGTCGCCGCCGGGATCGGGCTCGCCCCCGAGGAACGCAAGGCGCAGGCCCTGCTGATGACCGAGTCCGTCACCCGTAACGTCTCCGTCTCCTCCCTCTCCCGGTTCGCCCGGGCGGGCTGGATCGACCGGGGCGGCGAGCGGCGGTCCGCGCGGGAGGCCACCCGTGAGCTGTCCCTGCGGCCGGACACCCCGGACACCCCGATCCGCACCCTCTCCGGCGGCAACCAGCAAAAAGCCGTCCTGGCCCGCTGGCTGCTGCGCGGCTGCCGGGTCCTGCTGCTCGACGAACCCACCCGCGGCGTCGACGTCGGCGCGCGCGCCGAGCTCTACGCCGTGATCCGCCGGCTGGCCGACGACGGCCTCGCCGTCCTGCTCGTCTCCAGCGAAGTGCCCGAAGTCCTGGGCCTCGCCGACCGGGTGCTGGTCCTCCGGGAGGGCCATGTGATCCACACGGCCCCCGCCCAGGAGCTCGACGAGCACCGTGTACTCGACCTCGTGATGGAAGGGAGCCCGACGCCATGACACAGCCCGCCCCGTCGGCGCAGCACAACGGGCCGGACAAGGGGGCCCTCGCCGTCCCCGCCGACACGCCCCCCTCGAAGACGGGCGGGGGCGGCCTCCCCGGACTCGGTCTGCGGCTCGACGTCCGGATCCTGTCCCTGCTCGGCGTCCTCGCCGCCCTCGTCCTGGTCGGCGGCATCACCGAACCGGAGGCGTTCCTGGACACCGGGAACCTCCAGCTGATCCTGACCCAGGCGTCCGTCATCGGGGTCGTCACGGTCGGCATGACCTTCGTGATCACCAGCGGCGGCATCGACCTGTCCGTGGGGGCCATGGTCGCCCTGGCCTCGGTCTGGGCGACGACGCTGGCCACCCAGGAGTACGGCTTCGCGGGCATCGCCTTCACCGCCGTGGTCGTCGGCCTCGCCGCCGGACTCGTGAACGGCGTCCTCATCGCGTACGGGGGGATGGTCCCGTTCATCGCGACGCTCGCCATGCTCGCCTCGGCGCGCGGCCTCGCCCTCCAGATCACGGACGGCAAAACCCAGATCGTCACCGTCGACTCGGTGCTCAACCTGGGCCTGCCGGACTCCTACATCCTCGGGATCCCGCCGCTGGTCATCATGTTCGCGGCTGTGACCGTCATCGGCTGGCTGATCCTCAACCGGACCACCTTCGGCCGCCGCACGGTCGCGGTCGGCGGCAACGCGGAGGCGGCCCGGCTCGCCGGGATCGACGTCCGCCGCCAGCGCCTCTACCTCTACCTGCTCTCCGGGCTGTGCTGCGGCATCGCCGCCTTCATGCTGATCGTGCTCTCCGGCTCCGGCCAGAACACCAACGGCAACCTGTACGAACTCGACGCCATCGCCGCCGCGATCATCGGCGGCACCCTGCTCAGCGGCGGACGCGGCACCATCGTCGGCTCCGTCCTCGGCGTCCTGATCTTCACCACGATCACCAACATCTTCGCGCTCAACAACCTCCAGAGCGACGTCCAGCAGATCGCCAAGGGCGCGATCATCGTCGCCGCCGTACTCGTCCAGCGCCGCACCCTGCGGGGCGGCGAGACCTGAGCGACTGCGCACTGATCACCCGCACCTCGTACGCAATCACCGGATGAAGGGTCAGACCGCCATGCCAGAGACCAGCCGCAGAGGGCTGCTGTTCGGAGCCACCGCCCTCTCCGCGGGCGCGCTCCTCACCGCCTGCACCAGCAACGAGCCGAAGAACGCGGAGCCCGCGGGCAGCAGCCGGCCCGCCGCCGACGACAAGCCGGGCAAGCCCGTCACCATCGGCTTCGCCGGACCGCAGGCCGACCACGGCTGGCTCAACGCCATCAACGTGAACGCCAAGTCCCGGGCTCAGAAGTACAGCGAGGTGACGCTGGAGATCACCGAGGGCTCCAACGACACCGCCGCCCAGATCGGCCAGGTCAAGACCCTCATCAACAAGAAGGTCGACGTCCTCGTCATCCTCCCCGCGGACGGCAAGGCGCTCACCCAGGTCGGCCTGGAGGCCATGCGGGCGGGCATCCCCGTCGTCAACCTGGACCGCATCTTCGCCTCACCGCAGGCGTACCGCTGCTGGGTCGGCGGCGACAACTACGGCATGGGCCTCAACGCCGGTCACTACATCGGCGAACAGCTCAAGGGCAAGTCGAACGCCAAGGTCGTCGAGCTCGCCGGCATCGACAACCTGGAGCTGACCAAGCAGCGCAGCCAGGGCTTCGCCGACGCGCTGAAGAACTACCCCAACATCAAACTGGTGGCCCGTCAGGCCGCCGAGTTCACCGTCGAGTCGGGCCAGGCGAAGATGGCCCAACTCCTCCAGGCGCAGAAGCAGTTCGACGCCCTGTGGAACCACGACGACGACCAGGGCGTGGGCGCGCTCCGCGCCATCCAGCAGGCCGGCCGCGACGAGTTCATCATGGTCGGCGGTGCGGGGGCCAAGTCCGCGATGGACGCGATCAAGGCCGACAACGGGGTCCTCAAGGCGACCGTCCTCTACCCGCCGACGATGGCCGCCTCCGCCATCGACCTGGCGCGGGCGCTGGGGCAGAACAAGGGGGTCAGCGGCCTCTCCGAGATGGAGATCCCGACCTCCCTGACCCTGTATTCGGCCGTGGTCACCAAGGACAACATCGACCAGTACCTGCCGACGGGCTTCAACTGACCGGGTCTCCGGGGGGTGTGGACGGCGCATCCCCCGGCCCGTTGCCGAACACCGATGAGGAGGAAGTCCGCATGGCCCGTAGTCAAGAGACGGAAACGCAGACCGCACCGCCGCCGCAGCACCACCGGGCGCGGGGAACGCTCGGGGTCGGCATGGTCGGATACGCGTTCATGGGCGCCGCCCACTCCCAGGGGTGGCGCACCGCGGGACACGTCTTCGACCTGCCGGTGCGGCCCGCTCTCGCCGCGATCTGCGGACGCGACCGTGCGGCGGTCGACGCGGCGGCCGCCCGACACGGCTGGGCGGCGGCGGAGACCGACTGGCGGGCGCTGATCGCCCGGGACGACGTGCAGCTGATCGACATCTGCACCCCAGGCGACAGCCATGCGGAGATCGCCATCGCCGCCCTGGAGGCGGGCAAGCACGTGCTGTGCGAGAAGCCGCTCGCCAACACGGTCGCGGAGGCGGAGGCGATGGTCCGGGCCGCCGAAGCGGCTTCGGCCCGGGGCCAGGTGGCGATGGTGGGCTTCAACTACCGCAAGGTGCCCGCCATCACCTACGCCCGGCAGCTCATCGCGGACGGCCGCCTCGGCGCCCTGCGCCATGTGCGCGCCAGCTACCTCCAGGACTGGCTGGTCGACCCGGCCTCCCCGCTCACCTGGCGGCTCAAGCGCGAACACGCGGGCTCGGGCGCGCTGGGCGACCTGGGGGCGCACATCGTGGACCTCGCCCAGTACCTGGCGGGGGAGCTGCTCACCGGGGTCTCGGCCGTGGCTGAGACCTTCGTACGGGAGCGGCCCCTGCTCTCCGGCGCGTCGGCCGGGCTCTCCGGTGCTGCGGACGCGGTGGAGCGGGGCGAAGTGACGGTGGACGACGCGGCGTTGTTCACCGGCCGCCTGGCCTCCGGGGCGCTGGCCTCCTTCGAGGCGACCCGGATGGCGGCGGGCCGCAAGAACGCGTTGCGGCTGGAGATCAACGGGGAGCTGGGGTCGCTCGCCTTCGACCTGGAACGGCTCAACGAGCTCTCCTTCCACGACCACACCGAGCCCGCCGCCACCGCCGGCTTCCGCCGCATCCTGGTCACCGAGCCCGAACACCCCTACCTGGAGGCGTGGTGGCCGCCGGGCCACGGCCTCGGCTACGAGCACACCTTCGTCCACCAGGCCCGCGACGTGGTCCGCACGATCACCGAAGGGCTCGCGCCCCAGCCCTCGTTCGCGGACGGGCTCCAGGTGCAGCGGGTGCTGGCCGCCGTCGAGGAGAGCGCCGCGAAGAACTCCGTACACACCCCCATCCCCTCCTAGGAGGTAGCTCCCCATGCCCCGCCCCTTCACCCTGTTCACCGGCCAGTGGGCCGACCTCCCACTGGAGGAGGTCTGCAAGCACGCCCGGGACTTCGGCTACGACGGCCTCGAACTCGCCTGCTGGGGAGACCACTTCGAGGTGGACAAGGCACTCACCGACCCCGGCTACCTGGACAGCAGGCACCAACTGCTCGACAAATACGGGCTGAAGTGCTTCGCCATCTCCAACCACCTGGTCGGCCAGGCCGTCTGCGACCATCCGATCGACGAACGCCACCGGGGCATCCTGCCCGCCCGCATCTGGGGCGACGGCGAGGCCGAAGGCGTACGGCAGCGGGCCGCCGCCGAGATCGCGGACACCGCGCGGGCCGCCGCCGCCTTCGGGGTGGACACGGTCATCGGGTTCACCGGCTCCTCGATCTGGCACCTGGTCGCGATGTTCCCGCCGGTCCCGCCGCACATGATCGAGCGGGGCTACGAGGACTTCGCCGAGCGCTGGAACCCGGTCCTGGACGTCTTCGACGCGGAGGGCGTGCGCTTCGCCCACGAGGTGCACCCGAGCGAGATCGCGTACGACTACTGGACCACCAAGCGCGCCCTGGAAGCGGTCGACCACCGGCCTGCGTTCGGGCTGAACTTCGACCCGAGCCACTTCGTCTGGCAGGACCTCGACCCGGTCGGCTTCCTCTACGACTTCCGGGACCGGATCTACCACGTGGACTGCAAGGAAGCCCGCAAGCGCCTCGACGGCCGCAACGGCCGGCTCGGCTCGCACCTGCCGTGGGGCGACCCCCGGCGCGGCTGGGACTTCGTCTCCGCCGGCCACGGTGACGTGCCCTGGGAGGACGTCTTCCGGATGCTCCGGTCCATCGGCTACGAGGGCCCGGTCTCCGTGGAGTGGGAGGACGCGGGCATGGACCGGCTGACCGGCGCCCCGGAAGCGCTTGCCAGCCTCAAGCGGTACGACTTCGACCCGCCATCGGCCTCCTTCGACGCGGCCTTCGGAGGCGGCGAGTAGCACGGCTTCGATCACGCCCCGGGGCGCACGACCGCCCCAGGCCCCGGGGCTGCCTCGTGCTGCCCACAACCCCCTTTGTCCTGACGGAAGAAGAAGTTCGGCCCAGCTCTTGCACAAGGGCTTTCCGTCCCGGACGAACAGGTCTACCGTCCACCACGTGTACACGACATGACTCGCGTCACCGGGGTCGCTCCCGGCCCCGGCGACGCACGCGCGGCAGTCCCCGCGCGGCACGGCACGGCTACACCCGCCCGTACAACCGGCACTCTCCGGAGGACCTTTCGTGCACCGAACCAGAAAGCGGCTCTTCGCCCGGACCCGCGTCCGTAAAACGCTCGCGCTGTTCACCGGCGGACTCCTCGCCGCCGCGACCCTGACCCTCGGCTCCGCGCCCGGAGCCACCGCCCACCCAGGCCACCCCGGCCACGAGGAGCCCGTGGCGGAGGACTTCCAGCAAGTCACCCTGGCCAAGGGCGTCGAGGAGACCGGCGAGCCCATGTCGCTCGCCGTCCTCCCCGACCGCAGCGTGCTGCACACCTCGCGCGGCGGCGAACTGCGGATCACCGACAGCGCCGGCAACACCAGGATCTCCGGCACCCTCCCCGTGTACACGCACGACGAGGAAGGTCTCCAAGGCGTCGGCATCGACCCGGACTTCACCGAGAACCGGGCCATCTACCTCTTCTACGCACCCCCGATGGACACTCCGGCGGGCGACGCCCCCGAGACCGGGACCGCCGCCGACTTCGAGAAGTTCGAGGGCGTCAACCGGCTCTCCCGCTTCGTCCTGAACGAGGACGGCACCCTGGACACCGCCAGCGAGAAGAAGGTCCTGGACGTCCCCACCTCGCGCGGCATCTGCTGCCACGTCGGCGGTGACATCGACTTCGACAAGGACGGCAACCTCTACCTCTCCACCGGCGACGACACCAACCCCTTCGCCTCGGACGGGTTCACCCCGATCGACGAACGCCCGGACCGCAACCCGGCGTTCGACGCCCGCCGCACCTCCGGCAACACCAACGACCTGCGCGGCAAGATCCTGCGCATCAAGGTCGCCGAGGACGGCTCGTACACCGTCCCCGAGGGCAACCTCTTCGAGCCCGGCACCGACAAGACGCGCCCCGAGATCTACGCGATGGGCTTCCGCAACCCGTTCCGCTTCTCCGTCGACCAGGCCACCGGCATCGTGTACGTCGGCGACTACGGCCCCGACGCCGGCTCGGCCGACCCCAAGCGCGGGCCGTCCGGGAAGGTGGAGTTCGCCCGGGTGACGAAGGCCGGCAACTTCGGCTGGCCCTTCTGCGTGGGCGACAACGAGCCGTACATCGACTACGACTTCGCCACCAAGACCTCCGGTGCGGCCTTCGACTGCGCCAACCTCAAGAACGAGTCGCCGCACAACACCGGCCTCGTCGACCTGCCGCCGGCCGAGGCCGCCTGGATCCCATACGACGGCGGCTCGCTGCCCGAGTTCGGCAGCGGCTCCGAGTCCCCGATGGGCGGTCCGGTCTACCGCTACGACGCGGACCTCGACTCCCCGGTCAAGTTCCCCGAGGCGTACGACGGCGACTTCTTCGCCGGTGAGTTCGGCCGCCGGTGGATCAAGCGCATCGAGCAGGACGCGGACGGCGGCGTCCAGTCCATCAACGACGTGCCGTGGTCCGGTACGCAGATCATGGACATGGCCTTCGGCCCGGACGGGGCGCTGTACGTACTGGACTACGGCCTCGCCTGGTTCGGCGGCGACGAGAACTCCGCCCTCTACCGCATCGAGAACGCCACCGGAGGCCGCTCGCCCATCGCGGAGGCATCCGCGAACAAGACGTCCGGCACCGCGCCGCTGAAGGTGAAGTTCTCCTCGGCCGGTACGGCGGACGGCGACGGCGACCCCCTCACGTACGCCTGGGACTTCGGTGACGGCGCAACCTCCACGGCCGCCAACCCCACGCACACGTACAAGAAGAACGGCGCCTACACCGCCACGCTCACCGCCGAGGACCCGACCGGCCGCACCGGCTCCGCCAGCGTCCACATCACCGTCGGCAACACCGCGCCCACCGTGGAGCTGGTGCTCCCCGAGGACGGGCAGCTCTTCGAGTTCGGTGACTCCGTGCCGTTCAAGGTGAACGTCAGCGACCCGGAGGACGGGACCATCGACTGCACCAAGGTCGAGGTCAAGTTCACCCTGGGCCACGACAGCCACGGGCACGACATCACCACCGAGCACGGCTGCGAAGGCACCATCAAGACCGCCATGGAAGGCGGCCACGACCCCAACGCCAATATCTACGGCGGCATTTCGGCCTCCTACACCGATAACGGCGGTGGCGGCCAGGCCAAGCTGACCGGCAAGGACGCCGCCCGGCTCCAGCCCAGGCACCGGCAGGCCGAGCACTACGACGACTCCTCCGGCGTCACCACGCCCAGCAAGTCGAGCGCGCACGGCGGCAAGACCGTGGGCGACATCCACAACGACGACTGGATCTCCTTCAAGACCTACGTCCTCGCCGGCACCACCAAGCTCACCGCCCGTATCTCGTCGGCCGGTTCGGGCGGCTTCCTCGAAGTGCGCGCCGGATCGCCCACCGGCAAGATCCTCGGCTCGGGCCCGGTTCCGGTGACCGGCAGCTGGGACACCTTCCAGGACATCGACATCCCGCTGCGCGGAGCGCCGAAGAAGCAGACCGAACTCTTCCTCGTCTTCAAGGGCGGCGACGGCGCGCTCTACGACGTGGACGACTTCGAACTCTCCAACATCCCGGTCGACAAGACCGCCAAGCGCGTCCTGGTCTTCTCCAAGACCGCCGGTTTCCGCCACGACTCGATCCCGGACGGCATCGCCGCGCTGAAGGAGATCGGCAAGGACACCGGCATCACGGTCGACTCCACCGAGTCCGCCGCCCAGTTCACCACCAGCAACCTCGCCCGCTACGACGCCGTCGCCTTCCTCTCCACCACCGGCGACGTCCTCAACGCCGAGCAGCAGAAGGCATTCGAGAACTACGTGGCGGGCGGCGGCGGTTACGTCGGCATCCACGCGGCCGCCGACACCGAGTACGACTGGGAGTTCTACGGCGGCCTCGTCGGGGCCTACTTCGACTCGCACCCGCAGATCCAGCCCGCCACCGTCCGCGTCGAGGACCACGACCATCCGGCCACCGCGCACCTGGACGAGGAGTGGGAGCGCACCGACGAGTGGTACAACTACCGCACCAACCCCCGGGACAAGGCCAAGGTCCTCGCCACGCTCGACGAAACCACCTACACCGGCGGCACCATGAAGGGCGACCACCCGATCTCCTGGTGCCAGACCTACCAGGGCGGCCGCTCCTTCTACACCGGTCTCGGCCACACCAAGGAGTCCTACGCCGAACCGGCCTTCCGCCAGCACGTGTCGGGCGGACTGCGCTACGCCACCGGACAGGTGAAGGCCGACTGCAAGCCGGACAAGGACTACCGGCCGATCTTCAACGGCAAGACGCTGGAAGGCTGGAAGCAGGCCGGGCCCGGCAAGTTCTCCATCAGTGACGGCGCTCTGCACTCCGAGGGCGGCATGGGCCTGCTCACCTACCAGGCCAAGGAGCTGAAGGCGTACTCCCTCAAGCTCGACTGGAAGATGGCCGGCGACGACAACTCCGGTGTCTTCGTGGGCTTCCCGGAGTCCGACGACCCCTGGTCGGCGGTGAACAACGGCTACGAGATCCAGATCGACGCGACCGACGCCGCCGACCGCACCACGGGAGCCGTCTACACCTTCAAGTCGGCCAACATCAAGGCCCGTGACCGCGTCCTGCGGCCGCCGGGCCAGTGGAACAGCTACGAGATCAAGGTCCAGGGCGAACGCCTACAGGTCTTCCTCAACGGAACCAAGATCAACGACTTCACCAACACCGACCCGGCCCGCAGCCTGAAGGACGGCTACATCGGCCTCCAGAACCACGGAGCCGACGACCGGGTGTCCTTCCGCGACATCCAACTGAAGGAGCTGCCCTCGACGTAGGGCGGCCACCTCTGCCGACGACGGGCGGGGGAGGACTTCACGCCTTCCCCCGCCCGCCGTCCTCCACCTCTTCATCCCCCAGGGAGGCAGCCCGTGACCGCACATGCCGATCGTGAAGGCCGTACGGAGGCCGTGACCCGTGCCGGTGCGCCAGGCCGTGGCGACGCTCCGGGCCGTGGTGACGTCCCGGGCCGTGGTGACGTCCCGGGCCGTACCGACGCTCCGGGCCGTGGCGACTCCCCGGATCATGGCTACGACCCGGGCCGTGGCGACTCCCCGGATCATGGCGTCGACCCAGGCCGTACCGGTGTCTGGTTCATCGGAGCGCGCGGCTCCGTCGCCACCACCGCCACCGCCGGCTGCGCCGCCATCGCGGCGGGCCTCCACCCGCCGACCGGCATGGTCACCGAGACGCCCCCCTTCGCCGGCAGCGGCCTGCCGCCCCTGACCTCGTTGGTCTTCGGCGGCCACGACACCCTGGACTGCCCGCTCGCCAAACGGGCCGAGGCGCTGGCCGAGGGCGGCGTGCTGCCGTACCGCCTCCCCACCGCTGTACGCGCCGAACTCGACGCCGCCGACGCCGAGATACGCCCCGGCGGACCGCTGCCCGGCGACACCCGCACCGACGAGGAACTCATCGCCGCGTTCGCCGCCGACCTCACCGACTTCGGCTACCGCCACGAACTGGCCCGCACGGTCGTCGTCAACGTCTCCTCCACCGAGCCCGCCCCCGGCCCCGACGACCCCCGGCTCCCCGCCAGCTCCCTCTACGCCGCCGCCGCGCTCCGGGCCGGCTGCTCCTACGCCAACTTCACCCCCTCCACCGGCCTGCGCGCCCCCGCACTGGCCGACGCCGTCGCCGACTGCGGACTTCCCCACGCGGGACGCGACGGCAAGACCGGCCAGACCCTGCTCCGCTCCGTGCTCGCCCCGATGTTCCTCCAACGCGCCCTGCCGGTACGGGCCTGGTCCGGGTCGAACCTGCTGGGCGGCGGCGACGGGGCGGCCCTCGCCGACCCGGCGGCCGCCGCCGCGAAGAACGCGGGCAAGGAACGCGTCCTCGCCGACACCTTCGGCACGGCCCCCGAGGGCGAGGTCCACATCGACGACGTGCCGGCGATGGGGGACTGGAAGACGGCCTGGGACCACATCGCCTTCGACGGCTTCCTCGGCTCCCGGATGGTCCTCCAGACGATCTGGCAGGGCTGCGACTCCGCCCTCGCCGCCCCGCTGGTGCTGGACCTGGCACGGCTGCTCGCCCGCTCCCACGAGCTGGGCCTCAGCGGCCCCCGGCCGGAGCTGGGCTTCTACTTCAAGGACCCGGACGGCGGAACCTCGGCGGCGCTCGCGGAGCAGTACGCGACCTTGCTGGGCTTCGCGGAGCGGCTGCGGGGCCAGGCGTGAGGCGGCGGCGACGGCTGTCGGTGCTTTCGATGCTTCCGGCGCTGCCGGTGTTCTCCGCAGGACTGAGGGCGGTTCCGGCGGGGCTGAACGGCCATGCCGTACGGGGTGGGAAGCCGGCCGCCGCCCCCGATGACGGCCTGTCCGGTACGGGTGGGACTGCACCCGTGCCGGACAGGCGCCCACTGTCCCCCGGGCGCGGGAGAGGGGACGCGGTGCGGGCCTGGACGGAGTTGTTCCGGGTCTCCGCACTGTTCTCCGTGCCGGGGGACGCACTGGCCGGGGCCGCGGCGGTGGGCCGGGGCCCCGGCCGGGGGACCGCCCTCGCGATCGGCGCTTCGCTCTGCCTGTACGAGGCGGGGATGGCCCTCAACGACTGGGCGGACCGCGAGGAGGACGCGATCGACCGCCCGCACCGGCCGATCCCCTCGGGCCGCATCAGCCCGCCCGCAGCCCTGGGCGCGGCCGGGGCGCTGACGCTGGCGGGCCTGGCCCTCGCGGCGCGGGCGGGCCGGCCCGCCCTGGCCGTCGCCACGGGCCTGGCCGCCACCGTCTGGGCCTACGACCTGCACCTCAAGCACACGAAGGCGGGCCCGGCGGCGATGGCCGCCGCCCGCTCCCTGGACCTGCTGCTGGGTGCGACTGCGACTGCGACTGCGACCGCGACTGCGGCGGGGGCTGCGGCTCCGGCGGCGGTGGGGGCAGGGGCTGCGAGGGGGACTGCGGCTCCGGCGGCGGTGGGGGCGGGGACCGCGTACGCCGCCGGTACGGGGGTGGGGCACCGCGCCATGGCCTCGACGCCGACGCTGCCTCCGGCTCCTGCGACGCCTTCGGCGCGCGCCGGGGCCGTACCGCCCACCGGGCTGGACAACGTTGCCGGAGCAGCCGGTCCCGTGCTCGGCGCTCTGGTCGCCGCTCTCCCCGCCGCCCTGGTGCTCGGGGCGCACACCTATGGCGTGACCGCTGTGTCCCGCCACGAGGCGCAGGGCGGCTCCACCGCCGTACCGCTCGCGGTGCTCGCCACGACGGCGGGGCTCGGCGCGGCGGTGCTCGCGGCCCATCGGGGACGCCACCCGGACCGGACCACCGTGCCGGACCCCGGCGGAATCGGCCTCGGAGCTCCCCGACCCGTCCCTCCCGGGCCTGGCGCTCCAAGACTTGGCGCTCCAAGACTTGGCGCTCCCCGACCCGTCGCTCCCCGACCCGGCGCGCGCGGGCCGGGGGAGCTCGGACCGGGCCACCCCCACCCGGCCGACATCTCCGCCCCGGCCCGCCTTCTGCTCACCGCGTTCGCCGGGGCCTACCTCCGCACCGCCGGGCCGCCCCTCCTGCATGCCGCCCTCAACCCGTCCCCGCCCCTGACCCAGCGCGCGGTCGGCGGCGGCATCCGGGCCATGATCCCGCTTCAGGCAGCGCTCGCCGCCCGCGCCGGGTCGCCCGGCTCCGGTGTCGCCGTCATGGCGCTGGTCCCCCTCGCCCGCGCCCTCGCCCGGAAGGTGAGCCCCACATGACCCTGCACCTCGGCTACGGCACCAACGGGCTCACCGACCTCCGCCTCGACGACGCCCTCGGGCTCCTCGCCGACCTCGGCTATGAGGGCGTCGGCCTGACCCTCGACCACATGCACCTGGACCCCCTGGCCCCGGACCTCGCAAAACGCACCCGCCAGGTCCGGCGCCGGCTCACCTCCCTCGGCCTCCGGGTCACCGTCGAGACCGGAGCCCGCTACGTCCTGGACCCGCGCCGCAAGCACGGCCCCTCCCTTCTCGACCCGGACCCCGAAGCCCGGGCCGCCCGCACCGCTCTGCTCGTGCGCGCCGTCGACGTGGCCGCCGAACTCGGCGCGCACGCCGTCCACTGCTTCAGCGGCATCACCCCGCCCGACACGTCGACGGACACCGCCTGGAAACGCCTGACCGAAGCACTCACCCCCGTCCTCGAAGCCGCCGACCGGTCCGGCATCCCCCTCGCCATCGAGCCCGAGCCGGGCCACCTCCTCGCCACCCTCGCCGACTTCCACCACCTGCGCGGCCTTCTCGGAGACCCGGGCCCCCTCGGCCTCACGCTCGACATCGGCCACTGCCAGTGCCTGGAGGAGGCGTCGCCCGTGCAGTGCGTCAAGGATTCCGCCCCCTGGCTCCGGCACGTCCAGATCGAGGACATGCGGCGCGGCGTCCACGAGCACCTCCCCTTCGGTGACGGCGAGATCGACTTCCCGCCCGTGCTCGCGGCCCTCGCCGCCTCGGACTACCGGGGTCTCACCGTCGTCGAACTGCCCCGCCACTCGCACGCGGGCCCCGAGCTCGCCCGCACCTCCATCGCCTTCCTGCGCGACGCCATGACCGCCAAGGGGGGAGCCCCGTGCTGAAGTCCCGCAAGGAACTCGACGGCGAACTCGACGGCCCCGCCCGCGCCTGGCTCGACGAGGCCCTGTCCGAGGCCGCCCAGGACGCGGCGGCGCGCGAACCCGCACGCGCCGGCGCCGCTGAGACGCCCTCGTACACCTCCCCGCCCTGGGAACTCCGCTACGCCGCCGCCGGCCGGCACTGCGGACCGGCCCACGCCGACTCCGTACGCTCCCTCCTCCTCATCGAGGCCCGGGCCCCGCTCCTCTCCGTCACCCGGCTCTACGAACAGGGCACAGCGGCCGAACGCCGCGCCGTCCTGCTCACCCTGGACCGCCTCGGCCTCGGCGACACCGCCCTCCCGCTCGTGGAGGACGCCTTGCGCACCAACGACACCCGGCTGGTAGCCGCAGCCGTGGGCCCGTACGCCGCGGCCCACCTCGACCCGCACGCCTGGCGCCACGCCGTACTGAAGTGCCTGTTCACCGGGGTGCCGGTCGAGGTCGTCGCCCGGCTCGACGAGCGGGCCCGGGGGGACGGCGAACTCGCCCGTATGCTCCGCGACTTCGCCGCCGAGCGGATCGCCGCCGGCCGTGACGTCCCGGCCGGCCTGCGCACCGCACTCGCCCTCACCGCGCAAGAAGCCGTACCGGCCCCACCGGGCTCGCCCGAGCGCACCCCGGCACCCGAACGGCCCGCCCCCGCCGCCCCCACGGAGGAGTCCTGATGCGCATCTTCGACCCCCATATCCATATGACGTCCAGGACCACGGACGACTACCAGGCGATGTACGACGCGGGCGTCCGCGCCCTCGTCGAACCCTCCTTCTGGCTCGGCCAGCCCCGCACCTCGCCCGCCAGCTTCTTCGACTACTTCGACGCCCTGCTCGGCTGGGAGCCCTTCCGCGCCTCCCAATACGGCATCGCGCACCACTGCACGCTCGCCCTCAACCCCAAAGAGGCGAACGACCCCCGCTGCACTCCCGTCCTGGACGCCCTGCCCCGCTATCTGGTCAAGGACTCCGTCGTCGCCGTGGGCGAGATCGGCTACGACTCCATGACCCCGGCCGAGGACCACGCGCTGGCCGCCCAGCTCCAGCTGGCCGCCGACCACGGGCTCCCCGCGCTCGTCCACACCCCGCACCGCGACAAGCTCGCCGGTCTCCACCGCACACTCGACGTCATCCGCGAATCGCACCTCCCCCCGGAGCACGTCCTGCTCGACCACCTCAACGAGACAACCGTAAAGGCCGCCACTGACAGCGGCTGCTGGGCCGGGTTCTCCATCTACCCGGACACCAAGATGGACGAGGACCGGATGGTCGCCGTCCTCCGGGACCACGGCACCGAGAAGATCCTCGTCAACTCCGCCGCCGACTGGGGAAAGAGCGACCCGCTCAAGACCCGCAAGGTCGCCGACGCGATGCTGAAGGCCGGATTCACCGAGGACGACGTCGACCAGGTCCTGTGGCGCAACCCCGTCGCCTTCTACGGCCGGAGCGGCCGCCTCCAACTGGACGTGCCGGGCCCCGACGCCCTCCACGAGGGCAACTCCATCCTGCGCGGCGGGGAGTGAGGCGATGCGCTTCCGCCACCCGGACGGCTCGACGGTCCACCTCTCCTACTGCACCAACGTCCACCCCGCCGAAACGCTGGACGGCGTCCGCGCCCAGCTCCGCGACCACTGCGAACCGGTACGCCGCCGCCTCGGCCGGGACCGGCTCGGCATCGGCCTCTGGCTGGCCAGGGACGCCGCCCGCGCCCTGATCAACGACCCCGCCGAGCTCCGCGCCCTGCGCGCCGAACTCGACAGCCGGGGCCTCGAAGTGGTCACCCTCAACGGCTTCCCGTACGAGGGTTTCGGCGCCGACGAGGTCAAGTACCGGGTCTACCGGCCGGACTGGACCGAACCCGACCGCCTCGCCCACACCACCGACCTCGCCCGCCTCCTGGCCGCCCTGCTGCCCGACGACGTCACCGAAGGCACCATCTCCACCCTGCCGCTGGCCTGGCGCACCCCCTACGCCACCGACCCCGGGGCCGCCCGCGCCGCGCGCACCGCCCTCACCACGCTCGCCCAGCGCCTGGACGCCCTCGCCGAACTCACCGGCAAGTCCATCCGCATCGGCCTCGAACCGGAGCCGGGCTGCACCGTGGAGACCACCGCCGACGCCATCGCCCCGCTCACCGACATCGGCCACGACCGCATCGGCGTCTGCGTCGACACCTGCCACCTCGCGACCTCCTTCGAGGACCCCGACACCGCACTCGACGCCCTGGCCGAGGCCGGCATCCCCGTCGTCAAGTCCCAGCTCTCCGCCGCCCTGCACGCCGAACACCCCCACCTGCCCGAGGTCCGCGACGCGCTCGCCGCCTTCGCCGAACCGCGCTTCCTCCACCAGACCCGCACCAGCACGGCCGCCGGGCTGCGCGGCACCGACGACCTGGACGAAGCCGTCACCGGCCGGGCGCTCCCGGACAGCACTCCGTGGCGCGCCCACTTCCACGTCCCCCTGCACGCACCGCCCGCGCCCCCGCTCACCTCCACACTCCCCGTGCTCCGCGCCACGCTCGCCCGGCTCGTCGGGGGAGCGGCGCCGCTGACCCGGCACCTGGAGGTGGAGACGTACACCTGGCAGGCCCTGCCCGCCGAACTGCGGCCTCGCACCCGTACCCAGCTCGCGGACGGCATCGCCGCCGAACTCACCCTCGCCCGCGACCTCCTGGTCGACCTCGGTCTCAAGGAGCTGCCATGACCAAGGACGCCCCCGGAACGACCACGGGCACGGCAGACCGCGAGGGCCCCACCCCCCTCCTCGTCCTCGACGTCGTCGGCCTCACCCCGCAGCTCCTCACCCACATGCCGAACCTCACGGCGCTCGGGAAGCAGGGCGCGCGGGCCCCTCTGACCACCGTGCTGCCCGCCGTCACCTGCGCCGCCCAGTCCACCTTCCTCACCGGCGCCACGCCCTCCGAACACGGCATCGTCGCCAACGGCTGGTACTTCCGCGAGCTCGGCGACGTCCTGCTCTGGCGCCAGCACAACGGGCTCGTCGACGGCGACAAACTCTGGGACGCCGCCCGCCGCGCCCACCCCGGCTACACCGTCGCCAACATCTGCTGGTGGTACGCGATGGGCGCCGACACCGACTGGACCGTCACCCCGCGCCCCGTCTACTACGCGGACGGCCGCAAGGAACCCGACTGCTACACCAGGCCGCCCGCCCTGCACGACGAACTGACCGACAAGCTCGGCACCTTCCCTCTATTCCACTTCTGGGGCCCCGGCGCCGACCTGGTCTCCTCCCAGTGGATCATCGACGCCACCCGCCACATCATCGCCACCCGCACCCCCGACCTCGCGCTCTGCTACCTGCCCCACCTGGACTACGACCTCCAGCGCTACGGCCCCGACGACCCCCGCTCCCACCGGGCGGCCGCCGACCTGGACCGGGCGATCGCCCCGCTGCTGGCGGACGCGCGAGCCGAAGGCCGTACGGTCGTGGCGCTCTCCGAATACGGCATCACCCGGGTGAGCCGACCGGTCGACATCAACCGGGCGCTGCGCCGGGCGGGCCTGCTGGAGGTGCATACGCAGGACGGCATGGAGTACCTCGACCCGATGGCCTCCCGTGCCTTCGCCGTCGCGGACCACCAGCTCGCCCATATCTACGTACGCCGTCCCGAGGACCTGGAGGCGACCCGGGCGGCACTGGCGGACCTGCCCGGCATCGACCAGCTCCTGGACGACGAGGGCAAGAAGGCGCACCACCTGGACCACCCCCGCTCCGGGGAGCTGGTGGCCGTGGCGGAGAAGGACGCGTGGTTCACGTACTACTACTGGCTCGACGACGCCCGCGCCCCCGACTTCGCCCAGCTCGTCGAGATCCACCGCAAACCCGGCTACGACCCCGTCGAACTGTTCATGGACCCCCAGGACCCCTACGTACGGCTCAAGGCCGTGTCGGCGGTCGCCCGCAAGAAGCTCGGCCTGCGCTACCGCATGGCGGTCGTCCCCCTGGACCCCTCACCTATTCGCGGCAGCCACGGCCGCCTCCCGTCGAGCGACGACGAAGGTCCGCTCATCCTCTGCTCCACCCCCCACGCGTTCACCGGCCGGGTCAGGGCCACCGAAGTGAAGTCCCTGCTGCTCCAGCTTGCCGGACTGCACTGACAAGCCTGCCGGACCGCACTGACAACGCCCCGGCACCGCATGGCCCACCCCACGTCACCCACGTCCCTCATGTCACCCACATCACCCATGTCACCCAAGGGAGTCACGCGAACATGAGCCGCACCTCCAAGGACACCGAACTCGCCCGCAGACTGAGCCGCCGCAACATCCTCGGCGTCGCCGCCGGAGCCACCGCCGCCACGATCATCGGCACGGCGAGCGCCCAGGCCGCCGGCCGCGACCAGGGACCCGGCAAGGGCCAGGGCCAGGGACCCGGTCATGACCACGGGCACGGACACGGGCACGGGCACGGGCACGGCAAGGGCAAGCCCGTCCTGCCCCCCGGGCGCCTCGGCATCCAGCTCTACAGCCTCCGCGACCAGGTCTCCACGCTCGGCTTCGGCCCCGTCTTCAGCGAGCTGGAGAAGTACGGCTACGACGAGATCGAGTTCGCGGGCTACACCCAGGGCTCGGCCGGCCCCATCACTCTCGCCCAGCTCAAGCGGCTGGCCCGGGACCACGGCCTGAACCCGATCGGCAGCCACGTCGGCTACTACGACGACAACAACCCCGGCGCCTACACCTTCGCCCAGAACCTGGACAAGGTCCTCGACGACGCCCAGGCACTCGGCCTCAAGCACATCGGCACGGCCTCGGGCCCGTTCCGCTACGGCTCCACGGTGGACGGCTGGAAGCGGGCGGCCGACGACTTCAACAAGTACGGGGCCGCCGCTCGTAAGCGCGGCATGAAGTTCTACCAGCACAACCACGCCGAGGAATTCTCCTTCGCCACCGACAAGCCGAAGGTGCGCCTGTACGACGTCCTGCTCGCCGAGACCGACCCCGACCTCGTCTATCTGGAACTGGACATCTACTGGGCCTACTGCGCCCAGTTCCGCTTCTCGAAGCGGGCGGACGGCAGCCGGGCCCCGCTCGACCCGCTGAAGTACGTCCTGAAGCACCCCGACCGCTACCCGCTCTTCCACGTCAAGGACGGCGTCCGCGACGACACGACGCGCGACGGCTACCGGATGACGGACGTCGGCGACGGGGACATCGACTACAAGACGTTCCTGTCCAAGGTGACCAACCGGACCCACCGCGGCCGGACCTACCACCACTGGCAGGCGGAGCACGACAACCCGGTGGCGTCGCTGGCCTTCGCCCGCAAGTCGAGCGAGCACCTGCACTCCCTGCGCGAGGGCCGCTGCGGCGACTGACGCGCGAAGCGCCCGGTCCGCCGGAGGCCCTCCGGCGGACCGGGCCGCACCGCTGACGAGACGCGATCACCGTCACCCGATGCCCTGCCGGTCCGGGAGCAGGGCGAACTCCCGGTCGGCGGCCACCGGAACGGTCCGCTCCACGGCCTGCACGAGCAGCGCCCGATGCCGGACCAACGGCTGCTTCCGCCCCTCCGGGGCAAGCATCGACAAGTCATCGAGTCCCGCGAGCAGCCGCCGCGACACCTGAGGGCTTCCGGCCACACACCACCGGATCTCCTCGAAGGCGAGATCCACCAGGTCCTCCCACCCCGGACCGTCCTGCACCAGCCGCACCCGCCCGGCCCGGTCCCGGTGGTGGACGGCGCCGAGCGGGAGGTCCACCACGGCGGCGAGGAACTGCACGATCCGGTCCAGGCACTGGACGGCGGTGGTCGGATCGTTCACGGAGGTCGACAGGGCCCGCAGCGCGATGTCCGAAAGCTGACGCAGCCCGAAGGCCAGGTCCTGGTGCAGGGTGCGCTCCACCCCGACGGAGACCGTGTACCGCAGCTGATGACGCGGAGGTACGGGCCCGCCATGGACGGCCAGCACCGGAGTCCCCGGCACCACGAAGTCCCCGATCCGGGGGATCAGCCGCAGCACCGCCCCCTGCCGCCGCGCGGCCCGGACCAGCCGCGCGGTGTTCACGTCCCGCAGCACCCCGGCCCGCCCCTCATGCACCACGCGCCCGGTCTCCGGCCCCAGCCCCTCGGGCCCGCCCGGCCCCCTGGGCATCCGGCCGAGCACCCGGAACGAGTCACGCGCGATGCGGTCGACGACCGGCCCGACCTGCATGAGCCGCAGCGTCGCGCTGACGTAGGCGATGAACAGCAGCAGGCTCAGCCCGACGAGCACCAGCGTGAGCATGCTCTGCAACAACGGGACCGAGACCACCCGGCGAGGGTCCGCCTCGCTCTCGTACGAGGTCAGCACCAGCAGGGAGAACAGGAACGTCGCGAGGAACACCGTCAGCGTGAGCTTGCTGATCCGGCTGCGGACGAAGATCCGCACCACCCGGGGTGTGAGCTGCCCGCTCGCCATCTGCACCGCCACCAGCGAGATGCTGAAGACGACACCGATGAAGGTCATCATCGCCGAGCTGATGGTCGTGACGATCGTCTTGGCGTCCTGGGCGAAGGACATCAGGCCATCGAGGTCGTCGTACGCCCGCTCGCGCTGGAGGAAGGCGACGATCTCATCGTCGACCCGGGAAGCGGCCAGCCACAGCACGAACACACAGACGAACCCCATGGTCGGGGCGAACCAGAACGTGTCGCGCAGATGCTCGCGCAGGGGAGACAGCGGACGGGGCCGGCGGTAGCCGCGATCACTCATGGACGCGAAGGTAGCCCCGAGACCTCCGAGGACTGCGGAGGCCGAGGTCGCACCGGCACGCCGCACCGCACTGACCACCGGATATACAGGTGAGGGGCGCGTCGAACCCCTGGTATTGTTTTCCATGTCGCCGCGGGGAACACACCGCGAACGACAGACACCTTGTCCGGGTGGCGGAATGGCAGACGCGCTAGCTTGAGGTGCTAGTGCCCTTTATCGGGCGTGGGGGTTCAAGTCCCCCCTCGGACACCAGCGCACCAGTGAAGACCCCAGTTGATCTGGGGTCTTCGGCGTTTCGGGCGGGGGCCGGTGGGCCGCTCCTCCACCGCACTCCGCTCCTCCCGTCACGATCCGGTCTCGGACCGGGGGCGGGGTCTTGTTTTCAGTCATGTAATCGATTCCAATCATCCCTGTAATCGATTCCACGGCGTCGAGCGATCGGCCCGCCCCCTGGTTTCGAGGTGTACGGAAACCACAAGGAGGTGGTCCGGACATGGCGAGCATCAAGGATGTCGCGGCCGCGGCGGGTGTGTCCGTCGCTACGGTCTCGCGGGTGCTGAACAGCCATCCGTCCGTCAGCCGGGACGCGAGAGGCCGCGTGCTCGCGGCCGTCGACGCCCTCGGCTACCGGCCCAACGCCGTGGCCCGCTCGCTGCGGACCGCGCAGACCCGGACCCTCGGCCTGGTCATCAGCGACGTACTCAACCCGTACTTCACCGAGCTGGCCCGCTTCGTCGAGGAAGAGGCCCGCGCGCTCGGCTACAGCGTCATCATCGGCAACGCGGATGAGCGGCCCGAGCTCCAGGACCACCACATCCGCACGCTCATCGACCGCAGGATCGACGGGCTGCTCGTCTCGCCCGCCGACGGCGGCTCACCGCTGATGCGGGAGGTCGCCCTGAGCGGTACGCCGATGGTCTTCGTGGACCGCTGGATCCCGGGCATCGACGTGCCCGTCGTCCGGGCGGACGGCACGGGGGCGGTCAAGGACCTGGTGGCGCACCTGCACGGCCTCGGCCACCGCAGGCTCGCGATCATCGCCGGGCCCGCGGCCACCACCACCGGCAACGAGCGCGTCGAGGCGTTCCGGGAGGCGATGGGGGAGCTGGGCCTCGCCCTGCCCGACGCCTACATCGGGCAGGGCGACTTCCAGGCCGCCAGCGGACGGCGGGCCGCCGAGGGGTTCCTCGCACTGGCCGAGCCGCCCGAGGTCGTGTTCGCCGCCGACAACCTGATGGCACTCGGCGCGCTGGACGCGATCCGGGCCCGGGGGCTGCGGGTGCCCGACGACATCGCGCTCGCCGCCTTCGACGACATCCCCTGGTTCGTCCACACGGACCCGCCGATCACCGCCATCGCCCAGCCGACCGCGGACCTGGCCCGCGCCGCCGTACGCGCGCTGGCCGACCTGATCGAAGGACGGACCCCGCAGTCCGTCACCCTGCCCGCCCGTCTCGTCGTGCGCCGCTCGTGCGGCGGCCGGGACGCAACCGACCAGAGGAGCGACCGGTGAACGCACCGGAGAAGCAACTGGTGGCAACACCGGACGAGTTGCTGCGCATCGAGGGTCTGCGCAAGACCTTCCCCGGCGTGGTGGCGCTCGACAACGTCGACTTCGACCTGCGCAGGGGCGAGGTCCATGTCCTGCTCGGCGAGAACGGCGCCGGAAAGAGCACCCTCATCAAGATGCTCTCCGGCGCGTACCGCCCCGACCGGGGCCGGATCCTCGCCGAGGGCCGCGAGGTGCGCATCACGGACGCGCAGGCCGCCGAACGTCTCGGCATCGCCACCATCTACCAGGAATTCAACCTGGTGCCCGACCTGACGGTGGCCGAGAACATCTTCCTCGGCCGGCAGCCGCGCCGCTTCGGGATCGTCGACCACCGGTGCATGCGGGCGGAGGCGCAGGAGCTGCTGCGCCGGGTCGGGGTGGATGTGCGTCCCGAGGCCAAGGTCCGTGAACTGGGCATCGCCCGGCTCCAGATGGTCGAGATCGCCAAGGCGCTCAGCCTGGACGCGCGCGTTCTGATCATGGACGAGCCGACCGCCGTGCTCACCTCGGGCGAGGTCGACAAACTCTTCGCGATCGTCCGGCAGTTGCGTGCGGACGGCGTCGGAATCATCTTCATCACCCACCACTTGGAGGAGATCGCCGCACTCGGCGACCGCGTCACCGTCCTGCGCGATGGCCGCAGCGTCGACCAGGTGCCCGCCGCCACGCCCGAGGACGAGCTCGTCCAGCTCATGGTCGGCCGCAGCATCGAGCAGCAGTATCCGCGCGAACGCCCCGACACGGGGGAGGCGTTGCTGTCCGTGCGGGGGCTGACCCGGGACGGGGTCTTCCACGACGTCAGCTTCGACGTGCACGCCGGTGAGGTCGTGGGCCTGGCCGGGCTCGTCGGCGCCGGACGTACGGAGGTGGCGCGCGCGGTGTTCGGCGCGGACCCGTACGACGCGGGCACCGTCGACGTACGCGGCAAGCGCCTCGCCCGGGGCGACGTGCCCGCCGCGATGGGCGCCGGGATCGGCCTCGTACCGGAGGACCGCAAGGGGCAGGGGCTGGTGCTCGACGCCTCCGTGCAGGAGAACCTCGGCCTGGTCACCCTGCGTTCCGCGACCCGCTCCGGGCTCGTGGACCTCAAGGGGCAGCGTACGGCGGCCGCCCGCATCGCCGAGCAGCTCGGCGTCCGGATGTCCGGTCTCGGCCAGCACGTCCGCACCCTCTCCGGCGGCAACCAGCAGAAGGTCGTCATCGGCAAGTGGCTGCTGGCCGACACCCGGGTGCTGATCCTGGACGAGCCGACCCGGGGCATCGACGTCGGCGCCAAGGTCGAGATCTACCAGCTCATCAACGAGCTCACCGCGTCCGGCCACGCCGTCCTGATGATCTCCAGCGACCTGCCCGAGGTCCTCGGCATGAGCGACCGGGTGCTGGTCATGGCCCAGGGCCGCATCGCCGGTGAACTCCCCGCCGCCGAGGCCACCCAGGACGCCGTCATGGCCCTCGCGGTCAACGCCGCCGGGCCCCGCGAACACCCCGCACCGAAGAACGAAGAGGAGGGCCCCCGTGGCCACTGAGACACTGAAGAGTGAGACGGGCGCAGGCGGCGGTGGCCCCTCCCTGATACGCCGCGTCCTGCTCGACAACGGCGCGCTGAGCGCCCTGGTCGTTCTGGTGGTGGCGATGTCGCTGCTCTCCGGAGACTTCCTCACCACCCAGAACCTGCTGAACGTCGGCGTGCAGGCGGCCGTCACCGCGATCCTCGCGTTCGGCGTCACCTTCGTCATCGTCTCGGCGGGCATCGACCTGTCCGTAGGCTCCGTGGCGGCCCTGTCCGCGACGGTCCTGGCCTGGTCGGCGACCTCCGCCGGCGTACCGGTCGTCCTCGCCGTCGTGCTCGCGATCGCCACCGGCATCGCCTGCGGCTTCGTGAACGGCGCCCTCATCTCGTACGGCAAACTCCCGCCGTTCATCGCGACGTTGGCGATGCTCTCGATCGCCCGGGGCCTCTCCCTCGTCATCTCGCAGGGCAGCCCGATCGCCTTCCCCGACTCCGTCTCGCGGCTCGGCGACACGCTCGGCGGCCGGCTCCCCGTACCGGTCCTCGTGATGATCGCGATGGGCCTGATCACCGCCCTCATCCTCGGCCGCACCTTCATCGGCCGCTCCATGTACGCGATCGGCGGCAACGAGGAAGCCGCCCGGCTCTCCGGCCTGCGGGTCAAGCGCCAGAAGATCGTCATCTACGCGCTGTCCGGCCTCTTCGCCGCCGTCGCGGGCATCGTCCTGGCCTCGCGCCTCGTCTCCGCCCAGCCGCAGGCCGCCCAGGGGTACGAACTCGACGCCATCGCCGCGGTCGTCATCGGCGGGGCCAGCCTGGCCGGCGGGGTCGGCAAGGCGTCCGGCACCCTGATCGGCGCGCTCATCCTCGCGGTGCTCCGCAACGGCCTCAACCTCCTCTCCGTGTCGGCGTTCTGGCAGCAGGTCGTCATCGGCGTCGTCATCGCGCTCGCCGTCCTGCTCGACACGCTGCGCCGCAAGGCCGGTTCGGGTGCGGCCTCCTCGGCCGGTGCAGCGCCCGGCGCGCCGGGATCCGGACGCAGGGGAGCGCTCAGGTTCGCCGGAGCGGCGCTCGCCGCGGCGGTCGTCGTCGGCGGGGTGTCCTACCTCAACTCCGGTTCGTCCGGGGGCACGACGAAGGTCGGCATGTCCCTCTCGACGCTCAACAACCCCTTCTTCGTGCAGATGAAGGACGGCGCGCAGGCGGAGGCCGAGAAGGCGGGCATCGACCTCACCGTCACCGACGCCCAGAACGACGCCTCTCAGCAGGCCAACCAGCTCCAGAACTTCACCAGTTCGGGCGTCTCCTCCATCATCGTCAACCCGGTGGACTCCGACGCGGTCGGGCCGGGCGTCCGCAGCGCCAACAAGGCCGGCATCCCGGTGATCGCCGCCGACCGCGGCGTGAACAAGGCCGACACCGCCACCCTCGTCGCCTCCGACAACGTGGCGGGCGGCAAGCTCGCCGCCGACGCGCTCGCCGACAAGCTCGGCGGCAAGGGCAGCATCGTCATCCTCCAGGGCACGGCGGGCGCCTCCGCCAGCCGCGAGCGCGGAGCGGGCTTCGCCGAGGGGCTCAAGGCGTACCCGGACATCAAGGTGGTCGCCAAGCAGCCGGCCGACTTCGACCGCACCAAGGGCCTGGACGTCATGACCAATCTGGCCCAGTCCCACCCGGGCATCACCGGCGTCTTCGCCGAGAACGACGAGATGGCGCTCGGCGCGGTCAAGGCGCTCGGCGGCAAGGCGGGCAAGTCCGTCTCGGTCGTCGGCTTCGACGGCACCCCGGACGGCCTGAAGGCGGTCGAGGCCGGGACGCTGTACGCGTCCGTGGCGCAGCAGCCCGGCGAGCTGGGCAGGATCGCGGTGCAGAACGCCGTCAAGGCGGCGAAGGGCGACCGGGTGGAGAGCACGGTGAAGGTGCCGGTCAAGGTGGTGACGCGGGAGAACGCCGCCGACTTCTCCTGAACCGCGTTCCCCCCTGAACCCGTCTCACGGGTTCCGACCGACGAGAGCAGGAAGCACTTCCATGCACGACAACGCCCCCGACGACCGGTACCGCTACGACCTGCTGGTCGTCGGCTCGGCCAACGCCGACCTGGTGATCGGCGTCGAACGCCGCCCCGCCCCCGGCGAGACGGTGCTCGGCTCCGACCTGGCCGTCCACCCGGGCGGCAAGGGCGCCAACCAGGCTGTCGCCGCGGCCCGGTTGGGAGCCCGGACGGCGCTGCTCGCCCGGGTCGGCGACGACGACCACGGGCGGCTCCTCCTGGAGACCCAGCGGACGGCGGGCGTCGACACGGCGGGCGTCCTGGTCGGCGGGGCCCCGACCGGCGTCGCGCTGATCACCGTGGACCCCTCGGGCGACAACAGCATCGTGGTGTCCCCGGGCGCGAACGGCCGGCTGACGCCCGAGGACGTACGGGCGGCGACGCCGCTGCTCGCGGCCGCACGGGTGGTCTCCGTGCAGCTGGAAATCCCCCTGGACACGGTCGCGGAGACGGCGCGCCGCCTCGGGGCGGGAGCCCGCCTCGTCCTCAACCCGTCCCCGCCCGCCCCGCTGCCCCACGAGGTGCTCACGGCCTGCGACCCGCTGGTGGTCAACGAGCACGAGGCGCGGTACGTCCTCGGCGACGCGGCGGGCGACGCCCCGCACGACTGGGCCCCGGCCCTGCTGGCGCTGGGCCCGCGCTCGGTCGTGATCACGCTGGGCGCGGCGGGCGCACTGGTGGCCGACAGCCGCACGGACTCCCTGGACCACCTCGTCGGCCCGAAGGTCGCGGCCGTCGACACGACGGGGGCCGGGGACGCGTTCACCGCCGCCCTGGCCTGGCGGCTGGGGCGCGGCGACGACCTGCGGGAGGCGGCGGCCTTCGCGGTACGGGTGGGGGCGGCGGCCGTCACGTCGAGGGGCGCCCAGGCGTCCTTCCCGACGCTGGATGAGGTCGACGCGCTGTGAAGAAGTCGGGCATCCTCAACCGCCACCTGGCCGGAGCCATCGCCGAACTGGGCCACGGCGACGGCGTGTTGATCTGCGACGCGGGCATGCCGATCCCGCCCGGCCCCCGCGTGGTCGACCTGGCCTTCCGCGCCGGAACCCCGTCGTTCGCCGAAGTCCTGGACGGCCTGCTCGACGAGCTGGTCGTGGACGGAGCGACGGCGGCCTTGGAGGTGCGCGACGCCAACCCGGAGGCCGCGAGCCTCCTGGACGCCCGCTTCCCCGACCTGCGCCTGGTCCCGCACGACGACCTCAAGGCCCACACGGCCGGGGCACGCCTGGTCGTCCGGACGGGAGAGGCCCGGCCGTACGCGAACGTGCTGCTGCGGTGCGGGGTCTTCTTCTGAGGACACGGCAGGGCGAGGAGCCGCCGCCACGTCACGGGTGAGAGGGAAGGGGGCGGCGGCCGGGGACGCTGACCGCGTCGACGGCATCACGCAGGCGACCACCGCCTTCGGCCGCCGTACGCTGCCGTCGCGCACCGGAGCCCACGCTCAACAACCGTTCCGACAGCCGGGAGACGGTGTCCCAGTCGCCCAGGCGCTCCAGCCGGGAGCGCAGTTGTGAGCACAGCTGCTGGAAGAGTGCGGGCGCGGGCACGAGGTCGTCGGTCTCGGGATGGATCAGGGAGCCGTCCATGCCGTAGCGGGCCGCGCGCCACAGCATCGCGTTCACCCGGAGATCGTCGACGTCGGGAACAGGAGCGTTCCGGCGCACCGCGTCGAGTGCCTCCAGGACGAGCGCGCGCGTCAGAGCCGTCAGGAGGAGGGTGTCCTCCGTGGTGGGCTGGGTGTCCGCGACCCTGATCTCGACGGTGGCGAAACCGGGGGAAGGGCGGGCCCACCAGAAGACGCCCTGGGGGGAGAGGGCCGTTCCGTAGCGTTGAAGCCGTTCCAGGGTGCTTTCGTACGCGGCGACACCGGAGAGCACGGGGGGCGGCGTCACCGTGGGCCAGCGCGTCGCGAGGACGGCTCGCCAACTCTCGTACCGCGTGTCGTGCCCGGAGCTGAAGGGGGAGTTGGCGCTGATGGCGAGCAGACAGGCCAGCCAGGGCCGCAGGTGCCCGCAGAGCCGCACGGCCTCCTCGCGGTCCGGCACGCCCACATGGACGTGCAGGCCGCAGGTACCCTGGCCGTTCAGCAGGGCACCGAACCGGTCCAGCATCGCCGAGTACCGGGGGGCGGCGCTGAGCGGCGGCGGAGGGGCCGCGTCCAGCACCGGCGTACCCGATGCCAGGATCCCCAGGCCGTGCTCCGCGGCGGACGCGGCGAGTGCCCGCCGGCCCCGTGCCAGGGCGGTGGCGACGTCCGCCAGGCTGTGACAGACCGGTGTCTGCAACTCGATCTGCAGAGGCGTCAGTTCGCTCGTCGCGGCGACGCCCCGCTCTCGCACCGAGGGCAGGACGATGTCGGCGGCGGCCACCGGCAGCCGGGTCCGCGCGTCCACCAGGTAGAACTCCTCCTCCACACCGAGAGTCCCGCCGGAACGAACCGATGGCTTTCGACCGGTCATGCCGCCCCTTCCGGCGAACCCTCCGATGACTCGACCGAAGGGAGCCGGTCCGTGACGCCGAATCCGTTCAAACGGTCCAGAGCGCGATTCAGTGTCTTTCTCCGGCGGTTGAAGGCGACGCGGACGAAGCCGCCGAGCGCGGGGTCCGATCCCGTCACGAAGAGACTTCCGGGAAGCACCGCGATACCCGCCCGCCGCAGGAGATGACCGGCGAACGCCTCGCTGCTCCCGAAGGCGTCGGGAAGGGCCACGGTGAAGTAGCAACCCCCTTGGGGGGTCGTGCACGCCAGACCGCTCAGCCGGAACATCTCCAACGCCCGGTCACGGCGCTCCTGCATCGCGCTTGCTAGCCGGGCCCCCTCCGTCCCGGCGAGGACCGCCGCCAGACCGTGCTGCAACGGTGTCGCCCCGCCGGCGGTCAGGGCTTCGTGCACCCTTCTCACGGCACGGGTCACCGGGCGTGCCGCACGCACGTACCCCATGCGCCAGCCGCTGACCGCGTGACTCTTGGAGAGGCTTCCGATGCTGATCGCGAGGTCGTGGAGCCCCGGGAGGTCGCAGACCGACGTATGGACAAGGCCCTCATAGGCGTAGGAGGCGTACACCTCATCGCTGACCAGCCAGATACCTCGTCGGGCGCAGAGCGACCCCAGCAGTTGCAGCTCGTCCCGGGACAGCAGGCGGCCTGTCGGATTGTGCGGAGTGTTGAGAAGAAGCAGACGCGTGCGGGGACCGATCGCGTCGGCCACGTCGTCGGGATCGAGGGACCAGTGGGGCGGCCGCAGGGGGACGAAGCGGGGACGGCCTCCGGCCAGCGCTGCGGCAGCCAGGAAGTTCGGGTAGTACGGCTCGGTCAGGACGACTTCGTCACCGGGCTCCAGAAGGGCGAGCATCACCGCGTTGAGGGCTTCCGTGGCGCCCGCCGTGATGGTCAGTTCGTCCGTCGGGTCAGGAGAGCCCGGAAGTAACAGGGCGAGCGCTGACCGCAGTTGCTCGATGCCGGCGGGCGGACCGTACTGGTTGTCCCCCCGTCGCATGGCCCGTCCGGCCGCCTCGACCGCGCGACGAGGCGTTCTCGGGAACTCGGGTGTTCCCACCGCGAGATCGACGACACCGCTCCGTTGTCCGTGCGCCAGCCATCGGCCGAGGCCCTCGGGAAGCTCTCCTACGCGCTGTGCGGGGCGAGGACGTAAGGGGGGACAGGGCTGATCGCACGCAGCTTCCATGACGTTCATCGTCCCACTCATGAACCGAAATGCCTCCCCTGAATCGCTGTTGCCCGTCACCCCGAGGCTCCTGCATAATTCACGGCTCCCGAACGAGGACGGTCCGGGGCAGGGTTGGGGGATCGATGCAGCCACGTTCGGGACCGAGTCGGGCACTGGTCCGCTGGTTATCCCTGTCGGTCGTCACGCTGGTGTGCTGTGGCGGTTGGGTCTGGCAGGCACCCTCCCCGCGTTCGACATCTGGCGAACTCATCCTTCTGCCACAGCAGTTGGCCCTGGGCCACGATGTGCCCGGAGTCGTCGACGTGGTGGCGCGCCAGTCGGGGGGCAGCACTGCGGCTCTCGAACTCTCCTCCGTTCCGGTCGCGGGTCTGGACGTGGTGATCGCCGCCGGGGAGAGAACGCCGACCACTACACGATGGCGGGTCACCCTGCGCTGGGAGCCGGGCCGCACCACGGACACCGTGATCGCCTTCGAGGCGACCCGGTCCGGTGCGGTCGTGGGCACGGCCGCCCTGGCCGTCAAGGCCACGAAGACAGCCCCGACCGGCGAGGTGGTCGACGTATCACTGGTCACGTCGATGGTCCGCCTGCAGGAAGCCCGGCCGCAGGACGTGTACGTGGTGGTCCGCAACACCTCCGGAAGTCCTGTGGCCGTGAACCGTATGTCGGCCACGGTCTCGTCCGACATGCGTGTCTGCCACCGGCGGACGGAACCAGCCGCGCACAGCGACGCCGACCGTTGCGGACACGAGCAGAGAGTGCGATTACCCCGGAAGGTCGCCCCGGGTACGACGGCGCTGTTCCGTTTCAGGATCGAGGCGACGCCCCGTTCGAGGGCCGGCGAACACCAGGCGCTCTTCACGACAGAGGTCTCCTACCAGGAGGCGGGCGTCACCCGGCGGGCAGGCGTCGTGCTCTCGCGCGACTTCGAGTACTCGGTACTCGGTGAGTCGGACTTCCTCACCGCGGTGGGCGTGCCGTCGTTCCTCCTCCTGCCGGGATTCCTGGTCCTGATGGCCTACCGCATTCCCGCACGCCGGGCTCGTGCGAGAGGGGTGGACCTCCCGCCGATCGACGCGAGCGCCCCCGAGTTCCTGGCCGTCTCGGCGACCCTGTCCATCCTGGCGATCCCCGTGTACTGGCTGGCCACGGCGGCGACCGGCAATGCCCGCACCTATCTGCAGGGATACGGCATACGGGACCTGCTCCAGGTGTGGATCGCATCGGTCGTCATCGGGTTCGCCGCCTTCGCCGTCCCGTGGGCCGTGCAGACGTACAGAATCCGCATGACTACCCCGCAGCCGACCGACGACGCCGAGCGCGTGCTCAGAAGGCTGGCCCGCGCGCACAGCCAACTCGTCCTGCCCCAGGTCCGGTTCACGGTCGGACCGGACAGCGTCCGGCAGGCGTTCCGTGTCCCTTCGCCGACCGGAGAGGCGGAGGGCCTCTGGTGCGTCCCGGCGATCGACTGCGCGATCGCCCCCGGCGTGCCTGAAGTCCGCGCGCGTGAACTGCAACAGGCGATGAGCGGTCCGGCCGAGGACTTCTGGCGCTTGTGCGAGGGGCGGAGCGATGTGAGCTTCGCGTGGGCGCCCGGGGCGATACGGCAGCCGGTCAGGACGACGGCCGATGCGATCGTCGCTGAGGTCGCGGCGGCGCCCCTGCTCCGGCAGTCCTTGCCCGGCGGCGTCGATGAACATTGAACGGCCGCCAGGAGGGAAGGGATCGGGGCAGTCTCCGGGAGACTGCCCCGCGACGGTGACCGTCGTTTGGGCTCTCCGCCCACCCGGTGTCCGGGCAACATGTGGGCCTGCCACGAGCTTTGAACCGAATCTCGTGCATAGTAATACGAAGAAGGGGCCCGTGACATGACTGTCTCGATCGGCCAGCTCCGGATCAGTTACGTCTTCACGGCCTCCCTGCCCGCCCTCGCCGCCGGTTCGGCCGCCCCGTCGCCCGCGGTCTCCGGCTTCGTCACCCCCGTCGACTACGACGCGATGTTCCGGCGGGCCAAGGCGGCCGGTCCGGTCCTGGCCACGGCACAGGGCGGCTGGCCCGCCGTGGGGGAAGCGGTGCCACTGTCGCTTCCCTGGGCGGACCCCGCCTCCCCGCACGGCGACAGCAACAACTTCTGGCGACGGTCGCTGCGCATGCGTGCGTACTCCGAAGCCAACGGCGCACAGGGCTGGCGCTCCCAAGTGCCCTTGCGGCCGAGTCGTCCGGTCAGGATCGAATCCTCCGAGCCATCGGCGCGGGTGACCGCGGAGGCCCTGTGCCACCCCTTGGCGAACTCGGTCATCGTGGCGACCACGCTCCGGGGCGGCGGAGCGATGGAAGCCTGGGCGGATCAGGTGTCGGAGCACGAGCGCGGCCTGCGGCTGCGCATCGCGGGTGAGGACGGCCCGGCCCGGTCGATCGAGGCGACGGCTCACCTCCTCCTGGAGCGGCTCGACAGGGCACGCCAGGGCAGCGGGCCCCGGGTGGCCCCGGACATCCCCGACCCGTTCGCGGTGATGACCGTCGTCGAGGGGGCCGGCCCGCTCGAATCCTGTCGGGCCGAGGAAGGCGGCGAGGTGCACCGCTTCCTCGAGTGCCTTGCGCGACGAGAGGCGCTCGCGGGGGTTCCCCAACCCCGCGCCCTGGCCGACACCTTCCTGCGGGGACGGGCCTGGCGCTCGGGAGGCGGCGTACTCGCCGCGCCGCGGGCCCGGGTGGTCTGGGCGCCCTACCGGTTTCGGACCACCGGGCGTTGCCGGTGGCTCGGTTGCTACCACCGCAACCTCACGCTCTCCGTCGCGCATACGGACGCCTGGATCGCCACTGTCCGATGGGCCGCGTCCAGAATTCGGGCCGGTTTTCCCGTGACCACGGGCTTCGAGCTGGCCGAGCGGGTTTGTCAGCTCTTGAGCTTTCTCTACGGGGAGGGTGAACGTTCGGAGATGCTCTATCGCACGCGCAGTGCTGCGGCGCAGATCGCGGAGAGCGGAGTCGTCAATGATCTTTATGAGGTGCGCCGCTATGTGGGGAAGCTGGCCGAGTTGACCCCTGTTCCTCTTTACGTCGGTCAACAGTGAATATTTTGTGGGCCATACGCGCTACCATCATTTCCCGTGGCTTGAGGACCGGTTTCTGTTCGGTGGCCCCTCGCACGCGGGTCATCGTCCGCCGGGCTGTGGGGGGTCATCGTGAACGGCGACCGGAGTCGTAGCGGAATCAATGCTGAGCAGAGAGGCGCCGCAGCCGAGAGCACCTTTCATGATCTGATGCTCCTCTGGCTGGCGAACGCGACCCCCTTTCAGGTGTCGGTGATGCAGCCCGACACACAGAAGATCGATTACGTCGTGCGCATTCCGTCCCTGTGGTCTGCGGCCGACCAGGTGGAGCTCAGATGGCAGGTGAAGTCGACGGACCGGGAGCGCGCCGGCCTGGTCGAGGACGGGCCGCTCGGGTGTGCGAGTTATCGCTACAGGTTGGGTTTGAAGGCTGTGGAGGGCCTGTACGAAGCCAGCCGCTCGGGGAACCTCCTGTTGGCGCTGGCCGTGCAGCGGGACTCCGGGGTTCCCGCTCATGACCTCATGTATCTGCCCCCGGCCGAGCGTTTCGACTGGTATGTGGTCGATCTCAACGAGTACTTCCGCGCGGTGGACTGGCGTCATCAGGGTGGCGTCATCTACATACCGGAACAGAACCGGCTGAACCTCGCCACGTTCTCTTTGTTGTGGAGTGCCCACTGGGTCGCGGGGTTCTTCAGCGTGCTCGCCTCCCCGGACGTGATCCACGTTCCTGATCTGGTCGTGGACATCGGTACCGTCTTCAATGAGAAAAGCAGCCTTGAATTCGTTCGAAGACATGAATGGGACTTTCTTCAGAGTCGACTGCCGCAGTACCGAAAAGAGTTCGACCCGGAAGAATTCGCGAAGATCAACTTCAGGACCGGAATGGCGGGAGCGCTCGGGATCATCCGTGAGCGCATGTACGATGCGGCCGACTGTCTCGACCTCGTTCGCAACTATTGCCCCGAATCGCTGTTCGGCACGGCCAATCTCTGGCTCTTCTCCACGTGCTATCACCATTTCATGAAGGCGACGTGCGATATCGGGCGGGGTCGGGAAGAATTCGTGAGCGAGCGACTCCTCCCGTTGCCGAGCGCGGACGTGCGCTCCGCCCCCAGGGTTCTGCTGGTCGCTCTCTGGCACGTCATGATGCGTTACCGCGCTTTGGGCACCAGCGTTCGACTGGTCACACCCCCCGATGAGGGAGCCGGTGCTGATTACAGCTATTACGGGGGCGGAATAGGGTACTTCCCCTGGTTCAGCCTGGCGGACAACTCGGCCAACTGGGAGATCGACGTATGCAGTACCCGTACGATGTCCGACAACATGGACTTCCTCGAAGAACGCAGTCAGGAAGCCCAGTTGACCTTTGCTGAAGGCGGTAGAAGGGAAGCGGCGCGCGTATTCGGGGTTCGCGAATGGGATCTTGTCCTGCCTGACCGGGTCCCCGTACTGCTGTTCCCCAGAGAGACGGTTTTCCTCCGCCATCCTGTGGAGCTCTTCACCGCCGACGCCTCCAGCCGTTCCATCATTCTGTGACCGCCGGAACATCGACCTCCAAGGAGAAGAACATGTCCTGTCCGCCTGACGCCTCAGGGCGACGCGACTACCTGGCGGCTCACGTGCTGCCCGCGCTGGATGTGCGCCCGTTCATCGGCGGGGCCTTCGTGGAACCACGTACCGATGCGACCTTCGCCGTGGGCGACCCCACGACCGAACAGGCGCTCGTCACCATGCCGGCGGCCGGCAAGGCGGACGTGGAAGCCGCGGTCGAGGCCGCACGCAGCGCTTTCGACGAAGGCCCCTGGCCCCGCATGTCCCCGTCGGAACGCGGTGCGGTGCTGAACAGGCTGGCCGGCATCATCGACCGTGACCTGGAAGACCTGGCCCTCCTGGAATCCGCGGACGCGGGGAAGCGGTTCCAGGGCGTGCGGGCCTGGGACATCCCGCACGCGGCCACCGTCTACCGCTACTACGCGGAGTGGGCCGGGCGCATCTACGGGGACACGCTTCCCCCCGCCGGGCCGGTCCGCGTCTCCACCCAGCGTGAGCCCGTGGGCGTGTGCGCGGCCATCATTCCGTGGAACTTCCCCTTCGCCTGCATCTCCTGGAAGATGGCGCCCGCCCTGGCGGCGGGGTGCACCGTGGTGATCAAGGCGGCCGAGCGGGCGCCGCTCTCCGCGCAGGCACTCGCCTCGCGGTTCGCCGAGGCGGGTTTCCCGCCGGGCGTGGTGAACGTCGTGACGGGCGCCGGAGATGTCGCGGGAGCGGCGCTCGCCTCGGATGCGCGCATCGACAAGATCACGTTCACGGGCAGCGCCGAGACCGCCCGGTCGATCACGCGCGGCTCGTCCTGGAGGATGCCCCGGCTGACCACGGAACTGGGGGGCAAGGGAGCCAACGTCGTCTTCGCCGATGCCGACCTGGACGCGGCCCTGGACGCCACGACCGACGCCGTATTCGATCTTTCCGGGCAGAACTGCTGTGCGGCCGGGCGTACTTACGTACAGCGTGAGGTGTACGAGGAGTTCGTCGGGCGGTTGGTGAAGCAGGCCAGGTCCAGGCGGCTGGGAGATCCTCTCGACGACTCCACGCAGCAGGGCCCCCTGATCGACCGTGACCACCTGCGTACCGTGAGCGGCATGGTCACGCAGGCGTTGGACGACGGGGCGCGGCTCCTGACCGGGGGTTCGCCGGCCGAGCTCGGCGGCCTCTTCTACGAGCCGACCCTGCTCGGCGATGTGTCGGCCGGTGATCGCATCTCCCGCGAAGAGGTGTTCGGGCCCGTGGGCTGCGTCTACCCGTTCACCGACCTCGACGAGGTCGTGGCGCTCGCCAATGACTCGGACTACGGGCTTTCGGCTTCGGTCTGGACCTCGCGCCCGGGCACCGCCGACTCCTTCGCCGAGCGGGTGCGCGTCGGAACGTGCTGGGTGAACTGCTTCGGCTACTTCCTTCCCTACGTGCCCTGGGGCGGCGTCAAACTCTCCGGCAACGGTCACGATCTCGGTCGCGAGGGCATCGAAGCCTTCTTGAGCACGAAGGTGGTCTACCGGGCCCCCTGACCTCCCCGCCCGCCGAACTCCGCAGCGTGGACGAAACCGGCCGCGAGCCTGTCGCCCGCCCCTCTCGAGGGGCGGGCGACGGTGAGTCGCGTTGTCCCAACTAGCCCGCCCCGCACGGCAGATGCCGTGTCGGGGCTTCGTGTGCTATCTGGAGTCAGGATGCCTTGGTTACGCAATTACGTCGGTCAGTTACGTCTGTATTCGTACGTTGATCTGCTGTTGCTCCTGGCCGCTCTGAACGCGGATCCGCGCGGGATTCTGGGCGTCAGCCTGCTGTGGTTCGGCTTCCTCATCCACCTGGAGTGGCGTCACCGCGACCGGGGCCGCCTCGGCTGGCACTGGTCGCTGTGGGCCGTGCCGTGGCTGCTGGCGCCTCTGGTGGCGCCGAGCCTCTGGTTGCCCGCCTTCTACGTGTCTGCCGTGGCCTACACGTACAAGAAGCGTTTCCCCTGGGCCGCGGCTGTCTCTCCGCTGTTGAACGGCGCGCTGAAGATGTTCCTGGTTCTCCTCGTACCGGGAACGACGGCATTCACCGCCGCACTCGTCCTCCTGCTCATGTCGGTACGCAACCTGCTCGGCGATGTCCGGGATGCCGGCAAGGACGCCGAGGAGCGGGTGATGACGCTCCCGGTGATACTCGGATACCGGCGGGCGACGCCGTACGTCTACCCTCTCGGTCTGGTCGCGACCTCACTGACCTGGACCCTTATGGGTGGACTTTCCTGGTGGGCGCTGGCCGGCGCCGTGTCGGTGCAAGCGGCGACCTACCATCTGACGCCGCGCTAGCCGGGCCGGCCGCTACCGCAATCCGCCCGGTCCGCGCAGCCAGAGGTGCGCCATCCGCTCGGCGACGGCGATGGTGGGCAGGGCTGTGTTTCCGCTGGGGATGACCGGCATCACCGACGCGTCACAGACCCGCAGGTCCGCGACGCCGTGTACGCGGCCGGCCCAGTCGGTGACCGCCCCGCTGCGCGGATCCTCTCCCATGCGGCAGGTGCCGACCGGATGGTGGTATCCGCTGGACGAACGGTTGACGTGACGCTCCAGTAGCGCCGGGTCTTCGAGCAGCGCCGGGCCAGGACGGGGCGTGGCGTCGAAGCGGTCGCGCAGCGGTGCCGCGCCGGTGATCCGGTAGGCATGGCCCAGGCCCTCTCTCAGGAGCCGGAGGTCTTCCGGATGGTCGAAGTAGCACGGTTCCACCACCGGCGGCAGGGCCGGGTCCCGCCCCGCGAGACGGACGCGCCCCCGGGACAGGGTCCGCATCACTCGTACGGAGACGAACGCCTCCGCGCGGCCCTCGCCGGTCGTGCCGGTGCACGCGCCGATGAGATGGAGCGCGACCTCGTCGGGCCGGCCCTGTGGATCCGCCGCCGTGACGAGCACCTGGTAGCGAGGTTCCATGGGTGCTGTCACCGGTGCCGACCATCGCAGTGACAGGCCCGTATGGTCCTGCAAATTCCTTCCGACGCCCGGCAGGTCGACCGCGGGAGCTATCCCCAGCCGGCTCAGTTCGGCGGCCGGCCCTATCCCCGAACGCAGGAGAATCGCGCAACTGCTGTACGCGCCGGCTGCCAGCACCACGACGCCGGCCGGTATCACCTCACCGGAGACCAGTCGTACACCTCGCGCCACACCGCGGTGCGTGAGGACCCGGTCGACTGCGGTACGGGAGCGAATCACCAGGTTCGGACGTGACCGCACCGGGTCCAGATAGCCCTGGGCCGTACTCGTACGACGGCCGCCGAGCAGGGTGATCGGGGCAGGGCCCGCGCCCACCGCACCCGGCCGGTTGTGATCGTCCACGGGCGTCGCCCCCGCGGCCCGGGCCGCTTCCAGCAGGGCTGCGCTGAAGGGCGTCATCTCCTGCGGGGTGTAGCGGCGGATGGGCAACGGGCCGCCCGCCCCGTGGTGGTCGCCGGTGAAGTCGAGGTCGTTCTCCAGCGTGCGGAAGAACGGCAGCATCGCCTGGTAGGACCAGTCGGCGCCGCCCGCCTCGGCGGCCCACGCGTCGTAGTCCCGGGGCGCCCCGCGTACCGCCAGGCAGGCGTTGGTGGCCGAGCAGCCGCCCACCACACGGGCCCGAGGGAGGGGCTGGGCCGGGTTGCGCCGGCCCGCCGACGCCGTGTACTTCCAGTCGTGGGACGTGCTCAGATCGGCACACGAAGCCAGGTCGTGAGGCAGGGCGGAGGAGTGGTAGTCCGGTCCCGCCTCGACCAGGAGAGTGCGCCGGTCCGGATCGGCCGAGAGCCGGTTCGCCAGGACGCAGCCCGCGGTACCCGCTCCGACGATCACCAGATCGAAGGAGGAGGCTCCGGTATCGGCGGTCATGGGCGGACGGCTCGTGACCTGATCATCGGATCAGTGATCGCCCACATAGCGGAAGCGGGGAACCCGCCGCCCTTCGACGTCCACGTCCTCGACGAAATTGTCGACCGGTCTCACCCAGGTGTGGCGGTCACCGTAGGCGGGTGAGTGGAACAGCGCGTGGTAGACCACCGCGTCCTGGCCCACCTGTTCGTCCATGCCGTCGCCCAGGACGTGGTGTCCGAAGCCGGTGACTTCGTAGAGGTGCCCGCTGAAGTGCTCGTAGACACCGAGCTTGATCGTCGAATCGCTCATACCGTGTTCCCGTATCCCTGTTCACCGATGTCGTGCGAGCCGACGGCTCCGCTTCACCACCCCGGCTCTGACTGGCCATCATGCTAGCGGCGCTCAGGGGCATATGTGACGAATACGCGAGGTTGGGCGGACGTCGGTGCGGTCGTCTCCGCCGTGCCGTCCCGGTCGGTCGTACGCGAACGGCCGTTCGCCCGGTCCCAGGGGAATTCAGGCCCTCCCCGCCAGTTCGACCAGCTCCACCAGCGCCCCCGCCAGCGCGTCGAGCCCGGGACCCGCAGGCCCGCCCGGCTCGGTCATGTACGTGTCGCGGCGGATCTCGATCATCAGGGCCGAGACCCGGCGGTCCGTGCCGTAGTGCTTCAGGGGGACGTACGTGCCAATGAACGGGCTGTCGACGCCCGTGCCGCCGAAGCCGGCGAACGCCGCCTCGGCCAGGGAGCGCAGTTCGGGCGGGGTGTGGAAGGGGTCCGTGCCCAGGCAGACGGGCGGTCGGGGGCCCGTTCCGTGGAGTTCGTACGGGAGGGGCGCGGTCGGGTACGAGTGGACGTCGACGATCACCGCGCGGCCCGTGGCGGCGATCCGGGCGTCGACCGCCTCCGTCATCGCCCGCGCGTAGGGGTGGAAGTACCGCTCCAGCAGGGGTGTTTGGTCGAGGCCCGGCGGGCGCAGCCGCTCGCGGTGCGTGGTGTGGGTGTACACCGCGCCCATGCCCACGGCGCGCATCTCCTCGCGGTCGTCCGGGAAGCGCTCGGGGTCGACGACCAGTCGGGAGAGGGCGTTGACGAACCGCCAGGGCCGGACGGCGCACGCCTCGGCCGCCCGGGCCGCCAGCTCGGCCGTATGGGCGTCGGTGATGTGATCGAGTTCCCGCTCCAGAGCACTGTCGTCCAGGACGACTCCGCCGCGTACCTCCTCGGGAATCGCCCGGGAGCCGTGCGGCACGTGCAGCAGTACCGGGGACTCAGAGCTTCCGGGCAGGAGGCGGAACGACGGCTGGGGGTCAGTGCTCATGGAGCGGTCTCGGTCCTTCTCGGTGCTTCAGTGGGGAGACGGGGAGCCCGATTGTCCCATCCGTGAAGTCAGTTGGCGGAACCGATCACCGGGTAGTGGTCGGAGAGGTTCGTGTACGTGTAGTTCTTGCCCCAGCTGGAGACCGTCCAGGGGGCGCTCTGCTCCTTGATCACGTCGTTCTTCCAGCCGGACGGCTTGACGTGGCCGGCGCGGTGCAGGACGTGGTCGAGGTCCTCGCGGGGGTCGTTCGGGTAGCGCTCGGAGGCGATCGAGTTGTCGCGGGTGTCGAAGGAGTACGGGTGGCCGGTCTTGGTGTCGGCCGCCGTTAGGTCCGCGTCCTTGAGGAAGGAGGCGTACTCGGCGGAGTGCGCGTCCACGTTGAAGTCGCCCGCCACGATGACCTGTTCGGAGGCGGGGATCTTCTTCGCGTCGAGGAAGGCGTCCATCGCCTTGAACTGCCGGCTGCGCATCTGGGCCGCCTCGCCCGCCGAACAGCCGGGGTCGGTCGACTGGGCGTGGGTGCCGACGACGTGGACCCGGGCGCCGTTGACGTTCAACACGGTATAGGCGAAGCCCTTGTTGGACCACCAGTCGCCGCCGCAGGCGTCCTTGAAGACGTACTGCTCCTTGCGCACGATCGGCCACTTGCTCAGGATCGTGACGCCGCCGTCCTCCGGGGTGGTCGCCGAGTACGAGCCGCTGGTGGCGTCCCAGCCGCTCTTGCTCCGGCCGACCACCGGCGTCTGGTACGGGTACTGGGACGCGGAGTTCCGCAGCAGAGCGTCGGAGGCCCCGTTGTCGAACGCCTCCTGGATCACCACGACGTCGTTGCCCCGGAAGAACGACGTCTTCGGGATCTCCGCCGCCCGGTGGTCCTGGCCCCAGTTGGGGTAGAGGCTCTTGCTGAAGATGAACGTGTTGTACGAGAGCACCCGCAGCGACGGGGTCTCGGCGGCGGGGGCCGCCGCTGCCTGGGGCGAGTTCGCGGCCAGGGTGACGCCGGCGAGCGCGGCGGACAGAGCCACGCCGGTCAGGCGGCGGAACGCGGTGTGCGGCACGAGGTCTCCTGCTGATGAGTGGGGGCGTACCGGGTGGCACCCATCAAAGCAGCGGCAGTTACCCACGGGTAGACATCGGATGCCGTCAGTCTGTCCGGCTCGCTGCCATCAGGATTCCGTCGGTTCGGCGTACACGATGAGGTTGTCGACGGGGTGCCCCTCGGCGTCGAACGCTCCGTCGCAGGTGACCAGCCGCAGCGCGCTGCCCCTGGTCGCGCCGTAGACCCGTTCGGTGGGGAACGCCTTCTTGCTCACCGTCTCCTTGCCCGTGACGGTGAAGCTCAGGGACTTTCCGTCGCCGTCGCGGACGACGACCTCGGCGCCCTTGCGGATGTCCTTGAGGTCGTGGAAGACGGCCCTGCCGAAACGGGTGTCGTTGTGGCCGATCAGTACGGCCGCTCCGGGCCGGCCGGGTATCGCTCCGCCGGTGAACCAGCCCGCCTTCATGCCCTGTTCGGCGGGCGGGACCTCGACCGTGCCGTCCGCGTTGAGGCCGAGGCGCATGAGGGAGCTGCGGATGCCCAGGGAGGGGATGGCGACGTGGGCGGGGGCCGAACTGTCTGTGCTGGGTGTGGTGGGTGTGCTGGCCGTGGGGGGCGGCTGTCGCGTTGGGGTGGTGTCGGGGGCCGACGTCGGGGCCGGGTCCGGGGGCGTGGCGGGAGTCGGTGCGGCGCAGGCTGCCAGGGTCGCGCACAGGACGAGGCCGGGCAGCAGGCCGGCCGTTCGGGGGCGGCGGAGGAGGGGGGAGAGGCGGGAGGGCATGAGGCTCCGGTCGGCGGGGCCGTCACCGGATGTGGCGCCGCCCCCGTGCACGGCGGCGCCACATCCGGAGTCAGCGGTGGGCAGTGATGTCGGGTCAGCCGTTGCGGCGGCGCAGCACGAGGGTGCCCGCACCCGCGAGCAGGGCCGCACCGGCCACCGACCCCGCGAGGGCCGTGGCGCCGCTGCCGTCACCTGCGCCGGCCGGGCGCTCACCGGCCGCGACACCGCCGCGCGGCACGACCGCCGGGGCGGTGGCGGCCTCCTTGGGGGCCGCGGGCGCGGGTCGGTCACCGGCGGCGACTCCACCGCGCGGCACGGCCGAGGGGCGGGCGTCCTTCGCGGCCTTGGCGGCCTTCGCCCGCTCCGGCGACACCGCGGGGGCGCTCTCGGCGGGCGCGGACGGCCTCGGGGACGGGGCGGCGAGGGCGGCGGTCGACGGGAGCAGCACCGCGCCGGCCGCGACGGCGGCGAGCACGGCGGTGCGCAGGGAGAGGCGAGTGATCGAAGCGGTCATACGGAAGGCTCCATCCGTTGGTCGCCCCGTGACGGGCCCGGGTGCCGGTTGTGCACCGGGTGCGGGGCGTGGAGCCAGGCTGTCCGGAAGTTATGAGGAAACTGTCAGGACGTTGTGGTCATCCCATCAGGTCATCTCGTCGGGCCGTCTCGTCCGGTCATCCCGTCAGCCCGTCTCATGGGGCCACCTCATCGGGTCATCTCATGGGGCCGTCTCATCAGGTCATCTCGTCGGGACCGCGATGCAGTGCCGGGAGGCGCAGGGGGAGGCGCAGGGTGAAGGCCGAGCCCTTCCCCTGCGTACTGGTCGCGCTCGCCGTGCCGCCGTGGGCCTCGGCCAGTTTGCGGACGATGGCGAGGCCGAGGCCGCTGCCTCCCGTACGGCGGCTGCGCGACTTCTCGGCGCGCCAGAAGCGGTCGAACACGTGAGGGAGGTCTCCGGGCGCGATCCCGCTCCCGGTGTCCGCCACCTCGATCACGATCTCGCCGGACTCGGACTCGGACTCGGACTCGGATTCGCCTGACCCGTCCCGGTCCCCTGAGTCGGACCCGTCCCGGCCCCCGGATGCGCCGGCGTCCCGGTCCCCGAACCCTGACCCGTCCCGGCCCCCGGACCCTGACCCGTCCCCGTCCCCGTCCCCGTACGCGCGCAGCGTCACCGTCCCGCCCGCCGGCGTATGGCGTACGGCGTTGGAGACCAGGTTGCCCACCGCCTGCCGCAGCCTGACCGGGTCCGCGTGCAGGGTGGGGGCCGGGGCGGCGGTCACCACGGTCAGGGTGACGCCCGCCGTCTCCGCGCGTGCCTGGTGGGCGGCGGCGACCTGGCTCAGGAGGTCGTGGATCCGGACCGGTTCGGGGTGCAGCCGCAGCGCCCCGGCGTCGGCGGCGGCCAGGTCCTGGAGGTCGTCGATGATGTGCTGGAGCTGCACCGCCTCCTCCAGCAGCGAGGAGACGAACGCCGGATCCGGGTCGGCCAGACCGTCCTGGGCCGCCTCCAGCCAGCCCCGGATGTTGCTCAGCGGAGTGCGCAGCTCATGGGCCACGTCGCTCACCATGGCCTTGCGCTGCTCCTCCAGCCGCGCCCGGTGCGCGGACATGTCGTTGAACGCGGCGGCCAGCCTGCCGATCTCGTCGTCCCCCGCGACCGGGACCGAGGCGTGCTCCTCACCGTCCCGCATCCGCTGCGCGGCCCCGGTCAGCGCGTGCAGCGGACGGACCAGCCGCGCGCCCGCGAGCACCGACGCGCCCACGGTCAGCGCCAGGACCAGCGCCGCGACCCCGGCGATCTTCGCGGTGTTGGCCGGGGAGAGGTCGAAACCGGGCACCGTGGCGCCGCCCTCGTCGCCGATGAACAGGAGCGCGGGGGAGGCCACGTACGAGCTGAGCTGTTCGCTGCGCGCCGTCCCCACGCATGAGGCGATGGCCCGGTCGTCCTCCCCGGTGAGCTCCCGGGGCGGTTCGACGGCCGGAGCGGGGGCGGCCTCGCGCGCGTCGCTCGGCCGGGGAGCGGGCAGGGGGCCCGGCACCGGCACGACGGCCACCCCGCCCCACGACAGGTCCTGGTTCAGCCGCACACCGCTGCGGTCCTGGCGCTTCAGGCAGGCGTCGGCCAGTTCGTTGAGCGCGCTGAGCGCCTTCCGCTCCGTAGGGGTGGGCGCGTCCAGGTCCGTGGGGTCGCACCGGGCGCCCAGGGCCCGTTCGGGGTCGTTGCCCACCATCTGCACCCGGGGCCGACCGCTCGGCCCGACGACGACGTCCGAGGCGATCCCCACCCGGTTCAGGCACTCCGCCTTCCGGTCGGCGGTCCGCCGCAGCGCCGTACGCTCGGCCGCCGGCAACAGGAACGGGCCCACCGCCCGCGGGTCGATCCGGTCGGCGGCCGTGCCCCGCGCCTCGGTGCTCCGCGCGGCCAGGACGGTGTCCACCGACAGCGGGTCGACCACCGCCGAGGCTTCCGGCGGCAGGGCGGGGGCGGTCGGCGCGGTGGCGGAGTCGGCGAGCGGCCGCCGGCTCTGCGTGGTGAGGGCGACCCGGCGGCCCGAGTCCCGGGCCAACTTCCGTACGGTCGCGTCCACTTCGTCCCAGGTCGGGTTGCGGGCGGCGTAGTCGAGCAGGGTGTCGTAGATCCGGGCGTCGGCGGTCAGGTTCTGGCCCTGCTCCTGACGGATCGCGACCGAGGTGGTCTGTACGGCGAGCCAGGCGGTGGCCGCCACCGAACACGCGGCCACCAGCGCCGACACCCCGAGCAGCCGCCCCAGCAGACTCCGCCGCAGCGGTACGCGGGCCTGATCCCGGGGCCGGGTCCCCGCGCGAGCCCTGGGCCTGCCTTCCGCGCGGGACCGGGGCGGGCGCTGGGCCTGGCCCCGGCCCTGGCCCTGGCCCTGGCCCCGGCCCTGGCCCTGGCCCCGGCCCTGGCCCTGGCCCCGGCCCTGGGCCGTGGGCATGCTCCGGGCGCTCCGGGCCCCGGTCCGGGTGTGATCGTCGCCCCGGCCCCTACCCACGCCGCGCGGCCTTCGCCGGGTCGGTGAGTTTGTAGCCGACCCCGAAGACGGTGAGCAGACGGACCGGCCGCCGGGGTGCGGGCTCGATCTTCTTGCGCAGGTTCATGACGTGCACGTCGACCGTCCGGTCGCTGATGTAGCGGTCGAACCCGTGCAGCTCCTCCAGCAGCCGCTGACGGCTGAACACCCGGTCGGGGCCAGCCGCCAGTGCGGCCAGGATCCGGAACTCGCCGCGGGTGCACTCCACCGGCTCGCCGTCCACCGTCACCGTGTGCCGCTCGGGGTCCACCACGAGGCCGCCCACCCGCAGGGCCTGGTCCCCGGACGCCCGTTCCGCGTCGCCGCCCGGCCGCCGGGTGCGGCGCAGCAGTGTGCGGACGCGGGCCATCAGCTCGCGCGGGCTGTAGGGCTTGGTCATGTAGTCGTCCGCGCCGAGGTCGAGCCCGAGCAGCAGATCGTCCTCCGTGGAGCGGGCGGTCAGCATCAGCACGGGCAGTTCCCGGCACTCGGCGCGCAGCACCCGCACCACGTCCAGCCCGTCCGCCCGGGGCATCATCACGTCGAGGACGAGGAGGTCGGGTTCCTTGTGCCGTACGGCGTCGAGCGCGGCGAGACCGTCGCTCACGGTCCGTACGGCGTGTCCTTCCCGTTCCAGGTAGCGGCGTACGAGTTCGGCCTGCTTCTCGTCGTCCTCGGCAACTATGACGTCTGCGCACACGCACCCGAGCGTAGAGCGGGACCACAGCGCGAGGCCGGGCGGGGCCCCGGGGACGTAGACCGGGGGAGGGGCCTCTGCGACCGGTGGAGGGAGTCTCCGCGCCCCGGGGGCCGATCCGGTGGTGACGGTTGCCCCCCGGGCGCGGCCCCGTTCCGGCTGGAGGCCGATGCCGCCCTGCCCGCTCTGTTCGAGCGCTTCCCCGGCCTGCGGCTCGCGGTCCCGGACGCCGAGCCCACCAAGCTGCCGGTGATGACGCGGAACGACATGGCGGCCATTCCGGTGCTGCTGGGCCGAGGCGAGGGCGAACGGGGGACGTCCGCCGCCGAGCACAACCGCACGGTGACGGGCGGCACGAACTGCCGCCCGTCACCGCAGGGATGGGGAGCGGCAGAAGCGGCGGGGGTGACGCAGGAGAAGGGGGCGGGCCAGAAGCGGCGGGGGTGGGGCAGGAGAAGGGGGAGGGGCAGCAGCGGCAGAGGTGACGCAGGAGAAGAAGGGGGCGGGGCAGAAGCGGCGAGGGTGACGCATGGGACGCTGGACTGGACCACGCCTGTGGCCAATCCGTGGCCGGCCGGCCCGTCACCGACGAGGCGCCGTCGGGACCGCTCGTCGTGATCGGGGCGGAGCGGATCCTCTGCACCGAGCACTGGCTGCGGCGCGAGGGTTTCGCACCGCAGCCAGCCCTGGACCCGGGCGGGCGGGTAGGACGCGTCGACGGAATCGGCCGCACATCTCCGGCATTCAGGCCGGTCCTCATCTAGGACACAAGTTGTCCTATAGGGCTCCTAGTGTTGTCTCATCAGGAAGAACTGCAGGAGGGAAGAGACTGATGAGTCACGCCGCACCCGAGGGCTACACCAGCGTCGCGCCGTGGGTGGTCACCGACGACACCGGTGCACTGCTCGACTTCATCACCGTCGCGTTCGGCGGCGAGGAGACAGCGCGGGTGCCGGTCGAGGACGGCAGCATCGGCCACGGCGAGATCCGCGTCGGCGACACGGTCGTGCTGGCCTTCGACCGACGTCCTGACTGGCCGTCGATGCCGTCCCTGTTGCGGGTCTATGTCCCGGACGCCGACGCCGCCATGGCCGCCGCCGTCGCCCACGGGGCGCAGGTGATCACTGAGGCTGCCGACAGTGCGTGGGGGGACCGCGGGGGCAGGGTGCGCGACCCGTTCGGCAACATCTGGTGGGTGACGAGCCGGGCCGAGCAGATCGCGCCTGACATCGCCCTGGAGCGAATGTCCGAGCCGAAGTACGCCGAGGCGATGCGCGTGGCTCAGGAAACCCTGGACGCCACGCTCGGGGGCCGGGAGACCGGCGTGTCCAGCGCCCCGCAGTACCAGGCCCACTGAGCCTTCGCCGGGCCGGCGCTCGCGCCGGAGCGCGTGGGGGGCAGCTCCGCACGCTCCGGCGCGAGCGCCGGTCTCCGGCGTACGCCCGAAGTTCACGCGGCCCTGACACCCACCCCCTTCTGGCAGACACCGTAGGTGGTCTCCACGGTGACTGACTTCCCGTCCACCTTCCCGTCCACGGAGAGCTGAAGCAACCGGTCGACCCGGCCGCCGGGAGGTTCACGGCCGGTGTCGCCCGCGTTCCCCATGGGCGGGCTCGCGCTCGGGCCGCCCACGCCTGCGCCACCGCGCGGGCTCGTTCCCCGACGCTCTTGCCGACCTCCTGCTGTGTGGGGGTGCTGGATGCCTGCCCGGACGCGGTGGTGCCGTCTCCCTGGCCGCGTCCGGACAGCGCCCCGGCACCCCCGCCCTGGCCGCGTCCGGACAGCGCCCCGGCACCCCCGCCCTGGCCGCGTCCGGACAGCGCCCCCGGCACCCCCGCCCGAGGCCACCCCGAGTGAGGTGTGTCACGCAGAGTGAAATTCTTGGCATACATTCCGCCGAACCGGGGAGGGGCCCCGACCGCTGGTGCGGCCGTACCCCGGTCCACCGCGCAGGACGCCCCCGCTGAACCGAACGGGGGCATTTCGGGTACGGAAGGCAGAACACGACATGTCGGCGCTCAGCACCATCCACATCGACGGCGCCTGGCGGGCCGCCGGATCAGGCGCGACGCGCGAGATCCTCGACCCCGCCGACGCCACCGTCCTGGCCGTCGTCGCCGAGGGCGGCGTCGAGGACACCGATGCGGCGATCGCGGCGGCGCGGCGCGCCTTCGACGACGGCCCCTGGCCGCACAAGCCGGTCGCCGAGCGGGCCGGGCTGCTGCGCCGGGTCGCGGAGCTGCTCCAGCGGGACCGCGAGGAGATCGCGATCACCGAGAGCCGTGACACCGGCAAGACCCTCGAAGAGGGCCGCGTCGACGTCGACGACGTGACCAACGCCTTCCGCTACTTCGCCGACCTCGTGATGAACGAGAGCGGCGGCCGGGTCGTCGACGCCGGCGACCCCGACGTGCACAGCATCGTCGTGCACGAGCCGGTCGGCGTCTGCGCCCTGATCGCCCCCTGGAACTACCCCCTCCTCCAGGCCAGCTGGAAGATCGCCCCGGCCCTCGCCGCCGGCAACACCTTCGTGCTCAAGCCCAGCGAGGTCACCCCGCTCTCCACCGTCCACCTGATCCGGCTCCTGGCCGAGGCGGGCCTCCCGGACGGGGCCGCCAACCTGGTCACCGGCGCGGGCGACCCCGTGGGCGCGCGGCTCTCCGAGCACCCGGACGTGGACCTGGTCTCCTTCACCGGCGGCCTCGCCAGCGGTACGAAGGTGGCCCAGGCGGCCGCCCCCACCGTGAAGAAGGTCGCCCTGGAGCTCGGCGGCAAGAACCCCAACGTGGTCTTCGCCGACGCCTGCGCCACCGACGAGGGCTTCGACACCGCCGTCGACCAGGCCCTGAACGCCGCGTTCTTCCACAGCGGCCAGGTCTGCTCCGCCGGGGCCCGCCTGATCGTCCAGGACACCGTCAGCGAGCGCTTCGTCACCGAGCTGGCCCGCCGCGCCGACGCCATCCGCCTCGGCCGGGGCACCCTGGACGGCGTGGAGTGCGGCCCGCTCGTCTCCGCCCAGCAGCTCGCCAAGGTCGAGGCGTACGTCGCCTCCGCCCGCGAGGAGGGCGCGATCGTCCGGGCCGGCGGCGCGCGCCCCGAGCCCAGCGACGTACGCCCCGAAGGCGGCTACTTCTACCGGCCGACCGTCCTCGACGGCTGCCACCGGGGGATGAGGGTGGTCCGCGAGGAGACCTTCGGCCCGATCCTCACCGTCGAGACCTTCCGTACCGAGGAAGAGGCCATCACGCTGGCCAACGACACCGACTACGGACTGGCGGGCGCGGTCTGGACGAGCGACGCGGGCCGGGCCCGCCGGGTCGCCGGACGACTGCGCCACGGCACCGTCTGGATCAACGACTACCACCCCTACCTCCCGCAGGCCGAGTGGGGCGGCTTCGGGAAGTCCGGTACGGGGCGTGAGCTCGGCCCGACCGGCCTCGCCGAGTACCGCGAGTCCAAGCACATCTACCAGAACCTCAACCCGCGCCCCCAGCGCTGGTTCGCCGGCTGACGCCTGCGGGGACCCGGGCCGATCGACGCCCGGGTCCCGCCCGGCTGTTCGCAGCACCACGCACACGCACGAACCTTGCAGAAGGAGCAGTGACCGATGCCTCCCACCCCTCGCAGCACCGCAGCCCCCGACCCCGAAGGCCCCGTGGCCGACTACGTGATCGTCGGCGGCGGCACCGCCGGATCGGTCATCGCCTCCCGTCTCACCGAGGACCCGGACACCACCGTCACGGTCATCGAGGGCGGCCCCACCGACATCGACCGCGACGACGTCCTCACCCTGCGCCGCTGGCTCGGCCTCCTCGGCGGCGACCTCGACTACGACTACCCCACCACCGAGCAGCCGCGCGGCAATTCGCACATCCGGCACAGCCGGGCCCGGGTCCTCGGCGGCTGCTCCTCGCACAACACGCTCATCAGCTTCAAGCCGCTGCCCGGCGACTGGGACGAGTGGGCCGAGGCCGGCGCGGAGGGCTGGGACGCGGCCGCGATGGACCCGTACTTCGCCAAGCTGCGCAACAACATCGTCCCGGTCGACGAGAAGGACCGCAACGCCATCGCCCGCGACTTCGTCGACGCCGCCCAGACGGCGGCCGGGGTCCCGCGCGTCGACAGTTTCAACCGCAAGCCGTTCCATGAGGGCGTCGGCTTCTTCGACCTCGCCTACCACCCCGAGAACAACAAGCGCTCCTCCGCCTCGGTGGCCTACCTCCACCCGCACATCGAGGCCGGTGACCGTCCCAACCTCCGCATTCTGCTGGAGACATGGGCCTACCGGCTGGAGTTCGACGGCGCCCGCGCCACCGGCGTACACGTCCGTACGAAGGACGGCGAGGAGATCCTCCTGCGCGCCGCCCGCGAAGTCATCGTCTGCGCGGGCGCGGTGGACACCCCGCGCCTGCTGCTGCACTCCGGGATCGGTCCGCGCGAGGACCTCGAAGCGCTCGGCATCGACGTCCGCCACGACCTTCCGGGCGTCGGCGAGAACCTGCTCGACCACCCCGAGTCCGTCATCGTCTGGGAGACCGACGGGCCCATCCCGGAGAACTCCGCGATGGACTCCGACGCGGGACTCTTCGTCCGCCGCGACCCCGGATCCCGGGGCCCGGACCTGATGTTCCACTTCTACCAGATCCCGTTCACCGACAACCCCGAGCGCCTCGGCTACGAGAAGCCCGAGCACGGGGTGTCGATGACGCCGAACATCCCCAAGCCGCGCAGCCGGGGCCGCCTCTACCTCACGAGCGCCGACCCCGAGGCCAAGCCGGCCCTGGACTTCCGGTACTTCACCGACGAGGACGACTACGACGGCCGCACCCTCGTCGACGGGATCAAGCTCGCCCGGCGGATCGCGGCCACCGAACCGCTCGCCCACTGGCTCACCCGCGAGGTCTGCCCCGGACCCGAGGTCACCTCGGACGAGGAGATCAGCGAGTACGCCCGCAAGGTCGCCCACACCGTCTACCACCCGGCCGGCACGTGCAGGATGGGGGCCGCCGACGACCAGGAGGCGGTCGTGGACCCGCAGTTGCGCATCCGTGGCCTTCAGGGCATCCGGATCGCCGACGCGTCCGTCTTCCCGACGATGCCCGCCGTCAACCCGATGATCGGAGTCCTCATGGTCGGCGAGAAGTGCGCCGAACTCCTCGGCGACCAGGCGCGTGACGCCGTCCCGGTCACCGGTGCCAGCACCGGAGGTGATGTCCGATGACCGCAACCCGGGCCACCGAGGCCGTAGTCGGGGCCGCCGACGAGAACGCCGTGTTCTCCGTGCGCAACCTCTGGAAGGTCTTCGGCCCCAAGGCCGACCGCGTCCCCGGCAGCGAGCACGCCGCGCTCCCGCCCGCCGAACTGCGCGAGGCCACCGGCTGCACCGCCGCCGTACGCGATGTCTCCTTCGACGTCCGCAAGGGCGAGGTCTTCGTCGTCATGGGCCTGTCGGGCTCCGGCAAGTCGACCCTCGTACGCTGTCTGACCCGGCTGATCGAGCCCACCAGCGGCACTCTCGCCATCGATGGCGAGGACGTCCTCGCGATGGACCGCGCCCGGCTGCGCGAACTGCGCCGCCACCGCGCCGCGATGGTCTTCCAGCACTTCGGACTGCTGCCGCACCGCACGGTGTTGGACAACGTCGCCTACGGCCTGGAGATCCAGGGCCTGAGCAAGGCCGAACGCCGCGCCAAAGCCGCCGAGTTGGTGGAGAAGGTCGGTCTGGCCGGCCTGGAGGACCGCCGCCCCTCGCAGCTTTCCGGCGGCCAGCAGCAGCGCGTCGGCCTGGCCCGCGCCCTCGCCGTCGACCCGTCCGTCCTCCTCTTCGACGAGCCGTTCAGCGCGCTGGACCCGCTGATCCGCCGCGAGATGCAGGACGAGGTGGTCCGGCTGCACCGCGAGGAGGGCCGCACCATGGTCTTCATCACCCACGACCTCAGCGAGGCGCTGCGCCTGGGCACCCGGATCGCCCTCATGCGCGACGGCGGCATCGTCCAGCTCGGCACCCCCGAGGAGATCGTGGGCTCGCCCGCCGACGACTACGTGCGCGAGTTCGTCCGGGACGTGCCGCGCGAGCAGGTCCTCACCGTCGCCACCGCCATGCGCCCCGCGCTCGCCGGGGAGAGCGAACGCGGCCCGGCCGTACGCCCCGACGCCACCGTGTACGAGGCCATTGAAGCGGTCTCCCGCTCCGGCGACCCCGCCGCCCGGGTGATGGACGGCGGACGGCTCGTCGGCGTCGTCGACCACGCGTGCCTCCTCGACGTCGTCGCCGGAACAGCCGCGTCCGCCCACACGACCGGACCCGCGAAGAGCCCCGCCGACACCGCCGCGACCGGCGGCCCGGACGCCCCGGACGGCCCCCGCGAACGCGGGGTGACCGCCTGATGGCCACCGCCCAGGCCACCCCCGTGCGCCCCGCGCAGGCGGGCGCGCGCCGGGGGCCGCTGGCCGCCCTCCGCGAACGCCCGGCGGCCGGGAAGCTCCTGCTGCTCGCCCTCGCCGCCGTAATCCTCGTCCCCCTCGTCCACAGCCGCTGGGGCGGCGGCGTCTGGCCCGAAGCGCTCACCGCCGACCTCTCGGCCCCGCTGGGCGACGTCACCGACTGGATCGTCTCCAACCGGGACGACCACCCCCTCTTCCTCTACTTCTTCGGCCACATCAGCAACGCCGTCGTGCTCTCCGTACGCGGTGTCTATCTGGTGCTCCTGGCCCTCGGCTGGGCCGGCGTCACCGTGCTCGCCGCCGCCGTCGCCTGGCGTGTCGCGGGCCTCCGGCTCGCCCTCACCGCAGCCGTGTCGTTCCTGGCCTGCGGGCTGCTGGGCATGTGGGTGCCGACCATGCAGACGCTCGCCCTGATGGTCGTCGCGGTCCTCGCCTCCGTCGTACTCGGACTGCTCCTCGGCCTCGCCGCCGGGCTGTCCGACCGCGTCTTCCGCGTGCTGCGCCCGGTGCTCGACACCATGCAGGTGCTGCCCGCCTTCGCCTACCTGCTCCCCGTGGTGCTGGTCTTCGGCATCGGCGTCCCGGGAGCGGTCCTCGCCACCGTCGTGTACGCGGCTCCGCCGATGGCCCGGCTCACCGCGCTCGGCCTGCGCGGCGCGGACGGCGGCGTCATGGAGGCCGTCGCCTCGCTCGGCGCGACCGGCCGGCAGCGGCTGCTCACGGCCCGCCTCCCGCTGGCCCGCAAGGAACTGCTCCTCGGCCTCAACCAGACCATCATGATGGCGCTCTCCATGGCCGTCATCGCCTCGGTGATCGGCGCCGGCGGCCTCGGCGACCGCGTCTACCAGGCGCTGTCCTCCGTCGACGTGGGCGCCGCCCTCGCCGCCGGCATCCCGATCGTGCTGCTGGCCGTGGTCCTCGACCGTACGACGGAGGCGGCCGGCCGCCGCATCGGCGCGGAGCCCACCGGCCCGGCCCTCCTCAGGGGGTGGCGCGGCTGGGCCCTGGCCGCCGTGGCCACCGCCGCCGTCGCGTTCGCCGGGCGGCTCACCGACGGCCGGGTCTGGCCCGAGGACGTCACGGTGGCCATCGCCGGACCGGTCAACACCGCCAAGGACTGGATGGTCGACCACCTCTACACCGGCGTGCCCGTCGTCGGCGGCACCGCCGACCTGGCCTCCCACTTCACCAGCGGCGTCCTCAACCCGCTGCGCAGCGGCCTCACCGGGCTGCCCTGGTGGTCGGTGCTGCTGATCGTCGCCGCCCTCGCCTGGACCATCGGCACCTGGCGCACCGCCGCCACCGCCGTCCTCGCGATGGCCGCGATCGGCGTCCTCGGCGTGTGGGAGCCCTCGATGGACACCCTCAGCCAGGTGCTCGCCGCCGTCGCCGTCACCCTCGTGCTCGGCTTCGGCATCGCGATCGGCGCGGCCCGCAGCGAACGCCTGGAGCGGCTGCTGCGACCGGTCCTGGACGTCTTCCAGACCATGCCGCAGTTCGTCTACCTGATCCCCGTCGTCGCCCTCTTCGGCGTCGGCCGCGCCCCCGCCGCGGCGGCCGCCGTCGTCTACGCGCTGCCCGCCGTCGTCCGCATCACCACCCAGGGGCTGCGGGGCGTCGACCCGGCCGCGATGGAGTGCGCCCGCTCGCTCGGCGCGACCCCCGGCCAGCAACTGCGCCAGGTCCAACTACCCCTGGCCAGGCCATCGTTGCTGCTCGCCGTCAATCAGGCGGTCGTGCTGGTCCTCGCCGTCGTCATCATCGGCGGACTCGTCGGCTCCGGAGCGCTCGGTTACGAGGTCGTCCTCGGCCTCGCCCAGGGCGACCTGGCCACCGGGCTCGTCGCCGGAGCCGCGATCGTCTGCCTCGGCCTGACGCTCGACCGGGTCACCCAGCCCACCGCCCGCCGCCAGCGACAGGAGAGCTGAGATGAACCGCTCCCGCAAGCGCCTGCTCGTGGCGCTCACCTCGGCCACCGCCCTGCTCGCCACGGCCGGCTGCGGCGCCGCCGACATGACGAAGCAGTCGTCCCCGTTCGCCGCCCCCGCCGGGGTCAAGACGGTCACGCTCTCCGTCCAGTCCTGGGTGGGCGCCCAGGCGAACGTCGCCGTGGCCGAGCAACTCCTCAAGGAGGAGCTCGGCTACCGCGTCGACCTGGTGCAGACCGACGAGGTCCCCGCCTGGGACGCCCTCAGCCAGGGCCGCGTCGACGCGATCCTGGAGGACTGGGGCCACCCGGACCAGGAGAAGCTGTACGTCGACGAGAAGAAGACCATCGTCCGGGGCGGCGACCTCGGGGTCACCGGCCACATCGGCTGGTACGTCCCCAAGTACTGGGCGGACAAGCACCCCGACGTCACCGACTGGAAGAACCTCGACAAGTACGCCGACGAGCTGAAGACCGCCGAGAGCGGCGGCAAGGGCCAGCTCATGGACGGCTCTCCCTCCTACGTCACCAACGACGTGGCCCTGGTGAAGAACCTGGACCTGGACTACAAGGTGGTCTTCGCCGGCTCCGAGGCGGCCCAGATCACCCAGATCCAGCAGTTCGCCAAGGAGAAGAAGCCCTTCCTGAGCTACTGGTACCAGCCGCAGTGGCTGTTCAACGAGGTGCCGATGGTCGAGGTGAAGCTCCCCGAGTACACCGACGCGTGCGCGGCGAAGGACCCCGAGGACATCGACTGCGCGTACCCGACGACGCCGTTGCAGAAGTTCCTCAACGCGGACTTCGTGGAGCGCGGCGGCGACGCGGCCTCGTTCCTGAAGAAGTTCCACTGGTCCGAGAAGGACCAGAACGAGGTCTCCGAGATGATCGCCTCGCAGCGGCTCACGCCCGAGGAGGCGGCGAAGCGCTGGATCGACCGCCACCCGGACGTCTGGGAGAAGTGGCTGGAGAAGGGGTAGCGGAATCCCGCCTGCCGGGGGAGCGGCGGGGGAGGCCGGGGCCGGCCGAGTCGGACACGGGGCGCTCCTCGGGTTCGTCGGGTTCCGTACGGGGTCGGGTCTGCTTCATCGGGGGAGTGCGGCGGCTTCGTGGGCGTCGGGCGCCGTGCCTTCGCATGGGCGTCCGGCGCGGCGCCTTCGCGGGTGCCCGGCGGCGGGAGCGCCGTCAGGCGAGCTGGATGGTGAGCGAGCCGGCGATGAGCAGGGCCAGGCCGATCACGCGCGGTCCGGTGAGGGTCCGCCGGGGCAGCCGGAACAGGCCGCGGTGGTCGATCAGGGCGGAGGTCAGCTGCTGCCCGGTCACGGTCAGCGCGATGGTGACGGCCGCGCCGATGGACGGCATGAGCAGGAAGGCGCCGGTGACATAGGCGGCGGCGCAGGCCCCGCCCAGCCAGCCCCACCACGGCATCTTCCGCAGAGGGGCGACCTTCGGCCCGGGCGTCCTGCGGGTCGCGTACAGCACGAGCAGCACGACGGCGATGGTGAACGTGGCCACCGCGAAGCTGACGAGGGCGACGGCGACCGGTTCCTTGAGCTGAGCGCGCAACTGGGCGTTGACCGCGCCCTGTACGGGCAGGGCGGCCCCCGCGAGGACGCCGAGGCCCAGCCGGCCGGCCCTTGCGGCCTGTCCGGCGCCCCCGCTCCTTCCGGCCCGCCCGGCACCGGAGGCCGTGGGTGCCGCGGCCTTCTGGCCCCTGATGATCACGACGATGCCGGCGAGGACGGCCAGGGCCCCGAGGGCGATCCCGGCGCTCAGGTCCTTCTGCGCGATGCCGAGCAGGCCGAAGAGGTCCAGGGCCAGTGACGCGAACATCTGACCGGTGACGAAGAGCCCGACAGCGGCGAGCGCGCCCAGCCGGGGGAACAACAGGATGCCGCTGGTGATGTAGAGCGGACTGGCGAGCCCGCCGAGCAGTTGCCAGGGCTCCACGTCGGGCAGCCCGCCCAGCGCGCCCAGAGCGCCGGTCGCCACCGCGAGGGCCAGGAGCAGCCCGGTCGCCACGCCGAGCTGGATCGTGGACGCGCCGTACGGGGTGCCCACGGCGGAGTTGAGCTGGAGGTTGACCGCGGCCTGGACGGCCAGCAGGCAGCCGACCAAGAGGGCCGCGGCGAGCAGCGCGATGTGCATCTGGATCTCCTGAGGCAGGCGAGGAGGGGATGGGGAGCACGGCTAAATGGACACCGTGTCCGCTTAGAGTGCCACGCCTCCAGGTAAACGGACAAGCTGTCCACTTGGCTCGGCGGCACGTAAGGTCGACGCATGAGCGACGACGAGCAGGGCGGACGCGGATCCGCCGCCGTACACCGTGTCGGGGGCCCCCTGGGCGACCTCCAGGCTCCGGGGGGCGGGGGCGGCCGGGCCGCGGCGGCACCCCGCCGGCGTGCGGACGCGGTACGCAACCGGGCGCAGATCCTGGCGGCGGCCGAGCAGCTCTTCAGCGAGCAGGATCCCCGTACGGTGACCATGGACCGCATCGCGAAGGCTGCGGGCGTCGGCCGCGCGACGCTCTACCGGAGCTTCCCCGACCCCTCGTCGGTCGCGGTGGCCCTGCTGGACGAGCACGAACGCCGCCTTCAGGGCCGGCTCATCCACGGGCCTGCGCCGCTGGGGCCCGGCGCGCCCCCGGCCGAACGGCTGGCCGCGTTCTACCTGGCGATGCTCGACCTGCTGGAGCACCATCTGCCGCTGGCGCTCGGCGCGGAGGTGGGTCCCGACCGGTTCACCACGGGTGCGTACGGCTTCTGGCGCGTGCACGTCCGCACACTGCTCGTCGACGCCGGCGCCCCCGACCCGGACGCCGCCATCGACATCGCCCTCAGCCCGCTCGCCCCGGAGCTCTACCGGTTCCAGCGCCACGAACTGGGGCTCTCCCACGACCGGATCGCCGCCTCGCTGAGCGGCCTCGCCCACCGGCTCCTGGCGCCCCCGCGAACCGGCTGACGGGGATGCGGGGGAGGAGGACGCGGGGCGGAGCGGTCCGGGAGGGGATCACCTCACCGGTGGTCGCCGTACGGGACGGTGAAAGAGTTGGTTCGCGGGGGCGACGGAACCGGGTAACGTCTTTGCCATGTTCTTCCAGACGCCGGTTCACGGGTGAGCGCGTGATGGGCCCCCGCTGACGTCCCCGACGTCGCCGCGCCCGTCCCCCACCGACGAATCCGTAGATCCTTCACACCACTTCGGGAGAACCCATGACCGTGAGCAAGAACATCAACAACCCCGTGGGCATGGGCGGCGGCCAGCGCAAGAGGCAGTCCCGCGCCGAACGGCAGAACAACGGTCCGCACCGCAACCTCGACCGCCGGAGCGCCGCCGACCAGAAGGCGGAGCTGGTGCGCAAGATGCGCGAGAAGGCGGGCGCGGCCGAGGGCGCGGTCCAGCCGGGCGACGACGCCGCGCAGAGCTGAGGCACCGCCGCGTAGGGCGGCACCGCACGGGGCAGGGCCCGGACCGCGCGTCGCGGTCCGGGCCCTGCTGCCGTACGGGGCACGGTCACCTCGCCGACACCGCTGAGTCCGGGCCGGAAAGCGCGGCCACAAGGCCCTCAGGCCGCTGGGGCCACAGACCTCACAGACCCCGCAGCCCCCGCAGACCTCATAGGCCCGCAGACTTCGCAGGCCCCCGCAGCTCCACAGACCCCACAGGCCCGCAGACTTCACAGGCCGCACAGATCCCGCAGCCCCCCTCAGCCCCCGTGCGGCACATGCACCGGCCGGCCGCGCCCCCGCGTCAGCGAGTAGCCGAACACCGCCGCCAGCGCGGCGAGCACCCCGCCGCCGATCGTCCACAGCCAGCGGCCGGTCCACCAGCCGGAGGCCCAGCCGTCCTCGGGCGCACCGGCGGCCCGGGCCTGGGAGGCTCCCGGCGCACCCGTCACCGAGACGCCCGGCACCAGCGGCTCGGCGAGGGTGCCGTCCACGTGGTGCGCGCCGCCCGCGTCCACCGCGTCGGCCCGCACCTCGGCCTCGAACGGCAGCCCGAGCTCGTCGGCGGGGAGGTTCACCACCGTCAGCCGCACGTAGTAGCTGCCCGGCAGCGGGTCATTGGCCCACGGCTCGGACCAGGACCGTACGGTGCGCAGCACGCAGGAGAGCTCGACCGCCCGCGCGTCGGCGGCCGCCTTGCGGGTCTGGTGCCCGTATGTGCACGCCTGGCGGCGGCGCAGCCCGTCGTACACATCGATCTGCCAGGTGGAGCCCGACCGCTTCGCCTCGCTCTCCGGCAGCTTCACCGTCGCCCGGACGGTCGCGCGCTGCCCGGTGTCGGCCGGGAACACCCAGTACAGGTAGTCGCCCGCCGACGCCCGGGCGGTGCCGGTCTGCCCCTGCTGGAGCGCGGTCGCGGTACGGAAGGCGGTGCCGGCCTCCGTGGGCCCCGAGCCCTCCTCGCCGGAGCTCGCGCTCGGCGACGGGTCGGCGGCCACGGCCGCGCCCGCCGGGGTGAGCAGGGTGATTCCGGCGAGCAGCGCCCCGGTGACCGCGCGCCGCGCGCCGCGCGTGCGGCGGGATGTCGTCGTCACCATCAGTTGGTCCTCCATACGGCGATGCGCCAGCGCGTGAGCCAGCCGGTCAGCAGGCCCGCGACCAGGCCGGTCAGGACGAGGACGCCGAGCAGCCACCAGCCCCGGCCGAGTCCGAAGGCGGCCACGTCGGCCGCCCGGTCCGGTCCGTCCACCACGTCCACGGTCAGCTCGACGGGCAGACCGGGCGACTTCTTCACGGAGGCGGGGGCGGAGAAGGCGTTGGAGAGCTGGAGGCAGACGGTCTCGGCGGCGGGCTTGCCGCTGCCGTCGTCGCCGTCCTCCACCTCGGCCTTCGGGTAGCGCAGGCCGGACGAGATCACGTCCGTACGTCCCGTGCCGGATTCGGAGCCCCGGACGATCTCGCGTCCATGGACCGTGACCGCGCGCAGCAGTACGCCGTAGTCGTCGTCGACGGCTCGGTCGGCGGCCACGCTCGCGGAGGCGCGCAGTTCCTGACCGGGCAGCACGTCGACCCGGTACCAGCGGTGCTCGCCGATCTTCTCGCGGTCGGTGTAGAGGCCCGGCTCCAGCTTGGGCGCGGCGGCGCAGCTGCCCGCGCCCTCGGTCGCCACCGGGGTGACGACCGGCTCGGCCGCCCGGTCCACCAACTGGGTCACGCGGCGCGAGAGTTCGTCCTTGTGCTGGACGGCGGTGTAGGTACCGCCGGTGGCCTCGGCGATGCAGGTGAGCTGCTGGCGGATCTTGGCGTTCGGCACCAGGCCGAGCGTGTCGATGACCAGGTGGGTGCCGCGCGCGGCGATCTCCCGGGCCACCTCGCACGGGTCGAGCGGGCCGCAGGTGTCCTCGCCGTCCGTGATGAGGACGATCCGCCGGGTCGCCTCGCCGCCTTCGAGGTCGTCGGCCGCGCCGAGCAGCGCGGGGCCGATCGGGGTCCAGCCGGTGGGGGCGAGGGTGGCGACGGCGGTCTTGGCCTCGGTGCGGTTCAGCGGGCCGACCGGATAGAGCTGCCGGGTGTCCTTGCAGCCCGTCCTGCGGTCGTCGCCCGGGTAGTCGGCGCCCAGGGTGCGGATGCCGAGGTGGACCTCCTCGGGCACCGCGTCCAGGACGTCGTTGAACGCCTGCTTGGCGGCGCTCATCCGGGACTGGCCGTCGATGTCGCGGGTGCGCATGGAGCCGCTGACGTCGAGGACCAGCTCGACCTTGGGGGCGGGAGTCGTGGGGGGTCCGTCGGCGGCGGCCGGGAGCGCGGAGCCGAGTCCGGCGGCCAGGGTGGCGAGCGCTATGCACACCCCGGTCGTCAGCCGTTTTCTTGTGATCATCGCCGGATCTTATGGAAAATCAGTTCGTATTCCCAACCGGGTCCGCCGCGCCCGACGCCTGACGGGCCCTCAACCGCCCAGCAGGGGACCCGAGGCGCGGTCCAGCACCGAGGTGACGCGCTGCCAGGTCTCCATGTCGCGCTCCCGGGCGTCGAGCCGGCCGCCCGTGTCGCCCGCGCCCCAGGAGGTCGCCAGGGCCACCGGGTCCCCGCCGCCCGCGGCCGAGGCGGCGAGCGCGGCCGCCCCCAGGGCCACCAGCTCGCCCCCGGCGGGGATGACGAGCGGACGGCCGGAGAGCCTGCCGACCGTCTCCACCCAGCTCCGCCCCTGCGCCCCGCCGCCGATCAGCCGCAGCGGACGGGCGGCGACCTCGGGGGAGTCCGGGTCCAGACCGCAGGCCCGCAGCAGCTCGTCCATCGCCCGCAGGACGGTGACGGCCGCGCCCTCGTAGGCCGCGCCGAGCAGTTGCTGCGGGGTGGTGTCGTGGCGCAGCCCGGTGAGGAGCCCGGACGCGGTGGGCAGGTCGGGGGTGCGTTCGCCGTCGAGGTAGGGGAGGAGTACGGCTTCGCCGCCGGGGGCGGTGTCCTCGCGGTGCAGGCCGAGGAGGGAGGCGACCTTGTCCACGGCGAGCGTGCAGTTGAGGGTGCAGGCCAGCGGGAGATACGTACCGTCGGCGGCGGCGAACCCGGAGAGCGCCGGGGCGGTGGAGCGGGTGCGGGAGGCGGCGAAGACCACGCCCGAGGTGCCGAGGCTGAGGACGGGGTGGTCCAGCAGCCCCGCGCCGCCGAGCCCGAGGCCCACCGCCGCGCTCATGTTGTCGCCGGTCCCCGCGGCGACCGCGATGCCCGGGGACAGCCCCAGCGCCTCGGCCGCCGCGTCGGTGAGCGAGCCGATCCGGGTGGCCCCGGTGGGCGCGACCTCGGGGAGGAGGGCCGGGTCCAGGCCGAGGAGCTCCAGGAGTCCGGGGTCGTACGCGCCGGTCGCGGTGGCGTACCAGCCGGTGCCGGAGGCGTCCCCGGGGTCGGTCGCGGCGATGCCCGCGAGGCGCTCGGTGAGGAAGTCGTGCGGCAGCCGTACGCCTGCGGCGGCCTTCGCCGCGCCGGAGTCGTTCTCGCGCAGCCACTGCCACTTGGAGGCGGTGATCGAGGCGACCGGCACGGAACCGGTCCGCGCCGTCCACGCGTCGGGCCCGCCGAGTGCGGCCGTGAGCCCGGCGGCCTGCGGGGCCGAGCGGGTGTCGTTCCACAGCAGCGCCGGCCGCAGCGGGCGGCCCGAGCGGTCCAGCACGACGAGCCCGTGCTGCTGTCCGGCCACCGCGATCCCGGTGACCGAACGCGCGGGGAGCCCCGACTCCTTCAGCCCCGTCGCCACCGCGTCGCCCAGCGCCAGCCACCACACCTCCGGATCGCTCTCCCGCGCCCCGCCCTCACCCGTGACGACGTGCGGGGCGCGTCCCACGGCGAGCTGTTCGCCGGTCACGGCGTCGATCACGGCGGCCTTGGTGGACTGGGTGGAGCTGTCCACGCCGATGACGACGGTGCGTGACGACATGGGCGGCCTCTTTCGTGTGGCGGGTGGGACTCATTCGGCTGTGCAGCGAACAAATTACGTGATGCGCGGCCCGGGGAACAGGTCCCGAACCCGCTCCGCTCCGACCAGGGGGTTACGCCGGGAGGACCGCGTGTGCATGATTAGTCATGGCACTGAACAAATAGGGATGCCGGGCTCTGGTCCTGGCTCCCCACGGCAGGCGAAGGCGGTCGGACGACGATGACGGAACGCTTCACCCCCACCCCCGAGGACAAGTTCAGCTTCGGCCTGTGGACCGTGGGCTGGCAGGGCCGGGATCCCTTCGGCGACGCGACCCGCGAGGCCATCGACCCCGTCGAGTCCGTACAGCGGCTCGCCGAACTCGGCGCCTGGGGCGTCACCTTCCACGACGACGACCTGATCCCCTTCGGTTCGACCGGCACGGAACGCGAGGCGATCGTCAAGCGGTTCCGGCAGGCGGTCGACGCCAGTGGGCTCGTCGTGCCCATGGTGACGACGAACCTTTTCACCCACCCGGTCTTCAAGGACGGCGGGTTCACCGCCAACGACCGCGACGTACGCCGTTACGCGCTCCGCAAGACCCTGCGCAACATCGACCTCGCCGTCGAACTCGGCGCCACCACCTTCGTCGCCTGGGGCGGGCGCGAGGGGTCGGAATCCGGCGCGGCCAAGGACGTACGCCTGGCCCTGCACCGGATGAAGGAGGCGTTCGACCTGCTGGGGGAGTACGTCACCGAGCAGGGCTACGACCTCCGCTTCGCCATCGAGCCCAAGCCGAACGAGCCGCGCGGCGACATCCTGCTCCCCACCATCGGCCACGCCCTCGCCTTCATCGAGCGCCTGGAGCGCCCCGAACTGGTCGGCGTCAACCCCGAGACCGGGCACGAGCAGATGGCCGGGCTCAACTTCCCGCACGGCATCGCCCAGGCCATGTGGGCCGACAAGCTCTTCCACATCGACCTCAACGGCCAGTCCGGCATCAAATACGACCAGGACCTCCGCTTCGGCGCGGGCGACCTGCGCCAGGCGTTCTGGCTCGTCGACCTGCTGGAGAGCGGCTACGAAGGGCCGCGCCACTTCGACTTCAAGCCCCCGCGCACCGAGGACTTCGACGGCGTGTGGGCCTCGGCGGCGGGCTGCATGCGCAACTACCTGATCCTCAAGGAGCGTACGGCGGCCTTCCGCGCCGACCCCGAGGTGCGGGCGGCGCTGCGGGCCTCCCGCCTGGACGAACTGGCGCGCCCCACCGCCGGGGACGGCCTCACGGGCCTGCTCGCCGACCGCACGGCGTACGAGGAGTTCGACGTGGACGCCGCCGCGACACGCGGGATGGCCTTCGAGGCGCTGGACCAACTGGCCATGGACCACCTGCTCGGGGTGCGCTGACGGGGGGCTGACGGTGTACGGGGGTGGGTCGCCGGCACGGGGTGGGCCCCGGCGACCGTGGGTGAGTCGCCGGTACGCGGGTGGGGGCTGAGCCGCCGGTACGGGGCCGGCGCGCTGGTGTGGGGTGGTGCGCTGCCGGTACGAGGCCGGCGTGGGGCGGTGCGCTGCCGGTACGAGGCCGGTGTGGGGCGGTGCGCTGCCGGTACGAGGCCGGCGTGGGGCGGTGCGCTGCCGGTACGGGGACGGGCCCGGCCACCGTGGGGGAGCCGCCGGTACGCGGGCAGGTCGCCGCCCCGCGCCTTCCCCCGGCCCTCACCCCCCGGACGGCCCCGCGTACGCCACCGGGTCGTCCAGCACGTCCCGCACCACCAGTGCCGCCGCGCCCCGCGCCGCGTCCCCCGCCACCGACGACGCGCGGAGCCGGCCGCTGCCCGGGGACCAGAGCCCCGACACCACCCGGCCGGTCAGCTCCTCGTCGGCCGGCGGCGACAGCCACGGCATCAGCCCCCGGTAGATCCCGCCGAGCACCACCGCGTCCGGGTCGACCAGATTCACCGCACCCGACACCACCCGGCCCAGCATCCGCCCCGCCCCGGCGAGCGCCGCCACCGCCCGCTCGTCCCCGGCCCGCGCGCGCCGCTCCAGCTCCCGCACTCCGTCGCCGTCCCCGGCCCCCTCGACCCCGGCCGCCCGCAACAGCGCCGACTGGCCCGCGTACTGCTCCAGGCAGCCCCGCGAACCGCACCGGCACGCGGGCCCGTCCGGGTCCACCACCACATGGCCGATCTCCCCGGCGAACCCGTGCGCACCGCGCAGCAGTTCGCCGTTCAGCACGAGCGCGCCGCCGACCCCGATCTCGCCGGTCAGATACAGGAAGCTGCGTACGTCACCGAGGCCGCCGAACCACAGCTCGGCCAGTGCCGCGAGGTTGGCCTCGTTCTCCGAGGCGACCGGCAGCACGTCGTGGCCGGGGCGCAGCGCGGCGAGCGCGTCCGCGAACAGCTCCTGCGCCGGGACCTCGCTCCAGCCGAGGTTGGGGGCCTGTCGCACCGAGCCGCCGGAGACCAGGCCCGGCAGCGCCAGCGTCGCGCCCACCGGCCGCAGCTCCTGCTCACGGGCCGAGTCCAGGGTCCGGGCGGCGATCCGGGCCGCGCGGGCGAGGACCTCGGCGGCGGGCGCGGCCCGGTTGTCGAGGTGCTCGGTCTGCCGGACCCGGCCGGTGCCCGCGAGGTCGACGACGCAGACCGACACGTAATCGACGTTGATCTCCACGCCGAGCCCGGCGGGGCCGGTGCGGGTCACCTTGAGCGCGGTGCCGGGGCGGCCCGCCTGGCCGCTGAAGGTCTTGCCCGACTCGGTGAGGAACCCGCTGTCCATGAGCTGCTCGACGAGCGAGGACACCGCGGCCCGGGTCAGCCCGACCCGGGCGGCCACTCCGGCGCGGGTCGCCTCCCCGCTCTCGCCCTCGTCCCGCACGGCGCGCAGTACCAGGCTCAGATTGTGCCGTCGCACGGTGTCCTTGTCGGCCTTGGGCCCCAACGGAGTGAAGCTGCTCTTCATATCGTCGCCGAGCCTATGTGATGCCGGGCGCGACGGGCAGCGGGGCGGACGCGGCCCCTTCCCCGGAAGACGCCCGGGGAGGGGGCCGCCCGCCCTTACGGCTTCGCGCCCCGGGCTTGCAGCATGTCCGCCATGAGCCCGATCTCGGACTGCTGGCCGTTGACCATGCCCTTGGCCAGGTTCCGGATGACGTCGGTCCCGGCGGCTTCGGCCCCCGCCCGCGCCATGTCCGCACCGGCCCGGTGATGCACGGTCATCAGCCGCAGGAACAGCACCTCGGCCTCCTCGCCCTCGGCCGCCCTCAACGCGTCCAGCTCGGCGTCGGTGGCCATGCCGGGCATCAGCGAACCGTCGCCCGTCTGCTCGACCGTGTGGCCCATCCAGGCCATCGGCGGCTCGGCCGAGCTCTTGGGCAGACCCCACATCTCCAGCCAGCCCAGCATCATCCCGCGCTGGTTGGCCTGGGTGTTGACGATGTCGTACGCCAGTCGCCGTACGTCCTCGTCCTCGGTGCGGTCGCGCACGATGAACGACATCTCCACGGCCTGCTGGTGGTGGATCGCCATGTCCCGGGCGAAGCCCGCGTCCGCCGAGTCCTCCGCCGGCGCGGACCGCGCCGAACCCGTCCCGGCCGCCGGCCCGGACGGGGACGCCGCGGACGGCCGTACCACCATCAGCACCACCAGACCCAGCGCCACCAGCAGCACGACCGCGCCCGCGAGCACCATCCGGCGGTGGGAGGCCACCGGGCTCGTCACCGAGGTCACTTGTCGAGTCCGCCGGTGCAGGCGGCCCCCGGCTCAGGGGTCTGCGGGCCCTGCACGTACTTGGTGAAGAACTGCGCGACGCGGTCGTCGGAAGCGCTGTCGACCGTGACCTGCTTGCCCCACGCACTGAGCATCAGCGGGTCCTTCTGGTTCTTGACCGGGCTCATCAGGGAGTACGGGGTGGACTCGACCTTCTTCGTCAGCGCCTTGACGTCGGCGTCCGACGCCTCGTCGTTGTACGTGACCCAGACGGCGCCGTGCTCCAGGGAGTGAACGGCGTTCTCGTTCGCTATCTCCTCGGTGTAGACGTCCGCGTTGCAGTTCATCCAGACCTGGCTGTGGTCGCCTCCGACCGGCGGGGTCATCGGGTAGTCGATCTTCTTCTCCACGTGCTTCTGGGTCAGCTTGTCCCAGGTGCGCTCGCCGGTGACGGGAGAGATCTTGGCCTGCTGCTCCTTCTCCTTCTTCTCGTTCGCCTGGTACACCAGGTAGCCGCCCCCGGCGACCAGCGCGAGGACCACGGCGACCGACGCGCCGATGGTGATGATGCGGACCCGGCGCTCACGGGAGCGCTCCTTGCGGCGGGCCTCTTCGAGCTTGGCGCGGCGTGCCGCGGCGGTGGTGTTCTGGTTCTTGGCGGAAGCCATGGGAGGTCCTCGTCGTTCAGCGGATGCGGAGGTGCGGGAATGCACGGCGGTGCGGGGTGGTGCAGCGGTGCCGGGAATACAGGGATTCCAGGGATTGCGGGGATCGCACACGTGCGGCCGCTCCCGGCGTCCGGCACGGGGCGCGGAGTGAGGAGCGGGCCGGGGGTCTTGCCTCTAGATCCGTTGGACCTGAAGACGCAGCTGATCGACGGAACGCACGCCGTCATGGGCGGGGCCCCGGATGGCGGCCGACCCGGTCAGCGGGGCGACGGGGACGACCGCCCCGGGGGAAGGGGACGCCACGGGCGCGGAGGGGACCGGGAAGACGATGGCCGCCGCGTGCGTCGAGCCGCCGTGGCACGAGGTGCCGAGACCCCGGTCGGCCGTCATGATCATGACGGCTGGTTCGGCGGCCGCGTCGCGGGCCGGCGTCAGCGCCCGTACGGGAACGGCGCCGGGCCCGGCGTCGGCGGCCGGCAGGGCGCCGGCGACCGGCACGGCCGTGGCGGTCGACACGGTGGCAGCGGCCGAGGAAGTGACCGAGCAGCAGAAGAACATGGCCAGCAGGACGAACACCCAGCCCAGCGAGGCGGGCAGGCGTGAGCGGTACCGCTGCCGGTCGGTCCGAGCGCTCACCCTGGTCATGGCCCGTCATCGTAGTGGGTGCATGAAGATTCAAAGAAGATGGGTCGTCTGTCGCACGGGATAGTGTGCCTCGGTGACCACGCAATCGAACATAGCTGCGGGTTGGTTCCCGGATCCCCATGGCGCGCCTCAGCTGCTGCGCTACTGGGACGGGAGCCAGTGGACCGAGCACACGCATCCGGCCGATGGGCAGCAGCCCCCGGCCACCACGGGAGCCCCGGCGGCGGCAGGCCAGGCCCCCGCCGGAGTCCAGCACGCCGCCGGCGTCCCCGCGCAGCACGCCGTCTCCGCCGGTTCGCTCTTCGACCAGCCCGTCCTGGTGGTGAACCAGAAGGCCAAGCTGATCGAGGTGACGAACGAGTACCGGGTCTTCGACCAGCACGGCGCGACGGTCGGCTCGGTCGTCCAGGTCGGCCAGGGCGCGCTGCGCAAGGTGATCCGGTTCGTCTCCAGCATCGACCAGTACCTCACCCACCGGCTGGAGATCCGCGACGCGCACGGCCGTCCCCAGCTGCTGCTGACCCGCCCGGCCAAGTTCATCAAGTCCCGGGTCATCGTCCAGCGCCCCGATGGCCGGCCGGTCGGCGAGATCGTCCAGCAGAACGCGATCGGCAAGATCAATTTCGCCATGACGGCCGGTGGCGTACAGGTCGGCGCGATCAGGGCGGAGAACTGGCGCGCCTGGAACTTCGCGATCGTCGACCACGAGGGCACCGAGATCGCCCGGATCACCAAGACCTGGGAAGGTCTCGCGAAGACCCTGTTCACGACGGCCGACAACTACGTGCTCCAGATCCACCAGCGCCTGCCCGAGCCGCTGCTCAGCCTGGTCGTCGCCACGGCCCTGACGGTGGACACCGCGCTCAAGCAGGACGCTCGCGGCCTCGGCTGACTCACGCACGACGACGCACACGCGGACGCACTCGGCGCCGCCGCCCCTCAGGGACGGCGGCGCCGCGCTGTCCGGCCCCTCGAAGCAGTTCCGCCGCCCCTCCCGTCCGGGCCGAAGTCTTTTACGGGTGTATTACCTGCTAACGTGTGTACGTGAGTGATACAGCCACCCGAACGCGGCAGCCTCCCGTCCGCAGCCTCCCCCTGACCGCCGCGCTCCGGCTCCAGCGGCCCTCGGACACCTGGTTCAAGCCCGCACTGAGCGTGGTCCTCGCCTCCGCCGTACCTCATCTGACGCTCCTGGCCGCCGGCCGGCTCGACCTCGTGATGTACACGATGGCCGGTTCGCTCTGCGCGCTGTACGGCCACAGCCTGCCCTACGCCCGGCGCGCCCGGACCGTGGCCGGCGTCGTGCTCGGCATGGCGGCCGGACTCGCGATCGCGCTGGTCACGGCCTCGCTCACCCAGTCCACCGCCGTGCTCGTCGCGGTCGGCGCGCTCCTGGCGGCCGCCCAGAAGGTCCTGTGCGACGCGACCCGGATCGGCCCGCCCGGCCATGTGATCCTCACATTCGTCAGCTCGGCCGCGCTGTTCGCCCCGCAGCGCCTCGGCCAGGTCCCGGGCCATCTCGTCCCGACGCTCGCCGCGGGGGCGGTGGCCTGGCTCGTGTGCCTGGGGCCCGCCGTGTTCCGCCGCGAGGGGCCCGAGCGCCGGGCCGTCGCCCGGGCGCTCGACGCCGCCGCCGACCGTGCGGCCGACCCGGGGCCCCGCACCCGGCACGCCGCTGCCGCCGCCGTGCACGCCGCCTGGCAGTGCCTGTTCGCCTCCGGCCGGCCCACCCCCGTACGGCGGTCCCTGGAACGGCTGGTGGTGCACGCCGAGGCGGCCGGCGGCGCGTCGTGTCCCGGCTCGGACCGGCTGCGGGCGTGGGCCGCCCTGGCCCGTGGCCGGGGACCCGTGCCCGTACCGCCGCCGGCCCCCGGCACGGCGCACGAGCTGTACGGGATCGACGCCGAACGCGCCGTGCTCCGGGCGGCCGGCCACCGACGCACGGTCCGCCGCGCCCTGCTCCGGAAGCTCGGCCCGGGGTCGCCCCTGCTGCCCGTCGCCGCCCGTACGCTGACCGGCTGCGCGCTCGCCGGGTACCTCTGCGCCGCCCTCGGCGTCGGCCGCCCCTACTGGGCCATCGTCACCGCCGCCTCCCTCTACCAGGTCAACGTCACCCTGACCTGGAACCGGGCCCTCCAGCGCACCCTCGGCAACCTCCTGGGCGTCCTCGTCTTCGCCGCCGTGCTGCCGCTCTCCCGGACCGGGCCGCTCGCGCTCGTCCTGTGCTGCCTCTTCTTCAGCTTCGCCGCCGAGGCCCTGATCACCCGGAACTACTGGCTCGGCTCCGTCGCCGTCACCCCGATGGCGCTCCTGGTCCTGGAGTTCGGCGGCCCCCACCCGGCCGGGGAGCTGATCGGCGACCGGGTCCTGGACACCGTCATCGGCGCGCTCGTCGGCTTCCTCGCCGCCGCGCTCGTCACCAACCGGCGGGCGACGGGCCGCGTCGAGCACGCCGTCGAAGCCGCCGAACGGGCCCGCGCCGAAGCCGAGAAGGCGTACGCCGAACGCGCCCACGCCGCCCCCGACACGCTGGACCGGGCGCGCCGTGCGCTGACCGCGAGCCTCGTCGAACTGCGCGAGGCCGGCGACGCGGCGGCGGGGGAGTGGTGGCAGCGCGCCATGCCCGGGCAGGAGGTCCTGGCGATCGAGCAGGCCGGACACCGTACGCTCGCCGCGACAGCACAACGGCGGGGCGCGGTGACGCCCGCCCCGGAGGCGCGGCTGGGTCCGGTGGCCCACGCCCAGGAGACGCGGCGGGGCCGGGTGGCCGACGCCCTGGAGAACGGAGCGGAGTGACCGACGACATCGTTGCCTCGGTGGTGCGGCAGTGGCAGGCCGTCAATCCCGAGCTCGACACCGGCCCGATGGAGCTCATCGGCCGGATCAACCGCTGCGCCGCCCTGCTCCAGCAGGCGGAGGACGCCCCGCTCCGCTCCGCCGGGCTGACCCGCGCCGAGTTCGACCTCCTCGGAGCCGTACGCCGCACCGACCGGGAACTGACCCCGGGGGAGCTCGCCCGGGAGACCTTCTCCTCCGGCGCCGCCGTCACCAAGCGGCTGCGGGCGCTCCAGGAGCGCGGCCTGGTGGACCGCCGCGGCGACGAGCGGGACCGGCGGGTCGCCCACGTGCGCCTCACCGACGAGGGGCGCGCCCTGGTGGACCGGTTGCTGCCCGAGCAACTGGCGTACGAGCGCACGGTGCTGGCCGGGCTCGACGACGAGAGGCAGAGCGAACTGAGCTCCGGCCTCAGTGAGTTGCTGGTCCAGCTGGAGGGACGCATCGGTGGGGCCCGGCGCTGATCTGCTCATCCGGTGGTCGGATGGGCGGGCGGTCCGGCGATGCGCTCCTGCGGTCGGGCGGTCGGGCGGTCGGCCGCCCGGTGGGTCGGTGCTCCGGCGGTCCGCTCCTCCGCTGGTCCGCTCCTCCGCTCCTCCGCTCATCCGCTGGTCGGATGAGTCGGCACCGCCGCCGGCCGTCGTGGCGCTATCAGCGCGGCCGACTGCCGTAGGCGCTCCGCCCGTTCGGCCAGCGCGGCGTCGCCGGACCGGTCCGCCGGGGCGGCGGCCACCAGCGCGAGCCGGTCCCGCCAGCTGGTTCCGGCCAGGGACACGGCGACGGTGGTCATGCCGGGGACGGATTCGCCCCGGCTGACCGCGTGGCCGCCGCGGCGGATCAGCGCCAGCTGGTCCAGCAGGGCCGTTCGCGAGGCGAGCGTGTCCGGTGTGACCCGCTCCAGCTCCTCGTACGGATACAGCGCGCACACCTGGTCCGTCGTCATACGGGAGAGCAGCAGCTTGCCGCCCGACCCCGCGTGGGCGGGACCGGTCCGCCCCAACTCCAGGGCCACGCGCACCGGATGGGACGACTCGCGGCCGTCCGTGACGATGACCTGGTCGCCGATGAGCGCCGCGCTCCACACCGTCTCGCCGGTCCGCCCGGCGGCGTCCTCCAGCACCGGCCCCAGCCGTTCACGGGCCGCGCGGCCGAAACCTGCGGGCCGGCCGAGCCGCACCAGCTCGGGGCCCGCCGCGTAGCCGCGCCCCGAGGTGTCCCGGATCGCGAACCCCCGGCTCTCCAGCGTGCTCAGCACCCGGTGCGCGGTGGACCGTCCCACGCGGAGGAGGTCGGCGGCCTCGGTGACGGTGAGGGTGTCATGGGTGAGGAAGAGCCGCATGGCGCGGAGCCCCGTATCCAGCGAAGCGATCGTGTAGTCACCTGCCGCCGTCATGATGCCGCCCGCTCCCTCTCGTCACTTTGGGTGTCGCCCGGGCGTCGCCTCCCGACGCCGCCGACCGCCATGATCCCCGCTTCGGAGCCGTACGCGCCGGGCGATCGGGGGGCCGGTGGAATCCGCGGTCGTATACGCGTCAGCACGGCGATTTTCCGGGTCACCCGCCGAGTGGTCAGGAATCTGTTCCTTTCGAGCCGGTTCGATCGCCTGTGCGCCTGTCCCGCTCTGCGGGACGCAAGGGACGACGAGTGTAGTCAGGAAGGCGAATTGCCCGGCTATGAGGACCAATCGCACTCCACCCTGTCTCGCTCTCCCGTACGCGCAAGGGTGGAACCGGCCGGTTCTCGGCGTCCGTCACTCCACGCGCACGCTCCACAGCGGTGAGTGCGAAAACTGGCGAGTGTATTCCTCTTCGCGAGCTCCCGCAGGGGGTTGGGTGAATATGCCGATCCCCTGTTCTGATCTGGCTAAGCTCACGCGCAGTGAAGTCGAGTTGATACGAATTCGAGCACTTGTTCATGAGTCTCCACTCACATGCGTATACATCCCGGAATCGACCGCCAGAGGGTTTAGATGGTCCGTGCTGAATCACCGCCGACCGACAGAGAAGTCCCCGTCGTCCGCGTAGTCCTGCCGCCCGTGGTCCTGCTGGCCGGCGCCACCGCCGCCGGTGCGGCCCTGGTGGTCCCGGCCGCGCGGATACCAGTCGCCGTGTGCGGCGCGATCACCACGCTCGTGGTCGCCGTGCTCACCGTGGCGCTGCACCGTCGCCGGCGCGCGATGGCCGCCCAGCGCGCGGAGTACGAACAGCGCATCGCCTACCTGGAACACCGCATCCTCAACCACGACTCCGAGACCGTGCGGCTCACCAAGGAGGTCATGCCCGCCGCGATCCGGCGGCTGCGCGTGGGCAATTCGCCCGAGGAGGTCATGCGCGACATCGTCGACGCGGATGTGGCCAACCGGCATCTGCCCAAGGCGCTGCGCGAGCAGATCTACCAGGTCCTCGAAGTCATCGACAACGAGGAGGCCCGGCGCGACTCCGCCCAGCGCGCCTTCGTCAGCGTCGCCCGCCGCGTGCAGGCGATCGTGCACCGCCAGGCCAGTGAGCTCCGGGAGATGGAGGACCACTACGGGCGCAACCCCGAGGTCTTCGACGACCTGCTGCGCATCGACCACGGCACCGCGCTGATCGGCCGGCTCGCCGACTCCATCGCCGTCCTCGGCGGCGCCCGCCCCAGTCGCCAGTGGCCCAAGCCCGTACCGCTGTTCAGCGTGCTGCGCGGTGCGATGTCCCGCATCCTGGAGTACCAGCGCGTCGATCTGCACTCGATCGCCAAGGTCGCCATCGTCGGCACCTCGGTCGAGCCGCTCATCCACGCCTGCGCCGAACTCCTCGACAACGCGACCCGCTACTCGCCGCCCCAGACCCGGGTGCACGTCACCGCGGTCGAGGTGCAGACCGGCATCGCCATCGAGATCGAGGACGGCGGCGTCAGCCTGAGCGAGGAAGCCCGCGCCCGGGCCGAGAACATGCTCGCCCAGGCCCAGGCCGGCATCAACATGAACGACCTCGGGGAGTCCCCCCGACTCGGCATGGCGGTCGTCGGACGGCTCTCGCGGATGTACCAACTCCAGGTGTCGCTGCGCCAGTCGGCGTACGGCGGTGTCCGCGCGGTGCTCATCGTGCCGCGCGACATGATCACCACCGGCCCCGCCCCGGGCATCGCCCACGGCATCGGCGCCACCTCGCGGCCCACCAGCTCGCTGGACATGTCGCAGCTCCAGCACGTGGTGCCGCCGCCCGGCAAGCGCAAGCCCAAGCCGGCCGCCACCGGTCCGGTGCCCTCCGTGGTCGCCCCCGTCTCCACCGGGGCCCCCACGGCCGCATCGCGTCCGGCCGTTCCCGCCGCGGCCATGGAGGACGACGTTCCGGTGGTCACCGAGTGGACCGAGAACGGACTGCCGCAGCGCCGCAGCCGGGGCCGCGCCCCGCTCGGCTCGCACAACCTGCCGCAGCCGCCCCCGCCGCAACCCGCCCCCGTCAACGGGCATCTGCCGGGCAGGGACGGGGCCCCGAGCGGCTCCGGCGGCGGCGAGAAGCCGCCCGGCCTGTGGCTGGAGGCGTTCACGAAGGCCGTCAACGGCGTACCGCAGGAACCGAAGCACGGCGAAGACTCCGATGACGCGTGGGACAAGGGAGACCTGAAGTGATCCAGCAGCGCGGGAACATGGACTGGATGCTCAAGGAACTGGCCGACGACGTGCCGAGCATCCACCAGATCGTGGTGCTCTCGTCGGACGGGCTGCGCATCGCCATGCACGGCGGCGACCCCGACGTCGCCGACCGGCTGGCGGCCGCCTGTGCCGGGCTCCAGAGTCTGGCCGCCGCGGTGGCCACCGAAATCCCTTACAGCGACGGCCTGATGAAGCTCGTCGTCATCGAAGTGACCGGCGGTTTCTTCTACTTGATGGCGGCCGGCACCGGTGCGTATCTCGCCGTGCTCGCGGGCGAGACCGTCGACGCCGGTCTGGTCGGCGCCAGGATGCGGGACATGGTCGTGCGGATCGGCGCCCACCTGACCAGTCCGCCCCGCCACGGCGGGCAGTCCGGATGAGCGGACCCCGACGAGAACGCCGCAAGACCGATCCGGCGCTCATTGATCCGGAACGGCTGTACGTGATCACCGGCGATCTCGACGGCAGCGAACGGGCCGCACTGGATCTGGTCACGATGGTCGTCGCGCAGGCCGAGCCCTCGCCGACGTTCCAGCCCGAGCAGGCCGCGATCCTGCGGCTGTGCCAGGCCCCTTTATCGGTCGCCGAGATCTCCGCCTACCTCAGCCTGCCGTTCAGCGTGGTCACCTCGCTCCTGAGCGATCTCCTCGCGACCGAGCTCATCGAGTCGCGTGCGCCGATCGTCCGCGCCACACTCCCCGACAGGTCCCTTCTCGAAGCGGTGATGCATGGACTTCAGAAGCTCTGACACGATCACCGGACCCCGCAGCGAGGACGTCCTCCCCACCACGGCCACCGCCGCGGTGAAGGTCGTGATCGTCGGCGGGTTCGGGGTCGGCAAGACGACCATGGTCGGCTCGGTCAGCGAGATCCGGCCCCTGACGACCGAAGAGACCATGACCCAGGCCGGCGTCGGCGTGGACGACAACGCCGGGGTGGAGACCAAGACCGCCACCACCGTCGCCATGGACTTCGGCCGGATCAGCCTCAGCGAGGAGCTGATCCTCTATCTGTTCGGCACCCCCGGCCAGGAACGCTTCTGGTTCCTGTGGAACGGCCTCTTCGAGGGGGCCCTCGGCGCCGTCGTCCTCATCGACACCCGGCGGCTCGAAGTCAGCTTCGACGTCATCGGGCGGCTGGAGGAGCGCGGCGTGCCGTTCGTGGTAGCCGTCAACACCTTCCCCGACGCACCGAACCACCCGGTCGAGGCCCTGCGCAGAGCCCTCGACCTGCCCGACGCGGTCCCGATGATCGACTGCGACGCCCGGCTGCGGGTCTCCAGCCGCGATGTGCTGATGACCCTGATGCGCTATCTGCACAGCCTGGCCGTCCCGCTCGCCTGACGGCCGCGGGACGTCCCGCCGGCCCCGGGACGGTTCCCGGCCGTCCCGGAGCCGGGGGTGCGCGCCGTGCCCCCGGCGCGCACCCGGGTCCCACACCCCGGCGCGCACCCGTGGGGTCCACACCCCCGCGCACCACCGGGGCCCACGCACTCCGGCGCGCACCCGGGTACCGCACTCCCGGGCCGTACCCGGACCCCGGAGCGCGCCTCGGGTCCGCGCCCGGCGCACGCCCCGTACACCCCTGCCCACCTGCGCTCGATCCTCGGCCGTCCTGATCCCTGGAGCCACTGTGACAACCCCCTTCCACCACGAACCCGGCGTCGTCCCGCCGCCCCAGTGCCCCGCGCACAACCTCGCCACCGGCCCCGGCGGTCTGCGCCGCCTGTACGGCCCCGAGGCGGAGAACAACCCCGCCGGCCTCTACGACAAACTCCGCGCCGAACACGGCACGGTCGCCCCGGTCCTGCTCCACGGCGACGTCCCCGCCTGGCTCGTCCTCGGCCACAGCGAGAACCTGCACCTCACCCGCACCCCGTCCCAGTTCTCCCGGGACTCCCGGCGCTGGCGGGCCCTCCAGGACGGCAGCGTCGCCCCGGACCACCCGCTCGCCCCGATCTTCACCTGGCAGCCCGTCTGCGTCTTCGCGGACGGCGCCAAGCACGAGCGGCAGCGCGGCGCGGTCACCGACAGCATGGAGCGCATCGACACCCGCGGCGTGCGCCGCCACATCAACCGCTTCAGTAACCGCCTGGTCAACGACTTCTGCGAGAAGGGCGCCGCCGACCTGGTCAGCCAGTTCGCGGAGCATCTGCCGATGATGGTGATGTGCGCGATCTTCGGCATGCCCGAGGAGTACGACGAGCGCCTCGTCCAGGCGGCCCGCGACATGACCCGGGGCACCGAGACCGCCGTCGCCAGCAACGCCCACATCGTCGCGGTGCTGACCCGGCTGGTGGAGCGCCGCCGCGCCGACCCCGCCCCCGACTTCGCCTCCTGGCTCGTCGAGCACCCCGCGACGATGTCCGACGTCGAGGTCGTCGAGCACCTGCGCCTCATCCTCATCGCCGCGTACGAGTCGACGGCCAACCTCATCGCCAACGTCCTGCGCATGGTCCTCACCGACCCGCGCTTCCGCGCCCGGCTCAGCGGCGGCCATATGACCGTGCCCGAGGCGGTGGAGCAGACCCTGTGGGACGAGCCGCCCTTCACCGCCGTCTTCGGCCGCTGGGCGGTCGGCGACACCGAGCTCGGCGGCCAGCAGATCAAGGCCGGCGACGCCCTGCTCGTCGGGATCGCCCCGGCCAACACCGACCCGACCGTCCGCCCCGACCTCACCGCCAACATGGAGGGCAACCGCGCCCACCTCGCCTTCAGCGGCGGCCCGCACGAATGCCCCGGCCAGGACATCGGCCGCGCCATCGCCGACGTCGGCGTCGACGCCCTCCTGATGCGGCTGCCGGACCTGGAGCTCTCCGTCCAGGAGAGCGAGCTGCGCTGGGTCGGCAACATCATGTCGCGCCACCTGGTCGAGCTGCCGGTGAAGTTCGCCCGCAGCCCCCAGCAGAAGCTGGACTCCGACCCGCTCTCGGTGATGGCCCGCGCCACCCGCCCCACCGACGCCTGGGAGGTCTCCTCCCCGGCCCGCCCCGTCCCCGAGCCCGCGCACGCCCTCGCCGGGATGCAGCCCGCGCACGCCCCGGGCGCCGCCCCGCCCGCCAAGCCCGCCGCGGCCCCCGCGGAAGGACCGCTTCCGGCGACCGTGGAACCGGCCCCGGGCCCGGCGGCGGCCGTCCCCCGGCAGCGCCGCCCGGCCGCGCCTGCCCGGCTCTGGCAGGCGGTGTCCCGCTGGTGGAGCGGCTACTGACCCGCCGCTGAACCCGCCCGACCCTCGAGGCGGCCCCGGAGCCGTACCACCGGCGCGCGGGGCCGCCCCCGCATCCTCCGTACCCCGTACCATCGAGCAGCGTGAAGCTGACGATTCTTGGCGGTGGCGGATTCCGGGTGCCTCTCGTGTACGGGGCTCTGCTCGGCGATCACGCCGAGGGCCGCGTGTCCCGGGTGACGCTGTACGACACCGACGCCGACCGGCTCACCGCCGTCGCCCGCGTCCTGGCCGAACAGGCCGAAGGCGTCGCCGACGCGCCGGTTGTCGTCGCCACCACGGAGCTCGACGAGGCGTTGCGCGGGGCCGACTTCGTCTTCTCCGCGATCCGCGTCGGCGGCCTCGCCGGACGGGCGGCCGACGAACGGGTGGCGCTGGACCTCGGCGTACTCGGCCAGGAGACGGTCGGCGCCGGAGGCATCGCGTACGGGCTGCGCACGGTCCCCGTCGCCGTCGAGCTGGCCCGGCGCATCGCCCGGCTCGCCCCGCACGCCTGGGTCATCAACTTCACCAACCCGGCCGGGCTGGTCACCGAGGCCATGTCCCGCCACCTCGGCGACCGGGTCGTCGGCATCTGCGACTCGCCGGTCGGGCTCGGGCGGCGCGTCGCGCGTGTCCTGGGGGCCGACCCGGACCGGGCCTGGATCGACTACGCCGGGCTCAACCACCTCGGCTGGCTCCGGGGCCTGTACGTCGACGGGCGCGACGAACTGCCCCGACTGCTCGCGGACCCGGCGCTGCTGGGCTCCTTCGAGGAAGGCCGCCTCTTCGGCGCGGAACTGCTCCAGTCGCTGGGCGCGATCCCCAACGAGTACCTGCACTACTACTACTTCAATCGGGAAGCGGTCCGCGCCTACCAGGAGACGGAACAGACCCGGGGCGCGTTCCTGCACGATCAGCAGCAGGGCTTCTACGCCCGGTTGAGGGACCCGGCCGCCCCCGCCCTCGCCACCTGGGACCGCACCCGCTCCGAGCGCGAGGCGACGTACATGGCGGAGAACCGGGACGTCGCCGGGGCGGGGGAGCGCGAGGAGAGCGACCTGGGGTCCGGCGGCTACGAACAGGTGGCGCTTGCTCTGATGCGGGCCATCGCCCGCAACGAACGGACCTCGCTGATCCTCAACGTCCGCAACCGCACTGCCCTTGCGGCCCTGGACGCCGAGGCGGTCGTCGAGGCGCCCTGCCTGGTCGACGCCAACGGGGCCCACCCGGTGGCCGCTTCGCCACTCCCGTACGACGCCATGGCTCTCGTCACCGCGGTGAAGGCCGTGGAGCGCGCGGTGCTGGAGGCGGCGGAGAGCGGGTCGAGGGCAGCTGCTGTCCGGGCCTTCGCGCTGCACCCGCTGGTCGACTCGGTCTCGGTGGCGCACAGGCTGGTCGAGCGGTACATGGAGGTCCACCCGGGGCTGGCGTACCTCAGCGGACCCTGACCCGGCCCGTCCGGCGGCCGCGCCCGCTGGATAGGATCGGGCGCTATGACCGCTTCGGAGCCCACCATCGTCGCCACCTCGGGCGGACACCGCACCGGAGGCCGCACCATGGTGACGTTCGACGCGCTGGTGCACCACGCGGTCGAGCTGTCGGGCGCGCACGGCCGCCGTCCCCGGATCATGTACGTCGGCACGGCCATCGGTGACGCCGAGCACTTCACGGCCCGCATGACCGAAGCCGCCCGTGTCGCCGGCTTCGACCTGACGCCCCTGAATCTCTTCCCCATGCCCAACCTCGAGAACATCGAGGAAACCGTGCTCGCCCAGGACGTCGTGTGGGTGATGGGGGGATCAGTGGCCAACCTGCTGGCGGTGTGGCGTGTCCACGGCCTGGACCGCGTCATGCGCCGGGCCTGGGCGTCGGGCGTCGTGCTGAGCGGAGTGAGCGCGGGCTCGATCTGCTGGTTCCGGGGCGGTGCCACCGACTCGTTCGGGCCCGAACTCCGGCCCCTCACCGACGCCCTCGGCTTCCTGCCGTACGGCAACGGCGTGCACTACGACACGGACCGGGGGCGACGCCCACTGGTGCACCGGCTCGTCGCGGACGGCACCTTGCCCGAGACCCACTGCACCGACGACGGTGTGGGCCTGGTCTACCGCGGCACCGAGCTGGCCGAGGTGGTCACGGAGGTGCCGGGGAAGGGCGCCTATGTCGTGGTGCGCGAGGGTGACTCGGCCGTCGAGGAACGCATCGAGCCGCGCAGACTTCCTCCGTCGGGTAGTTGACCGGCTCTGGATGACGCCGCGACGGCCGAGGACCTGACCGGCGCTGGCGGAGGCCACCCGACGCTCCCCTAGGACAGCAGCAGCGGCATGTCCCAGTCCGAGGGCGTGCCCCCGGCGGAGTAGGAGTCCAGGGCCAGCGCCAGGCCCGCCGCCCCGTCGAGGTAGCCGGAGACGTCTGTCGCGTACGGGGTCTTCGTCATGGTGAAGCGGTAGCCGAAGGGCAGCTCCGGGTCGAACGCGCCGACCAGGGCGGCCGCGATCCGGTCGCGGAGCTCCTCGACGCGCTCGTCCCCGAAGTGCTCGTTGAGCCGCCCGAGTTGGTGCAGGGCCCCGGCCCAGCCGTGGCAGAGCGCGTTGTCGTTGATGCCCCACCGCTCCATCGGCAGGGTCAGCAGCCGTTCGGCCGACGCCTTCGCCGTACCGGCCCAGTCCGCACGGTCCAGAGCCAGGCCCGCCAGTTGCAGGGCGCGGGAGACACCGGGCGCGCCGTAGCACCAGGAGGGCCAGCCGGCGGGTGCGGTGAAGGCGTCGGGGCCGGCCAGCCAGTCGGCGAGGCTCAGGTGCGGGGGCCAGAACAGCCCGTACTCGTCGCGCACCGCCCACCGGGTCAGCAGTTCCGCCGCCGACTCGATGGCCTCCCGCTGCCCCGGCACGCGCACCCCCTGCCGCCAGGCGAGGGAGAGCAGGGCCAGGGGTCCGGCGACGCCGTGGGAGATGCCGAGGTTGAGGTGGCCGTCGGGCAGGGTGGCCTCGGAGCCGATCCGCGGTGCGTCCAGGGCCCACCACCGGGGCACCCGGTGGCCGCGGTGGTCCACCTCGCCGCGGGCGAGACGGGCCAGATAGGTCAGTACGGTCTCCAGCTCGTCGCCGCACGTCTCCGCGCGGGCCAGCAGATAGCGGCCCACCCCCGTCATGCCGCGCACCACCTCGTAGTGCCCGATGGTGGGGAGCGGGGAGTTCTCCGGGACGGCGGGCAGCGCCGTGCGCACCAAGTCGCGCTGGTAGCCGTCGAGTTGAGTCAGCGCGGAAACGTAGCCGCCGGTGGCGCGGTGGGCCAGCAGGGCGGCGAAGCCGAGTGCCCCCGGGCCCTTGAAGATGCCGCTGCGGGCGGCTCCTCCGGTGGCGGCGGCGCGGGTGGCGGCCGCGAGGTAGGCGTGCGCGCGGGCCGTGCGGTCGGTGCCCGGGCGGGCCGCGCCGCTGAACGCGATGGCCAGGCCGGGGCTGCCGCTGCCGAGGGTCATCTCCGCCCAGATGTTCTCCGGCTCGCCGTCGTCGGACGCCTCGGCCGGGATCCGGGTCGCGGCCATGGTGGCGGCCGGGTCGGCCAGCCGGTCGAGGACCTGCTCGGAGACCTCGCCGGCGCGCTCGCGCAGCCCGGCCGCGTGCAAGGTGGTCATCGGGCGCTCCTGACGGCCGGGGCGGTGGACCGGGCCGCATGGGCGCGGCCGGCGAGGAAGGTGCGGGCGGCCCCGCGCAGGACCGCGTAGGCGCGCGCCTCGGCGGCCGGGTCGATGCCGAAGAGCCGGTTGTGCCGCATGTGCAGCAGGGAGAGCACGGCCTCGTCGCGGTCGGCCTCCGACGCTGCCAGTACCAGCTTCCCGTAGGTCCGGGGCTCGGGTGCGTCAGCCCACACCTCCGCGAGCGCCGGTACGCGCAACTCGGCGGCGGCGCGGCGGGCGGTGTCGCCGGGCAGGTCCCCGGGGCGGACCAGCAGGTCGGCCAGGGCGCGGTGGCGCTGGTAGACCTCGTGGTCGGGACCCTTGGTGAACATGTGGTCCGCCCAGGCGCACCAGTCCCAGTCGCCGAGCGCGTCCAGCAGGACCGCGTGCCCCGCCGCCGCGAGGACGTCGTCGGGTACGGCGGCCGCACCGGCGCGGCGGGCCCGGAGCGTGAGGAGCGCGGACCGGCTGTCGGCGAGGAACAGTCCTTCGGCGGTCTCCTGCGCGGTGGGGCCGAGGTAGCGGTCGGTCTCCGGGCGGTAGGCGTCCAGCACCATCGTCCGTACGGCTCCGGATTCGGCCAGGCGGCGCACGTGCCGGGCGAGAGCCGGCAGGACCCTCTCCCGCAGGGCGGCCGGATCGCCGTGGAAGCGGATGCGCAGATGCGGGTCGGGGTCGCGGTAGCGCAGGAAGAACCAGCGGTCGACGTCCGCGTCGACCTCGGCCAGCAGCACGGGGAGGTGCTCGGCGATCAACGCCTCGTGGGCGGACTGCTCGGCGTACACCTTGACGGAGAGCCAGTCCTCGCCCGGCAGGTGGACGGCGGTGGGGGAGACGCGGAGCCCGGACCTGGCGAGCGCCGGCGCGGGCCCTCCCGGACCGGCGGGCTCCGGGGCGCGGGCGGCGCGGACGAGCGGGACGACGATCTCGGTGCTGTGCCCGGAGTTCCAGCCGAGCCCGGCCCCATCGGCGGTGAGGTCCTCGTACAGCTGGAACCGCGGCTCCTTGGCGGTGAGTTCGGCGCGCAGCAGCCCCTGGTCCCACGGCTCGCGCAGGTCGATCGGGAACATCTGGTCGTTGCGGGCGACCTGGATCCGGTCGGGCACCCGGCCCCGCCGCCGCCAGTCGCGCAGCCCCTCCTCCCAGACGGTCGTGGAGGCCGAGCGGGCCGCGTCCATCAGCCGGCGTCCGGCGAGCCAGCGGCGCGGCGAGGTCAGCACCCGGCCGTAGCGGACGCGGGGGAGGTAGGGCAGGACGTCGAGGCCGGCCCAGTCCCAGCCGGACCAGACCCGGGGCCGGGCCGCGGCGAGGTCGGAGAGGAAGCGGGCGACGGGCGGGGCCTGGGCGTCCAGGGCCAGCATGTGGGGGAAGACGGGCACGACGGGGCGGCCGGCCGGCCCGTGCAGCAGCCGCAGCCCGTCCTCACCGGCGGCGACGAGGAGGGTGCGCCAGTCCAGGCAGTGCGGGTCCCCTCGGTCGTCGGCGACGCCCACGGGGATGCGGTACGGCAGCAGCGGCGGCACCTGCACGATGTTCAGCGAACGCGGGTCGCTCGGCGCGACGTCGACCTGCGCCACCAGGACGTCTTCCTCGCCGGGTCCGGCGTCGGGACCGGCGGCCAGCTCCGCGAGGTCCTCGGTGAGGCCGGCGACGGCGGCGAAGCGGCCCGCGGTCGCCCCGGCCGTCCAGGAGCCGATGTGCGGGCTGCCCAGCAGCAGGAAGTCGCCCCGGTCCAGGGCCTCCTGGCTGTCGGCGAGGATCTGGAAGCAGAGTTCCAGGGTGCGCGGCGGGCGGCTCACGGGGGTGTGCCCGACCGCCTTCGCCAGCCGGGCCACGTCGGCGTCGCTCAGTTCGATGTCACCGCCGTCGAGGACGGCCTGCTGGGTGAGTTCGGCGATCGCGGCGCGCCGGGGGCGGTCGGCGTCCTCACCGGGGCCGACGCGCGGGTGGGCGGGTGCGGGGGCCCCGTACTCGGGCGGCAGGCCGAGGCCGCGGTGCGGGTCGACGAGGTCGCCGAGGGGGACGGCGGAGGCGGTTCCGTACCGCTCGATGAACCGGTCGCGGTAGTCGCGCATGTATTCGAGGGTGGTCCACTGCGGGGTCATCGCCCAGATCGCCGCGGCGTAGCGGCGCACCTCCTCACCCACGGCCGGCGGCAGCACGATGTCGGCGGGCATCCGCAGGTCCACGTGGACGGGGGGCCGCTGCCCGCTGTCCGCCGCGCTGCCGTCCAGGGTGCGCACGGCGGCCAGCAGGGCGCGCCAGGAGTCCTGACCGTGCCCGGGCAGGTCCCTTTCATGGTCGGCCGCGGAGGCTCGGATCGCGCGCAGCCCCTCGGCGGCGCCCGGGACGGCCCCGTCGACGGCGGCCTCGATACGGCCGAGGAGGGCGGCGTCGATGCGGTGCGGGGTGAGGGAGGTGAGCAGGAAGCCGTGCTGGATGAGCCCGGCGAGGAGGCCGTCGACGCGGTCCGGCCCCACGGAGGGGAAGCGGGCCGCCAGGTCGTCGAGCAACGCCGCGTACGCGACGGGTCGTTCGGCGGCCTCGCGGACGGCGGCGACCAGGACGTTGTCCCGCACCGAGACCTCCCGCCCGCCGGTGTGCAGGAGGAGCCTGCCGTCGCGCCGGCCGCACAGGTCGCTCAGGACGACGTCGGTGCGGCGGCGGACCTCCGGGACGGCGAGCCAGTCGAGCACCCGGCGGTGCAGCCAGCCGCCGTCGAGGCGGACCGACACCTCGCCGGGGCCGGTGAGCCGGGCCCGGGCGGCGGGGCCGAAAGCCGCCCTGCCGACGCCCGCGAACAGGCCGAAGGGGGTGGGGCGGCCGCCGGCCCGGCGCGCGTAACGGGTGAGGGTCCGGGCGGCGCTGAGCGTGCGCTTGCGACCGAGTGCGGCGGCGCCCTCGTCGGTGGCGAGGCGCTGGAGGCTGAGGGAGAGGCTGCCGCTGGCGACCTCGACGGCCTGGCGGAGCAGCGGGTCGGCGGCCAGGCGGCGGAGCCCAGGCACCGGATCGGTGGCGTCGACGCGGCTCTCGGCACGGTCGCGCGGGCTGTTCGCCATTCGCACGAGCACCGGCTCGCGGACCTCGAAGAGATCCAGGTCCAGGTCCGGGTCCAGCTCTGGTCGCACGTCGGTGGCCCTCCAAGGCGCGGTGGATACGGCGAGGCGGGGCGGGCTGAGCCCGCCCCGCCTCATTTCAGTCGCGTCCCACGTCGGTCAGGACGCCGCGCCGCGTCAGCAGCAGACGGGACAACGCGTGCCAATGGCGTAGCTGCTCGGCGAGGTGTACGTGCCGGCGCCGAACTCCTGGGTCTGCTCGGGCGCCTCCGAGATACGGAGGTCGAGGTCCAGGTCGGTGGCGTCGTTGGCGATAATCATTTCGGTGCGCATGCGTCCCCCTAGGGGTTCGGTGAGGCGAACAAATGATCGGTGCATCAGAGCTGTTGTTCTGCTCCGCGCCCCTCACCTTTCACTGTGGTCACAGCCACGGGGAGTCGGTTTTCGGCCGACTGCAAGAAGCGCCGGAACGGCGCACTTTCGGCGTAGGTATTGGTCCGAACGGGGCCTCGGCGTCCTCACACGCCCACGTGCTGACCCTGGGACAGGAAATCCTTTACCGGGTGCCGACAGAGCCGTCACCGCTGTGACCGGGGGGTTTTGCCCACGGTGACGCTCGGCAGGGCGTTGCCGCCGACCGTGGGGCGGCAGCGGAAGGTGGCCGATCATGCGTGGCGCGATCCGGTGCTTGACGGGAGTTCGTTAGCGAACGGGAACGGCTTGCGACCCGCCGTCCGGCGCCCACGACGGCGCCGCGTTCGTGACCTGGCAGACCATGAGGTAGAGCGGGATGGGCGGGGTGTAGGGCGTGCGGCCGTCCGGTGCGTGGATCAGCCGGGGCCGTACGGCGGGGACGTATGCCCCGGTGGCGTACGAAGTCTGCTCGGGCCAGTCCAGTTCGAGGTCCGAACCCGAGGGGACGATCCACCACCAGCGGTCCGCGTCCGCGAACACGCAGCCGGTGCGCGGCAGATGCGACATCAGGCGGAACCCGTGCCGGGCGGGCACGCCGACCGCGTCGCACCCCAGGCTGGCCGACATCGAGGGCGGCAGCGACAGCCGCACCCGGCCGCCTCGGGCGTCCTCGGACAGGGGCGAGCGGTGCGTTCCGCGCAGCCGGGACAGGGCGTTCCTCAGCATGGCTGCTCCGTGCCGTGCGCGAGGCCGTGCGAGCCGTGTGCGCCGGGTGAGCCGTGCGTGCCGTGCGGGAGTTGCCGCGGCAGGTCCTGCGCGAGTTCGTGCGGGAGCTCCGCCCACACGATGCGTCCGGCGGTGTCCGAGGCGTCACGGGACCCCCACGCACTGCTCAGCGCGTCCACGAGCAGCAGACCGCGTCCGTGCTCGTCGTCGGCCGAGCGGCGCAGGCGCGGGCCGCCCCCCTGGTGCCCCTGGTCCTGAACGGCTATCCGCAGGCGTCTGCCGAGACAGCGCAGCTCGCACACCACCCGGGTGCTCGCCGTGTGCACGACCGCGTTGGTGAACAGCTCCGACACGATGAGGAGGGCCGACTCGTACGCGTCGCCGCCGAGCTTCCAGCTCTCCAGCCGGACCCGGGTCAACTGCCGCGCCCCCGCCACCGACTCCGGGCGCGCGGGCAGCGCGAAGCAGTAACGGAGCGCTTCCGTCCCGGGGCTGAGGTCCAGGAGCCGGGGGATGAGCGCGCTGCCAGGTGCCACGACCGATCCTCACAGTGGGGCTGCGTCACGCTTCGTTCCCCGGGAGGGAGGAGCGGCCATGACTGAGCGAACTGGTTCGACACCCAACTCTCCCCCTGACGAAGACACTTGGCAAGGGGCACTCTGAAATTTCCAGAGTGGCTGTGTCGTTGGGGGCGCACGCATGGCACACTGCTCGCAAAACAGCGCATGGGGAGGTCTCAAGTGAGCGAACCGCGGTCCGCTCCGACCGTGGGCCAGGTCGTACTCGGCAAGCGCCTGCAGGATCTGCGGGAGCGCGTCGGCCTGACCCGTGACCAGGCGGCGAAGGTGCTCCGGGTCGCTCCCGCGACGATACGCCGGATGGAGACGGCCGAGGTCGGGCTCAAGATCCCCTACGTCCAGCTGCTGCTGAAGGCGTACGGCGTCGCCGACGACGAGGCGGACGCCTTCGTCGAACTGGCCGAGGAGGCCAACAAGCCGGGCTGGTGGCAGCGTTTCCACGACGTCCTGCCCGACTGGTTCAGCATGTACGTCAGCCTGGAGGGCGCGGCGAGCCTGCTGCGCATGTACGAGCCGCACTTCGTCCCCGGGCTCCTCCAGACCGAGGACTACGCGCGCTCCGTGATGCGCACGGGAGCGGTCGGCCAGACCCGGCCCGAGGACATCGAGCGCCATGTGGCGCTGCGGATGGAGCGCCAGGCCCTGCTGGCCAAGGAGGACGCCCCCAGGCTCTGGGTCATCATGGACGAGACCGTCCTACGGCGGCCGGTCGGCGGCCCGCGGGCGATGCGCGCGCAGATCGACAAGCTCCTCGCAGCCACCGAGCTGCCCCATGTCACCCTGCAGATCGCGGAGTTCGCGAGCGGCCACCACCCGGGCACCTACGGGCCGTTCGTCCTCTTCCGGTTCGCCATCCCCGAACTGCCGGACATGGTCTTCAGCGAGTACCTCACCGGAGCCGTCTACTTCGACTCCCGGCCGGAGGTGGCCTCCTACCTCGAAGTCATGGACCGCATGGCGGCTCAGTCCGCGACTGCACAACGCACGAAGGAAATCCTTCGGGACTTCCGCGAGGAGCTGTGATGAACCACATATACAACGGCATGCCGGCCGCCGACCTCGGCACCGAAGGCTGGTACAAGCCGTGGAGCGGGGGGAACGGCGGCAACTGCATCGAGGCCATGAAGCTCGCGGACGGCCGGGTCGCGGTGCGCCAGTCCGCCGATCCGGACGGCCCCGCCCTCATCTACTCCAACGGTGAGATCGCCGCGTTCATCCAGGGGGCCAAGGCCGGTCAGGCGGACTTCCTCCTCACCTAACGGGATGTCGTACGTGCGACGCCCCCGTCACTGACGGCTGACGGACCGGGTGATCCCCGCCGCGATCGTCGTCGCGAGCAGCCACCCGGTGACGATCAGCAGATACGACAGCCACTGGTACCACCCCTGCGGGTTGAACGCCTTCTCCTGGCCGAAGTCGACGATGGGCAGCAGCAGGTCCAGGGTGTAGAACAGCGGGCTGAAGTCCGGCGCCTCGTCCTCCTTCAACGGCAGGGGATGGCGCGCCGCGTACGCCACCGAGCCCGCGAGCAGCAACGAGAGCAGCCAGGCAGCCGCCCGCACCGGCCGGAACCCGTAGCCGACCGCCGCGTCCTGGAGATACCCCCAGAGCCGGGCGTACGCCGGCAGCGTCCCGCGCCGTCTGCGCTCCTTGGCCAGGAGCACCGTACGGGCCGCGTCGTCGTCGCCGATCCGCCGGTACGCCGCCGTCAACTGCTCGTACGCGAAGGGGGCGTAGCCCTCCTCCTCCCGCTCCAGGAGCGGCAGCCGCCGGGCGGCGGGCAGATGGGGGAGGAGCGAGGTGTAGGCGAGGCCCTCCAACTGGACCACGGGCGGCCAGACGGACGGTTCGGCATGGATGAGGTCGATCTGGGAACGCCGCAGATTCACCATGCCCTCGATGGGAGCCGCTCCCCGTAGCCACAGCTCGCCCACGGTCATGCTGCTCGCCCGCAGGGCCACCGCACCGGGGTGGGAGAAGCGGGCGTACGCGAAGTTGAGCTGCCCCGGTATCCGGCAGCCCCGCAGGTTCACCCGGCCCCGCACGCGGATGCGCATGGCGTGCAGGTCCGAGCCGACCGTGACGTTCTCCGCCTGGAGAGCGGTTTCGCCGGGATGGGTCAGCTCGGCGTCGTTGAGCTGGATCTGTCCGGTGACGGCCGCCCCGTCGAGCTTGACCTCGCCGTGCGCCACGAGCCCGTTCCACCGGAGGTCGTCCTCGACGACCGAGTGGTTCAGCCGGAGGGCCGGCTCGTCCGTCCCGGCGGTCGAGCCGTCCGCGTTCACCCCGATCCTCGCCCCGACCAGCACGACGGCCCGGGCGATCCGGGCGGCGCTGAGCCACACGGTGCCCGGGATCCGGCAGCCGCTCAGCGTCACCACCCCGTCGACCCGGATCGTCGCCGCCCTCAGACCCGGCAGCACCGAACCGCTGAGGTTCAACTGGCGCAGCTGCGCCCCGTACAGGTCGGGCGCCTCCTCGAAATGGCAGCCGCTGAGGATCACCGCGCACTCCGCCACCGCATAGCGCGCCTGGAGCGTCCCGGTGATCCGCGCCCCCATGACCCGTAACGCCGGAACCTCCCCCTCCGTACGAACTCCGCCGAGCAGCAGCGCGCGCAGCACCTCGGCCCGCACGGTCCGCTCCGGGCCCCAGTCGCCGCCGCCCTCGGGATCGTCCGCCGACGCCGATCCCGTACGGAAGTCGACGGGATCGCCGCTGGGGAAGGCGTCCCGGACACGGCGCTCGGCGGGCGTCAGCACGATGATCTCCATCCGCCGGACTCTGACCCGGGGCCGGTGGGGTGTCAACCCCCGCCGCGATCGGCCGTGCTCACCCGGGCCCGCCGCGCCGGGTGACAATGGACGCATGTCACGACGCACCTCCCGGCCCCGGCAGCCCGCCGCCCCGCAGGCCCCCCGCATCACCGCCGCCTCGCCCTGCCCCTGCGGGCTGCCCGCGACGTACGGGGAGTGCTGCGGCCGGTTCCACTCCGGGGGCGCCGCCGCGCCGACCTGCGAGGCCCTGATGCGCTCCCGGTACGCGGCCTTCGTCGTCCAGGACGCGGCGTACCTGCTGCGCACCTGGCACCCGGAGACCCGGCCGCCCGGCGTCGACTTCGACCCGGCGATGCGCTGGAGGGGGCTGGAGATCCTGGACACCACGGAGGGCAGCGCCTTCCACACCACGGGGACGGTCACCTTCCGTGCCCACTACACCGACGACGGGCGGCCCGACTCGCTCCACGAGCAGAGCCGATTCGCCCGGCACGAGGGCGCGTGGGTGTACGCGACCGCCGTCTTCGTCGACTGAGGTCCGGGCCCGGTCCCTCCCCGGTCCTTCCCCGGTCCGGATCCCTGGAGCGCGCCCCGCCGGGCTCAGGCCGGCGCGCCCACCCGCGTGGAGCCGCCCGGGTGCGGGGCCGGGGACAGCTCCTGGGCCAGGTCCTCCGCCAGCAGCCGTTTCGCGATCATGTCCACGGCGATCCGCAGCCGGCGGTCGTCCGGCGGGGCCCCGTCCTCGGCGAGCTGCTCGTTGAGCCAGTGGCCCCAGGCGTCCGAGATCACGGTGGCCTCGCGCCGCCCCGCCGCCGTGTGGGAGAACAGGCGGCCGTCGCCGCTCAGGTACCCCTCCTCGATCATCCGGTCGAAGACCGGCACCAGCACCTCCGGCGGCAGGCGGTGCCGGGCCGCGATCAGCCGCAGCCCCGCGTGGCCGACCATCCGGGTGAAGAGGTCCACCTGCATCACCGCCCAGGCCCCCGCCATGTCCAGCCGGGTGTCGGACTCGGCGACGATCCGCCGGGCCGTGTCCGGGCCGGCCCCGTGCAGGATCTTGGCCACCGCGATCTCGAGGAGCTTCTCGGAGTCGCCGCTGCCGGGCTGGGCGAAGCCGTCGCCCATGTCCGTCGACCCGAGCCGCGCCGAGTCCCGCAGCTTGACCTCCTTGAGGAACAGCGCGACGACGAAGCCGATCAGCGCCACCGGGACCGTCCACAGGAACACGGTGTGCAGCGTCTGCGCGTACGCCTGCGCCAGCGGTTCCACCTGGGCCAGGGGCAGCGCGTGCAGGGCCTGCGGGCTCTGCGACGCACCCGCCAGCGTCGCCGGATCGCCGCCCGCCGCGATCGCCTCGGCGACCCCGTCGGCCAGGTTGGGGCCCAGCGCGTTGGCGTAGATCGTCCCGAACACGGCCGTGCCGAAGGCGCTGCCGAGCGTACGGAAGAACGTCACGCCCGAGGTCGCCGTACCCAGGTCCGCGTAGTCCACGGTGTTCTGCACGGCGATCGTCAGCACCTGCATGGCCAGCCCGATCCCGAGCCCCAGCACCACCATGTAGAGCGACTCCAGCCACACCCCGCTCTCCGGCCCCATCCGGGACAGGAGGAACAGCCCGGCCGCCATGACCAGGGTGCCGACGATGGGGAAGAGGCGGTAGCGGCCGGTCTTGCTCACCACGTTGCCGCTGAAGATGGAGGCGACCAGCAGGCCGACGACCAGGGGCAGGGTCCGGACGCCCGAGAGGGTCGCCGAGTCCCCGTCGACGTACTGGAGATAGGTCGGCAGGAAGATCATCGAGCCGAGCATCGCGAAACCCACGATGAAGCTGAGGATCGAGCAGACCGTGAACACCGGGTTCCGGAACAGCCGCATCGGCAGCATCGGTTCCTTCGCCCGCGTCTCCACCCGGCAGAACAGCGCCAGCGCGACCAGCCCGGCGATGAACAGCCCGATGATCATGGGCGATCCCCAGGCGTACTCGTTCCCGCCCCAGCTCGTCGCCAGGATCAGCGCGCTCGCGCCCACGGCGACCAGGGCGATGCCCGCGTAGTCGATCACCGGCCGGCCCGCGGCCTTCACGGACGGGATGTTCCGGGCGGCGGCGATGACCACCACGATGGCGATCGGCACATTGACGTAGAACGCCCAGCGCCAGGTCAGGTGGTCGGTGAACAGCCCGCCGAGCAGCGGCCCGATCACCGTCGAGATGCCGAAGACCGCCCCGATCGCGCCCTGGTACTTGCCCCGCTCGCGCAGCGGGATCACATCCGCGATCAGCGCCATCGACGTCACCATCAGCCCGCCCGCGCCGATGCCCTGCATGCCCCGCCAGATGATCAGCAGCAGCATGTCCGAGGCGAGGCCGCACAGGAACGAGCCGGTGATGAAGATGATCGCCGAAATCTGGAAGACCAGCTTCCGCCCGAACAGGTCCCCGAACTTGCCGACCAGGACCGTCGCGACGGTCTCCGCCAGCAGATACGCCGTGACCACCCACGACATATGGGCCGCGCCGCCCAGGTCCGAGACGATCGTCGGCAGGGCCGTGCCCACGATCGTCTGGTCCAGCGCCGCCAGCAGCATGCCGAGCACGATCGTGGCGAAGATGATGTTCCGCCGCCGCCGGTCGATGACGGGCGGCGGCGCGGCGGCACTCTGCGCGGCGGGGGCTTGCTCGCTGGCAGTGGTCACGTCTGCACCCTCACACCGGCCCCCGCAGCCCGCATGCGGGGGCGGGCCGGACGGGGGTCAGCCGGTCAGCCCGGCCAGCGACCTCTTCAGCCGCGCCACGAACGCCTCCCGGACCTCCTCGGCCACCCGGTCGAGCGACAGGAACGGATTGAGGTCCTCCAGCTCCACGAGCAGCAGCCCGCCCTCCGCCGTACGGCAGGCGTCGACCCGCTGGATGCCGTGGGTGAGGGAGTTCCAGTCGATGAAGCGCTGAGCGAACTCCAGATCCGCCGCGCTCGCCGCGTACGGCTCCAGCACCCACCGCCGCTCGGGGTCGGGGGCGTACAGCGCGTACTGGAAGTCATGGTCGACGAAGTAGAAGGAGACCTCGTGGCGGAAGTCGATCCGGGGCTGGAAGAGCAGACCGCCGTCGCCCTGCGGCGGACGCGGCTCACCTTCCGCCACCGCCTCCGGTCCCGCTCCTGCCACCGCCTCCGCCTCCGGTCCCGCTCCTGCGACCCTCTCCGATCCCGCCTGTGCTTCTGGCCCCGCTCCTGCCTCCGCCTCCGCCCTCGTGACGAACCGCAGCCCCACCGAGTCCGCCCCCAGCTTCGGCTTGACCACGTACTCCCGGGCCTCCGGCAGCAGCCCCAGATCCGCCGCCCGGTCCACCGTGGGGATCACCGGGAACCCGGCCCGGCTCAGCTCCACCAGATACTGCTTGCCGGCCATGTCGCCGCGCCCGTCCAGCGGGTTGAAGACCGGAACCCGCAGCTCCAGGGCGCGGGCGCGGAACGCGTCGTACGCCTCCCGGTAGTGCAGGACGGGACCGCTGTTGCGGACCAGTACGGAGTCGAAGCGGTCCAGCAGCGCCGCCGCGTCCCGGGGGTGGCAGAGCGCGACGTCGAACTCTTCGCGCAGCCGGGAGGCGAGGAAGATGTCCTCGTCGCAATAGCGGCGGCCGCGCGCCCGGTAGCCGAGGTCGGTGACGAGGAGGACGGACGGGCGGTCACCGGTGTCAGCGGGGAGCACGGGGGCCATGGGGATCTCCGGGGATGTGTGCGCGGGCGGACGCCCACTATCCCCGACCGTCCTCGCCCCGCTCCAGGGAGGGGGCGAGGACGGTGCCGGAAGGGCCGCTTCCGGCACCGGGCTCGGAGCGGCGCGGGCTCGGGTGCTCCGCGCCCCCACGGACGCGTTCACCCGCTCGCGCGGTCAGAAGACGGAGCCCGGCCGCACCGCCAGCCGGGGGTGGTGGGCGGCCAGGACCTTGTTGGCGCGGGCCAGTTCGGACAGGGCCTGCTCACGGTCGGCCTCGTCCTCGACGCCGAGCCGGGGCCCCCGGAACCTGCGGACCTCGCGGGCCGCGCAATCGGCGTCGAACTCCGCCTCCAGGATGTGCGGCGGGATGCACGAGCCGATCAGCGCGGCGACCCGGTCCGGGATCGGCACGGGGACGAGGAGGTGCGAGGCGGTCATGGGGTGTTCCCTCTCGGATGGTCGGCCAGGAGGCGGTACGCGGGTGCTGCCGCCGGTCGGGCGGCAGACTCCTCCTTGTGTACGGGACGCGGTTCCGGGTTTCTCGTCGGATACGTCTCCGTGTCGCAACCGTTTGGGACTGACCGTCTATTTCGCCTTACGCGCGGGTAAGTTGACCCGTCGCGCCGAACATGATCCAGATTCCGTGCGCGAACGGTCGCGCCGACGTGCGCCGGATCAGGGGGACGTACCGGTCGAGCGGGTGCGCAGCCGCAGCGCGCGGAGCACGGCCTCGGTCGCGAAACGGCTTTCCGGGTCGACGAGTTGATCACCGAAGATGGTCTCCAGGCTGCGCATGCGGTAGCGCACGGTCTGCGGGTGCACATCGAGCAGTTCGCCCATCTGGGCCGCCGTGCCCCGTGTGTCGAGCCAGATCCGCAGCGTCTCGATCAGCCGCTCGCGGCGGGTGGTGCTGATCCCCGCCACGGCGGCCAGTTCCCGTTGGGCGAGCTGGTCGAGCAGGGCGGGGTCGGAGAGCAGCCACAGGGTGATGAGGTGGTCCTCGCAGCGGATCAGCGGGGCGTCCTCGATCACCCCCGAGTCGACCAGCTCCAGCACCCGGCGGGCCCAGCGGATCGAGTCGCAGGCCAGGGAGGTCGGCACGGTCAGCCCGATCGCCGCACGGGACGTCGGCAGGGCCTGGGCCAGCATCGATCTTCGTGCGTCGGTGAGGGGGCCGGGGACGAGTAAGTGCGGCTGCGGGTCGCTGAGGTCGACGAGCAGGTCCCGGTCCGCGCCGAGCCGGTCCAGCGCCCCCGGGGCGCGGACGGCGACGAGGGTGACCTCGTCGGGCAGGGGCCAGCCGGTCTGTTCGCACAGGTCAAAGATGGCGCTGCGCGGGGCGGGGCGGCCGGCCAGGATGAGGTGGAGGAGGCGTCGGCGCAGCGCCTCGCTCTGCTCCCCGGACTGCGACTGGACCTCCAGGAAGCCTTCCCGGGAGAGGGATTCGAGCTCGTCCACGTAGGCGAAGAGCGCGTCGGCGAAGCTGAGCATCAGGGTGGGGGAGAGGTGGTAGCTCTGCCCCACCTTCTTCGCCCGCCGCAGTGCCACCCGCGCGCCGAGCCGGTACGCGCCCTGGAGGGTGTCCATGCTCCGGCCCTCGTACGCCTCGAACCGTCCGAAGCGCCGGCACATGTCGTCCCGCAGCGTGGTGGGAGCGGTGGGCTCGGCCACCAGGTCGACGAAGGAGGAGAGGCTCTGCTCCACGCCGACCCGGATGGCCTGGCCGTTCGGGCCGTCCAGCAGCCGGGCGTATTCCGGATAGGCGCGGGTGACCTCGACACCGATTTCCTTGATGAGGCTGGGGAGTTCGGGCCGCATGATCGCGGCGAATTCCTGGGGGAGCGGCCCCAGGGGGTCCTCGGTGTCCAACGGCTGTATGAGGTGTGCCATGCCATGTCCCCTCTGCTCTCGGCGCCCGGTGGTGGGGCGGGACGGTGAGGGAAAGCGCTCCCACGAACCGACAGTCCGTACCAAGTTCGCGATGAAGATAGACCAAGTAACAGGCGCGGGACACCACTTGGACAAGATCGACGTGCAGGGGGCACGCATCGTGCCCGCACTCCGGTACTTCTGCGCAGGTCGGACGGTACTGCGCGCTTTCGGACAATGAATTTCGGCCGCCTGCTCCGGCGATGACAACGGGGGCGTCGCCCGCACGCCTTCGGCGGGGGGATCCGGGCGGCTCCGGGGGGTGGGGTTCCGGCCGCCGGGCCTATTTCGACGCCTCCGGATGCGCATTCCTTGATAAAGGGGTGACCCCCGGTTACTCATTTACGGATCAAAAACAGCGCCCCGCAAAGAATCTTAGCCGGACGGATTGTGTCGCTGTGTTTCCCGCGAGTAACATCACGCTTCGTTGAATTCGGTCAGAAATCTGCCCGAAATTCGACGCCCAGTTCTTCTCGCCCGGGTGCACCCCGGCTCCATCACCGCCGGCCGACGCCTCAGGGGTGCGGGCCTGCGTCGCAGAACCGGTCGACTTCGTGTACGGGGCCGCATCCTCGCGGCCGAACAGAGGGGACGACATGAGATCCGTTTCCAACCGAACCCGGGTGGGGCTGCTCGCGGCCCTCACGGCGTTCAGCGCCGTGCTCTCCACCGGCTCGGCGGCCGCCGCGCCCCAGCTCAACGGCGACTGGGCCCCGTTCGACCGCTGCCCGGTGGACGCCCCCGCCATGCTCGCGGCGGACGGCATCACCAACATCGCCACCTGCATCTCGTCGAGTTCGGTCACCGGCTCCATCACGCTCGGCAAGAGCCATGTCCCCACCGGCAACAGCGATCTGCAACTCGGCGTCATCCAGCACAGCAACGGCACCACGTCGCTGGTGGCTCCCCCCGAGGGGGCGCTCACCGCCGACCCGGCCCAAATCCCCGGCGGGCTGCTCGGGCTGATGTGCCCCAGCGGAATTCCTCTCGTCTCCGCGATCTGCCGTCAGCTGACGGACAACAATCTCAACAAGGTGACGGCCACCATCGAACCCGCCGGTGCGCCGAGGGACTTCAATATGGTGGCGGCCTTCTCCACCGGTGAGCCCATTCTCACCATTCCGGTTCGCATCCACCTCAAGAACCCGTTCCTCGGTGACAAGTGCTACATCGGCACCACCGCCAAGCCGGTGCTCCTGAAGCCGCAGAACCTGAACGCGCCGAGCCTTTCGCTCCAGCGGTTCGCGGCGGACGGGACCCGCGACGACGAGGGCGAGATGGGGCGCTACACCTTCGAGGGCGCCGACCAGGGCGATGCGACGTTCGCCGTCCCCGGGGCGAGCGGCTGCGGAGCCGGACTCCTGGACTGGGCGGTGAACCTGAAGACCGGTCTGCCCTCCGCCGCCGGGAAGAACAGCGTGAAGCTCGACGACACCTCGACCTACTTCGGCAGCCCCTACGATCCGGCCGGTCTTGCGCCGAACGAGGGCAGGAAGCTGTCGGAGTTCTGGCACTCCGCGGTGCGGTAGCGCCCGACGCCCTCGATTCCCGGGAGGGCGTCCCCGTACCGGAACGGAAGGAGGTGGTGTGCCGGCCGCCTGATCGCCCGTGACAGAAGACAGCCCGAAGGAATTGCGCCTCCTGAAGTCCAGTTCGAAGCGTGCCGCCCGCTTTCCCGCGCGCGCACGTCCACTCGTATCCCCAACGGGACAAGAAAAGGGAGTGACTCCATGTTCAAGCGATCCGGTGTCCTGACCGCGATCGGTGCCGCCGCGGCATCCCTCGCCCTGGCCGTTCCCTCGGCCGTCGCCGCGCCGACCAGCTGGACCATCACGCCGACCGGGGCCTTCACCGGCAGCGCCGGCGTGACCGTCCTGACCGACAACAACGGCAACAAGATCCAGTGCGCGTCCTCCGCGGCGTCCGGCTCGGCCCCCACGTCCCCGGTGGCCGGATCCCCGGCGCAGCTCGCGTCCATCTCGGCGATCTCGTTCAACTCGCCCTGCACCGGGCCGTTCAGCTCGACGTGGACCGTGGCCACCACGCCTCCGTGGCAGATCTGGGGCCACGACTACGCGGCGGGCGCGGGCACCAACTCCACCGGCCAGGTGACGGGTGAGATCAGAGCGATCAAGGCGAAGGTGACCGGGAGCAGCATCCTCGGCCCCTGCTCCTTCGACGTCACCGGCAAGGTCGCGGCCAAGTACAACAACCCGAGCAGCGGCGGCAGCAACGGCACGCTGAACACGGCGGGCGGCGGTCTCACGCTGACCATCACCAACAAGGTCGGCGGCGGCTGCGGCATCGTCGGCACCACCGCCAGCTTCCAGGGCCTCTACACCATCAAGAACACGGCCTCCGGAAAGTCCCCGGTCATCAGCGGCTGATCCACCGCCCCCGACCCCCGGCCGATCTCCGGCCGGCCTTCAGCACCTGTGCGTGGCGCCCGGCCGTGCCGACCCCGGCGGCCGGGCGCCTGCGTGCTTTTCCACTCACCCGCCGACAACTTCGCCGTACGGAATTGTCATCGCATGCCAAAAACCGCGGCCCGGTGAAACGGCCGAATTCCCGACTCTTCCCAGGTGCTGACGGCGTGCGTAGCGTACTCGTCGGTAGGGACCGTTCCGAGTCCGCCCGAAAGGCCGTTGCCGAAAAGCGGACCCATTTCGCAGCCATCGCACCGATGGGCCCCCGTGCGCCGGAAGGACACCATCCGTATGACCGTCGATGCACGCGCCACGGCGAGGCGACCGCTCCACTTCGCCGTGGGCGGGGCGATCCTCGTCGCCACCGCGCTCATTCCGGGCGCCGAATCGGTCGCGGCCGATCAGACCTCCGAGGTCACCGTCCCCTATACCTGCCAGTTCCCCTCGGGCGAGGAGAAGGCGGAGGTCGCGATCAAGGCCCTGCTTCCCGTCTCGGCCGGTGCGGGGGAGACGATCCAGCCCGGCGACGTCTCGGTCGAGGTGAGCCTCGAACGGTCGGCGCTCGCCCGGTTCACCGCCCTGGAGGCGGCCACCCTGTCGGCCGTCGCCGACCTGACCGTACGCAACACCGTGGGCGAGCACTCCGCCGAGGCGTCGTGGCAGCGGCTCGAAGCCCCGGCGGCCCCGCTGCCGGAGGAAGGCGGCCCGGTGCTCACCGCCACGGGCGACGTGCCGACCGTCGCCTTCGGCAGCCCCGGCGAAGCGGCGATCACCCCGGCCGGGCTCACCCTCGTCCTCGCCTCCTTCACCGAGGACGGCGCCCCGACCTCGCCCCCCGAGCTCACCGTCGCCTGTGAGCCCGCCGACGACGAGGAACGCCCGCTCGCCCGCATCACCGTCCGCGACGGCGCGAGTCCGACAGCCCCCGCGCCCGGCCCGAGCGACCCCGCACCCGGGAAGGGCACGCCCGAGCCTCCCGCGCCGCCCACCCGGCCGGCTCCCGGCGTCGCCCCGGACGCCCGCCAGAAGATCGACGACCTCACCGAGGCGCGGCTCGAAGCCCTGGACGACGGGGACCCCGGGAGCTGCCCGATCGAGATTCCGCCCGAGTGGGTGATGACCACCGCGGAGACCTACGCGGCCGGATACGCCAACGCCGCCAAGCTGGACGGGGCCGTCTCGCTGGGCCCCGCGTTCATGAAGGTGGTCCTGAACAAGCGGTACATCAACGACTCCTGCGCCTCGACCGTCGACGTCACCTCCGAGGTGGAGTTCGAGCACGAGGGCAAACGGCAGCTCCCGCCGGCGAAGGCGACCTTCCTGAGCTACGGATTCATGCCGACGACCGCCACGATGGTCCTGGAGCAGGTGGGGCCGCCGGCCGTCGTCCAGACGCACACGGTCACCAACACGCCGACCTACCCCGAGGAGTCGACGGTCACCGCCCAGCTCTCCATGCGCCTGTACGACGTGGAGGTCAACGGCGTACCGCTGGACGTGGGGCCGGACTGCCGCACCGTACGGCCCTTCGAACAGGTGCTCAAGGGATACGGCCAGAGCTATCCGCCGGCCGGATACCTCGTGGCGACCGGTGGAAACCTGACCGGGAACGCGCACATTCCGCCGTTCAAGGGGTGCGGGGTCGACGAGGACCTCGACCCGCTCTTCACGTCGGCCATTTCGAGCTCGGGCAAGAAGGCCGACAACTACACGAAGATGACGCAGGCGCCGCTCTGCGTGGCGACGAACCCGGACGGACCGGACTGCCCGCCGAGGATTCCCCAGCCCGAACGCTGACCGGCCCGCCCCGGTGCGACCCCGCAGCCTTTCCGGTCCTCTTCCGCCGGAAGGGCTGCTCGGCATGGAAAGGAACCGGCCGTTCCGCCGTCACTCATCAACAATTGACAGGTTTGGCGCGCCGGACACTCACTCGGAAACAAGTAATCGGGGCGCTGCCGTCGCACCGCAGAAAGTTCCGTATCCAGTATTGCGAACTCAGGTTACCGAGCCGTAGCGTCCCAGCTGGGCGGCTCGGAAGCGTGTTTGTCACCGCGTGACAAATGATCCACCCAGCACCGCGTTCACCGATTTCCGACAGCCGGAGCGCTGACTGATGACTAGGGTCACCACCACTTCGAGGGAGGGCCGATGGGAATCGAAGTAGTCGTCGAGGGCCTGACGAAGTCCTTCGGCAAGCAGAACATCTGGCAGGACGTCAGCCTCACCCTGCCCGCCGGTGAAGTGAGTGTCATGCTCGGTCCTTCCGGCACCGGAAAGACCGTGTTCCTGAAATCCATCATCGGACTGCTGAAGCCCGAACAGGGACGCGTCCTCATCAACGGCGTCGACATGGTGAACAGCTCCGAGCGCGACATCATGGAGACGCGGAAACTCTTCGGCCTGATGTTCCAGGACGGGGCGCTCTTCGGCTCGATGTCCCTCTTCGACAACATCGCCTTCCCGCTGCGCGAGCACACCCGCAAGAAGGAGTCCGAGATCCGCCGCATCGTCATGGAGCGGATCGACATCGTGGGGCTGCTGGGCGCGGAGGGGAAGCTCCCGGGCGAGATATCCGGCGGGATGCGCAAGCGCGCCGGCCTCGCCCGCGCCCTCGTCCTGGACCCGCAGATCATCCTCTGCGACGAACCGGACTCCGGCCTCGACCCGGTGCGCACCGCCTACCTCTCCCAGCTCCTCATCGACCTGAACGCGCAGATCGACGCGACGATGCTGATCGTCACCCACAACCTGGACATCGCGGCGACCGTCCCCGACAACATGGGGATGCTGTTCTGCCGCAACCTCGTCACCTTCGGGCCCCGCGAGGTGCTGCTCACCAGCGACACCCCGGTCGTCTCCCAGTTCCTCGCCGGCCGCCGCGAAGGGCCCATCGGGATGTCCGAGGAGAAGGACGCGGCCACCCTCGCGGCCGAGCAGCAGCGCAACGACTCCCTCGGCCACGCCGACACGATCGCCCTGCCCCGCACGGTCGTCCCGCAGCTGGAGCCCTCGCCCGGGATGCCCGTACGCCAGGGGGCGCTGCGCCGCCGCGAGCGGGTCACGGCGATGATGGGCCAGCTGCCGGAGGCCGCCCGCAGGGCCATCCTCGACAGCTACGCCCCGGCCGCCGGGGGTGCGAGAGCGTGACCGCCCCGATGCCGGTGCGGCCGCCCGAGCCGCCCGAGAAGCCCGCGCCGGCGATCGACGCGCCGCCCGCCGCCGCCCCGGTCCCCGAGCAGCGACGCTCCAGCCGGCTGCTCGCCCCGCTGAGGGAGACCGGCAAGCTGTTCGCGCTCGGGGTCGCGGTGGGCCGGGCCGTCTTCCGCCGACCCTTCCAACTGCGCGAGTTCATCGAGCAGTTCTGGTTCGTCGCCAGCGTCACCATCCTGCCCGCCGCCCTCGTCTCCATCCCGTTCGGCGCGGTCATCGCCCTCCAGGTCGGCTCGCTCACCCAGCAGCTCGGCGCGCAGTCCTTCACCGGCGGCGCGAGCGTCCTCGCGGTGATCCAGCAGGCCAGCCCGATCATCGTGGCGCTGCTCATCTCCGGCGCGGCGGGCTCCGCGATCTGCGCCGACCTCGGCTCCCGCAAGATCCGCGAGGAGCTCGACGCGATGGAGGTCATGGGCGTCTCGCCCATCCAGCGCCTGGTCGTCCCCCGGGTCCTGGCCACCATGCTCGTCGCCGTCCTGCTCAACGGCCTGATCTCCGTGGTCGGCACGCTCGGCGGCTACTTCTTCAACGTGATCATGCAGGACGGCACCCCGGGCGCGTACCTCGCGAGCTTCTCCGCCCTCGCCCAACTGCCCGACCTGTACGTCAGCGAGTTCAAGGCCCTGATCTTCGGCTTCATCGCGGGCATCGTCGCCGCCCACCGCGGCCTCAACCCGCGCGGCGGCCCCAAGGGCGTCGGCGACGCGGTCAACCAGTCCGTCGTCATCACCTTCATGCTGCTGTTCTTCGTGAACATGGTCATCACGGCGATCTACCTCCAGATCGTCCCCGCGAAGGGGGGCTGAGGAAGATGGCGATGCTCAGCTGGCTCGACCGATCGGGCGACCAACTCACCTTCTACGTCAAGGCCCTGGTCTGGATCCCGCGCACCCTGCGCCGCTACCTCAAAGAGGTGCAGCGGCTGCTGGCCGAGGTCGCCTTCGGCAGCGGCGGACTCGGCGTCATCGGCGGCACCATCGGCGTGATGGTCGCGATGACCCTGTTCACCGGCACGGTCGTCGGCCTCCAGGGGTACGCGGCCCTCGACCAGATCGGCACCTCGGCGTTCACCGGCTTCATCTCCGCCTACTTCAACACCCGGGAGATCGCCCCCCTGGTCGCCGGCCTCGCCCTCTCCGCCACGGTCGGCGCGGGCTTCACCGCCCAGCTCGGCGCGATGCGGATCAACGAGGAGGTCGACGCGCTCGAAGCGATGGGCGTGCGGTCGATGCCCTACCTCGTCACGACCCGGATCATCGCCGGGGTCGTCGCGATCATCCCGCTGTACGCGATCGGGCTGCTCTCCTCGTACCTCGCCTCCCGCTACATCACCATCTTCTTCAACGGCCAGTCGGCGGGCACCTACGACCACTACTTCAACCTCTTCCTCTCCCCGGCCGACGTGCTGCTCTCGGTGCTCAAAGTGCTGATCTTCAGCGTGCTGGTGATCCTCGCCCACTGCTACTACGGCTTCCACGCCACCGGCGGACCGGCCGGAGTCGGTGTGGCGGTGGGCCGGTCGGTGCGCAACGCGATCGTCATCATCAGCGTCACCGACTTCTTCCTCTCGCTCGCCATCTGGGGAGCCACGACGACGGTGAAGGTGGCCGGCTGATGTCCGCACACAGCGCCACGCGAACGGTCCGCCGCAGACTCGCCGGAGTCGCGTTCTTCCTGGTCCCCGCCGTCCTGGTGTGGGTCTCGGTCTCGGTGTACGACAAGGACTTCGCCGACGACGCCACCGTCACCGTGCTCACGGGCTCGGTCGGCAACGAGATGCACGACAACGCCGACGTGAAGCTGCGCGGCGTCGTCATCGGGCAGGTCCGCTCCATCGCCTCGGACGGCGAAGGAGCCCGCCTCACCCTGGCCATCGACCCGGACAAGCTGGAGCGCATCCCCGCCGACGTCACCGCGCAGATGCTGCCCACCACCCTCTTCGGCCAGCGGTTCGTCGCGCTCGTCCCGCCCCGCGTCCCCTCCGCGCGGACCCTGAGCGCCGGTGCGGTGATCCCGCAGGACCGCTCCAGCAACGCCATCGAGCTGGAACAGGTCCTCGACAACGTCCTGCCGCTGCTGACCGCCGTGAAGCCGGAGAAGCTCTCCGCCACCCTGAGCGCCGTCGCCCAGGCCCTCGAAGGACGCGGCGACAAGCTGGGCGACACCCTGGTGACGCTGGACGCCCACCTGAAGAAGTTCAACCCCCAACTGCCCACCCTCAACGAGGACATCAAGCAGCTCGTCAAGGTGAGCACGCTCTACGCCGACGCGGCCCCGGACGTGCTGGACGCCCTGGCCGACGCCACCACCACGAGCGGGACCATCGCCGAACAGGAGGCGCGGCTCGCCGGACTGTACGGCGCGACCACCGCCTCCGCGAGGGACGTCACCTCCTTCCTCCGGGAGAACAAGGACAACCTGATCCGGCTCTCCTCCTCCGGCCGCCCCACGCTCGAACTCCTCGCGAAGCACTCCGAGTCGTTCCCCTGCACCCTGCGCACGGTCGCCGGCTTCGTGCCCGCCATGGACAAGGCGCTCGGCAAGGGAACCGACCGGCCGGGACTGCACGTGAGCGTCAAGTCCGTCCCGTCCAAGGGGAAGTACGTCCCCGGCAGGGATACCCCGGCCTACAACTCCACCGGCGGACCGCGCTGTTACTCGGTGCCGTACGTCGGCAAGGGAGCCCCGACCGCCGACGCCTCCCGGGCCGCCGACGTGACCACCCCGCCCCCCGCCGCCCAGGACACCGCGCTCGGCCTGCCCAACTCGCCCCAGGAGTCCCAGCTCGTCAACGAACTGGTCGCCCCCTCACTGAAAGTCCAGCCGCAGACCCTGCCCGACTGGAGCAGCGTGCTCATCGGTCCGGCCTTCCGCGGTGCGGAGGTGAAGCTCAAGTGAATCGCCGCTCCCTCGCGGGACCGATCGCCAAGTCCCTCGTCTTCGTCCTGGTGACCGTCCTGGCCACCACCGTCCTCGGGCTCTCCATCGCCAACACGGGCGTGGGCGACACCACCACGTACAAGGCGCGGTTCACCGACGCCACCGGGCTCATCCCCGGCGACAGCGTCCGCATCGCCGGAGTGAAGGTCGGCCAGGTCGAGTCCGTGGCCCTCGCCGACCGGCGGGTCGCGGAAGTCACCTTCGCCGTACGCAGGGGGCGCACGCTCCCCGCCTCGGTGACGGCGTCCATCAAGTACCTCAACATGGTCGGCCAGCGGTACGTGGACCTCGACCGGGGCGCCGGACCGGTCGGCCGGAGCTTCGCCGCCGGGGACACCATCCCGCTCTCCCGCACCACCCCGGCGCTCGACCTCACCCAGCTCTTCAACGGCTTCCAGCCCCTCTTCGAGGGATTGTCCCCGCCGGACGTCAACCAGCTCGCCGGCTCGATCGTCCAGGTCCTCCAGGGCGAGGGCGGCACCGTCGACAGCATCCTGCGGCACGTCGGCTCCCTCACCGGCACCGTCGCCGCCAAGGACAAGGTGATCGGCGAGGTCATCAAGAACCTCAACACGGTCCTCAAGACGGTCAACGACCGCGAGGCCGGATTCGACGACCTCGTCGTCACCCTGGAGAAGCTCGTCACCGGCTTCTCCGGCGACCGCAAACCGCTCGGCGAGGCCGTCACGGCGATGGGGGCCCTCACCACCGTCACCGCCGACCTGTTCGAGGACGGCAGGAAGCCGCTCAAGGAGGACATCCGCCAACTGGGCAGGCTCAGCGACCAGTTGGACAAGGGGGCCCCGCAGCTGGAGAACTTCCTGGAGCGGACCCCGGCCAAGATGGAAGCGATCAGCCGCCTCACCTCCTACGGGTCGTGGCTCAACCTCTACCTCTGCGAAGCCAAGGTCAGCGGGGTGGCCACCGACGACGGCAGCGCACCGCCCACCGGCATCGCCATCACCCAGCCGAGGTGCCTGGCATGACCCTCACCCCCGTCCGGGAACGCAACCCGGTCGCCGTCGCCCTCGTGGGACTCCTCGTCCTGACCCTCCTCGCCCTCGCCGCCTGGCGCGCCGACTCCCTGCCCTTCATCGGCGGCGGCACGACGTACAGCGCGGACTTCACCGAATCCGCCGGGCTCAGCGAAGGCGACGAGGTGCGGATCGCCGGAGTGAAGGTCGGAGAGGTCACCGGCGTCTCGCTCGACGGACCCCGCGTCAAGGTCGACTTCAAGGTCAAGGACGCCTGGATCGGCAACGCCTCCACCGTGGGCATCGCCATCAAGACCCTGCTCGGCGAGAAGTACCTCGCCGTCGACCCGCTCGGCAACGCCCCGCAGGACCCCGGCTCCCGCATCGCCGCGAGCCGCACGACCTCCCCGTACGACGTCAACCAGGCGTTCAACGGGCTGGGCGAGACCATCGGGGAACTCGACACCGCGCAGCTCGCCCAGAGCTTCGAGACGATCTCCGCCACTTTCAAGAACTCCCCGCCCGACGTCCGCAGCGCCGCCGAAGGGCTCTCCGCCCTCTCCCGTACGGTCTCCGAGCGCGACGCCCAGCTCGCGACCCTGCTCCAGGGCGGCAAACGCCTCACCAAGACCCTGGCCGGCAAGAAGAGCAGCTTCGAAACGCTCCTGGAGGACGGGAACCTGCTGCTCGGGGAGATCCAGGCCCGCCGCGACGCCATCCACCTGCTGCTCACCGGCACCCGCGGCCTCGGCAAACAGCTCACCGGACTCGTCGAGGACAACGACAGGCAGCTGGGCCCGACCCTGGCGTCGCTGAGCCGGGTCACCGCCGTCCTGGTGAAGAACCGCAAGAGCCTGGACAAGGTGCTCGCGATGACCGGGTCCTACAGCAGGCTCGTCGGCAACACCCTGGGCAACGGCCGCTGGTTCGACACGTACGCCTGCGGGGTCGTCCCCAAGAACTACCTGCCCGCCGGAGCGCCCCCGGCGACCGGATGCATGCCACCGAAGCAAGGCGGCCGCTGACATGAGACGCACACGCATCATCGGGATCGGCGCGGGACTCGCGGTCGTCGCCGTGGCCGCCACCACCGGGGTGAGCGCCTTCCAGGAGGACTCCAGGGCCACCGTCACCGCCCACTTCGACCGGGCCACCGGCGTCTACGCCGGGTCCGACCTGCGGATCCTCGGCGTCCGGGTCGGCACGGTCGAATCCGTCACCCCCCGGGGCAAGGACGTCAAGGTCGTCCTGCGCCTCGACCAGGGCGTCAAGGTCCCCGAGGACGCCCACGCGGTCGTCGTCGCCCCGAGTCTCGTCGCCGACCGGTACGTCCAGCTCGCCCCCGCCTACGACGGCGGCCCGCTCCTCGCAGACGGGGCCGTCCTGCCCGCCGCCCGCAACGCCACCCCCGTCGAGGTCGACGAGCTGTACGCCTCCATCACCGAGATCACCACGGCGCTCGGCCCGAACGGGGCCAACGCGGACGGGGCGCTGGCCCGGCTCCTGGAGACCGGGGCGAAGAACATGGACGGCAACGGCAAGGCCATCGGGGACTCCGTCGAACAGTTCGGCAAGGCCGCCAAGACGCTCGACCGGAGCAGCGGCGACCTGTTCGACACGCTCGCCCACCTCCAGTCCTTCACCACCATGCTGAAGGAGAACGACGCGGGCGTCCGCACCGCCGAACAGCAGCTCAACTCGGTCACCTCGTTCCTCGCGGACGACAAGAAGAACCTCAGCGCGGCCCTGAAGGAACTCGGCACGGCGCTCGGCCAGGTCAAGGCGTTCATCGCCAAGAACCGCGGCTCGCTGAAGAAGAACGTCGACGCCCTGGTCCCCGTCACCCAGGCCCTGGTCGACCAGCGCGCCTCGCTGGCCGAGGCGATGGACACCCTGCCGCTGGCCGCGGGCAACGTCCTGAACGCGTACGACCCGGCCAACCGCACCCTGAACGGGCGGGCCAACCTCAACGAACTGTCCATGGGCGGCCCGCTCGTCGACCCGGACGCGGCCTCCGGCCCCCCGGCCGGCCTCGCACCCGTCGACGCGAACCGCCGCAAGGCCCTGCCCGTCCTGCCGCTGCCGGAGGTCGGCACGGTCTTCGGCACCCCGGAGAAACGGGCCGCCGAGAAGAGTCCCGAGCAGCGGAAGAAGGGGGCGGGACGATGAGCGGTTCTCTGCGCACCACCGGCGTCCGGGCGGCCACCGCGGCCGTGGCCCTGCTGGCCACCGGAGCGCTGATCGCCCTGGTCGTGGTCCGGACGGACGGCCCGGTCTTCAGCGGCATCGAGCAGATCCCGCTGCCGGGCGGGGCCGACCTCGGGGACGACCCGTACGAGATCACCGCCGAGTTCGGCGACGTCCTCAGCCTCGCGCCGCAGTCCTCGGTCAAGGTCAACGACGTATCGGTCGGGCGCGTCACCCGCATCGCGCTGGCCCCGGACGGCTGGAGCGCCAAGGTCACCATGCGGGTCAACGGGAAAATCAGCCTTCCCGCCAACGCGTACGCCCGCCTGGAACAGTCCAGCCTCCTGGGCGAGAAGTTCATCCAGCTCTCCCCGCCCGCTCAGGGAACCGCACGCGGCTCCCTGGCGCAGGCCGGCCGCATCCCGCTGACCCGCACCAACCGCAACCCCGAGGTCGAGGAGGTCTTCGGGGCGCTCTCCCTGCTCCTCAACGGGGGCGGGGTCAACCAGCTCAAGACCATCACCACCGAACTCAACAAGGCGCTCGCGGGACACGAGCCGCAGATCCGCTCGATGCTGAACCGGGTCGACACCCTCGTGACCAACCTGGACGACAACAAGGGCGACATCACCCGGGCCCTCGACGGCGTCAACCGGCTCGCCGCCACCCTCGCCACCCGCAAACAGGACGTCGGAACGGTCCTCACCGGGCTCAGCCCCGGACTGAAGGTCCTGGAGAAACAGCGCGGCGCGCTGCTCACCATGCTGCGCTCCCTCGACACCCTCTCCACCGTGGCCGTCGACACGATCAACCGGAGCAAAGCCGACATGATCGCCGACCTGAAGGCGCTCGCCCCGACCCTGAAGGCGCTCGCGGACTCCGGCAAGGACCTCCCCGACTCGCTGCAAGCCTCGCTCACCTACCCCTTCACGGACGAGGTGCTGCGCGGAGTGAAGGGCGACTACCTGAACGTCTACCTGGACGTCACGGCCGCACCCGGCACCCGGATCATCCCGGCGCTCACCCCGGACGACCCGACGCTGCCCCCGCCGCCGACGCCGGACCCGCCCGGCGAGGAGATCCCGGAAGCGGCCCGCAACGCGCTTCCGTTGCCGCTGCCCGCCGTGTCCCGGACGCCGGGGCCGGGGAACTCCGGTACGCCGGACAGCTCCCGTACGCCGAAGTCCTCGCGTACGCCGGGGACCTCGGGGACTCCGGCGACCTCGGGGACTCCGGGAGCCTCGGGTACCCCGGGGACCGAGCAGGGGAGCACCCCGTGATCACTCCCGCCATCCGGCTCAAGAACATCGCCTTCCTCGTCATCGCCGTCCTGGTCCTCGGCTACCTCGGCGTGCGGTACGCCGGCCTCGGCCAGTACGTCGGACTGCGCAGCTACTACACCGTCACCGTCCAACTCCCGCAGACGGGCGGCCTCTACACCCACTCCAACGTCACCTACCGGGGCGTCTCCGTGGGCCGGGTCGGCCCCATCGAGCTGACCGACGACGGGGTGGAGGCCGAGCTGCGCATCGAGAAGGACGCCGCGCCCATCCCCGACAGCCTGAAGGCGGTCGTCGCCAACCTCTCGGCGGTCGGCGAGCAGTACGTCGACCTGCGCCCGACCCGGACCGAAGGCCCCTACCTGGGCAACGGATCGGTGATCGACGAGGCCGACACGACGCTCCCCGCTCCACCCACCACCGTCCTCACCAGCGTCGACGACTTCGCGCGTTCGGTCGATCTGGAGCATCTGCGCACGGTCGTCGACGAGTTCGGGACAGCCTTCGAAGGGCGCGGCGACGACCTCCAGGTGCTGCTGGACAGCGGCAGCGAGTTCGTCGAGGCGGCGGACCGTGCCCTGCCGGTCACCACCCGGCTGATGAACGACGGGGAGACCGTGCTGCGCACCCAGGCCGAACAGGGGGCGGCCCTCAAGGGGTTCGCCTCCGGGGCCAAGGAACTGGCCGCCGAGCTCAAGGGATCGGACGCCGACCTGCGGCGGCTGATCGCGACCACGCCGGACGCGGCCGTGCAGATCAGCGGTCTGCTGCGGGACGTCGACCCCGCCTTCGGAGTCGTCGTCGCCAATCTGCTCACCACCTCGGAGGTCGCCGTCACCCGCCAACGCGGCCTGGAGGAACTGCTGGTGAAGCTCCCCGCGGTGGTGGCCGCCGGAGCGAGCGCGGTCGACGACGACGGCGCCCGGTTCGGCATGTCCGTCACCTTCTTCGAGCCGCTGCCCTGCACGGCCGGCTACGGCTCCACGACGTACCGCAACGGCCTCGACACCTCACCCGCCCCCGCCCTCAACTCCGGTGCCCGGTGCACCTCGTCGCCCGGCACCGGCATCAACGTGCGCGGCAGCGCCAACGCCCCGAAGGGCGGCCCGGTCCCCGCACCCGCCAAGCCCGGCTCGATGCTGCTGAACGGCGACGCGCACGCGAAGGACCCGCTGCCCGGGGCACTGGGCTCCGCGCCGGCCACCGCACCGCCCGCCCCGGGCATGGCCGGGCTGCTGGGCCTGGGAGGCGGATCATGACGCGCGCCCGGACCCTGGGCGGCTGGGCCGTCCTGCTGGCCGCCGCCCTGGTCTGCGGCCTCGGGGCCTGGTCGTACGCCGATGCGCGCGGCGACCGCACCCTCGCCCACGCCAAGGCCCGCGATACGGCGCTGGCGCAGGGCAAGCGGCACCTCGCCACGCTGAACAGCCTCGACGGCACGAGCGCCACCGGCGTGGACACCGGGCTGCGGGCCTGGCGCGACTCCTCCACGGGCCCGCTCCACGACCAGCTCAAGCGGACCTCGGGGGCCGACGCGAGGACGCTCACCAAGTCCGGCGACACCGCACGGGGCAAGGTCACCGCGGCGGCGCTCACGGCGCTGGACGAGCGGGCGGGCACGGCGGAGCTGATCGCCACCGTGGACGTGGAGGTCACCCCGCGCACCGGAGCCCCGGGCACACAGCGCAAGCGCTTCACCGCCACGCTCGCCCGCACCGGGGACGGCTGGAAGGTCAAGGCGCTCACGGCGATGGCGGCGGGAGAGAGCAGATGAGCGAACGAACAGCGTTGGCGCCGGAGCCCGTTGAGGACGACGGCCCGACCGGCGACCTCGACGCCACGGGCCCGGCCGACGAGCCCGAGGCCACGGGGCCGGCCGACGAGCCCGACGTCACGGGCCCGGACAGCACGGACGGCCTCGACGCCACGGGTCCGGACAGCACCGACGAGCCCGGTCGCCCCCGATGGCCCCGCGTCGTCGGCGCGCTCCTGGCGCTCGCCCTCCTCGCGACCGGCGGCGCGCTCTTCGCCCAGGGGCAGCAGCTCCGCGACACCCCGGCCACCGCCAACCTCGCCCTCACGGACACCGAGGCGACCACCCGGGTCACGGGCGACGTCAGCAACGCGCTCGGGAGGATCTTCTCGTACGGCCCCGACGCCACCGCCCTCGCCAAGGAGGCGGCGCGACAGGTCCTGGCGGGCAAGGCGCTCCAGCAGTACGCGGCGCTGTTCGGCCAGGTCGAGAAGCAGGCCGCCGACCAGAGACTGACGCTCACCACCCATGTCGTACGGGCCGGGACGACCCGGCTGACCGGCAGCAGCGCCCACCTCCTGGTCTTCCTCGACCAGGTCTACGAACGCCGGGGCAAGCCCCCCACCACCGCGTCCGCGCAGCTGTCCGTCACCGCCGAACTGCGGGACGGGCGCTGGCGGATCGTCGAGATCAGCTCCATATGACGGCAGGGGAGAGGCAGCGCATGGCACGGGCAGCAAGCACGAGGAACCCGCTGGTGATCGCGGCGACGGCGCTCGCGGTCGTCGCCGCCGGGGCGGCGGGCTGGGGCGGCTGGCAGCGCTACGACGCCGCCCACGACGACGCGGCCTCCTACGCGCAGGCACGGGACGACGCGCTGGCGGCGGGCGAGCAGGCGGTGCAGAACATGAACACCCTGGACCACCGCACGCTGGAGAAGGGGCTGGACAGCTGGGAGGAGTCGACGACCGGCGATCTGCACCGCCAACTCGTCGAGGGGCGCGACGCGTTCGCCGAGCAGATCGGGGCGGCGAAGACGGTCAGCACCGCCAAGGTCCTGGCGGGCGCGGTCACCGAGCTCGACGAACGGGCGGGCCGCGCCGGGGTGATGGTGGCGCTGCGGATCACCGTCGCCGCGCCGAAGGGCGAACCCGCGGTGAAGGAGAGCCGGATGGTCGGCACCCTGACCCGCACCTCCGAGGGGTGGAAGCTCAGCGCCCTCGGCCAGGCGCCGGTCGGCAGCACGGCCGGCTGACCCCCGCGCCCCCGCCGCCCGGCTCCCGCCCCAGCACCCGAGAGGACCCCGCCCATGTCGACGACCCGTCACCTCGTCAACCGCCGCCGCCGGCTCGCCACCGCCCCGTCCCGCACCGCGACCCCGTTGGACGCGGAGGACACGGAGGAGACCACCGCACCACCGAGGCGGAGGGACCCGGAACCGCAGCCGGATCCCGAGCCGGACACGGCCGAGAACACCAACACAGACACCAACGCCAACACAGACACCAACACCAACAAAGGCACCAACACCAACAAAGACACGGACGCGAACACGGCCGCGGAGGGGGAGCCGGAGAAGGCGGCCGACCCCGCAGGGCCAAAGCCCGCCGCCCGGCCCGCGCTCCGCCGGCTCCGCGTCGGGCTGCCCGCCGTGCTCTGCGCCCTCACCGTCCTCCTCGGGGCCTTCGCCGCCTGGGCGTTCGCCTCGGCCGCGAGCCTGCGCGGCGAACCGGCGCGCCAGAACACCGCGCTCACCGACATCGCCCGCACCAGTGAGGTGAAGGGCCGGATCAGTGAGGCGGTCGGGGCGGTGTTCTCGTACGACTACGCCTCGCCCGCCCGCTCCGACCGCGCGGCGAGCACCCATCTGACCGGCAGGGCCGTGCGGCAGCACCAGGACATGCTGGCCGAGGTCCGCGAACAGGGGCCGAAACAGAAGCTCGTGCTGACCACGACCGTGACCGGCAGCGGAGTGGAGTATCTGGACGGCGACCGCGCCCGGCTGCTGATCTTCGCCGACCAGAGCAACACCCGTACCGGCAAGGACGAGGAGACCACCCACGCGGCGGCCATGTTCGCCGTGGACGCCGTGCGCCGCGGGGACACCTGGCGGATCGCCGCCATCGACACGTTCACCCGGTGAACCGGAGACCCGGACCGCCCGGGAGAGGGGACCAGCCATGAGGTTCAGGGGCACAACGCGCCGGCAGCTCACCGGCACCGTCACGGCCATGGCCGCGATGGCCGCGCTCACCGCTTCCCAGGCGCCCGGATTCGCGCACTCGGCCGCCGCGTCGCGCGAGGACCAGGCGGCGGGCACGGAGGACGTGGTGTGGACCGAGGCGCCGGGCGACGACTCGTACCACACCGAGCTCCCCCCGCTGGAGAGCCCGCGGCCGCCGCAACCGCTGAAACCGCCCGGGAAGGCGGGGCCCGGGGCGAACCCCTCGCCCGTGGCGGCCGATCGCGTCCGGCCCGAGGCGGGCATCCCGGCGACCGTGTTCGCCGCGTACCGGAACGCTGAGAACGCCCTGCGCCGCGGCGATCCCGGCTGCCGGCTGCCGTGGCAACTGCTCGCGGCGATCGGCAAGGTCGAGTCCGGCCAGGCGGCGGGCGGCCGGGTCGACGCGCGGGGCACGACGCTCACCCCGATCCTGGGGCCCGCGCTCGACGGGGTGGGCTTCGCGCTGATCCGGGACACCGACAACGGGGTGCACGACGGCGACCGGACCTACGACCGGGCGGTCGGGCCGATGCAGTTCATCCCCTCCACCTGGGCGAACTGGGCCAAGGACGGCAACGGCGACGGCCGCAAGGACCCGAACAACATCTACGACGCCGCTCTCGCCGCCGGTCACTACCTCTGCGCCGGGGACCGCGACCTCGGGGTCGGGGCCGACCTGGACCGGGCGATCCTCAGCTACAACCGGTCCGACACGTATCTGCGTACGGTGCTGTCCTGGCTGGCGTACTACCGCAACGGGGCCCACCCGGTGGCCGACGGCCAGGGGATCCTGCCCGTCAGCCCCGGTCCGGGCGGCGTGAACCGCCCCGAGGCGCCGGTGGGGTCCGGGGGCTCCGAGGGACCGGGCAAGGGCGACGGCGGCATCGTCATCGGCCCGCAGCCCAAGCCCAAGCCCCAGCCGCCGCGTCCGCCGAGCCCCAAGCCCACGCCGAGCCCCACGAAACCCGGATCACCGAGCCCGACCCCCTCCGACCCCGGGCCCACCCCGACCGATCCCACGCCGACCGATCCGACCCCGACCGACCCCACGCCGACCGATCCGACCCCCACCGAGCCCACGCCGACCGATCCGACCCCCACGGACCCCGGACCCAGCCCCGACCCCACCGACCCCGCCCCGACCGACCCCGCCCCGACCGACCCGGGCCCCTCGGACCCCGGACCCGCCCCGACACCGGACCCGGCGGAGCCGGACCCCGGGACGAGCCCCGCCCCCGACCCCACCACCGGTGCCGTCGACGGCGGGACGCCGTCCTGACCGAGGGTGTGAAGGCTTCGAAAGGATAGGGTGATCCATCTGTGGCGCCGAGGGTCCGCACGGTGGACGAGACGGGGATCCGGTTGCTATTTCGGGCGTCCTCCTAGATGTTTGCCCGAGGGAAACACTTCGTTCCGACCGGAAGGTGGTGCGACTCGCCGCAGGCGGGTCCCCCCCTCATGGCTTCACCCAAGGCGCAGGCGAGGACAACTACAAAGGAACGGCGCACACCGGCCGACTGGGGTCGGCCGCCGCATGCCGTGATCGTCGTCGACCCCTCGGGAACGGCCATCCGGGCCGAGGGGGACGTGAACCCTCTCCCGGGTGTGGAGCAGGGCGCCCCGCTGCCGGCCGGCCTCTCCTGGCTGGCCCGGGCGACGGCGGAGATCACCGCTGACGCCGTGCGCCAGGGCGGGCCGGAGCTGCCCGCCGTCGCCGGGGAGTACGACGGCCGCCGTTTCGAGGCCCATCCGACCCGGCGCGCCGGCGGCGAGGTGGTGTGGTGGCTGGTCGACCACACGGCCCGGTTCGCCGCGGAGGAGGCCCTGACCGAGGAACGCGAACGCACCGCGTTCCTCGCCGAGGCGTCCAGCGTCCTGCTGTCCTCGCTGAACGCCGAGCGGTGCATGGCCGCCACCGCCCGCCTGGCCGCCGGGTTCCTCGCCGACGCGGCCGTCGTCGTGGCCCCCGCGTCGGGCCGCCATGTGCCCGTGACCTACGCCCTGCGGGACGGCGAGCCCGTACGGACCGTGATCGTGGCCGATCCCTCGGACGTGCCGGCCCTCGGCGAGGCGCTGAAGGGCTTCCCTCCCGTCCCGTCCCGGTGGATCGACCCGATGTCCCTGCCGGACTGGCTCCTGCCCGAGGGATTCGACACCTCCGTCGGCTCGGTCGTCGTCACTCCGCTGCCCGGCCACGGCGTGCCCGCCGGGGCGCTGATCCTGCTGCGCACGGACACGCGAAGGGAGTTCAGCGAGACCGAGGAGAAGTTCGCCCGGCTCTTCGCGGCCCGTTCCGGAGCCGCGCTCTCGGCGGCCCGTCTCTACGCGGAGCAGCACAGCATCACCCGGACCCTGATGCGCGACCTCCTGCCGCCGCGCCTCCACCGGGTCAACGGAGTGGAGTTCGCCGGACGCTACCGCCCTTCCGACGTCAGGGAACGGGTCGGCGGCGACTTCTACGACGTCCACGCCGGCGCCACCGAGGCCGATCCCTCCTTCGTGGTGCTCGGGGACGTCTGCGGCAAGGGGCTGGAAGCGGCCGTCCTCACCGGCAAGATCCGCAACACGCTCCAGGCGCTGATGCCGATGGCCGACGACCATGAGCGGGTCCTGCAACTCCTCAACGGCGCCCTGCTGAACTCCGACAACACCCGGTTCGCGACCCTCGTCCTGGCCTCCGTGCTGCGTACGGACAACCAGGTGCACCTGCGGCTCACCTCCGCGGGCCATCCGGCCCCCCTGGTCGTGCGCAACGACGGCCGGGTGGAGGAGATCCCCACCCACGGCACCCTGGTCGGAGCTCTGGAGCACGTGCGGGCCCGGACCGTCGAGACCGTGCTGCTGCCCGGCGAGACGTGCCTCCTGCACACGGACGGGATCACCGAGGCGCGGGGAGGTCCGCTCGGCGACGAGCTCTTCGGGGAGGAGAGGCTGCGGCGGGCGCTGGCCGAGTGCGGGGGCATGCCCGGCGAGGCGGTGGTCGAGCACGTCCAGATGCTGACCGCGCAGTGGGTGCGGGACGGCGGGCACGACGATCTGGCGGTCGTCGCCATCACCGCCCCCCGGACCACTCATCTGAGTGCGGTGGACGGCCACACGCGGGGCAGGTACACCTCATGACCACCACCACCGACACCACCCGTCTCGACGCCCTGCGCGGTGATCTGTGGGACGCCGTGACCGGCCAGGACGAATACCGGGCCGCCGACACCGTGCTGACCGCGCTGGACGCCGGGGTTCCCGCCGAGACGGTTCTGCTCGACGTGATCGCCCCCGTCCAGGCGAGAGTCGGCCGCGCCTGGCAGGCGGACCGGATGACGGTCGCCCAGGAGCATGCCGCGACCGCGATCGCCGAGCGGGTCATCGCCGCACTCGCCCACCGCCGCGCACGCGGGCCCGCCACCCGGGGCGGCCGCATCACCGTCGCCTGCGTCGACCAGGAGTGGCACGCGCTGCCGGCCCGGCTGCTCGCCGAAGTCCTCACCCTGCGAGGCTGGCAGGTCGACTTCCTCGGCGCGCAGGTGCCGACCCCGCACCTCGTGACGCATCTGCACAACACCGGCGCCGACGCGGTGGCCCTCTCGTCGTCCATCGCCACCCGGCTGCCGGCCGCGCACGCCGCGATCACCGCGTGCCAGGCGGTGGGCGTGCCCGTCCTGGTGGGCGGCGCCGCGTTCGGGCCGGACGGCCGCTACGCCCGCCTGCTGGGCGCCGACGCCTGGGCCCCGGACGCGCGCGCCGCGGCCCGGTGGCTCGCCGACGGGATTCCGGCCCCCGGCCCGATGCCGGGCCGCCCGGAGAGCGAAGGTCTCGCGCACCTGACCGACCAGGAGTACACCCTGGTCGTACGGGGTAGAGCCCGGCTCGTCCGGATGGTGCTGGCGCACCTGGAGCGCAGCGTCCCGGCGATGGCGGAGTACTCCGCTCCGCAGCGCGAGCGCACGGCGGAGGACATCGCCCACATCGTGGAGTTCCTCGGCGTCGCCCTCTACACCGACAGCGACGACCTCTTCACCGACTTCATCCGGTGGACCGCCGCCGTGCTGACGGCCCGCCGCGTCCCCGCACGGTCCCTGCGCCCGGCACTGGACGCCCTGGCCGCCGAGCTCAAGGACTTCCCGCGCGCCACCCGCATGCTGGACCGAGCCCGCCTCCACCTGGACGACGCGGCGCCCGCCACCGATCAGCCCTCCGGAGCCTCCGCATGACCGCCCTGCCGAACCCCCTCCTCGCCGTCGCCATCGAGGAGGGCCCGGGCTGGGCCCGGCTGCGTCTCACCGGGGACCTGGACTACGACACCAGCCATGAACTGGTGGCGCGGGCGAGAGAACGGATGACCGCTCAGCCGGATCTGAACGACCTGTATCTGGACTGCGCCGCGCTGGGTCTGTGCGACTCCATGGGCGTCTCCGCCCTGTTGCAGATCCACCGCGACACCGCCGCCCGTGACGCGCGCCTGCACGTCGAGGCCGCGCCGTCCTTCCTCGCGCGGATCATGCGCATCACCGGGATCGACCACCTCTTCGCCCACGCGGAGGACCGGCAGTCCGCCCGGGGCGGCGGGGACGAGGAAGCGACCACCGAGCAGCGCCCGTCACCGACGCTCTGAGCGGGCGACCTCACCGGCCGGGGAGGCCGGGACGCGTCGGTCCACGGCTATGAGAGCGACATAACCGACCACGGCTCGAAGAGCGACGACGGCGACCTGTCGGACCAGGGCTCGAAGAGCGACGACGGCGACCTGTCGGACCAGGGCTCGAAGAGCGACGACGGCGACGTGGCCGGCCAAGGCTCGGAGGGCGACGGGGGCGACGGGGGCGACGAGGCCGACGACAGCTCGGAGAGCGACGACGGCGACGTCTCAGACGAGGGCGACGACGGCGACGATGCGCTTGCCGCTCCCGTGCGCCGTGACGGACAGCCGGGCAGTGAGCCGGTGGACCAGCGACCAGCCGTACCCGCCCTCGCCGACCGACCCGGGGGGCGGTTCCCGCCGCACGGGATGCCGGGGGTCCGCGTCCTCGACGACGAGACGGAGCCCGCCGTCCGTGATCCGCGCGGAGAACCCGGTGATGCCGCCGCCGTGCTGAAGCGCGTTGGTCACGATCTCCGAGGTGACCAGCAGGGCGTCCGCCACGACCACGTTCGAAAGGATCTCGTCCGACAACCCGCCGAACTCGGCCGCCAGCAGCCGTGACACGACATCGCGAGCCTCGCCCGCGGTCCGTGGCACGCCCGCGGTCCCCGCGTTCGGATGTCCTGCGGGCGGATGTCCTGCGGGAGAGGAGCCGAATGCTGGAGAGGTGCTGTACATGCGCGCACCTCCTTCCGATGCCGTAGATGTTCTTTCGCTTCTGTTCGGAATCACCGCATTCCCGTTGTCGCCGTCTCCACACCTGCGGCAACTCCTCCGTGCCTCGCCGGCCTCCGGGGAAGCCTCCGGGAGAAATGCAGGAGTGATATTCCGTTTTCTCCGGGTATTCGGTTCGCTGGAGGCCCGGATGGGCGGCAGTTGATACCGGCAGGGGATGAGTATGAAGGCGAAGATGCTTTTCGTGGCGGCCGTTTCCGTCTCGCTGGGGGCCACCGCCCTCGTCGGGTGCGGCAGTGAGAAGGACAGCGGCGAGGTCTTCGGCGGAAAGAGCGCGGACACCATCGCGTCGGACGCCGTGAAGGCCACCCGTGACACCGAATCCCTGCGGATCGTCGGGAAGTCCGAGCAGCCGGGCGGCAACGAGATAGAGCTCGACTTCTCGGTGGACGAACAGGACCGCTGTACGGGCACGATGTCCGGCAAGGGGGCCAAGGCCGACGTTCTCCAGGTGGGCCAGAAGGCATATGTGCGGGGCGACAAAAAGTTCTGGGAGAACACCCTCCAGGGAAAGCCCGGTACTGAAGGGGCCGTCGAGAAGCTCCAGGGGAAATGGGTGAAGTCCGAGCCGGGTAAGTCCGGTACCGAAGGAATGTGCGACAAGCAGGCGCTGCTGGCGTCGCTCGACAGCGACAAGTCCGAGCGCAAGGGAATGAAGAAGGGCGAGACCACGGAGATCGACGGCCGTTCCGCGCTGGCTCTGGAAAAGAAGCAGCCGGGCGGTGAGAAGATCACCATGTATGTCGCCACCGAGGGCGAGCCGTACATCCTGAAGGCGGTCACCGAGGGCGGCGAAACCCCGAGTGAGGTCGTCCTGAGCGACTTCGACAAGAAGGTCGAGGTCCAGGAGCCGGCTGCCGGCGACGTCGTCGACCCCAAGAAGGCCACCGCCTGATCCGCGGTCCCCCGACCGGGCGGCCGTCACCTGATCCCGCCCCACGGCCCCGGGCCCCGCCCCCCTCATGAGGGGGAGGCGGAGCCCGTCCTCAGCTCTGCTCGGGGTGCACGCCCGGGCCGTCGGACCTGCCGGCCAGCGGCGTGGGGGAGAGCTCCGTCTGCTCCTCGCCCGGCTCCAGGAGCGTGTCGGCGGCCCCGATGATCTGTGGATCGGGAACCCCCACGGCCTTCTCGTCCTTGCTGTCGTAGTCGAACCGCCACAGCAGGCTGCGCATCGCCTCCAGCCGGCCGCGCTTCTTGTCGTTGTTCTTCACCACGGTCCACGGGGCGTGTTCGGTGTCCGTGGCCCGGAACATGCCGACCTTGGCCGTCGTGTACTCGTCCCAGAGGCCGAGCGAGGCCAGGTCGGTGGGCGACAGCTTCCACTGGCGCACCGGATCGACCTGCCGGATCGCGAAGCGGGTCCGCTGCTCGTTGCGGGATACCGAGAACCAGAACTTCACCAGCAGCACACCGTCGTCGACGAGCATCTCCTCGAACAGCGGTGCCTGCTTGAGGAAATGGGCGTGCTGGTCCGGTGTGCAGAACCCCATCACCTGCTCCACGCCGGCCCGGTTGTACCAGGAGCGGTCGAAGAACACGATCTCACCGGCGGTCGGCAGATGGGCGACGTACCGCTGGAAGTACCACTGCCCTTCCTCGCGCTCGGTGGGCCTCTCCAGAGCGACCACCCGCGCGCCGCGCGGGTTGAGCCGCTCGGTGAACCGCTTGATGGTCCCGCCCTTGCCCGCCGCGTCGCGGCCCTCGCAGAGGACCACCAGCCGCTGCCCGCTCTCCCGCACCCAGCGCTGGAGCTTCAGCAGCTCGATCTGCAGGATGCGCTTCTCGCGTTCGTACTCCCTCCGCCGCATCCGCCGTTCGTACGGATAGTTCTCCCGCCACGTCTCCAGCGGCTCGCCCCGCTCGTCGAGCAGCACCGGCTGTTCCGGCCGTCGCCCGTCCACGGTCAGCCCCTGCAACAGCTCCACCCGGTCGTCCTGCGGTTCTTCGGTCATCGCCCCTACCCGTGCCCCTCGGTGTCTCCCCGTCCGCAGCCTGATGCCCCCGCAACCGCCGCTCATGTACGCGGGGGGCGCGGCGGGGCCGCCGGGCGAGCCGGAGAGGGCGGGGGCAGCCGGGTCAGCCGCCCGCCAGCACCTCGGCCAGGTCGTAGGAGACGACCTCCTCCAGTTGCGCGTAGGTGCAGTCGGCGGGGGCCCGGTCCGGCCGCCACCGCCGGAACTGCGTGGTGTGGCGGAACCGGTCGCCCTCCATGTGGTCGTACGCCACCTCGCAGACCCGCTCCGGGCGCAGCGGAACCCAGGACTGGTCCTTCTTGCCGGACCAGCGGTTCTGCGTCCCCGGCAGCCGCGAGGTCTCGTGCGCCGCCGCCTCCGCCCACGCGCCCCACGGGTGGTCGGCGAACTCGGTGCGCAGAGGGGCGAGTTCCTCGGCGAGTTCGGCGCGCCGCTTCATCGGGAAGGCCGCGCAGACCCCCACGTGCTGGAGCACGCCCTCGGTGTCGTACAGGCCCAGCAGGAGCGAGCCGACGACCGGGCCGCTCTTGTGCTCGCGGTACCCGGCCACCACGACGTCGGCGGTCCGCTCGTGCTTGATCTTGTACATCGCCCGGGTGTCGGGCCGGTACGGCAGGTCCAGCGGCTTGGCCACGATCCCGTCGAGCCCCGCGCCCTCGTACCGGTCGAACCACTCCCGCGCGAGCTCCGCATCCGTGGTGGAGGGGGCGAGCAGGACGGGAGCGGAGGCCCCGGAGAGCGCCGCCCTCAGCACCGCCCGGCGGTCGGCCTGCGGGACGGAGATGAGAGAGGTGTCGTCGACCGCCAGCACGTCGAAGGCGATCAGGCTCGCCGGGGTCTGCTCCGCGAGCATCCGCACCCGGGAGTCCGCCGGGTGGATGCGCTCACTGAGGCGGTCGAAGTCGAGCCGCCCCTCATGGGCGATCACGATCTCCCCGTCGATCACGCAGCGCCGCGGGAGGTTGTCCCGCACGGCGGCGACCAGGTCGGGGAAGTAGCGGGTCAGCGGCTTTCCGGTGCGGCTGCCGATCTCGACCTCGTCGCCGTCCCGGTAGACGATCGCCCGGAAGCCGTCCCACTTGGCCTCGTAGCTCATGCCCGGCGGGATCTTGGACACCGACTTGGCGAGCATCGGTTTCACGGGTGGCATCACCGGCAGGTCCATGAACCGATTCTCGCCCGCCCGCCGTCCCCCGTCTCCCGATATGCGGCATATGTGCGACCGGCCTACGGTGGCCGTCATGGGAGCAGCGGTGGAGCTGGACGCGGGCGGACGAGCGGTGAGGCTGTCCAACCCGGACAAGGTGTACTTCCCGGAGAAGGGCTACACCAAGAGAGACGTGGCGGAGTACTTCCTGGCCGTGGGGCCCGGGATCACCCGCGCCCTGAACCACCGGCCCACCACGCTCCAGCGCTTCGTGGACGGGGTGGAGGGCGACTTCTTCTACCAGAAGCGCGCCCCGAAGAACCTCCCCGAGTGGATCCCCACAGCCCGGATCGCCTTCCCCAGCGGGCGTCCCGCCGACGAGCTCTGCCCCACCGAGCTCGCCGCCGTCATCTGGGCCGCCAACCTCGGCACCCTCACCTTCCACCCCTGGCCGGTTCGGGCCGGGGACACCGACCACCCCGACGAGCTGCGCATCGACCTGGACCCGCAGCCCGGCACCGACTACGCCGACGCGGTGGCCGCCGCCCACGAGCTGCGCTCCGTCCTGGAGGACCACGGCGTACGCGGGTGGCCCAAGACCTCCGGCGGGCGCGGGATGCACGTCTTCGTCCCCATCGAGCCGGCCTGGACCTTCACCGAGGTCCGGCGCGCCGCCATCGCCGCCGGGCGCGAGCTGGAGCGGCGGATGCCCGAGCGGGTGACGACGGCGTGGTGGAAGGAGGAGCGCGGCGAGCGGATCTTCGTCGACTTCAACCAGACGGCCCGGGACCGCACGATCGCCTCCGCCTACTCCGTACGCCCCTTCCCGCACGCCCCGGTCTCCGCGCCGCTGCGCTGGGAGGAGATCGACGACGCCGAACCGCGCGACTTCGACATCGTCACGCTGCCGGTGCGGTACGCCGAACTCGGCGACGTGCACGCCGACATGGACCAGGAGGCGTTCCGGCTCGACGGGCTGCTGGAGCTGGCCGACCGGGACGAGAAGGAGCGGGGCCTCGGCGACCTGCCGTACCCGCCGGAGTACCCGAAGATGCCCGGCGAACCGAAGCGGGTCCAGCCCAGCCGCGCCCGGCACGACGACGAGGGCGAGATGGCGTGAGCGGGGAGGCGGACAGGCCCGGGAACGGCGAGAAGAGCGGCGGCGAAGAGAACCGCGGCGAGCGGGGCGGGAGCAGTCAGAAGCACGGGGCGCACGGCCGCCCCCTCACCCTTCGCGAGCGCTGGGAGGCGTACAAGAACAGCCCGTTCCTCCCGGCGACCGTCCTGGTGCTCATCGTCGCCGCCGCGGCCGGACTCTTCGCCGGTTCCTACACGTACGCGATGGCCAACCCCACCCCGCACCGCATCCCGGCCGCGCTGGTCACCGAGCCGGAGGTGGCGGGCGGCAGGGCGTTCGTCACCGGGATGGAGAAGGCGCTCGACGCCTCGCTCCAACTGCGCACCTACCCGGACACGGCCGACGCCCGCCGCGCCCTGGACGAGCAGAAGGTGTTCGCGATCGTCCGCGCGTCCGACGACGGCGACGGGATCGCGCTCGACGTGGCCGGGGCCTCGGGCGCGTCCGTGGCCGAACTGCTCGGCAAGGCGGGGCTGGAGGTCGGCGAGGACACCGGGACCGAGGTCACGGTCAAGGACATCAAGCCGCTCCAGAGGGGCGACCCGCGCGGGCTCGCCCTGTTCTACATCTCGCTGGCCGCCGTCATCATGGGCTTCCTCGGCGCGATCCAGCTGAGCGTCCACGCCCACGGCCTCAACCCGGCGGAGCGCATCGCGTTCACGGTCGCGTACGCCCTGCTCGGCGGCTTCGCGATCGCCGCCGCCGTGGACTGGTGGCTCGGGGCGGTCGACCTGCCGTTCGTCCAGTCCTGGCTGATCCTGGCGTTCACGATGTTCACCTCGGGCATGGTCTTCACCATGTTCAACACCCTGATGGGCCGGTGGGCGATGATCCCCACCTGGGGCGTCATGGTGCTGCTCGGCAATCCCTCCTCCGGCGGCGCGGTCTCCTGGCCGCTGCTGCCGTCCGCCCTCGGGCACATCGGCCGCTGGCTGCCGCCGGGCGCGTCCGTCAACGCCCAGCACACCGCCGTCTACTACCAGGGCCACCAGTTCGTCTTCCCGTACCTGGTCCTGGCCGGCTGGGCGCTGGTCTCCTGCACGGTCTTCTGGGTGTGGCGCCACCGGCACCCGGGAGGCCGCGCCCGCACGCCCGAGCACGCGGCCACGGCCTCCTGAGACCTTCCGTGGGGCTTACAGCTCCTTGATCCGGATGTCCCGGTACGAGATGACGTCGGTGACCCCGTGAACCTGGAGCCCGATGTGACCGGAGGCGAACCGCCGGCCGTCCGTGCCCGGGTCGTCGCCGCGCGGCGGCTCGAAGAGCTGACCGCCGGTGTTGTCGAACTCGTTGATCAGGACGCCGTTGCGGTAGATCTCGTAGTGCTGGTCCACCACCTTGATCTCGTAGTCGTTCCAGGCGCCCTTGGGCGTGACGCCCGCGCCGCCGAGACCCACCCGGTCGAAGCCGTACACCGACCCGGTCTTGTACATGTCGCCGTCCGGCCGGTCGTTGACCTGGATCTCATGGCCGTACTTGATGGCGACCCACTCCGGCCGCGACTCCTCCGGGTGGTCGTGGACCTTCGGGAAGCGGACGAAGACCCCGCCGTTGGCGTTGCCCGAGCCCGGTGCGTCGTCGCGCCACTGGAGCTTCAGCGAGAAGTCGCCGTACGCACGGGCCGGGAACCACAGCATGCCCATGCCGCCCACGGTGGTGGAGCTGGTGATCGAGCCCTCCTCCTCGTTCAGCCCGAACGCGCCGCCGCCCACGTGGCTCCACTTGGCGAGCGAGGCCGCCGTGCCGTCGAAGAGCTTGGTGTAGCCCTCGGACTGGCCCGGCTTCCCGATGCCCGACTTCTTGGCGGCCTGGTTGATGGCCTTGCGCTCGCGCTGGTCGATCACGCCGTCGCTCTTCAGCCTGTCGAGCACCGACGTCACGTGCTTGAGGAACAGCGCGTGGGAGGACCAGTCCTTCTCGTCCTCGATCAGCTCGTTGATCGTGCAGCGGTTACGGGTGATCCGGTTCGGGACGCCCGTGTCGACCGTGCCGACGAAGACGGTGTGCCGCTCGTCGAACTCCGCGCAGTTCGGCGCGGGGACCCCGCCGCCCTGGGCGACGGTGAACGACGCCTTCTTCGCCTCGGAGGTGTTGCCCGCCCTGTCGGTGGCCCGGTGCGCCACCGTGTGGTGGCCGACCCGGTCGACGATCACGGGGGCGGTGTACGCGAGGTAGGGGCCGCCGTCGAGCGAGTACTCCACCTTGTCCACGCCCGAGTCGTCGTCGGTCGCGGTGATCGTGGCCCTGGCGCTGGTGATGAACGCGCCGTCCGAGTTCTTCTCGCCCTCCACCTTCACCGAGGTCTCCGGAGCCGTCTTGTCCTGCGACGGCGGCTCCACCACGGTGAACTCGGCCTTCTTCTCGGCCGCGACGTTCCCCGACCGGTCCGTGGCCCGGTAGCGCACCGTGTGCTCGCCGACCTCGTGGACCATCACGGGTGCGGTGTACGGCTTCCAGTCGCCGTCCGCGCCGATCGCGTACTCGATGGTGTTGACGCCGGACCCGGTGTCGGACGCGGTCACGGTGACCGTGGCCATGCCCAAGTACGCGCCATCGGCGTCCTGTTCGCCCGAGACGGTCGCGGAGGTCTCCGGCGGGGTCTCGTCGTCGGTCGGCGGCGCGGCGACCGCGAAGTCGACGGACTTCTCCGCCGCCGTGTTGCCCGCCTTGTCGGTGGCCCGGTAGCGGACCGTGTGCTCGCCGACCTCGTCGACGACGACGGGCGCGGTGTACGGCTGCCAGTCGCCGTCCGCCCCCACCGCGTACTCGACGGTGTCGACGCCGGAGCCCGCGTCCGTCGCCTCGACGGTGACGGTGGCCTGGCCGATGTACGCGCCGTCGCCGTTCCGGTCGCCGTCGACCTTCGCGGAGGTCGCGGGGGCCTCGGTGTCCTCCTCGCCGCCGCCCTCGGTGACGGTCAGGACGCCCTTCATCTCGCCGTGGCCGGGGATCGTGCAGTGGTAGAAGTACTTGCCCGGCGTGAGCGTGACCTCCACGCTGTGCTTGCCGCCCTCCGCGTCACCGGGGTTGGCCAGGATGTTCAGCTGGACGTCGTTGTTGTACTCGGGGTCCGAGACGCTGAACGTCAGCGTGTGCGGCATGCTCGTGGTGTTGCCGGTCGCCGTGCTGTTCTCGAAGACGATGGTCGCCTTGCCGGCCACCGCCGTTTCCGGGGCGGTCAGATAGCGGTCGATCGGGTCGCCGGCGGTCCAGGTCAGCACCTGGTCGGCGGCTGCGGCGGTTCCGCCCGTCTTCGTCCCGGGGGTGTCGCCGCCCTTGCCGTACGCGGCCGTCGACGTCAGCCCGAGGACCATGAGCAGGGAGGCCAGCAGGGCCACCCAGAAACTGGGCGGCCGATGCCGCCGCCGGGCGAGGTGCGTGGGGTGTCTCACTGCGCTGCCGCCTTTCCAACCAGGTCCTTGACGGCGGGAGTTGACGCGCCGCCCTTGTACGTCACGCGCCACAGCGCGGACTTGGAGTCGGAGGTGAAGAAGCCGCGCCCGTAGTCCAGGACGTACAACGAGCCGTCCGGCGCGAACCTCCAGTCCATGAGGTTGCGGATGCCGTCCGCGCCGACCGGGATGATCTTCTTCAACGACTCGGCGTGCGTGGGCAGTCCGCCCTTCCCGACCGTCTTCGGGTCGGTGATCACCGCGTGGCGGGGCTGGGTGTCGTCGTAGAAGTCGCCGACGAACCACTTGCCGTCCCAGTACGCGGGCCACTTCGCCGAGGACTCGCTCCGCGCGTCGTAACGGTAGACCGGGCCGTTCATGGTCGCCTGGCCGCCGCCCTTGAGCCAGGGCAGCAACTCCTTCTGCTCCTCCGCCTTGTAGCTCGGTACGCCGTTCGCGTCACGCGGGTAGTCGACCCCGCCGCCCTGGGGCGAGTACCAGATGGTGTTCGGGGTCACCGGCGGCAGCTTGACCAGGCCGTCGTTGTTCGGCGACTCGTTCTTCGGGGCCTTGCAGTCGTACCAGCCCAGCGGCTTGCTCGGGTCGGGCAGATTGCGGTCCCGGTAGGGCTGGTTGTTGCCCATGCAGTACGGCCAGCCGTGGTTGCCCGCCTTGGTGATCGCGGCGAACGTGTCGTACTTCGCCGGGCCCCAAGTGGTGGACGCCGAGCCCGCGTCGGGGCCCACCCAGCCCGCGTACAGGGTGTCCGTCGAGCGGTCGATCGAGATCCGGGCCGGGTTGCGCACGCCCATCACATAGATCTCGCCCCGGGTCTTCCCGCCGCCCTCGTCCGGCTCCTTGCCGGTGAAGAGGTTCCCGGCGGGCAGGGTGTACGTGCCGTCATCCTCGGGGTGGATCCGCAGGATCTTCCCGTTGAGGTTGTTGGTGTTGCCCGAGGTCCGGCGCGCGTCCGCGAAGGAGACGCCCTTGTAGTTCGGCTCCGGGTTGTTGCCGGAGTAACCACTGCTGAAACCGGAGGAGTTGTTGTCGCCGGTCGCGATGTACAGGTTGCCCTTCGAGTCCCAGGCCAGACCGCCGCCCGCGTGGCAGCAGCTGTGGATCTGCACCGGCCAGCCGAGCAGCACCTTTTCGGAGGCGAGGTCCAGCTTGTTCGCCGCCGGGTCGAAGGTGAAGCGGGAGACCTGCCGGACCGCCGTGCGCTTGTCGCGGTCGATCTTCGCGTGCGGGGTGTAGTGCAGATAGACCCAGCCGTTGGAGGCGAAGTCCGGGTCCAGCTCGATGCCGAGCAACCCCTCCTCCACCTTGGTCAGTTCGTCGCCGCCGCCCTTGTTGCCGAAGACGTCCAGCACCCCGGCCAGGGCGACCTTCTTCGTCTTCGGGTCGTAGACGTGGATCTCGCCCTTGCCCTTGCCGACGTTCGGGTCGTTCCAGTCCGTGACGACCGGGACGGAGCTGTCGGCCCCGCCGCGCCCGATGTAGAAGACCCGCCCGTCCGGGGCGGTCACCAGGCCGTGCGGTTCGCCGATCTGGTCGTTCTGGCCGGGCTGGTTGGGCTGGGTGAGGCGCTCGGCGGTGTAGTTGGAGGTGATGGTGGCCTTGCAGTCGGCCTGCGAGGTGCGGTTCGTCCAGGCGAGCGCGCCGCGCAGATGGTCGCGGAAGTCGGTCTCCGCGAAGCTGTCCGCCGTACCGCCCATCGCCGTGTAGAAGGAACGGCCGCCGTCGTAATCGCGGCACCAGGAGACCGGGTGGTCCCAGCCGTTGGCGCTCGCACCCGGCTTGTACGTCGACTCCCGCACGCGCGCCACGGTGTGCACGTCACCGGACGGGTTCTTCGTCCAGTTCAGCCACGTGTCGGGGCGCTTCCACTCCAGCGGCAGGCTCTTGGTCGCCGGATGGACCCGGTCCCCGATCTCGACCGTGGCCCGCTGTACGGCGGTCGGGCTGTTCCCCGCCGGACGGGCCCCGACCAGGCCGGTGAACCAGTCCGAGTACGGCTCGGTGCGCGCCGCGTCATGGATGCCTAGGAAGCCGCCGCCCGCCTCCATGTACGCCTCCAGGCCCGCCTCCTGCTCCGGGTCCAGGACGTCGCCGCCGCCGGTGAGGAAGACGACCGCGTGGAAGGAGCCGAGCCGCTTGCCGTTGGTGAAGACGTTCGGATTGGCGGTGGCCACGGTGGTGAACCGCCCGGCCTCCGGACCGGTCTGCCCGATCTTCTCGATCGCCGCGATCCCGGCGTCGGTGTACGGGGCCTCATCGCCGGCCGACGCGTGGAAGACCAGCACCTTGACCTGGTTCGCGGCGCCCGGCGGGGATGGCAGGGACAACGTTGTCGCCATCCTCTCGACCAGATCCCGGTCCGGCGACGTGCCCGCGCTGGCCGGTCCGCCCGCGCTCAGCAAGGACACGGTCAGTGCGCCGGCCGCCACGGCCGCCGCGAGGCCGCGTCGGTTTCGTGATCTGGACCGGTGATGCGATGCGCCTTGCATGTGGGTCACCCCACCCTTCTGTGGTCACTGCGACGTTGACTGCGACAGCGCACGAAGCTAGACCCCTTTTCGTGGCGCGCCAAGAGCCGTGGCAGCAATCGCACAAACTTTGTCCTGAGTGTGGATAAACGCTCGGCCCCCGGATACGGTGTGGCCCGTTCCGGTAGCTCCGGGCCCCCGTCTCCGCCAGTTTCCTTATCCCCGTAGGGAGTTCGACATGGACCGAAGGACCTTCAGCCGGCGGATGCTGATCGGCGGCGCGGCCGCGGCAGCGACCGGCGTGACATCGTTGTCGCTCGGCGCGGTGGAGGCGAGCTCCGCCGAGAACCCGCCGCGCACGGCCCCGGACGGGGGAGTAGTGCGCCGCATCACGATGTACGCCGAGAAGCTGCCGAACGGCGAGCTCGGCTACGGCTTCGAGAAGGGCAAGGCGTCGATCCCCGGCCCGCTCATCGAGCTGAACGAGGGCGACACCCTGCACATCGCCTTCGAGAACCTCACCGACGTGGACGCCAGCCTCCATGTCCACGGCGTCGACTACGACATCGCCAACGACGGCACCCGGATGAACAAGAGCCACGTCGAGCCCGGCGGCACCCGCACGTACACCTGGCGCACCCACAAGCCGGGCCGCCGGAAGGACGGAACGTACGAGCCGGGCAGTGCGGGGTACTGGCACTACCACGACCACGTCGTCGGCACCGACCACGGCACCGGCGGTATCCGCAAGGGGCTGTACGGGCCGCTCGTGGTGCGAAGGAAGGGCGACCTGCTGCCCGACCAGACGTGCACGGTCGTCTTCAACGACATGATGATCAACAACAAGACGGCTCACAACAGCGTCAACTTCGAAGCCACGGTGGGTGATCGGCTCGAATTCGTGATGATCACGCACGGTGAGTTCTACCACACCTTCCACATCCACGGTCACCGCTGGGCGGACAACCGCACCGGGCTGCTGACCGGCCCCGACGACCCCAGCCGGGTCATCGACAACAAGATCTGCGGCCCCGCCGACTCCTTCGGCCTCCAGATCATCGCGGGCGAACGCGTGGGCGCGGGCGCGTGGATGTACCACTGCCACGTACAGAGCCATTCCGACATGGGCATGGCCGGCCTGCTGCTGATCAAGAAGCCGGACGGCACGATCCCGGGCTACGAACCGCACCATGTGGTCGGCGGAGCGGAGAAGAACGGGGCCGGCGAGGGCAAGGGTGCGGCGGAGCACCAGCACTGACGGGCCGTCATTCCGCACGGCCCAGCCGCTGCTGCTCCTCCTCCACGATGCGCCGGGCGAGTTCACCGTCGGACACGTCCACGGCGTCCGGCGTGGTCTCCGCGAGGTCGCTGCGCCGGGCGTACGCGTCGAAGAGCCGGTCCTTGCGGGCCAGCAGCTCCACCATGCGCTGGTCCACGCTGTCCGCCGCCAGCAGCCGGTGCACCTGGACCGTGCGCACCTGCCCCATCCGGTGCGCACGCGCGACGGCCTGGTGCTCCAACGTCGGCTTGATCTGCGGCTCGCACAGGACGACCACCGAAGCGGCCTGCATGTTCAGACCGGTGCCCCCGGCCTGGATCTGGCTCAGCAGCACCGCGTGCCCGTCCGCGGCGGAGAAGGCGTCGACCAGCTCCTGCCGCCGGGCGGCCGGGAGACTCCCCGAGATCGGCCCGAACGCGTGCGGCCCCAACGCCTCGCCCACCGTGGCGAGCACCTCGCGGAAGTACGAGAAGACGACGACCTTCAGCCCGTTGTCCCGTGCCTCGTCGACCAGTTCGCGCAGCCGCTCCAGCTTGGCGGAGGCGGCCGGGTCGGCGTACGCGGCCCGGCGCATCCGCATGAACTGCCCGGCCGTGACCGCCTCGCGGTACACCGCCAGGTCCCCGGCGCTGAACTCCTCCCACTCGTCCACGTGGACCAGCGCGGGGAGTTCGGCGAGGACGTCCACCTGGTTGCGGCGCAGATAGGCGGGGGCGACCGCCCTGCGGAACGCCTGTGAACCGGCGGCCCCGTGCGTCGAGCTCACCACATCGGCCAGATCCGGGCGGAGTTGGCGGACGAGGCTGCGGAACTCCTCCACCCGGTTCTCCATGGGCGTCCCGGTGAGGAACAGCACCCGATCCGCGCGCTCCGCCCATCCGGCGACCGCCTGCGCCCGCCGGGTGGCCGGGTTCTTCACGAAGTGCGCCTCGTCCACGACCAGCAGGGCCGGGGCGACGGCCTCCTCGCCGGGCAGGGTGCGCAGCGCGTCGAACGTGGTCAGCGCGACTCCGCCCTTCGCCCGCCACTCCCCGAACGCGTCCAGCCGATCCGCCCCGTGCACCGGCAGTGCGCGCAGGGTGGAGCGGGCCCGGATCTCCCGGGACCAGTTGATCAGCACGCTCGCCGGGCACACCACCAGGAAGTGGCTCTCGCCCCGCGCGGCGAGATGGGCCAGGGCGGCGATGGCCTGCACGGTCTTGCCGAGCCCCATCTCGTCCCCGATGATCACCCGCCGCTGCACCAGCGCGAAGCGCGCCCCGAACGACTGGTAGCCGCGCAGGGAGACCCGTAGCCGCGAGTCGTCGAGCCGGAGGGCCCGCACCCGGTCCGCGATCCCGGCGGGGAGGAACCCCTCGGCGGCGTCCCGGTCAGGCCCGCTGCCCGACAGTTCGGCGAGCAGGCTGTAGTACTCGGCGGACCGCAGCTCGAAGTCCACCCACGCCCCGGGCGCGGACTCCGGAGCCCGCAGCAGGTCCACGGAGACCTGCCCGAAGAGCATCGGCAGCTCCTGCTCCACCGCCTCCGCGAACGCCGTACGCAGACCGGCCACGGCGTCGAGCGCCCGGCTCCGCTTCTCCTTGCCGCTGAACAGCATCCGCAGCCGGCTCCCGGCCGGTCCGGCGGCGGCCACCAGCGGATCGAGCCGTTCGGCCAGCCGCCCGGCCGCCTCCACCGCCCGCCGGGCTTCCGGTCCGGCCTCCACCAGCCGGTTGAGGGCGACGACCAGCGCGGTCGTCGCCTCGTCCGGGGCGTCCATGTCGATCCGCACGGAGACGGTCTCGCGCACCGCGTCGGCGATCTGCCCGGCGGCGGCCAGCGCCTGATCGGCGGTGTGCGCCCCGACCCCGGGAATCTGCCGCAGCTCGTAGCGGCCCGTCCCGTGGACCTGCCCGACGGTCGTGAACCCGGCCTGTTCGAGGGCTCCGAGGCGTAGCCGGCCCTCGGTGACGTCCTTGAGCCGGGAGACCGGGATGGCGGCCAGCTCCCGGTCGACCAGGGAGGAGAGGAGCGGGTCGAGGACGGCCCGTACGGCGTCGACGGCGCGGGCGTGGTCCTCCCGCACGGCGCGGGCCCGGTCCAGCAGCGCTTCCGCCCGCGCGAGCAGGTCACGGGCGGCCCGGCCCGTGCTCGCCGGGCGGGCGGTCGTGACCCCCGTGTCCGTCATCGTCGCTCTCGCCGCCATCGGAGTGTGGTCTCTTCGTTGTGCGCGGCCATCGTCCCACGGCCCGCGGACAGCCCCCGGGCGCGGCCCTACCCGGCGGGCGCAGGCGCGTGGGCGCCCGGCCTGTCCGGGGCGGGCGTCGGCGCCGGCCGGCGGTTCAGAGATCGCACCATTCCTCCAGAACGCCGGCGATGGCCTTCGCCACCGGAAGGTCCGGGGAGTTCGTCCAGGCCCACCGGCCGCGCGGGTCGGCCTCCAGGAACACCCACTGGCCCGAAGGCCGCACGACGAAGTCCGCCGTGAAACAGGCCAGGCCCATCACGGCCGCGTACCGCCGCAACGCATGGTGCACGTCCCTGGGCGTCTCCACCGGGGTGAGCTTGACCGAGTCGCACCCCGAGCGCCGGTCGATCCCGATCCGGGCCTGATCGGTCACGGCGTCGACGCGTGCACTGAAGCACTCGTCCCCGACGAACACGGCCCGGACCTCGAAGTCCTTCTCGATCCGCTCCTGGAACAGGTGGGCCGTCGACGCGATGCCCTCAAGGGCGTCGGGATCCGGCTCGCGTACGCAGAGGCACTCGTACCCCGCCGTGCGGGCCGCCACGGGAGCCCCCAGCGCCCTCGTGACGACCGGACCGCCGACGTTGCGCGAGAAGCGTCGTACCGCCTCCGCCTCCGTCGTCACCAGAGTCTGGGGAATCGCGAGGCCGGCCGCGCTCGCCACCTGGAGCTGGCGCGGCCTGAACTCGGCGGCGGTCGACTTGGCCGGATGGTTCAGATACGCCGCGTCCAGGCTCGTCAGGACGCCGCCGAACCCGATGCGGGCCGCATCGCGGGCGTAGCGCTCGTCCGACTCGGAGAGCCCGGGAAAGGTGAACGCACCCGGCCGATTCCAGTACACGGCCCTGATGGCGGACAGGTCGACGGACCTCTCACCTTTGGTGAGGACGCCCTCCCAGCGCTCCACGCCGAACGAGGCGCGGAAGTCCAGCGCGGAGGGGAAATCGGCCATGTCCATGCGGAACATGGGGACCCCCGCCGAGGCCAGTTCCTTGACGATCAGATCGGTGCCGGGCTCGGACGGGTTGTCCACGATCAGGACGGTCATTCCGTGCACCCCGCTTCGGCGCTCTCGTCGTGCTCGATGACGTTCATGAAGTCCTCTCGATCGTGGTGGTGCGGGCAGCCGGCTCCGGCCGTGCGTCGGCCCTGCGTCCCTCGTACGGGGCGGAGTTCGCCGTTCCACAACCAGCTTGGGCTCTGTAGCCGTACGATCACCAGAGGTAATAATTCCGAGTCCGCAACCCGGAAAAATGGAGTCGCACGCATGGCGAGGCCGCCTAAGGAACTGACGCCCGAGAAGAGCGTGGAGGACTTGCTCGGGTCGAAGATCCGTATGCTCAGGCAGGCACGGGGCTGGGAGGTCGTCGACCTCGCGACGAAGGTGTTCGTCAGCCCCGGCCGGATCAGCTCGATCGAGACCGCGAACGACCCGCCGGGGCGGGACCTCACGGTGAAGTTGGAGCAGGTGTTCGGCGTGGACGGGGCCCTGTTGGAGCTTCAGACGCTGATCAAATCCGAGGCGTTCAAGAACTACTCCCGTCGTTTCCTGCGGGATCAGGCCGGTGCCCGGTCGATACACGAGTTCTCTCCCGGAGTTCCGGGGCTGCTCCAGACCTCCGACTACGCACGGGCGTTGATGGCGGTGACCTTCACGGACAGTCCCGAGACCTTGGAGGACTCCGTAGTCCGCCGGGCTGAGAGGCAGGAGGTCTTCGGCCGGGAGAATCCGCCGTGGCTGTGGGTCGTCCTGGCCGAGTCATCCCTCCACCAGGTCCACGGCAGTTCCGAGGTCATGGCCCAGCAGATCGATCACCTGCTGGAGATGGCCGAGCGCCCGTTCATCCACATCCAGGTGCTCCCGATCGATGAGCCCGCAGTGCCCGGCTCGATCAGTCTGCTGACGCTTCGGGACGGTACGCGAACCGCTTACGCCGAAGGGTTCCACACGGGGACCTATTACCAGGAGCCCGACGACGTCGATATGCTCCAGAGGATCTACGATCACGTCCAGGCTGGCGCGTTGGACCTCGACGCGTCCGCACAGGCCATGAGGGACGCACGAAAGAAGCACCAGCGATGACACGGCAGTTCGATTGGCACATCAGCTCGTACAGCGGCGCGAACGACAACTGTGTCGAGGTGAAGGTCGTGGACGCGAGCCTTCCCGGTGTGGTCCGTGCGCGGGACAGCAAGGACATCAGCCTTCCTGAGGTCAGGGTTCCTGCGGCGGCGTGGGGCGCGTTCGTCGCGTACGTCGGTCACCCCGAGGTGTGACCACAAGGAGGCATCAGCGATGACACGACAGTCTGCTTGGCGCATCAGCTCGTACAGCGGAAGCAACGACAACTGTGTCGAGGTGAAGGTCGTGGACCCGAGCCTTCCCGGCGTTGTTCGTGCGCGCGACAGCAAGGACCGCACCATCCCCGAGGTGCGCGTGCCGGCCGCTGCGTGGGGCGCGTTCCTCGCGTACGTCGGTCGCCCCGAGGTCTGAATCACGCACGGCAGCGGAAACCTCCCCCGGCCTGAGCCGGTGGGAGGTTTCTTCGCGTTCGGGCCCCGCGGAAACCGCCCCGCCCTCGTCGGCCGCGTACTCCGGCGCTGCGGTGTCGCCACCCCTGCCCCCGGCCGTACGAGTCCTCCCGGCCCGGACGGCCCTTCGCGGACTGCGGTTGTCAGTGGCCGGTGCGAGACTCGACGGGACAGGGAAACAGCCCCGCACCGCTGTGCGCGCGTGCGGGCCATGGGATCCGCCGAAGGAGCACGTCATGCTCAACCCCGCCTTCCCCGATGGAGCGCCCAACTGGATCGATCTGGGCACGCCCGACCTTGAGGGGGCCGTCGCCTTCTACGGCGGACTCTTCGGCTGGGAGCACGTCCCCGGCGGCCCGGAGGTCGGCGGGTACGGGATGTTCACCCTGGACGGCCACACCGCGGGCGGTGTCATGACGGTCCCCGAGGACCAGTCCGCCAGCGCCTGGACGGTCTACTTCCAGTCGCCCGACATCTCCGCCACCGCCCAGTTGGTGACCCGGTCGGGCGGGCGGTCCGCGTTCGAGCCGATGGACGTCCTCGACTACGGCCGGATGGGCGGCTTCACCGACCCGGCCGGAGCCTATTTCGGCGTCTGGCAGCCGCGACAGAATCCCGGCCTGGGCGTCATCCAGCAGCCGGGCTCGCTGCTCTGGGCCGAGCTGTACACCCCGGACGTCCCGGCGGCGGCCGTGTTCTTCGCCGACGTCTTCGGCTGGCGGACCGAAGCGCTGAAGGTGGAGGGCACGGAGTACGTCTACACCACGGTCCATCCCGCCGGCGCCGGCCCGGAGCTGTCGTTCGGCGGCCTGGTCACGATGGGCGACGTCCCGGCCGAGGCCGCGCGCGGCCCCCACTGGATGCCGTACTTCGCGGTGGACGACGTGGAGGCCGCGGTGGCCGCCGCGCGGCGGCTCGGCGGTGCGGAGGCGCTGCCGGCGATGGAGGTGCCCGGCGTCGGCACGATGGCCAACGTCACCGATCCGTACGGGGCGGTCTTCGCGCTGATGAAGCCCCAGCCGAGGCAGTAGCGGGCAGCGGAACGCCAGGGGGTTCCCGGGGCCTCCCGCGCGGCGATTGATGAATCGTTGATCAGTCGTTTATCGCGGCCGGGCACCGTGTTCCCCATGCTGATGAATACGATCACCGACGACGCGCTCGCCTGGCAGGAGACCGCGTTGTGCGCGCAGGCCGGCCCCGAGTTCTTCTTCCCGGCCCCCGGCAGTTCGACGCGCGAGGCCAAGCAGCTGTGCGGGGCCTGCGAGGGGCGTGTGGCCTGCCTGGAGTACGCGCTCGCCAACGACGAGCGGTTCGGCGTCTGGGGCGGGCTCTCCGAGAAGGAGCGGGAGAGGTTGCGCCGGGAAGAGCGCAACCAGGGGTGAACCGCCCCCGCCCATGCCAGACTTCCGCTGTCCGCCACAGGCGTCCGCACCGGGCAGGGGAGTCGCGATGAGCGTGCAGGAGCAGTCCGGGACACCGGGGGAGCGCACCACCCACGGGAGTGCGACCCCCCACGGCCGTGCGACCACCCACGACCACGCCACCACCCGTGGCCACGCCGCCGCCCACGGCCGTACCGCCGCCCACGACCGCACCGCCTACGACTACATCGTCGTCGGCGCGGGATCGGCGGGCTGTGTCCTGGCCGCCCGGCTCTCCGAGGACCCCACGGTCAGAGTCGCACTCGTGGAGTCCGGCGGGCCCGACCGGAAGCTGGAGATCCGCATCCCGGCGGCCTTCCCGAAGCTGTTCAAGACCCCGTACGACTGGAATCTGCACACCGTCGCCCAGCCGGGGCTCGACGGCCGCGAGCTGTACTGGCCGCGCGGCCACGTCCTCGGCGGGTCCTCGTCCATCAACGCGATGATGTGGGTGCGCGGCCACCGGGACGACTACGACGCCTGGGCGCGGAGTGCGGGGGAGGACTGGTCCCACGACACGTTCGTACGGTACTTCCGGCGGGCGGAGCAGTGGACCGGCCCCACCACCGCGAGCAGTGTCCACGGCACCGAGGGGCCGCTCTTCATCTCGCCGCCCCGCGACCCGAGCCCGCTGAGCGCGGCGTTCCTGGCCGCGTGCCGGTCCGAGGGCCTGGCGGAGCTGCCCGAGCTCAACGTGCCCGACCACAGCGGCTGCGCCCTCACCCCGCTCAACCAGCGCCGGGGCCGCCGCTGGAGCGCGGCGGACGGCTATCTGAAGCGGGCCGCCCGCCGGGCCAACCTCGACGTCCTCACCGGTACCCGGGTCCGCGCCCTCGCCTTCGACGGCCCACGGGTCACCGGCGTGCACACCGAGGCCGGTCCCGGCCGCCTCACCGCCCGCCGCGAGGTGATCCTCAGCGCGGGCGCGATCGGCTCGCCCCACCTGCTCCTGCGCTCCGGCATCGGCGACCCCGAGGAGCTCGGAGCGGCGGGGATCGAGGTGCGCGCGGCCTCCCCGGACGTCGGCAGGAACCTCCAGGACCATCTGTCCTTCGCCGTCACGGTGCGCTGCCCGCGACCGGTGAGCCTGACCGGAGCCGACACGCCTGCCAACCTCGCGCGCTACTTCCTGGCCCGGCGCGGGCCGCTGACCTCCAACGTCGGGGAGGCCGCCGCGTTCATCCGCTCCACGCCGGAACAGACCGCCCCCGACCTGGAGTTGATCTTCGCGCCGGCGCCCTTCGTCGACCACGGACTGGCCGCCCCCACCGAGCACGGCATCACCCTCGGCGTCATCCTGCTCCAGCCCGGGAGCACCGGTCGCATCACCCTCGCCCCCGACTCCGCCGGGGTGCGGATCGACCCCGGGTACCTCACCGACGCGTCCGACCTCCGCCGCCTGATCGCGGGCGTCCGCCGCGCGGAGAGCCTGCTCGCCTCGCCGCGCCTCGCCGCGTACACCGGCGAACCCATGGGCTTCTACCCGGGCGTGGTCGACGACACGGAGCTGGCCCGGGCGATCCGGGGGGCGGCCGAGACCCTGTACCACCCGGTCGGCACCTGCCGGATGGGCGAGGACGAGGGTTCGGTGACCGACCCCCGGCTCCGGGTGCGCGGGGTGAGCGGACTGCGTGTCGTCGACGCGTCGGTGATGCCGCGCATCACCCGCGGCCACACCCACGCCCCGACCGTGGCCCTCGCGGAGCGAGCCGCCGAACTCATCCGCGCGGACGCCCGGGCGGGGACGGGCCGGTAGCTCGACGGGGCCAGTGCCGGGTGCGTGACGTACGAGCAGGTCACCGCGCCGGAATGCCGTGCGGGCGGGGCGGCGGGGCGAGGGGGTCAGGCGCGGCCGCGGGCGAGCATCCGGGCCTTGCGGGCGGCGAGCTTCTCGTCGAACTTCGCCGCCTCGCTGTCGAGGCCGCCCATGTACAGGCCGAGCTCCTCCTGGGCCTTCATGCCCTCCGGGCCGAGCCCGTCGATGTCCATGACCTTCAGGTAGCGCAGGACCGGCTGGATCACGTCGTCGTGGTGGATGCGCATGTTGTAGATCTCGCCGATCGCCATCTGCGCGGCGGCCCGCTCGAAGCCGGGCATACCGTGTCCGGGCATCCGGAAGTTGACGACGACGTCGCGCACGGCCTGCATGGTGAGGTCCGGGGCCAGCTCGAAGGCCGCGCCCAGCAGATTGCGGTAGAAGACCATGTGGAGGTTCTCGTCGGTCGCGATCCGGGCCAGCATCCGGTCGCACACCGGGTCGCCGGACTGGTGGCCGGTGTTGCGGTGCGAGACGCGGGTGGCCAGCTCCTGGAAGGCGACGTACGCGACGGAGTGCAGCATCGAGTGCCGGTTGTCCGACTCGAAGCCCTCCGCCATGTGCGCCATGCGGAACTGCTCCAGCTTGTCCGGGTCCACGGCGCGCGAGGTGAGCAGGTAGTCGCGCATCACGATGCCGTGGCGTCCCTCCTCGGCCGTCCAGCGGTGCACCCAGGTGCCCCAGGCGCCGTCGCGGCCGAAGAGGGAGGCGATCTCGTGGTGGTAGCTGGGGAGGTTGTCCTCGGTGAGGAGGTTCACCACGAGGGCGATCTTGCCGATGTCGGTGACCTTGGACTGGTCCGCCGCCCACGCCTCGCCGTCCTCGAAGACGCCGGGGAAGTTCCGGCCGTCCGAGAACGGTACGTACTCGTGGGGCATCCAGTCCTTGGCGACCTTGAGATGGCGGTTGAGTTCCTTTTCCACCACCTCTTCCAGCGCGAACAGCAGCTGGGCGTCGGTCCACGCCTTTGAACTGCCGAGGTGGGGAGAGGCGATCGTCACGGGGAGCTCCTGGGGACGGGAGAATTACCTACGGCTTCGTAGGTTACGTGACCGTAGGTTAAGGCGACCGTAAGGGCAAAACCAAGCCCGTCCCCGCGGGCGCCCCATCACGTACGGTCATGCGGGCGGCTCACGACCCGGCCGGGCGGCTTGCGACCCGGCTCCGCCGGACACACCCCAAGGGCCTCCGGCATTTCCAGATCCCGGCGCAGATACCGGGCGGTAACCGAGACGGGGTCCGCCAGCAGCCGGTCCGGCGTCCCTTCGAAGACCAGCTCCCCGCCCTTCTTCCCGCCGTCCGGACCGAGGTCGATCACCCAGTCCGCCCGCTTGAGCACCTCCAGGTTGTGCTCCACGCAGATCACCGTGTTCCCCGCGTCGACCAGCCGGTCCAGCAGATCCACCAGCGCGCCCGTGTCGGCCAGGTGCAGTCCGGTCGTCGGCTCGTCCAGGACGTACACGCTGGAGGTGCGGTGCAGCTGGGTGGCGAGCTTGATCCGCTGCCGCTCGCCGCCGGAGAGGGTGCTGAGCGGCTGCCCCAGCGTCAGATAGGTGAGGCCGACCTCGTCGAGCGTCCGCAGCTTCCGCAGCAGTGCGCGGTCCTCGAACAGCTCGACCGCCCGCGCCGCCGTCATGTCCAGGACGTCGACGATCGACCGGCCGCCGACCCGGTGCCTCAGGACGTCGTCGTGGAAGCGGCGGCCCTCGCACTCCTCGCAGGTCGTGGTGACCGGGTCCATGAAGGCGAGGTCGGTGGTGATCGCACCCCGGCCCGAGCAACCCGGGCAGGCGCCGGAGGAGTTGAAGCTGAACAGGCCGGCGTCGACGCCGTTCTCCCGGGCGAAGACCTTGCGGATGGCGTCCAGTGCGCCGATGTACGAGGCGGGGGTCGAGCGGGAGGACGCGGTGATCGCGCTCTGGTCGATGACCACCGCCTGCGGGTGGGCCGCCGTGAACACCTCCGACACCAAAGTCGACTTGCCCGAACCCGCCACACCGGTCACGACGGTCAGCACTCCTGTGGGGAACGACACATCGAGCTTCTTCAGGTTGTGCAGATCGGCTCCCCGGACCGGGAGTTGGCCGGTGGGGGAGCGGAAGTCCCCCTTGAGCGGGGTGCGTCGGCGCAGGCACCGGCCGGTGAGCGTGTCCGCCGCGCGCAGTTGGTCGAACGTCCCCTCGAAGACGACATGCCCGCCATCCGCACCGGCGCGCGGGCCCATGTCCACGATGTGGTCCGCGACCGCCATCACGTCCGGGTCGTGCTCGACGACCAGCACGGTGTTGCCCTTGTCGCGCAGCCGTACCAGCAGATCCCCCAGCCTCCCGACGTCGCGCGGGTGCAGCCCGACGCTCGGCTCGTCGAAGATGAACGTCAGCCCGGTCAGCGAACTCCCCAGGTGGCGAACCACCTTGAGCCGCTGCCCCTCGCCGCCCGACAGCGTCGTCGTCTCCCGGTCCAGGCTGAGATAGCCGAGCCCGATCCCCACCAGCCGCTCCAGCCGCTCACGGGCCGCCGCCGCGATCGGGCCGCCCACCGGATCGTCGATCCGCGCCAGTACGCCGACGAGGTCGGCGACCTCCATCCGCCCGTAGTCGGCGGGCGAGCCCGTCGATGCGGGTGGCGAGCGCCGCCGCGTTGAGCCGCGCCCCGTCGCAGGAGGCGCAGACCCGCTCGACGGTGAAGCGGGCGGCCGCCGCACGCCGTTTGTCCGACAGCGAGGCGGTGTCGCGCTTGAGGTAGAGCCGGTCGAACCGCTCCGCCACCCCCTCGAACCGCATCTGAGCCGACCCGGTCCGCGTGTCGACGCGCACGGTGAACCCCGAGCCGTGGAGCAGGAGTCGGCGGTCCTCCTCGCTGAACTCCCCGAGCGGCAGGTCGTTGTCGAAGCGCCCCGACCCTCCGTACAGGTTCCACTCCCAACTGCCCACCGAGAGACCGGGCAGCAGCAGCGCCCCCTGGTTCAGCGACTTCGACCAGTCGACCGCCCGGTCCAGGTCCAGCCGGACCGTACGCCCGACCCCGTCGCACTCCGGGCACATCCCCGAAGGGTCGTTGAAGGAGTACGCGGTCGCCGGGCCCGCGGCGGGGACTCCGTACCGGGAGAACAGCACCCGGATCACCGACCAGATGTCCGTCGCGGTGCCGACCGTGGAGCGGACGTTGCCGCCCAGCGGCTTCTGGTCGATGACGACGGCCACCGACAGGTCCTCCATGGACTCGGCCCGCGGCCGCTCGTACTTCGGCAGCCGGTTCCGCAGGAAGGAGGTGAAGGTCTCGTTCAGCTGCCGCTGGGACTCCACGGCGATCGTGTCGAAGACGACGGACGACTTCCCCGAACCGGAGACCCCGGTGAAGACGGTGATCCGGCCCTTGGGGAGGGTGAGGGAGACGTCGCGGAGATTGTTCTCGTGCGCGCCGGTGATGGCGATGCCGCGTTCGGTGCTGTGATCCATACCGACGACGCTAGGCGGGATACCTGACAGCTTCTGTCGCCTTTTACGGGGGATCTGCCGCCGTCCACCGGTTCGCTGCGGCCACACGGCCTGAGCTGGAGTCCACGGTTGCCGTCTGCCGTCTGCCGTCTGCCGTCTGCCGTCTGCCGCCTGCCGTCACCCACTGCTGTCGCCGATTGCCGGCTACCGGTCGCCGTCTCGCACACGGGCCGCAGGCGCGACGCCGACGCGGAGGCTGATCGCCCCGCGTGATCACTGACCGCCGACCGGCCCACGTCGCCACAAAGGTCGACGGGAGGGGTTGACCTCAAGCCGGGTTGAGGTTCTAGGTTTCCCCCATGAACACCGAGAACCCCACCCTCTCCACCGCTTCCGCCGGCACCGCCGCCGACGAGCAGCGGATCCGCGAACTCGTCGTGCGGGCCCAGGCGGCGCAGACCGACCCGGACGCGCTGCTCGCGCTGCACACCGCGAACGTGGTGATCGTCAACCTGGTCGGGCGGCGCCTCTTCGGACGGGACGCCTTCGCTTCGGCCATGACCCAAGCACTCTCCTCCCCGCTCAAGGACATCCGGACGTCGATGGAGGTCGACGACATCCAGTTCACCACCCCGGACGTCGCCGTCGTCAGCCTCACCAAGACCGTCCACGACGAACGGGAAGGGGTGGAGGGCTCGTCCACACTGCCCTCGACCGGTGTCCTGACCTACGTCCTGACCCGGCAGGGCGACGACTGGCTCATCGCCCTGGCCCAGACGACGCCGATCCACTGAGCGACGGCCGAGCCGCGACACGGGGTCGCGGCTCGGCCCGTGTCACTCCCGCCCCGTCCGCACCGCCTCCGCCGTGGTGTCCCGCAGCTCGCCGTCCAGCCGCAGCCAGCGGGTGATGCCGATCGACTCCAGGAACGGCACGTCGTGGCTCGCCACGATCAGCGCCCCCTCATACGCCTCCAGCGCCTCGGTCAGCCGCCGTACGCTCGCCAGATCCAGGTTGTTCGTCGGCTCGTCCAGCAACAGCAGCCGGGGGGCCGGGTCCGCCAGCAGCAGCATCGCCAGCGTCGCGCGGAACCGCTCCCCGCCCGACAGCGTCCCGGCCGGGCGGTCCGCCGTTCCCCCCTTGAACAGGAAGTGCGCCAGCCGGGCCCGGACGCCGTTGTCCGTCAGGCCGGGGGCCCACCGCTTCACGTTGTCCGCCACCGACAGCGCGTCGTCCAGCGTGTCCAGCCGCTGCGGGAGGAAGCCCAGCGGCAGCAGCGCCGTCGCCTCGCCGGAGACCGGGGCGAGCTCGCCCGCGATCGTCCGCAGCAGCGCCGTCTTGCCCGCGCCGTTGCGACCGGTCAGCGCGATCCGCTCGGGCCCCCGCACCTCCAACTCCCCGCGCAGCGGCGGCCCGTAGGGCGGTACCGGATCACGCAGGAGCAGCACCTCGCGGCCCGGGTGGACCCGGGTCTGCGGCAGCACGATGCGGATCTCCTCGTCCTCGCGCACCGCCGACTCCGCCTCGTCGAGCCGCTCCCGGGCCTCCGCCAGCCGCTCGGCGTGCAGGATGCGGTGCTTGCCGGCCGACTCCTGGGCGGACCGCTTGCGCCCGGCCATGGCCGCCTTGGGCGCCCGCTTGATGTCCCACATCTTCTGCCCGTAGCGCCTGCGCCGCGCCAACTTGATGTGGGCCTCGCCCAGTTCGCGCTTCTGCCGCTGCACATCCGACTCCGCGGCCCGCACCATCCGCTGCGCCGCCTCCTGCTCGACGGCGAGCGCCTCCTCGTACGCCGACAGGTTTCCGCCGTACCAGGTGACCTCCCCGTCGCGCAGATCCGCGATCCGGTCGACCCGATCCAGCAGCTCCCGGTCATGGCTGACCACGAGCAGCGCCCCGGTCCAGGCGTCCACCGCGTCGTACAGCCGGTTGCGGGCGACGGCGTCCAGGTTGTTCGTCGGCTCGTCCAGCAGCAGCACCCCGGGGCGGGCCAGCAGCAGGGCGGCCAGCCGCAGGAGCACGCACTCGCCCCCGGACATCTCGCCCACCGTGCGGTCCAGGCCGATGTGCCCGAGGCCGAGCCCGTCGAGGGCGGCGCGGGCGCGCTCCTCCACGGCCCAGTCGTCGCCGATCACCGTGAAGTGCTCCTCACGGGCGTCACCGGCTTCGACGGCGTCGATCGCCGCACGCCGGTCCGCGATGCCGAGCACCTGATCGACCCGCAGAGCGGTGTCCAGGGTCACGGTCTGCGGCAGGTAGCCGAGTTCACCACGGGTGCGGATCTGCCCCTCCAGCGGGGCGAGTTCACCGGCCATCAGCCGCAACAGGGTGGATTTGCCGCACCCGTTGAGGCCGATCAGCCCGGTGCGGCCGGGGCCGACGGACAGGTCGAAGCCGGTGAAGACCTCGGAGCCGTCCGGCCAGGAGAAGGAAAGGGAGGCACAGCTGATGTGGGCATCGGACGCAGACATACGGATCTCCTGTGTACGTCGGGGAGTTGACAGCAAGGACGGCCGGCGGACTGAGATCGCACACGGGCGCTGCCTGACACCACGACGAGGCGTGGCGGGCCGGCGCTGCACGGTGCGGGGGACCTCAGATCAGCAACGTCCTTCTCCGATACGACGACAACAGGAACATCACGAAGGTAGGACCGGGGCGCACACCCCGGCAAACGGTTTTACGACGGGGGCGTCGGCGCGCCCCCGGGGCGCGGGGCCGGGAAGCCCGTCAAGAGCGGCACACCCGCCCGGAGCGGTACACCCGCCCGGAGTGGTCCGCCCGTCAGCAGGCCCCGCCGAGCAGATCGGTCAGGTCCCGGTCCAGATCCAGATAGCGGTACTCGTCGCCCACCGGCACCAGCTCCTGCGCCCGCTCCAGGAAACGGCGCAGCTCAGCCGTGCGCACATGCACCATGGCGATGCCCTCGGCCGCGTGGAACTCCAGCACCGTCCGCTCGTACCCGAACGGCCGGACCCGGACGTCGCCCTCGCCGGCCGGGGTGTCGACCCCCGCCGTCAGCAGCTCGCGGGAGAACTCCCAGGACACCTCGGTCCCTTCCAGGGTCGCCGGGGCCGGGAACGCCATCCGTACGGCGAAGGGGTCCTCGCGGTCGTACTGCAGAGTGGCGGGCAGGGTCTCCATCCGCGGTGCGGACGCGACCATGCGAGCCTGCACGGACTGCTCGATAACGCTGGACAAGACCTGCTCCCTCTCGCGGCTGGGTGAACGGTTCCCGGCAATGGAGTAGACGACGGAAAGCATCGATCCGTGCACCGGCTGGTGGCGTGAGCTGCGTCACCGCTTTTCACCGGCCCGCCCGCATCCGCCACGCACCTGCACTCCTGCCCCGTCGGTGGCGCGGCACCCCAAGGGCCTCACCACCGATCACCTGCCGCATGCCGCCGCTCACCCAGCGCCGATCATCCCCCGGGGGGCCCTCCTCTAACTCAGGTGCCCACCGGCTTCCGCTCCTGGTTCCCCTTGACGGAACCGCGCTCCATCCGGTCGAGCCAGCCACCGCCGGCCGGCTGCTGCTGGAAGGCGATGGACTTGCCGTAACGCAGCCGGACGAACGTCTCCGGGAGCCGCGCCTCCAGCCGCCGGTACGCGATGCGGCCGAACAGCCACGCGGCCACCGCCCCGTTCAGCACGCCCACGGGCACCGCCGCCCAGGCCAGCGTCGTCCGGCCCGTCACCAGCGCGGGCACCGCGAGGGCGACGGTCGGCAGCGCGAGCAGCAGCGTCCCGTACAGGGCGATCCAGAGCTGGTACGAGATGTCTCCCGCGTCGTTCGGCCCGACCCGGTACTTGGGATCGACGCCCGGCGTGGCCGCGATGACCGACAGCAGCACCGCCACCCCCACCGCGCAGCCCAGCACCGCCGGGAGCAGCGCCAGCGCGAGCGCCCAGAACCGGTGCTCGCCCGAGAACGGCGTGAACGCCGCCGTCAGGAGGACCGACGCCGGGCCGAAGAGGATCAGCAACGCCGCCTGGCGGCCCCGGATGTCCGCGCGCACGGCCCCCCGGTCCGCGCCGACCACCGTCAGCCAGAGCGCCGTTCCGTCCTGGCCCAGCAGGTTGCACGAGGTCAGCGCGGTCATCAGCGCCACCGCGAGCCCCGTGAAGGCCAGCAGTTCAGGCACCCCGGAGATCAGCCCGATCAGCCCGATGAACAGACCGGTCCAGGCGCCGGACTGGAGCTCCAGCGACCGCCAGGGGTCGCGCCACCACTGCCGCAGCTCCCTCCCCATGACCGCCCCCGTCGCCGTGCCGGGCAGGATCGGCCGCCCCGTCAGCACCCGGCTGCCCAGCGCCCGGAAGCGCCGCCGCGCGGTGCGGACCGGGGTGCGCGGGGTCAGCACGAGCGCGCACACCCCCGCCATCGCGACGGCGGCCGCCGTCAGGGCCAGCAGCCACCCGAGCGCCGCCCCCCACCGGCCCCCTGCCGCCGCCTCGACGGCGAGAACCGGCCACGCCGTCGGGAATGCCTCCAGGACCCGGGCCGCCGTTTCGCCCGGCAGCCCGTCACGCACGACCGCCGCCACCCCCTGCTGGGTGCTGGAGACCGCCAGCCACCCGGTGAACAGCCCCGCGATGAGGAGCCCGTACTGGATCGCCGACATGGTCACCCCGAGCCGGGATCCCATCGCCGAGCCCATCAGCGCGTACACCGTCCGCGACAGCGCCACCATGAACACCAGCAGCGGCGGTACGGCGAGCAGCGCCACCGGCAGCACCGGAAGAGACCCCCGGTCGACGGCGTGCACGCCCACGGCCCCCAGTGCCAGCACGGTCACGGCGGGGCCGTATCCGACGCACGCCGCCACGAGCAACGCCAGGCCGAGACGGCGCCGGCCCACCGGCAGCAGCGAGAAGAACGACGGCCGCAGCACCCCCGCCCCCGACGCGAAGACCGGGCCGAGCATCCAGCCCACCCCCCAGACCGCGAGCACCAGCAGCAGCACGTCACGCCGGGCGTCCGCCCCGGCGGCCGGCAGGACCGCGCCCCAGGTGGCAAGGACGGCCCCCGGCCAGAAGACCACCCGGCTGAGCCGCACACCGTCGGACGAGTGGCCCAGGATTGTGAACTTCAGCCGCACCAGCGCCTGGACGATCCCCAGGAAACCGGTCGGCGATCCACCGCCGGCCCCGGTCAGGAATCCAGCCATGTCAGCTCCCCCTCAGCGACGGAGCGCTGACCGACCAGCGCGACGAAGGCGTCTTCCAGAGTCCCCGCGCCGCTCACCTCCGCGAGAGTGCCGTCCGCCCGCACCTTCCCGTCCGCGATCACCGCCACCCGCTCGCAGACCTGTTCCACCAGCGGCATCACATGACTGGAGATGACCACCGAGCCGCCCGCGGCGGCGAACCTCCGCAGAATGGCGGTCAGCACCCGCGCCGACACCGGATCGACGGCCTCGTACGGCTCGTCGAGGACGAGCACCTTCGGCGCGTGCAGCAGCGCCGTGGCCAGACCGATCTTCTTCCGCATCCCCGTCGAGTACTCGATGAGCAGGGTGCCCGCCTTCTCCGCCTCGTCCAGTTCGAGCACGCGCAGCAGCTCCACGGTCCGCGCACGCACGATTTCGCGATCGATACCGCGCAACTGCCCCCAGTAGGTGAGCAGTTCACCGCCGGTCAGCCGTTCGGGCAGCGCCAGACCGTCGGGCAGCACGCCCAGCAGGCGCTTCGCGTCCTCGGGCCGCTCCCATACGTCGACGCCGAGCACCCGCGCCGTCCCCGCGTCGGGCCGCAGCAGCCCGACCGCCATCGACAGGGAGGTGGTCTTGCCCGCGCCGTTCGGTCCGACGAGTCCCATCAGGCATCCACGCGGCACCGCGAGGCTCACCGCGTCGGCGGCCGGTCTGCCGTTGAAGGACTTCGTCAGACCGGCCAGTTCGAAGCCTGGGCCGATGGTGTCGGCAGTCGTGTCTTCCATACGCCGAGCCTGGCCGTTCCCCGAGGCTCCGGTCCATCGGCCGGTCGGCCAGGGCCCCCGGCCGACCGGCCAGAGTCCGTCCCGCCGGACGGAACGGGCGGCCGGGTGCGCATACGCTTCCCCGGTGAGCGAATCCGGCACCCGTGACCCCCTTCCCCGGTCGCCGCTGCCCGGGGAGCGGGCGGCGGTCGCGGGCCGCACCGGCCCGCCGGAAGCCGGACGCGCACGCCGTACGCCGCGCGACTGGGTCGTCGACTCCCTCGCCTTCGGCTGGGCCCTTCTGTGCGGTGCGGTGCTCCTCCGGGTCGTCGCCGACTACGACCACCTGCCGCTCTGGATCAGGGTGCTGGACGTACCGCTCGGTGCGCTGGCCTGCCTGGCCCTGTGGTGGCGGCGGTCGTATCCGGTGACCGTCGCCCTGATCGGGCTACCGGCCATGTCGTTCGCCAACACCTCCGTGGGCGCCGCGACGGTGATCCTGCTCAATCTCGGGCTCCGGGTCCCCTGGCAGCGGGCGCTGCCGGTCGTCGCCCTGTGCATCGTGACGGTGGCCCCCTACGTCCTCGTCTACAGCGTCCCCCACGAAGGCGGCTGGTCCGTGGCCTCCTTCATCCTCGCCTACTACCTGGTCTTCTTCTCCTGGGGCAGCGCGCTGCGGGCCCGCCGACTGCTGGTGCTGAAACTGCGCGAGGACGCGGAACGGGAGCGCGCGGAGCACGCCCGGCGGCTCGCCGACAGCCGCCGGGCCGAGCGGGCCGCCATCGCACGGGAGATGCACGACGTCCTGGCCCACCGGATCTCGCTGCTCTCCGTACACGCCGGGGCCCTCGTCTACCGCGCGAAGCAGACGGACGCCGGCCGGGCGCCCGCGCTGAGCGGCAGCGAGATGGTCGAGAGCGCACAGGTCATCCGTGACAACGCGCACCAGGCCCTGGAGGAGCTGCACGACATGCTGCATGTGCTGCGCTCCGACGAACGCCACGAGCCGGGCCCGGGGGACCGGCGCGGCACGGGGGCAGACGGCACGGCGGCCCCGCAGCCGAGGATGGCCGACATCGCGCACCTGGTCGAGGAGGCGCGGGCGGCGGGCCAGCAGATCGATCTACGGACCGAGGGCCGCGCGGCGACCGGCGTACGGGCCGGGACTCGCGGTCCCACCGGCGTACGCGAGGAGGCCCCCGGTCCCGCCGGTCCGCCGTGGCCCGCCCCGCGCTCCCAGGTCCAGCGCACCGCCTACCGCCTGGTCCAGGAGGGCCTGACCAACGCCCGCAAGCACGCGCCGGGCGCGCGGGTGACGGTACGGGTCGCCGGCGCGCCCGGCGCGGGGCTGACCGTGGAGGTCCGCAGCCCGCTGCCGGTCGGGGTCACCGCCTCCGAGATCCCGGGTGCCGGAGCCGGTCTCACCGGCCTCCGCGAGCGGGTGGAACTGGACGGCGGCTCCCTCGAACACGGCAGCAGGGAAGGCGCGTTCGTCCTCCTCGCGCGACTGCCGTGGTCCTGACCGCAGAGCCGTGGCATACCGTCATGAACAGGAAGTTCTCACAGACGTTCCCACAGACGTTCCCACAGACGTTCCCACAGACGTTCCTACAGATGTTCATGCTGAAGTTCATACGAAGGGGAGCTGGATGATCCGGGTGCTGCTGGCCGACGACGACGCGCTGGTCCGCGCCGGGCTGCGGCTGATGCTGCGCGGGGCGGCCGGGATCGAGGTCGTCGCCGAGGTGGCAGACGGCGTGGCGGTGGCGGACGCCGTACGGTCCAGCGCGCCCGATGTGGTGCTGATGGACATCCGGATGCCGGTGATGGACGGGATCACGGCGACACGCGAGGTGACCGGCGTCCCGGAGCCGGGCCCGCGCGTGATCGTCCTCACCACGTTCGACGCCGAAGGGCTGGTGGTGCGGGCGATGCGTGCCGGTGCGGCCGGCTACCTCCTCAAGCACACCGAACCCGAGGAGATCGTCGAGGCCGTGTACCGGGCGGCCCGGGGCGAACCGGTCCTCTCGCCCTCCGCCGCCCGCGCCCTCATCGACCACGCGGCCGCCGGGGACGGCGCCGACACGCGTACGGCTGATGCGGCAAGGCGGCTGGCGCTCCTGTCGCCGCGCGAACGTGAGATCGCGGATGCGGTCGCCGACGGACGGTCGAACGCGGAGATCGGAGAGCGGCTGTTCCTCTCCGTCGGCACGGTCAAGGCCACGGTCTCCAGCGCCCTGGGCAAACTGGGTCTCGACAACCGCATCCAGCTGGCCCTGCTGGCCCACGACGCCCGGGGACAGGATGCCCGAGGCCACGACGCCGCCCACCGCGATGCCCTGGACACCCCTGAGGGCTTCGCCTAGTACTCCAGCCGTAGATCGTGATCTTCATTGACCTGCCGCAGCGAAGTTCGAGCATGCTCATCGAAGGTGGGGCAGAGCCTTCAAGCTGTGGGCGATCGACTCTTCGGCGTCCACGAAGTGGGCTGCCTGGTATGCAGGTTCGTCGCGCCCCCAAGCCGCGGAACTCCGCCCTCGTCATCTCGAAGGCTGACCTTGCTCCACCGCGAGGCGGACGCGGGGCGGACAAGGCCAACCTCCGAGTCGATACGCGTCGCCGTGCCTCACGGCAGGGTGGATGCATGACGACGACAAGGCACTCCCACCCAGACTCCGAGGCGACGGCCCCCGCACAGCGCGGCGTGCCCGCCTGGGCAGAGCGCGTCGCACACGCCATCCCTCTGGTCGTACTGCCTGTCGGCATCTGGCGACTACCGATCGGCTTCGGGTACGGCATGGGCGGAGAGCCCATGCCCCCTGCCTGGTACAACGCCCCTTACGTCATCGGGCTGACGATCCTCACCGAAATCCTCGCACTGCTCAGCTTCGGACTGGTCCGCCGCTGGGGCGAGGTCGTTCCCCACTGGGTGCCGAGGCTGGGCGGGCGACGCATCCCGCCGGCCGCCGCGATCGTCCCCGCAACCTTGGGGGGCCTCTTCTTCACCGCGCTCGGCATCCACTGGCTGTACGAAGCCGCTACCGCCGGCACGGCGGCCTGGCCGTACGACGAGGGCTGGGACGTCCTCGCGATGGCGATGAGCGGGCTGATGAACCTGTGGGGTCCCCTGCTTCTGGTTCTCACGTATGCCTATTACCGACGCCGCCGGACCTGATCCCGGTCTTCGGTGAGAATCCATGCCTGGTGTGCGGCTTGCCGATGGCAATGGCCGGCCTGGGCTCGGGCTTGGCGGCGGCTCCAGGACGGGTGGCGGCGGACCTGGTGTTCATCGAGTCCGGCCAGGCCCTTCTCGGTCTGGAAGGTCTCCTCCACTCGCCACCTGGATCCGGCAGTCCTGACCAGGGTGCGCAACGAATCAACGGTGGCCGCACCCGTCTCCACACCGGCCCCCGACCAGCAAGATCACGATCTACAGCTGGAGTACTACTGGAGTACTAGCCGGGCGGCTCCTGCTGGAAAGGCGCGAGTTCCGGCGCCGTCTTCGTCGCGATGAACTCCGTGATCCGGTACGCGCAGACCCCGTGCGCGGCGAAGGGATCGGCCGCCGCGATCTCCTCGATCCGCGCCCGGTCGCCCCCGACTGCGAGGATCACCCCGCCGTCCCGGGGGTTCTTGCGGCCCGACGCGATGAAGACGCCCGCCGCGTACTGCTCGTCCAGCCAGGCGATGTGCTCCCGCATCAGCGCGTCCGCGCGCTCGACCGGGGCAGTGTAGGTCAATTCGAGTACGAACATGGCCGCCAGGCTACGGGACCGGGCCGCCCGCGAAGGGCCGCCCCCGGGACCCCTCCGGCACCGCCTAAGCTGCTGGTCATGACGACGCAGCCGACTCCGGCCCATGAGACCCCCGCCGACGAAGCCGAGGGCCGGGCGATCCAGGACCGCCTGCGCGGCCTGGTGGTGCTGGACGAGCCGGGTCCCGCGCCCGGGACCGGACTGGTGACCGGGGTCGACGTTGCGTACGACGACGAGAAGGACGTCGTCGTCGCGGCGGCCGTGGTGCTGGACGCCGAGACGCTGGAGACCGTGGACGAGGCCACCGCGGTCGGCAAGGTCGCCTTCCCCTACGTCCCCGGGCTGCTGGCCTTCCGCGAGCTCCCCACCGTGCTGGAGGCCCTGGAGACGCTGACCGTCGACCCGGGCCTCGTCATCTGCGACGGCTACGGCCTCGCCCACCCGCGCCGCTTCGGGCTCGCCAGCCACCTGGGCGTGCTCACCGGGCTGCCCGTGATCGGCGTCGGCAAGAACCCGTTCACCTTTTCGTACGAAGCCCCCGGCCCCCGGCGCGGCGACTTCTCCCCGCTGGTGGACGGCGACGAGGTGGTGGGCCGGGCGCTGCGCACCCAGGAGAACACCAACCCGGTCTTCGTCTCCGTGGGCCACCGGATCAGCCTCGACAACGCCTGCGCCCACACGCTCCGCCTCGCCCGCCGCTTCCGCCAGCCGGAGAGCACCCGCCGGGCGGACGCCCTGTGCCGGCAGACCCTGCGGGAAGCGACCGCCTGAGGCGCGCGCCGCGCGCCGCCGGGGAGCCGGTTTCAGGATCGGTACGAAATACGGATGGCGACAACGGCTTTCGCTGGGCAGGCTGAACGTATGAACGCCTCTCGTGCAGCCGTCCGGACCGTGCCCCTCGACCCCGCCCAGCGCCGCATCGCGCTCGGCATGGCCCTCGGCGGGGTCGTCGGCCTCGTCTGGCTGGGCGCGATGCTGTACACGGTGGGCAGCTGGATCTTCTAGCGCGCGGCCCCGGCCCGGCGCTCCCGGCTAACGCACCGCCGCCACCCGGAACCGCAGCCCCGCCGCCGTCAGGCGCTCCAGCAGCGCGTCGCCCATCGCCGCCGCCGTGGTGACCTGGCCGGAGGTCTCCGGCAGCTCGTCCAGCGCGAGGCACAGCGCCGACTCCGCGAGGATCTTGGCCGTCTCGTCGTAGCCCGGATCGCCCCCGGACACCTCCGTGTACACCCGCCGGCCGCCGCCCTCCCCGATGAAGCGGACGGTGAACCAGCTCCGCTTCCGGCGCTCGGCGTCCGGACCCTGCCCCGACGCGTACCGCCCCATCAGCCACTCGCGTACGCCTTCGACCTGCGCGGCGGCGACCAGCGCGCCCACCGCCACCGGGCCGCCCAGAGCCATCGGCAGCGTCTTGACCGACGCGAAGTGGCGGTAGCGGAAATCGGGGCCGTACCGCTCCAGCGCCCGCGCGGAGCGGCCCACGACCGCCGGGTCCACGGTCGGCAGCGGCAGCGCCCAGGCGCCGGTGGCCCCGCTGAAGTGCGGGGAGCCGGCGGGGGTGCGGACCCGGCGGCCCACCTGGCGCGGCTCGTGCAGCCGCCGCTCCCTGGCGGCGAGCAGCATCTGCGGGCCGCGTCCCATCGCGGTGAGCGCCGAGGCGAACGTACCGCCGGAGAACACCGCGTTGCTGCGGACGAAGCCGTCGACGGTCAGGGGCACTCCCTCGGGCAGCTGCCGGACCGTGAAGTACGCCCCCAGATCGTGCGGTACGGAGTCGAAGCCGCAGGCGTGCACGATGCGGGCTCCCGTCTCGCGGGCCCGCGCGTCATGGCGCACATAGGTCCGGTCGATGAACTCCGCCTCGCCGGTGAGGTCCAGATAGTCCGTCCCGGCCTCGGCGCAGGCGGCGACGAGCTTCTCGCCGTACAGGATGTAGGGGCCCACGGTCGTGGCCACCACCCGTGCGGAGGCGGCGAGTTCACGCAGGGCGTCCGCGTCGTCCGCGTCGGTCTCCAGCAACGGCAGCCCTGCGCAGCCCGGTTCGATCGCGGCGAGCTGTCCGCGCAGCCGCTCCAGCTTGGTGCGGCTGCGGCCGGCCAGCCCCCAGCGGAGCCCGGCCGGGGCGTGCCGCGCCAGATATTCGGCCGTGAGCATCCCCACGAAGCCGGTGGCGCCGAAGAGGACGACGTCCAGGGGGCGGGTCGCCCCGTTCTGCCTGTTCACGGGTACCTCCGGGCACGGGGACGGGGGAGACGCAGCAGGCAGAGAGTAGCGGAGCCGCCGGGACGGCGTGCGGCCGGGCGGGGGCGATGCGCGGGGGGATACGAGAGGATCGCGTGAAGAGCTAAGCGCTTGCTCGGCCCGAGGGGTTGTGCGGAGCGGGGCGCGTTCTTAGCATCACTGATGTTACATCGGTTGTGTCACACCGCTGGGGGCTCATCAATGGCAAGGACCGCGTAGATGACGAAGACCGGGCAGGGCCCGCTGACGGGAGTCCGCGTCGTCGAACTGGCGGGCATCGGCCCCGGACCGTTCGCGGCGATGCTGCTGGCGGACCTCGGAGCCGACGTCGTCCGCGTCGACCGGCCCGGCGGCGCGGGCATCGGCATCGACCCCGCGTACGACCTCACCAACCGCAACAAGCGCTCCGTCCTCGTCGACCTCAAGAGCGGCGAAGGACCGGCCCGCGTCCTGGACCTCGTCGAACGCGCCGACATCCTCATCGAGGGCTACCGCCCCGGCGTCGCGGAGCGCCTCGGCGTCGGCCCGGACGCCTGCCTCGCCCGCAACCCGCGCCTCGTCTACGGGCGGATGACCGGCTGGGGCCAGGACGGGCCGCTGGCCGAGCGGGCCGGGCACGACATCGCGTACATCGCGCTGACCGGCACCCTGTCCATGATCGGCGAGCCGGACGAACCGCCCACCGTCCCCGCCAACCTGGTCGGCGACTACGCGGGCGGCTCGCTCTACCTCGTCGTCGGCGTCCTCGCCGCCCTCCAGCACGCCCGTACGGAGGGGGGTGCGGGGCAGGTGGTGGACGCGGCGATCGTCGACGGCGCGGCCCACCTCGCCACGATGATCCACGGCATGCTGGCCGCCGGGAGCTGGCAGGACCGGCGCGGCGCGAACCTGCTGGACGGCGGCTGCCCCTTCTACGGGACCTACGCCACATCGGACGGCGGCCACATGGCGGTCGGCCCGCTGGAGCCGCGGTTCTACGCGGAGTTCACCGACCTCCTCGGCATCGCGGACACCGCCCCCGCCCAGTGGGACCTGGCCCGCTGGGACGAGCTGCGGGCCGTCGTGACCGCCCGCTTCCTGACCCGTACGCGGGCGGAGTGGACCGAGGTGTTCGAGGGCTCGGACGCCTGCGTGGCCCCCGTGCTCTCGCTCCGCGAAGCGCCGCACCACCCGCACCTCGCCGCCCGCTCCACCTACGTCGAGCACGGCGGCCTCACCCAGCCCGCGCCCGCCCCGCGCTTCTCCGCCACCCCCGTCTCCGTACGCACCGGACCGGCGCGGCCGGGGGCCGACACGGCAACCGTCGCCGCCGACTGGGACGTACCGGCACTGCGGCCCGACCCTCACGACTAGGAGACCCTGTGCAACGCCAGATCTTCACCGAGGAGCACGACGCGTTCCGCGAGACCGTCCGGGCCTTCCTGGCCAAGGAGGTGCTCCCGCACTACGAGCAGTGGGAGCAGGACGGGATCGTCTCCCGCGACGCCTGGCTCGCCGCCGGGCGCGCCGGGCTGCTCGGCCTCGCCGTCCCCGAGGAGTACGGAGGCGGCGGCTCCAGCGACTTCCGCTACAGCGCGGTCCTGGCCGAGGAGTTCACCCGGGCCGGGGCGGCCGGACTCGCCATCGGCCTGCACAACGACATCATCGGCCCCTACCTCACCGGCCTGGCCACCGACGAGCAGAAGCGGCGCTGGCTTCCCGGGTTCTGCACCGGCGAGACCATCACCGCCATCGCCATGACCGAACCGGGCGCGGGGTCCGACCTCCAGGCCATCCGCACCACCGCCGAGGACAAGGGCGACCACTGGCTGCTCAACGGCTCGAAGACCTTCATCTCCAACGGCATCCTGGCCGACCTGGTGATCGTCGTCGCCAAGACCACCCCGGACGGCGGAGCCAAGGGACTCTCCCTGATCGTCGTCGAGCGCGGCGCGGAAGGCTTCGAGCGGGGCCGCAACCTCGACAAGATCGGCCAGAAGTCGCAGGACACCGCCGAGTTGTTCTTCAACGACGTCCGCGTCCCCAAGGAGAACCTCCTCGGTGAACTCGACGGCGCGTTCCTCCACCTGATGACCAACCTGGCCCAGGAACGCATGGGCATAGCGGTCGCCGGGATCGCCGCCGCCGAACACCTGCTGGAGATCACCACGCAGTACGTCAAGGAGCGCGAGGCGTTCGGACGCCCGCTCGCCAAGCTCCAGCACATCCGCTTCGACATCGCGGAGATGGCCACCGAGTGCGCCGTCACCCGCACCTTCCTCGACCGGTGCATCGTCGACCACTCGGACGGCGTCCTGGACGCGGTCCACGCCTCGATGGCCAAGTGGTGGGCCACCGAGCTCCAGAAGCGCGTGGCGGACCGCTGCCTCCAACTCCACGGCGGCTACGGCTACATGAGCGAGTACAGGGTCGCCAAGGCGTTCACCGACGGCCGTATCCAGACCATCTACGGCGGCACGACCGAGATCATGAAGGAGATCATCGGCCGCTCGCTGCTCGCCTGACGCCCCTCCCTCTCAACCACCCTCGAAAGGCAGCTGTCTTGAGTACCGAAGCATTCGTCTACGACGCGATCCGCACGCCGCGCGGCCGGGGCAAGGCCAACGGGGCCCTGCACGGCTCCAAGCCGATCGACCTGGTCGTCGGCCTCATCCACGAGATCCAGGCCCGCTTCCCCGGCCTGGACCCGGCCGCCATCGACGACATCGTCCTCGGCGTGGTCACCCCCATCGGGGACCAGGGCTCCGACATCGCCCGGATCGCCGCCATCGCCGCCGGCCTGCCCGACTCCGTCGCCGGGGTCCAGGAGAACCGCTTCTGTGCCTCGGGCCTCGAAGCGGTCAACCTGGCCGCGGCGAAGGTCCGTTCGGGCTGGGAGGACCTCGTGCTGGCCGGGGGCGTCGAGTCGATGTCCCGGGTGCCGATGGGCTCGGACGGCGGGGCCTGGGCCATGGACCCGATGACCAGCTTCGAGACCGGCTTCGCCCCGCAGGGCATCGGAGCCGACCTCATCGCCACCATCGAGGGCTTCAGCCGCCGGGACGTCGACGAGTACGCCGCCCTCTCCCAGGAGCGCGCCGCCGCGGCCTGGAAGGACGGCCGCTTCGCCCGCTCCGTCGTCCCGGTCAAGGACCGCAACGGCCTGCTGGTCCTGGACCACGACGAGCACATGCGGCCCGGCACCACCGCCGACTCCCTCGCCGGCCTCAAGCCGTCCTTCGCCGCCATCGGGGACCTGGGCGGCTTCGACGCGGTGGCGCTCCAGAAGTACCACTGGGTCGAGAAGATCGACCACGTCCACCACGCGGGCAACTCCTCCGGCATCGTCGACGGCGCGGCCCTCGTCGCCATCGGCTCCCAGGAGGCCGGGGACCGCTACGGCCTCACCCCCCGCGCCCGCATCGTCTCCGCGGCCGTCTCCGGCTCCGAGCCCACCATCATGCTCACCGGCCCCGCACCCGCCACCCGCAAGGCGCTCGCCAAGGCCGGGCTCACCATCGACGACATCGACCTCGTCGAGATCAACGAAGCCTTCGCCGGAGTCGTCCTGCGCTTCGTCAAGGACATGGGCCTCTCGCTGGACAAGGTCAACGTCAACGGCGGCGCGATCGCCCTCGGCCACCCCCTCGGGGCGACCGGCGCGATGATCCTCGGCACCGTCATCGACGAACTGGAGCGCCGCGACCAGCAGTTCGGCCTGGTCACCCTCTGTGTCGGCGGCGGCATGGGCGTCGCGACCATCGTCGAACGCATCTGACCCGTCCCCGGCCCCACCTGCTTACGGAGAAGACACCGACATGACCGAGAGCACCACCATCCGCTGGGAACAGGACGAGAGCGGCGTCGTCACCCTCGTCCTCGACGACCCGAACCAGTCGGCCAACACCATGAACCAGGCGTTCAAGGACTCCATCGCCGCCATCGCGGACCGCGCCGAGGCCGAGAAGGACTCCATCCGGGGCATCATCTACACCTCCGCCAAGAAGACGTTCTTCGCGGGCGGCGACCTCAAGGACATGATCAAGGTCGGCCCCGAGAACGCCCAGGCCGCCTTCGACACCGGCACCGAGATCAAGCGCTCCCTGCGCCGCATCGAGACCCTCGGCAAGCCCGTCGTCGCCGCCATCAACGGCGCTGCCCTCGGCGGCGGTTACGAGATCGCGCTCGCCTCCCACCACCGCGTCGCCCTCGACGCCCCCGGCTCCCGCATCGGCCTGCCCGAAGTCACCCTCGGCCTGCTCCCGGCGGGCGGCGGCGTCACCCGTGCCGTACGCCTCATGGGCATCGCGGACGCGCTGCTCAAGGTGCTCCTCCAGGGCACCCAGTACACCCCGAAGCGCGCCCTGGAGAACGGCCTCGTCCACGAAGTCGCCGCCACGCGCGAGGAGATGCTCGAAAAGGCCCGGGCCTTCATCGACGCCAACCCCGAGTCCCAGCAGCCCTGGGACGTCAAGGGCTACCGCATCCCCGGCGGCACTCCGTCCCACCCCAAGTTCGCGGCCAACCTCCCCGCGTTCCCCGCCAACTTGAAGAAGCAGATCGCGGGCGCGCCGATGCCCGCGCCGCGCAACATCCTGGCGGCGGCCGTCGAGGGCTCCCAGGTCGACTTCGAGACCGCCCTGACCATCGAGGCCCGGTACTTCACCGAGCTGGTCACCGGCCAGGTCTCCAAGAACATGATCCAGGCGTTCTTCTTCGACCTCCAGGCCGTCAACTCCGGGGCCAACCGCCCCAAGGACGTCCCCGAGCGCCCGGTCCGCAAGGTCGCCGTCCTCGGCGCGGGCATGATGGGCGCGGGCATCGCCTACTCCTGCGCCAGGGCCGGGATCGACGTCGTCCTCAAGGACGTCTCCACCGAGGCGGCCGCCAAGGGCAAGGCGTACAGCGAGAAACTGCTCGCCAAGGCGCTCTCCCGGGGCCGTACGACAGAGGCGCAGCGCGACGAACTGCTGGCCCGGATCACCCCGACCGGCGACGCGGCCGACCTCGCGGGCTGCGACGCGGTCATCGAGGCCGTCTTCGAGGACACCGCCCTCAAGCACAAGGTGTTCCAGGAGATCCAGGACGTCATCGAGCCCGACGCACTGCTCTGCTCCAACACGTCGACTCTTCCCATCACGGTCCTCGCCGAGGGAGTGTCCCGCCCGGCCGACTTCATCGGCCTGCACTTCTTCTCGCCGGTCGACAAGATGCCGCTCGTCGAGATCATCAAGGGCGAGCGGACCGGCGACGAGGCGCTGGCCCGCGCCTTCGACCTCGTACGACGCATCAAGAAGACGCCGATCGTCGTCAACGACTCGCGCGGCTTCTTCACCTCGCGCGTCATCGGCCAGTTCATCAACGAGGGCGTCGCCATGGTCGGAGAGGGCGTCGAGCCCGCCTCGATCGAGCAGGCCGCCGCCCAGTCCGGCTACCCGGCCAAGGTGCTCTCCCTCATGGACGAGCTGACCCTCACCCTGCCCCGCAAGATCCGCGACGAGACCAAGCGCGCGGTGGAGGAGGCCGGCGGCGTCTGGCCCGGCCACCCCTCGGACGAGGTCATCGACCGGATGGTCGACGAGTTCGAGCGCCCGGGCCGCAGCGGGGGAGCGGGCTTCTACGACTACGACGAGGACGGCAGGCGCACCACCCTCTGGCCCGGACTGCGCGAGCACTTCGCGAAGCCCGACGCGGACGTGCCCTTCGAGGACATGAAGGAGCGGATGCTCTTCTCCGAGGCCCTGGACAGCGTCCGCTGCCTGGAGGAGAACGTCCTCATCTCCGTCGCCGACGCCAACATCGGCTCCATCATGGGCATCGGCTTCCCGCCGTGGACCGGCGGCGTGCTCCAGTACATCAACGGTTACGAGGGCGGCCTCCCCGGCTTCGTGGCCCGCGCCCGCGAACTGGCGGAGCGCTACGGAGACCGGTTCCTGCCGCCGGCGCTGCTCCTGGAGAAGGCCGAGAAGGGCGAGACGTTCCACGACTGACCCGCCAACCGCACCTGCTGCGGGCCGCGTTCACCGTCACTGGGGCGGTGAACGCGGCCAACCGCTCTTCTCCCACCCTCACTCGGCGGTGAACGCCTGGCCAGCAGCCCCTGGCCGACCGTCACTCGGCGGTGAAAGCGGCGCGCAGCTCCTCCCTCAGCGACCGCTGAAATGCCGTCACCAGGGCCTGCACGACGATCGGTTGCATATGCGCCGACAGCGACTTCATCGCCGCCACATGCTCCGGGTCGCCCTCGCGCTCCCGGTAGGGATTCCACACCTCGTCCCGGAACAGCCGGGTCATCTCCTGCGCGGCCGAGCGGGTGTGCTCCAGCAGGACCGTGCGCGCCGCGAGGATGGTCTCGTGCGCGATCGGCACGTCCAGCAGCTCCACCCCGAGCCGCAGCAGCCCCAGATCCACCCGGAAGACCCCGCCGGCCGTCTCCGGCCGCACCAGCACCCCCATCGCCGCCAGCCGGTCCACATCCGACTCGGTCAGGGCCCGCCCCGCCCGCTTCTCCAGCTCCGCCCGCGTCAGGTCCTCCGCCGTGTCCGGAGCCCAGGACGCCACCAGCGCCCGGTGGATCGCCAGATCGTGGGCGCTCAGGTCGGGCGGCAGCTGCTCCAGATAGCGTTCGATGGCGGCGAGCGTCATCCCCTGGTGCTGAAGCTCCTCGATCAGCGCGAGCCGCGAGAGGTGATCGGTCCCGTAGTGCCCGACCCGGCGCGGCCCGATGACCGGGGGCGGCAGCAGACCCCGGGTGCTGTAGAACCGCACGGTGCGTACGGTGACTCCCGCGCGCGCCGCCAGCTCGTCCACCGTGAGCGTCGGCTCGTCGGTCCCCGTCGCCATCTCTGCTCCCCGCAATCGAACCGGACCCTCGTATCGGACAGTGTCGCTGTCTCACCACTACTGCGAAAGTCTCCGGCACCGGAGCCGCGCCGTCCACCCCGGCCCTTGCGCGTGCGTCAGCGCGACAACCCCGCCGCATTCTCCAATGGCGGCAGCGGGTTGGAAGGCGTAGCGCTGCCCCCGGCTCTTGAGCTGATGCGGCGTGGAGGTTTCTGAACGGGCTGTCTTGCCGGCACCTCATCAGCTTCGACCCGGGCGGCAGCGCCACGGCAGCGGTCCCCGGTCAGCCGGTGGCGAGGAGTTCGAGCGTGTCGATCACGCGGTTCGAGAAGCCCCACTCATTGTCGTACCAGGCCACGACCTTGATGTGGCGGCCGTCGACCCGGGTGAGAGCCGAGTCGAAGATCGACGAGGCCGGGTTGCCGGTGATGTCGGACGAGACCAGCGCGTCCTCGGAGTACTCCAGGACGCCCGCCAGCGGCCCCCGCGCCGCCGCGCGGTACGCCGCGAGCACGTCCTCGCGGGTCACGTCCCGGGCGACGGTCGTGTTGAGCTCGACGATCGATCCCACCGGGACCGGTACGCGGATCGAGTCGCCGGACAGCTTGCCGTCGAGGTTCGGCAGCACCAGGCCGATCGCCTTGGCGGCGCCCGTCGTGGTCGGCACGATGTTGACGGCGGCCGCGCGGGCGCGGCGGGCGTCGCGGTGCGGGCCGTCCTGGAGGTTCTGCTCCTGCGTGTAGGCGTGCACCGTCGTCATGAAGCCGTGCTCGATGCCGGCGAGATCGTCGAGCACCTTGGCCAGCGGCGCGAGCGCGTTGGTCGTGCACGAGGCGTTCGAGACGACCGTGTGCGCGGCCGGGTCGTACGCGTCGCTGTTGACCCCGAACGCGAGCGTGACGTCCGCGCCGTCCGCCGGGGCGCTGATCAGCACCCTCTTCGCGCCCGCGTCGAGATGGGCGCGGGCGGCCCCCGCCGACGTGAAGCGGCCGGTCGCCTCCAGCACGATGTCGACGCCGAGGCCGGCCCAGGGCAGCCGGGCCGGTTCGCGCTCGGCGAGCACGGTGATGCGCCGGCCGTCGACGACGAGGGCGTCCCCGTCGACGGTCACCGGACGGCCGAGCCGGCCCGACGTGCTGTCGAAGGCGAGCAGCCGCGCGAGGGCGGCGGGCTCCGTGAGGTCGTTGACGGCGACGATCTCCAGGCCGCTGTCCCGCTCCAGCAGTGCGCGCAGCACATTGCGTCCGATGCGGCCGAATCCGTTGATGGCGATGCGAGTCATGAGTGGTGTCCTTTCGGGTTCGCCACCAGGTTCCCGCCCGGCGCCCGCCGGTGACAGCGGCGTGATCGCCACGGTCCGCAAGGATCACGCCACGCGGCGACGGGCTACCGCCCCTGGGCGAACGTGCGCCGGTACTCGCTCGGCGTGGTGTCCAGGACGCGCTGGAAGTGCAGCCGCAGATTCGCCCCCGTGCCGAGGCCCACGTCGGCGGCGATCTGCTCGACGCTCCGCTGCGACCGCTCCAGCAGCTCCCGGGCCACGTCGACGCGGGCGCGCATGACCCACTGCATCGGCGTGTACCCCGTGTCCTCGGCGAACCGCCGCGAGAACGTGCGCGGCGACACCGCCGCGTGCCGGGCCAGCGCCTCAAGGGTGAGGGGCTCCCCGAGCCGGTGCAGCGCCCACTCCCGGGTGGCGGCGAACCGTTCCCCGATCGACTCGGGCACACTGCGCGGCACGTACTGCGCCTGCCCGCCGCTGCGGTACGGGGCCGCCACCAGCCGCCGCGCCGCGTGGTTCGACGCGGACACCCCCAGGTCGCCCCGCAGGATGTGCAGGCACAGATCGATGCCCGAGGCCGCGCCGGCCGACGTCAGCACACTGCCCTCGTCCACGAACAGCACGTTCGCGTCGACCCGGACCAGCGGACGCTTCGCCGCGAGCGCCCGCGTGTAGTGCCAGTGCGTCGTGGCGCGCCTGCCGTCGAGCAGCCCCGTGGCGGCGAGCGCGAAGGCCCCCGTCGAGATGGCGGCAAGCCGCGCGCCCCGCGCGTGAGCGGCGATCAGCGCGTCGACGACGGCCTGCGGCGGGTCCTCACGATCCGGGTGCCGGTAGCCGGGTACGAAGACGATGTCGGCCCACTCGAGTGCGTCGAGGCCGTGGGCGACGTAGTACGACAGGCCGTCGCCGCCGGCCACCGGACCGGGCGCCGCACCGCACACCCGTACCTCGTACGGCATGCTCGCGCGGGTCGTGAACACCTGCGCGGGAATGCCGACGTCGAGGGGCTTCGCGCCTTCGAGCACGAGTACGGCGACGCGATGCGGGGGCGGGGCTGGCACGGGAAGAGGGTACGCGGGGGCCGGGGGCGCTGCGGCACACCCGCTCCCGGGACCGCATCGACGCCTCCGCCGTACGGTCACGCCCGCGACCATCACGTACAGCCACGGTCGCACCCACACCCACACCCACACCCACACCCACACCCACACCCGCATCCGCAGTCACCCCCGCCCCGCTCGCATACTGGGAGGAGCAGCGGACGGGCAGCGCACGGCAGACCCGCCGGACGGCCGGAGCACCTCATGAACAGCGCGGAGACCACAACGGAGACCCGGGGCGGCCCCGACCCCCTGCCGCCCCCGCCCGGCGGTGTCCTGTGGACCCTGTCCGGCGACATCCGGGCCCTGCTGATGCTGCCCGCCGCCCTCACCCTCCAGGTCGCCCACCCGGCGGTCGGGGCGGGCGTCGACGAGCACTCCGTGTTCCGCACCGACCCCTGGGGGCGCGGCGAACGCTCGCTGCGCTCGCTCCAGCTCTGGGTGTACGGCGGTGCGGAGGCCGCCGAGGAGGGCCGCAGGCTGCGCCGGCTCCACCGCACCATCCGGGGCACCGACACCCGGGGCCGGGACTACCACGCGCTGACGCCCGCCAACTACGCCTGGGTGCACGCCACCGGCTTCCCGGTCCACCGGCACGCGGCCCGCTACCTCATCCGGCCGATGAGCCCCGCGCAGGAACGCGCCCTGTACGCGGAGTGGCTCCAGGTGGGCCGGATCCTCGGCATCCACGACCGGGACATGCCGCAGACGATCGAGGAGTTCTGGCCGTACTGGGAGAAAATGCTCGCCGGGGAGATCGAGGCGACGACCGTGGTCCGCGAACTGGTCGACGTCGACCAGCCCGTCCCGCCGCCCGACCGGGGCCCGTGGCCGCTGCGCCTGACGCTCCGGGCCCTGTGGCCGGTGCTGCTGCCCCCGCTGGCCCGCTTCCGCCGGTTCGTCACCATCGGGCTCATGCCGCCGGACGCCCGCGCCGCGATCGGCCTGCCGTGGACCGCTGCCCAGGAGAAGCGGCTGCGGCGGCTGTGCGCGGTCCTGCGGGCCGTCGTCCCCGTACTCCCGGAGCGGTTGCGGTACCTGCCGAGGGCGCGGGCGGCCCGGGCCGCGCACGCCTCGGAGATCCGCCGGAACGGCTGAACTCCGCTGCTCCGAAGGCCCCCGGGCCGCGCACGCCACGGAGGTCCGCCGGAACTTGCTGAACTTCACCGCTCCGAAGGCCCCCGCGCCGCCCACGCCCCCGGGACCCGCCGGAACGGCTGAACCTCGCCGTTCCGGCGGCCACGGCAGAGCACCCGCAGTGGTCAGCGGCGGCCGTGACCCTCATGAACGGGACCGGGACCGTGCCCATGGCCCCCATGACCCTGACCGCCACGCCCCCCGTGGTCGTGGATCGTGTTCGTCGCCGCGATCTTCTTCCAGGACGCCGGCCGCTCCGGCCGGTCCGCCGCACGGGACGACACCGCGCCCTTGGCGCTCCCCGCCCCGGCGGCCGCCGGGAGGGCCGGCCGCTTCGGCTGGTACAGCCAGGTGTCGAACAGCGCCGCCAGCGGCTTGCCCGAGACCCGCTCCGCGTACCGCAGGAAGTCGCCCACGGTCGCGTTGGCGTGCGCCTTCTCGGTCGGCCACCCCTTCAGCAGGGCGAAGAAGGTCTCGTCGCCGACCCTGTTGCGCAGCGCCTGGAGCGCCAGCGCGCCCCGGTCGTAGACGGCGATGTCGAACTGCTTGTCCGGGCCGGGGTCGCCCGGCTTCACCTTCCAGAACGGGTCGTTCGCCGGGTGCTGGGCGTAGACGTAGTCCGCCAGCTCCTGCGCGGTGCCCTCGCCCTCCTTCTCCGACCAGAGCCACTGGCTGTATCGGGCGAAGCCCTCGTTGATCCAGATGTCCTTCCAGCCGTCGACCGACACGCTGTTGCCGTACCACTGGTGCGCGATCTCGTGCACGACGACCGAGACGTTGGCTCCGTTGGCGAACTGCCTCGGGCTGTAGAAGGGCCGCGTCTGGGTCTCCAGGGCGAAGCCGCTCGTCACGTTGGGCACATAGCCGCCGAGCGCGTTGAACGGGTACGGCCCGAACACCTCGGTCAGCCACTCGGCCACCTCGGTGGTGCGCTCGACGCTGGCGCGGGCGGCCCCGGCGTCGGCCCCGAGGTCCTTGCTGTACGCGTTCAGCACCGGCAGGCCGTCCGCCGTCCGGTCCGTCGTGATGTGGAACTTCCCGACCGCGAGCGTCGAGAGGTACGTGGCCTGCGGCTTGTCGGAGCGCCAGTTGAAGCGCGTCCAGCCCAGCTTCGAACTCTGCGACTGGAGAACCCCGTTGCTGATCGCCTGGGTGCCGTCCGGTACGGACACCGAGATGTCGTACGTGGCCTTGTCCAGCGGGTGGTCGTTGCTCGGGTACCACCACACCGCCGACTCCGGCTCCTGGGCGGCGACACCGCCGTCCGGGGTCCGGGCCCAGGCGGTCCAGCCGTTGATCTTCAGCTCGGAGGGCTTCCCGGCGTACCGGACCACCACCGAGACGTCCTTGCCCTTCGCCAGGGGAGCCGCCGGGGTGATCTCCAGCTCCTGGTCGCCGCTGGTGGCGAAGTCCGCCTTCTTGCCGTTGACCCGCACCTCGGAGACGGCGAGGCCGAAGTCGAGGTTGAAGCGGGTCAACTCCTGTGTGGTGGTGGCGAGAATCGTCGCCGTGCCCTCCAACAGGTCGGTCTTCGGCTGGTACTTCAGCCGCAGGTCGTAGTGGGAGACGTCGTAGCCGCCGTTTCCGCTGGCCGGGTAGTAGGAATCGCCGATGCCCGGCGCGCCCACGGAGCCGGAGGAGGCCGACGCCGGGATCGCCAGCAGGAGGGTGGCCGCCAGTGCGCTGGGGACGATCAGTCTGCGGTGCACGCGTGCTCCAAACAGTCGGGACGGTCGACCGGGCGGGGATGCTGCCGCCCGGCCGGGAAATCCGGTCGGGAGATCCGGACAGGGGATGGCCCCGTCCGGTCGGGAATACCGGACGGAGGGATGATTCCGACCGGTGGAACGAGGCTAAGCAGCCCCCGGGCGGCATAGCCCGATTCCGGGCATTCCTGTCACACGATCGCCATGCCCTCGTCACGGCTCGCAGTGATCGCCCCCTGTTGCACAGCAGTTGACTTGGGTAACGTCCGCAACGCCGACAGACCGGCGGGCCTCCCGGTGTCCGCCGCTCGTACCCCCGGGAGGCAGCCGCTGATGACCCCTCGCATCGCCCGCGCGCTCCACATGCTCAGCCCGCACCCCTGGCTCGCACCGGTCGCCGGCCCCGCCCGGCCGCCCACCGCCGCGCCGCGCCGGGGCCGGGCGACCCTGCGCCGGGGCGCGGCGGCGGCGGTGCTCGCGGCGCTCGCCGTCCCCTTCGCGATCGCACCGGCCGAGGCCGCGCCCCACCCGCCGCGCACCGGGTTCGAGACCAGCGACGGGGCGCGCTGGACCGGGCCGGGGGAGGAGCAGTCCTTCCTCACCGCGGTCGAACGGGGCAGCGACCGGGTCGCCGTCGACCGGATCGGGACCACCAAGCAGGGCCGCCCCCTCCAACTCGTACGCGTCGGAGAGCGCCGGCCCGCCGCCACCACCGTGCTGCTGATCTGCAGCCAGCACGGCGACGAGCCCGCCGGGCGCGAGGCATGTCTCACGACCCTGCGCGACCTGGCCTTCGCCGAGGACCGCGCCACCCGCGCCTTCCTGTCCCGGACGACGGTGCTGGTGCTGCCCACCGCCAACCCGGACGGCCGGGCCGCCGGCACCCGGGGCAACGCGGACGGCGTCGACGTCAACCGGGACCATATCGCCCTGGAGACCACCGAGGGCAGGGCGATGGCGGCCGTCATCCGCGACGAACGGCCCGACGTGATCTATGACTTGCACGAGTACGGGGCCACCCCGCCGTACTACGACAAGGACCTCTTCGTCCTGTGGCCCCGCAACCTGAACGTCACCGGCCCGGTCCACGACAGCTCGCGGACCCTCTCGGAGCGGTACGTGCGGCCCGCCGCGACGAAGGGCGGCCACAGCAGCGGCCACTACGGCATCTGGACCGACCCGGCCACCGGAGAGCCCCTCAAGCAGACCGCCGGCGACGGCCAGGAGCGCATCCTGCGCAACGCCTCCGGCCTCAAGCACGCGGTCGGCCTCCTCATCGAGTCCAGGATCGACGCGCTGAGCGAGGCCGAGAAGGCCGATCCGGCCCTCAACCAGCGGCGCAGGGTCCACTCCCAGCAGACGGCGGTCGGCGGACTGTTCGACTTCACCGAGCGGCAGCGCGTCCGCCTCCGGGCGGCCACCGCGCTCTCGCGCCTGGCCGGATACGCCGACCGCGGCCCCGTGTACCTGGGCGGCGCGGACAACGACCCGGCCGAGCCCGGCGAGATCCTCGCCGACCCGCCGTGCGGCTACCGGCTGGAGGCCGCCCAGTACGCCGAGGTGGCGGACGAGCTCGCGCTGCACGGCGTCTGGTCCCGCCACGACGGAGATGGCGCATATGTGCCGTTGCGTCAGTCGGCCAGGAACCTGATTCCGCTGCTTCTCGACCAGCGAGCGACATACAACATCACAAACGGTCAAGCCGATACCGCTTGTTGATCCTTCGAGATCGTGGGCTTGTGTGGTACTGCCTACGGAGAGCGTTTTTCGGACTCAGTGTGTTCAGACTCAGGGAAAGGTGCATTCGTGTCCCAGGACGACCAGTCAGCGGACAGCCGGGAGGAGCTGTCGGTCACGGCGGATCTTCCCGCCGAACCGGCGAGCACCAGGCGACCGACAACCGACCGGGTGGTGTTCGGCGTCACGGCGGTCCTCACCCTCGCCTTCGTCGTCTGGGGCGCGACCGCCACCGACTCCCTGGAGAGCGTGTCCAGCAAGCTGCTGAACGGCCTCATCCACAACGGCGGCTGGGCCTTCATGCTCGCCGCCTCCGGCTTCGTGGTCTTCGCCCTGTGGCTGGCCATCAGCCGCTACGGCAGGATCTCCCTCGGACAGGAGGGTGAGAAGCCGGAGTTCCGGACCATCTCCTGGGTCGCGATGATGTTCAGCGCCGGTATGGGCATCGGCCTGATGTTCTACGGCGTGAGCGAGCCGCTCGCCCACTTCCGCAACCCGCCGCCCGGCACCGACCCCGCCGACGCGGCCGAGGCCATGCAGACCGCCATGGCCACCACCCTCTTCCACTGGACGCTGCACCCCTGGGCCATCTACGCGGTGGTCGGGCTCGCCATCGCGTACAGCGCCTACCGGCGGCGCAGGCGGCAGACGATCAGCGCGGTCTTCGAGCCGCTGATCGGCAAGCGCCACGCCTACGGCGGCTTCGGCCGGGTCATCGACATCCTCGCCATCTTCGCGACCCTGTTCGGTTCGGCGGCCTCGCTCGGTCTCGGCGCGCTCCAGATCGGCAGCGGCTTCCAGGAACTGAACTGGATGGAGAAGACCGGCACCGGCCTCCTCGTCGCCATCATCGCCGTGCTGACGGTCGGCTTCGTCGCCTCCGCGGTCTCCGGCGTGGAGAAGGGCATCCAGTGGCTGTCCAACATCAACATGGTGCTGGCCCTGCTCCTGGTCGTCTTCGTCTTCATCGCCGGTCCCACGATCATCGTGCTCGACCTGCTGCCCACCTCGCTGGGCGCCTACATCAGCGACCTGGGACAGCTCGCCGGACGCACCGAGGCCACCGGCGGGGGCGATGTGGCCGAGTGGCTCGGCGGCTGGACGGTCTTCTACTGGGCCTGGTGGATCTCCTGGACGCCCTTCGTCGGCATGTTCATCGCCAGGATCAGCCGCGGCCGGACGATCCGGCAGTTCGTGGGCGGCGTCATCCTGGTGCCCAGCACCGTCAGCCTCATCTGGTTCGCGGTCTTCGGCGGCACGGCGATGAAGCTGGACGAGGCCGGGAAGCTCGCCGGGGCGGACACCCCGGAGGCCCAGCTGTTCGGCGTCCTCCAGGAGTTCCCGATCGCCACCGTGATGAGCATCCTGGTGATGATCCTGGTCGGCATCTTCTTCGTCTCCGGAGCCGACGCCGCCTCGATCGTCATGGGCACGCTCTCCCAGAAGGGCGTCCTGGAACCGGGCAAGTGGGTCGTCATCTTCTGGGGCGTCGTCACCGGGGCCGTGGCCGCGATCATGCTGCTCATCGGCGACGGCAAGGGCAACGCGCTCGCCGGACTCCAAAACCTCACCATCCTGGTCGCCGCCCCCTTCACCATCGTGATGATCGGCATGTGCGTGTCCCTGATGCGGGACCTGCGCAGGGACCCGCTGATCGTCCGCCAGGAGTTCGGGGTCGAGGCCGTCGAGTCCGCGGTGATCGAGGGGCACGCCAAGTACGACGGCGACTTCGAGATCCGCATCGGCCCCGGCACGGCGGTCACCACCGACGAGCGCCACAAGGAGGCCCCGGTCGAGAAGCGCCCCCAGGACTGATCCGGGGACCATCTCTCGTACGCACGGCGGCGGCTCAGCCCACCAGGGCGGCCGCCGCCCGTGCGCAGCCCCAGGCCACGGTCACCCCCGCGCCCCCGTGCCCGTAGTCGTGCACCAGCAGCCCGCCGCCGGGCAGGCCCTCCGCCTCGATCCGCACCCCCGCCTCCCGCACCGGCCGCAGCCCCACCCGGTGCCCCAGCACCCGGGCGTCCGCGATCTCCGGCCGCACCCGCGCACACCGCGCCACGATCTCCCGCGCCACCGCCGCGTCGGGCTCCCGCCGTTCGTCGTCCGCCTCCGCCTCCGCCGTCCCGCCCAGCACCAGACCGGCCGGCTGCGGGAAGAAGTACGTCGTCGCCGCCGACGCCGGGTCCGCCTCGGTGAACCACTCCTCGATCCCCGGGTTCTCCACCAGGACCAGCTGCCCCCGCACCGCCCGCACCCCCGCGTCCGGCACCAGCTCGCGCGCCCCGAGCCCCGTGCAGTTCACCACCACAGGGGCATGCGCCGCCGCCTCCCCGAACCCGGCCACCGCCCGCCGCTCCACCGTCCCGCCCGCCGCCACCAGCCGCCGCTCCAGCCAGGCCAGGTGGACCGGCATGTCCAGCAGCGGCAGCGTCACCCGCAGCCCCCCGGCCACCTCCACCGCACCCTTCAGCTGCCCGGCCCAGGCCCCCAGCGCCGCGAACCGCTCACCACCGTGCACCCCCGCCACCAGCCGTACGCCGGTGGCATCGGGCCCGGCCGCCAGCTCCTCGTACACCGCGAGCGTCTCCAGCGCCCAGTCCCCGACCCGCTCCGCCGGCTCGATCCGGTACGGCCACCACAGCGCCCCCGCCACCGCCGAGGTCGTCGCCCCGGCCGGATCGCGCGACCACACCCGCACCCGCAGCCCGCGCTCCGCCAGGGTCACAGCGGTGGTGAGCCCGATGACCCCGCCGCCCACCACGATCACGTCCGCCATCACGGCCCCTCCAGTCCCACGATCACGTCTGCCAGCACGGCCCCTCCAGTCACTGTCGTACGCGACCCCGGCACGCGCCCGTCGCTCTGCCCGGACGCTAACGGAATCGGGCGGCCAGGGGCACAGGGCCAGGGGCATGGAGAGCCGGCGACTAGGATCGGCACCCTGATGACTGCCACCCTCGTCGCCAAGGACCTCGCCGCCGGACACGGCGACCGCACGCTCTTCGCCGGACTCGACCTCGTCGTCGCCCCCGGAGACGTGATCGGTCTCGTCGGAGTCAACGGCGCGGGCAAATCGTCCCTGCTCCGCCTGCTCGCCGGCCTCGACCGCCCGGAGGAGGGCGAGCTGCGGCTCTCCCCGCCCACCGCCACCGTGGGCCACCTCCCGCAGGAGCCCGAGCGGCGCGAGGGGGAGACGGTCAGCGCCTTCCTGGCCCGCCGCACCGGGGTCGCGGACGCCCAGCGCGCCATGGACGAGGCGACCGAGGGCCTGGTCGCGGGGGCCCCGGGCGCGGACGACGCGTACGCCGAGACCCTGGAGCGCTGGCTCGCCCTCGGCGGCGCGGACCTGGAGGAGCGGGCCGCGCAGGTCGCCGCCGAGCTGGGTCTCACCGTGAGCCTGGACCTGCCCATGACCGCGCTCTCCGGGGGCCAGGCCGCCCGCGCCGGACTGGCCTCCCTCCTCCTCTCCCGCTACGACGTCTTCCTGCTGGACGAGCCCACCAACGACCTGGACCTCGACGGCCTGGAGCGCCTGGAACGCTTCGTGGCGGGACTGCGGGCCGGCACCGTCGTCATCAGCCACGACCGCGAGTTCCTGATGCGCACCGTCACCAAGGTGCTGGAACTCGACCTCGCCCAGCAGCAGATCAACCTGTACGGCGGCGGCTACGCGGCCTATCTGGAGGAGCGCGAGACCGCCCGCCGGCACGCCCGCGAGGGCTACGAGGAGTACGCCGACAAGAAGGCCGCCCTGGAGGCGCGCGGCCATATGCAGCGCTCCTGGATGGACAAGGGCGTCAAGAACGCCCGCCGCAAGGCCACCGACGGCGACAAGCTCGGCCGCAACGCCCGCAGCGAGGCGAGCGAGAAGCAGGCGGCCAAGGCCCGGCAGACCCAGCGCATGATCGAGCGCCTCGACACCGTCGAGGAGCCCCGCAAGGAGTGGGAGCTGCGGATGGAGATCGCTGCCGCCCCGCGCTCCGGCTCGGTCGTCGCCACCCTGCGCGAGGCCCGGGTGGTGCGCGGCGACTTCGCGTTCGGCCCCGCCTCGCTCCAGATCGACTGCGCCGACCGGGTCGCCATCACCGGCGCCAACGGCGCGGGCAAGTCCACCCTGCTCGCCGCCCTGTTGGAGCGGTTGCCGCTCGACTCGGGGCACGCCACGCTCGGTTCGGGCGTGGTGGTCGGCGAGGTGGACCAGGCCCGCAGGCTCTTCCTCGGCTCCCAGTCGCTGCTGGAGGCGTTCTGCGCCGCCGTGCCCGACACGGAACCGGCCGAAGTGCGCACGCTGCTCGCCAAGTTCGGCCTGCGCGCCGACCATGTGATGCGCCCGGCGACCAGCCTGTCCCCCGGGGAGCGCACCCGCGCCGCCCTCGCCCTGCTCCAGGGCCGGGGCGTCAACCTCCTGGTGCTCGACGAGCCGACGAACCACCTGGACCTGCCCGCCATCGAGCAGTTGGAAGCGGCCCTGGAGAGCTACACGGGCACCCTGCTGCTGGTCACCCACGACCGGCGGATGCTCGAAGCGGTCCGCACCACGCGCCGCGTCGAAGTGGCGGACGGCCAGGTCAAGGAAGTCTGAACGCGGCCACGAAGCAGTACGGGGGTGGGGCGGGTCGCACGCGGCGACCCCCCCCACCCCCGGACCGTCTCAGCGCCCCCGGCCGCCCTGCTTCGGGTCGGTCAGCCCGGCCCGCCGCAGCGCGTCGGCCATCGCGCTGTTCGCCGGAGCCGGAGCGCCCTGGCCCTGCCGCGAACCGCCGCCGCCCTCGCCACGCCGGTCCTGCCCGCCGCCCCCGCCACGCCGGTCCCGACCACCGCCGCCGCCGCCGCGCCGGTCCTGCCCGCCGCCGCCCTGGCCGCCCTGCCCGCCGCCGGAGCCTTGCCCCTGGCCCTGCCCTTGGCCCTGCCCCTGTCCCTGCCGCTGCCTCGGCGGACGCGCGCCCCGCTCTCCCCGGCCCTGCTGCCCGCCGCCGGAAGGACCGCCCGCGCCCGGCTCGTCGTCCAGCCGCAGCGTCAGCGAGATCCGCTTGCGCGGGATGTCGACGTCCATGACCTTGACCTTCACGATGTCCCCGGGCTTCACGACGTCGCGCGGGTCCTTCACGAAGGTCTTCGACAGCGCCGACACATGCACCAGACCGTCCTGGTGCACACCGATGTCGACGAACGCGCCGAAGGCGGCCACATTCGTCACGACGCCCTCCAGCACCATGCCGGGCTCCAGGTCGCCGAGCTTCTCGACGCCCTCCTTGAAGGTCGCCGTACGGAAGGCGGGACGCGGGTCGCGCCCCGGCTTCTCCAGCTCCTTCAGGATGTCCGTCACGGTCGGCAGACCGAACATGTCGTCCACGAAGTCCGCCGCGCGCAGCGACCGCAGCGCCTCCGCGTTGCCGATCAGCGAAGCGACCTCGCCGCCCGCGCTCTTCCCCATCCGCCGCACCACCGGGTACGCCTCCGGGTGCACGCTGGAGCCGTCCAACGGGTCGTCGCCGCCCCGGATCCGCAGGAAGCCCGCGCACTGCTCGTACGCCTTCGGGCCGAGCCGCGCCACGTCCTTGAGCCCCTTGCGGGAGCGGAAGGGACCGTTGGCGTCGCGGTGCGCGACGATGTTCTCGGCGAGACCGGAGCTGATCCCCGAGACCCGTGAAAGCAGCGGCGCGGAGGCGGTGTTGACGTCCACGCCGACGCCGTTCACACAGTCCTCGACGACCGCGTCCAGCGAACGCGAGAGCTTCACTTCCGACAGGTCGTGCTGGTACTGGCCGACGCCGATCGACTTCGGGTCGATCTTCACCAGCTCCGCCAGCGGGTCCTGGAGCCGCCGCGCGATCGACACCGCGCCGCGCAACGACACGTCCATGTCGGGCAGTTCCTGCGAGGCGAAGGCGGACGCGGAGTACACGGACGCCCCCGCCTCCGAGACCATCACCTTCGTGAGCTTCAACTCGGGGTGCTTGTCGATCAGTTCACCGGCGAGCTTGTCCGTCTCGCGGGACGCCGTGCCGTTGCCGATCGCGATCAGGTCGACCGCGTGCTCCTTCGCGAGGTGCGCGAGCTTCGCCAGCGCCTGGTCCCACTTGTTCGCGGGCACATGCGGGTGGATCACCTCGGTGGCCACCACCTTGCCGGTGGCGTCGACGACCGCCACCTTCACCCCCGTACGGAAACCGGGGTCCAGGCCGAGTGTGGCGCGCGTCCCGGCCGGGGCGGCGAGCAGCAGATCGCGCAGGTTGGAGGCGAAGACCCGTACCGCCTCGTCCTCCGCCGCCGTGCGCAGCCGCAGCCGCAGGTCGATGCCCAGGTGCACCTGGATCCGGGTCCGCCAGGCCCAACGCACCGTGTCCGCGAGCCACTTGTCGCCCGGCCGGCCCCGGTCGGCGATCTCGAAGCGGCGGGCGATCATGTTCTCGTACGTCGAGGGGCCCGGCCGTTCGTCGGCCTCCGGCTCCTGGGGCTCCAGGACCAGGTCGAGCACGTTCTCCTTCTCGCCGCGCAGCAGCGCGAGCACCCGGTGCGAGGGCAGCGCGGTGAACCGCTCCGCGAAGTCGAAGTAGTCGGCGAACTTGGCGCCCGCCTCTTCCTGGCCCTCGCGCACCTTCGCCGCCAGCCGGCCCCGGGTCCACATGCGCTCGCGCAGCTCGCCCGTCAGGTCGGCGTCCTCGGAGAACCGCTCGGTGAGGATGGAGCGGGCGCCGTCCAGGGCCGCCGCCGCGTCCGCCACGCCCTTGTCGCCGTCCACGAACGCGGCGGCGGCGGCGAGCGGATCGGCCGACGGGTCGGCGAGCAGGCCCTTTGCCAGCGGTTCGAGCCCCGCCTCCCGGGCGATCTGCGCCTTGGTCCGGCGCTTCGGCTTGAACGGCAGGTAGATGTCCTCCAGGCGCGCCTTGGTGTCGGCCGCCCGGATGCTCGCCTCCAGCGCCGAGTCCAGCTTGCCCTGTTCGCGGACGGACTCGAGGATCGACGTACGCCGCTCCTCCAGCTCCCGCAGATACCGCAGCCGCTCCTCCAGCGTGCGCAACTGCGCGTCGTCGAGCGATTCGGTCGCCTCTTTGCGGTAGCGCGCGATGAACGGCACGGTGGAACCGCCGTCGAGCAGCTCGACGGCCGCCCTGACCTGTCGCTCACGTACGCCGAGCTCCTCGGCGATCCTGCCTTCGATGGACGTCGTCACGGTTTTCCCGACTCGCCTTCTCGTACTGGCTGTGCTGGCCGTGCTCGCGGTGCGATGAGCACGTTCTTACCGGGGGCGGTGGCCCTCGGGGGGATGTCCCGTCTGCATTGTGCCGGGTGGCCGGGGGCCGTGTCGCATGACCTGGTCGAACGCGCCGGAGCCCCCGCACCGCGTGCGAGGGCTCCGGGAGGCGGGTGGCTCAGCCCCGGCCGGTCGCCTCGGCCGGGAACGCGCCCGCCGCGGCCGCCGTGAACAGGAAGCCGCGCCCCAGCTCGGTGAGCCGCTCCACGCCTTCCGCGCCCAGGTGCTCGTACGGGGCCACGTCCATCCGGTCCGTCGCCTCCTCCACCTGGGCGCGCAGCGCCGTCCCCGCCCCGGTCAGCGCGAGCTCCTCGCCCGTCTCCAGCAGCCCGCGCTCCCGCAGCCGGTCACAGGCCGCCTCCCAGTCGGTGCGCCGCCAGCCCCGGGAGGACAGGATCCAGCGGATCGCCATGCCCTTGCCGGTGGCGGTGTGGCTGACGAGCGACTCCACCGGGTCCAGTCCCGCGGCCAGCAGCGCGGCGAGGTGCGCGTCGCCCCGGTGCTCGCGCAGCAGGGTCGCCGCGTGCCAGAACGCCAGGTGCGGTTCGTCGGGCACCGGCAGCTCCGCGTGCGCGGCGTACAGCGGCCGGGCGTGCGGGGTGCACGCCTCGGTGGCGCGCAGGGCGAGCCGGGCCGCCTCCGCCATCTCGTCGGAGGCGATGATCTCCTCGCCGAGCACCCGCCGCAGCGTCGCGTCCGCCGCCCGCAGCCGGGCCCCGAGGACCCGCTCGGGCGAGGCGACGGACCAGACGGCGGGCACATGCCGGGCTACCAGGGCCGGGTTGAAGTTGTAGAACGTCGCGGTGACGACGCCCGCCCCCACCGCCCCGAACGCGGCGGCCCGGGTGGCGAAGTAGGCGGCCCCCGGGTCCTCGATGCCGAGCTTGCCGAGCTCGGCGCCCAGGTCGGGGGAGAAGAAGAGGCACGAGTGCAGCGGGTTGACGGCGTTGTGGCAACGGCGTTCCGCGCGGGCCGGAAGAGTACTCATACCCGCACGTTACCGACTGGTCGGTACGGCATGGAGCCCTGGGGCGGCGGATCCCCGGGACACCTCACCCGGCGGTGCCCGTGGTGTACGTGAAGTGCGGCGCGCGCCGCTCCAGGAAGGCGGCGACCCCCTCCGCGGTGTCGCCGCTGCCCCGCGCCTCACCGGCCCAGTGCGCGTCCCGGTCCAGCCGTCCCGCCGCGAACTCCTTCGCCGCCGCCTGCGTCAGCAGGGAGCGCGAGGCCAGGATCCGCGCGTACTCCGCCACCCGCTCCTCCAGCCCGCCGGCCGGCAGCACCTCGTCCACCAGTCCGGCGCGCAGGGCCCGGACCGTGCCGATGAGCTCACCGGAGAAGAGCAGATGCTTTGCCGTGGCCGGGCCGATCAGGGCGACCAGCCGCCGGGTGGAGGAGGCCGGGTAGACGATCCCCAGCTTCGCCGGGGTGACGCCGAACAGGGCGCCCTCCTGGGCGAACCGCAGATCGCAGGCGGCCGCGAGCTGGCTGCCGCCGCCCACGCAGTAGCCGCGCAGCGCCGCGAGCGTCGGCCGGGGGAACGCGGCGAGCGCCTCCTCGGCCGCCACCGCCAGCGCCTGGACGTCCGCGGCGCCCTCGCGCAGCGTGGAGATGTCCGCCCCGCCGCAGAAGGTCTCCCCGGCCCCCGTCAGCACCAGCACCCTTACCGCCGGATCGGCGGCCAGCCGCTCCAGCAGCTCCGGCACGCTCCGCCACATCGCGGCGGTCATCGCGTTGCGCTTGGCGGGGTGGCTGATCACGACGGTGGCGATCCCGCCGTCGACGGTGCTGAGAAGCTGGGGTTCCATACGGTCCATGCGCCGGATGCTATCCGTACGGTTCGAACCTATGATCAAGAAGGGGTCGCGAAGCGGACACGCACCGTAAGGAGCTGTCGATGAACGGACCCACCGCCGAAGGCGGGAAGCACGGGACGCCCGCCCGGGGCAGGAAGCGCGCACCCACCGCCGAGGGCCGGAAACTGAGCCGCAGTTTCGGCTGGCTCACCCTGCTCGGCACGCTGCTGGTGATCGCGGGGATCATCGGTCTGGTCTACACAGGCGTCGCCACCCTCACCTCGATGCTGCTCTTCGGCTGGCTGCTGCTGATCGGCGGCATCGTCGGCCTGGCGCACGCGATCGAGTCGCGCGGCACCAACTACTTCTGGCTGGGCGTCGTGGTCGCCGCCCTGAACCTCGCCGCGGGCGTGGTCGTGATCCGCCACCCCGAGGGCACGGCCGAGGCGCTGACCATGTTCGCCGCGCTGCTCTTCCTGACCGGCGGGGTGTTCCGGCTGGTCGGCAGCGTCGTCGTACGCGGTCCGCAGATGGGCTGGACGCTGCTGCAAGGGGCCTTCGGGCTGCTGCTGGGCCTGCTGGTGCTGTTCGACTGGCCGCACAGCAGCCTGTACGTTCTGGGGTGCTTCTTCTCCCTGGCCCTGCTGTTCGACGGGCTCGGCCTGATCGCCATCGGGGTGGGCGGCCGACGTATCGTCAGCATGGTCTCCGACCGGCTCGATGCTTCCGGCCCGGATCAGGGCGGGCTGCCCAAGTCAGCAGAAGGCGGGCAGAAGTAGTCCATCGGCGGCCATGAAAGCGCACCCGCGGTCAAATAGCGTCGATACGCAGCTATTTCCGATCAGTGGCCCGGTACGGACCAAGCCATTCCCAACACTCTTTACTCGACGGTCAGTGCAGTGCGAGTGAGAGCTGGTGCCGGACGATGGAGAGCCTGGGGAGTGCCCCCGCCGATCCCGTGTCGTACGAGGGGGTCTGGCGTTTCACCGCCCCCGCCGTCGACGTCTCCGTGCCGCAGGCCCGGCACGCCGTGCGCGACCTCCTCGGCCGCCAGGGCGTGCCCATCGAGGAGGACATCCTCCAGGGGCTGCTGCTGATCGTCTCGGAGCTGGTCACCAACGCCGTCAAGCACGCGGCGCTGCTCTCGCCCGAGCTGGCCGTCGAGGTGGCGATCGGGGCCGACTGGGTCCGGGTCTCGGTCGAGGACAGCCATCCCTACCGCCCCACCGCGCTGGAGACGGACTACGCGCAGACCGGCGGCCGCGGACTGCTGCTGGTCAAGGAGATCACCGCCCAGGCGGGCGGGACCTGCGACGTGGAGCACACCGCGAGCGGCGGGAAGACCATCTGGGCGGCGCTGCCGTTGAAAACGCAGCTCTGACCGCCCCGTACGCGATCCGCGCGGATCACCAGCCCGCGGACGGTCCCGTCAGCTCCCGGATCGCCGGGCGCGCGGCGTCCAGCACCGTCATGAACCAGGCGGAGAACGGGGCCTCGGCATGCCGCTCGGCGAGCTCCGCCGCCGTGACGAAGGCCGTCTCCCCGACCTCCTCGGCGTCCGGGTCCAGCTGCTCCTGCGCCATCCCCACGAACAGGTGGTTGAACTCCTGCTCCACCAGTCCCGACACCGGGTCCGGGTGGTTGTAGCGGACCGTGCCCGCCTCCGCCAGCAGCGAGGGCGCGATCCCCAGCTCCTCGTACGTACGCCGGGCGGCCGCCGCGAACGGGGCCTCGCCCGGGTAGGGGTGCCCGCAGCAGGTGTTCGACCAGACGCCGGGGGAGTGGTACTTGCCGAGCGCCCTGCGCTGGAGCAGCAGGCGTCCCCGCTCGTCGAAGAGGAAGACGGAGAACGCACGGTGCAGCTGCCCGGGGGCCTGGTGGGCCGCCAGCTTCTCCGCGGTGCCGATGGTGGTGCCGTTCTCGTCGACCAGTTCGAGCATGATCGCTTCTGCGGTTCCGTTCGACGAGCTGTGCGTCGCGGTGGCTGGTGTGGTCGGCATACCCATCCTTCGCTTTGGTCCCCGGCCTCGTGCGCCGGACCCCTGGAGTCCGGTCAAGTCTGCCGCACAAACGCCGCTCGTCCGCACTTCGGGTCCGGGCATGTCCGCCCCGCCGCGCTCCCCGGGCGCGGCGGGGCGGACGGGTCGTCAGACCCCGAAGGCCGCCGGATAGCGGATCATGCCCGCCGGAACCTGGACGGAATCGTCCAGCACCAGCGCCATGATCGCCTCGTCCGGCACCTCGAAGCCCGGCCGGATCCCGTGGCGGGAGGCCGGTACGAAGCCGAAGCGCGGGTAGTACGCGGGATGCCCGAGCACCACCACCAGCGCCTCTCCGCGCACCCGGGCGGCGTCCAGCACCGCCCGCACCACGGCCTGCCCGGCCCCCTGCCGCTGGTGGGCGGGGGAGGCGGCCACCGGGGCCAGCGCGAGCGCCGGGGCGTCCCCGACCCGGCACCGGGTCAGCAGCGCGTACGCCGCGAGGGACCCGTCCGGGGCCTCGGCGACGTACGACAGGTCCGGCAGCCAGGCCCCCGCGTCGGCCCGCAGCGCGTCCACGAGATCGGCCTCGTCCCGGGTCGGGAACGCGGCGGCGTTGAGCGCGTGTACGGCCTCCCGGTCCGCCGCCGTCTCCGGCCGGGTGGCCCAGCGGGGGTCGGCCGGACGCAGCAGGTACGCGGCGTAGCCGTACTCCCCGCCGTGCTCACGCCGCACCGCCAGCTCCTCACGGGTGGCCGCGAGCGCCCACTCCATGCCGGGAGCCGCCGGGTCGGCGCTCTCGACCCGGGCGGCGAGCGGGACGTAGTACGCGTCCCAGTCGCTCTCGGGCTGGAGCAGCACGGCCGGGACCGTGCAGCCCGCGGCGACGGCCGCCGCGGTCGTCTCCGGCAGCGTGCGCAGGGAGCCGTTGCGCTCCCAGAAGGCGCGCGCCCCGGCCGAGGGCGCGTCGGTGGTCCAGACGCACTCGGAGACCATCATCGCGCCGCCCGGGGCGAGCAGCCGCTGCCACTGGCGTACGGCGGTGGCGAAGCCGATGCAGTAGGCCGACCCCTCGGCCCAGACGAGGTCGAAGGAGCCCGCGGGGAACGCGGGACCGGTGAGGTCGCCCATGTCGGCCCGGACCGTACGGATACGGTCGCCCAGACCGCGCGCCTCGGCCGCCTCGCGCAGCTCGTCCAGGAACGGCTGGTGCAGGTCGACCGCGGTCACCTCGGCGCCCGCCTCGGCGGCGAGCAGCAGGGCGGCCCGGCCCGGACCGCAGCCCAGGTCGAGGACGCGCGGACGGTCGGGCAGCGGGCCGGCCAGAGCGAGCAGCCGGCGCGTCGTGGCGTCGGAGCCGGGACTCTGCCGGGGCAGACGGTGGTGCAGGGTGAAGAACGCCTCGGTGCGGGAGGCGTCGTCGGTGTGGTCGGTCAACGTGGGAACCCTTGGGTGTGAGGGCTCCGACCCGATCCGAAAAGAGGTGAAGAGCGGACCTAGCCGGAAACCCGGGAGATGAGGGAAGAACGATTGCCGCGCCGTGAAGGCGTCGTCGCGACCGTCATCAACCTCAGCTCCTCTCGAAAGGTCCCGGTCCGTCCGGGGCGTCCACCGTGAGACTCGAACGTCTCAGCGAAACCACAGTAACATCCCTGCCGCACCGCCTCAGTGGCAGAGCCGCGCCTCGTGCTCGGCGTGACCGCTCGGCTCCAACTGGAAGGTGCAGTGCTCCACGTCGAAGTGGTCGCCCAGGCAGCCCTGCAACTCGTGGAGCACCTTCTCGTGCCCTATCGAGTCCAGCATCTCCTGGCGCACCACCACATGGGCGGAGAGCACCGGCATCCCCGAGGTGATCGTCCAGGCGTGCAGGTCGTGCACGTCCAGGACCCCCGGCAGCGCCGTGATGTGGGCCCGTACCTCCGCCATGTCCACGCCCTTGGGGGCCGCCTCCAGCAGCACGTTCAGGGTCTCCCGCAGCAGCTTCACCGTCCGGGGGACGATCATCAGACCGATCACCAGGGAGGCGATCGGGTCGGCGGCCTGCCAGCCGGTCGCCATGATGACGGCGGCCGAGACGATCACGGCGAGCGAGCCCAGGGTGTCGGCCAGCACCTCCAGATACGCGCCCCGCACGTTCAGGCTCTCGCGCTGGCCGCGCATCAGCAGGGACAGCGAGACGATGTTGGCCACCAGGCCCACGGCGGCGAATGCGATGGCGAGGCCGCCCTTGGTCTCGGCCGGAGTGATGAACCGGTCGATCGCCTCGAAGATCAGATAGCCGCCGACCCCCAGCAGCAGCAGGCAGTTGGCCAGCGCCGCCAGGATCTCGGCGCGGGCGAAGCCGAAGGTGCGGTTCGGGCCGGCCGGCCGGTTGGCGAAGTGGATGGCGAGCAGTGCCATCCCGAGCCCCAGGGCGTCGGTGGCCATGTGGGCGGCGTCCGCGATCAGGGCCAGCGAGTTGGAGAGCACCCCGCCGACGATCTCCATGACCATCACGCTCAGGGTGATCCCCAGGGCCACCTTCAGCCTGCCCCGGTACGCGGCGGCCGCCGTGCCGGTGGGAGGCGGCCCGCCGTGCGTATGCCCGTGATCGTGGCCAGCCCCCATGCGAAACGCCTCCAGGTTCCCTGTGACAGCACCGCGCGAAACCGCCCGGCCAGGCCAGTGAACTACGGGTGGGGGGTATCCGGCAACACGGCACTGAACACCGTTGTCATGTGCCCTGACCTGCGGAAACGTTCCGCAGGTCAGGGCGCTGGCACGTTACGCTCCCCGCCCGGCGCGAGCCTCGGGATGACGCAGCAGCCAGCCCTCCCAGGCCGATTCCACCATCGCGCGCACATCCCGGCGAGCCGTCCACCCCAGCTCCTCGGCCATCCGCGCGGCCGACGCCACCGCCCTCGCCGCGTCGCCGGGGCGGCGCGGTTCCACGACCGGCTCCACCCCGTGCCCGGTCACCTCCGCGATCACGGCGATCAGCTCCCGTACCGAGACGCCCTCGCCCCGGCCGATGTTCAGCGTCAGATCGCCGCCCTCGCGCCCGGCCAGCTCCCGCGCGACCGCGAGGTGCGCCTCGGCCAGGTCGGCGACGTGGATGTAGTCACGGATGCAGGTGCCGTCCGGGGTGGGGTAGTCGTCGCCGAAGATCCGGGGGGCCTCACCGCGCGTCAGCCGGTCGAAGACCATCGGGACGATGTTGAAGACCCCGGTGTCCGCGAGCCCGGGCCCCGCCGCACCCGCCACGTTGAAGTACCGCAGACAGGCGGTCGAGAGCCCGTGCGCCTTCCCGGCCGCCCGCACCAGCCACTCCCCGGTGAGCTTGGTCTCGCCGTACGGGTTGATCGGCAGGCAGGGCGTCTCCTCCGTGATGAGCTCCACATCCGGTACGCCGTAGACGGCGGCCGAGGACGAGAAGAGGAAGCGCCGCACACCCGCCGCCACCACGGCCTCCAGCAGCACGGCCAGCCCCGCGACGTTCTCCCGGTAGTACAGCAGGGGCCTCTCCACGGACTCGCCGACCTGCTTCCTCGCCGCGAGATGCACCACACCGCTCACGTCGTGCTCACCGAGCACCCGGTCCAGCAGCGCCCGGTCCGAGAACGAGCCCTCCACCAGCGTGACGGCCTCGGGCAGCCGGTCCACGACGCCCGTCGAGCGGTCGTCCAGCACCACGACCCGCTCGCCCGCCGCGACCATGGCCCGCGCCACGTGTGCCCCGATGTACCCCGCCCCGCCTGTGATCAGCCATGTCATGGCCGCCACCCTAAGGGGAGGCCCCGGGAGGCCCTCACCGGCGCGGTTTGTGGGGCGGGGCGTCGATCGACGATGATGATCGCGAACGGCGTCCCTGGCCGCACGACCGCCCGAACACCGCGCAAACGGGCGGTGAAGTCGGTCTTCGGTTCATCGGATAGCCTCAGCCGACACGCCGCCGGCCCGTCCACGGGCCGTGCTGCCGTGCGTCGTCCATCGTCAGTGCCAAGGAGTGAGTTCGTCTGTCGACCGCCATCCTCACCGGTGTGCCGGTACCCGGCTCGTCGCTCGTGGACGACCTGCGGTCCCTGGGCTTCGACGTGCTCAGCGCCGTCGACGCCGGTGACGCCGCAGCACTCCTCGACGCCGTGCCGCCGGGCCGCCGGGTCGCGCTCGTCGACCCGCGCTTCGTGGGCCATGTGCACGCGCTGCGGCTCGGGCTGACCGACCCCCGCTTCGCGGCCGCGAGCCTCCCCGGGGCCCTCACCGCCCAGCCCGAGGCCCGCCCCGCCCTGGTGCGCGCCCTGCACCGCACCGCCGCAGCGGTCGGCGCCGGCGCCCCCGTCGTCGAACCGGACACCGACCCGGCCCCCGAGGACCGCACCGTCCCCGGCCGCATCGCCGTCGCGCTGGACGCCGAGGGCATCGCCGTACAGCGCCCCGAACTCGGCTCGCTCACCGCCGCCGTCCCCACCGACGCCGGACAGCGGGCAGCCGCCGAGGCGGAGCGCGACGCGGTCGACGACGAGGCCGTACGGCTGCGCAGCGCGGTCAAGGCCCACGACGGCTTCTTCACCACCTTCTGCATCAGCCCCTACTCCCGCTACATCGCCCGCTGGTGCGCCCGCCGGGGCCTCACCCCGAACCAGGTCACCACCGCCTCGCTGATCACCGCGCTCATAGCGGCCGGCAGCGCGGCCACCGGGACCCGGGGCGGCTACGTCGCCGCCGGGATCCTGCTGCTGGTCTCCTTCGTCCTGGACTGCACCGACGGGCAGCTCGCCCGCTACTCGCTCCAGTACTCCACGATGGGCGCCTGGCTGGACGCCACCTTCGACCGGGCCAAGGAGTACGCGTACTACGCCGGGCTCGCCATCGGGGCCGCGCGCGGCGGCGATGACGTCTGGGTCCTGGCGCTCGGCGCGATGGTCCTCCAGGCGTGCCGCCACGTCGTGGACTTCTCGTTCAACGAGGCCAACCACGACGCGGTCGCCAACACCAGCCCCACCGCCGCCCTCTCCGGCAAGCTCGACAACCTCGGCTGGACGGTCTGGGCACGCCGGATGATCGTGCTGCCGATCGGCGAGCGCTGGGCCATGATCGCGGTGCTCACCGCGTTCACCACCCCCCGCATCGTCTTCTACGCCCTGCTCGTCGGCTGCTCCCTGGCCGCCTGCTACACCACCGCCGGCCGCCTGCTGCGCTCGCTGACCCGCAAGGCCCGCCGCACCGACCGCGCCGCACGGGCCCTGGCCGACCTGGCCGACTCGGGGCCCCTCGCCCAGGCCGTCGCCGCCGTCGCCCCCGGACCGCGCGGCGCTTTCACCGCCCCGGCGCTCGCCCTGCTCGGGGCGCTGGTCATGGTCGGCTCCGCGCTCTTCCTCCCGTACGGCAGCCGGCTCACCGTCGCCGCCGCGGCGCTCTACGCGCTGCTCTCCGGCCTCGCCGTCGCCCGCCCGCTCAAGGGCGCGCTCGACTGGCTGGCCCCGCCGTTCTTCCGCGCCGCCGAGTACGGCACGATCCTCGTGCTGGCCGCCCGCAGCGACGCCCCCCACGCCGTCCCGGCGGCCTTCGGGCTCGTCTCGGCCATCGCCTACCACCACTACGACACGGTCTACCGCATTCGCGGAGGCACCGGCGCACCGCCCCGGTGGCTGGTGCGGACCGCCGGCGGCCACGAGGGCCGGACCGCGCTGGTCGCCGTCCTCGCCGCCCTGCTCACCCACACCTCAGGTTTCACCACGGCTCTCACCGCCCTCGCGGTGGCCGTGGCTCTGGTGGTGCTCGTGGAGTCCATCCGCTTCTGGGTGTCCTCCTCGGCCCCCGCCGTACACGACGAAGGAGAACTCGCATGATCGGCCTCGTACTGGCAGCCGGTGCAGGACGACGTCTGCGCCCATACACGGACACGCTCCCCAAGGCGCTCGTCCCCGTGGACGGCGACAAGACGGTCCTCGACCTCACGCTGGCCAACTTCGCGGAGGTCGGACTGACCGAGGTCGCGATCGTCGTCGGCTACCGCAAGGAGGCCGTCTACGCGCGCAAGGCCGAGCTGGAGGCGACGTACGGCGTCACCCTCACGCTCATCGACAACGACAAGGCCGAGGAGTGGAACAACGCCTACTCCCTGTGGTGCGCCCGTGACGTCATCAAGCGCGGCGTGATCCTCGCCAACGGCGACACCGTGCACCCGGTCTCGGTCGAGAAGACCCTCCTGGACGCGCGCGGCAAGGGCCAGAAGATCATCCTGGCCCTCGACACCGAGAAGAGCCTCGCCGACGAGGAGATGAAGGTCATCACGGAGGAGGGCAAGGGCGTCCAGCGCATCACGAAGCTGATGGACCCGGCCACCGCCACCGGCGAGTACATCGGCGTCACCCTCATCGAGGCCGAGGCCGCCGAGGAGCTCGCGGACGCGCTGAAGGCCACCTTCGAGCGCGACCCCGACCTCTACTACGAGGACGGCTACCAGGAGCTCGTCAACCGCGGCTTCACCGTCGACGTGGCGCCCATCGGCACCGTGACCTGGGTCGAGATCGACAACCACGACGACCTCGCCAAGGGCCGGGAGATCGCGTGCCAGTACTGACCCGGCTCATTCCGTCCCCGATCGTCGTCGACATCCGGCGTGGCGCCCTGGACGATCTGGCGGGTCTTCTGGCCGATCAGCGGATCTCCTCCTCGGGCAAGCTGGCCGTCGCGATCAGCGACGGCTCCGGGCGCGCCCTGCGGGAGAAGCTCGCCCCGGCCCTCCCCGGCGCCGACTGGTACCCGGTCGCCGACGGCACGATCGACTCCGCGGTCAAGCTCGCGGACGGCATCAAGGGCAACCGCTACGACGCGGTGGTCGGCCTCGGCGGCGGCAAGATCATCGACGTGACCAAGTACGCGGCCGCGCGCGTCGGGCTGCCCATGGTCGCCGTCGCGACGAACCTCTCGCACGACGGCCTGTGCTCGCCGGTCGCCACCCTGGACAACGACAACGGGCGCGGCTCCTACGGGGTGCCCACCCCGATCGCCGTGGTCATCGACCTCGACGTCATCCGGGCGGCCCCGACCCGCTATGTGCGCTCCGGCATCGGCGACGCGATCTCGAACATCTCCTGCGTCGCGGACTGGGAGCTGGCCCACGAGGTCAACGGCGAGGAGATCGACGGCCTGGCGGCCGCGATGGCCCGCCAGGCGGGGGAGGCCGTGCTGCGCCACCCCGGCGGGGTCGGTGACGACGCCTTCCTGAAGGTGCTGGCCGAGGGGCTCGTGCTGACCGGCATCTCGATGTCGGTCGCGGGCGACTCGCGACCCGCCTCCGGGGCCTGCCACGAGATCAACCACGCCTTCGACCTCCTGTACCCGCAGCGCGCGGCCAGTCACGGCGAGCAGGTCGGCCTGGGTGCCTGCTTCGCCATGCATCTGCGCGGGGCCCGCCAGGAGTCCCTCCTGATGGCCTCGATACTGCGCCGCCACGGCCTGCCGGTCCTGCCGGAGGAGATCGGGTTCAGCGTCGACGAGTTCGTCCGGGCCGTCGACTACGCGCCGCAGACGCGCCCGGGACGCTTCACGGTCCTGGAGCACCTCAACCTGTCCACCGATCAGATCAGGGACGCGTACGCCGACTATGCCAAGACCATCAGTAGCTGAACTCCGTCCGGTCGTTCACCCCCCGGGGGTGAAGGACCGGCGCAGCGGCGAGCACTGGGCCGGGCGCATGTACATGCGGGAGGTCTCGCTGCGCGTGGACCGCTACCTGGTGAACACACGGGTCACCCCGAACCAGGTGACGTACGTGATGACGCTGGCCGGAGCCCTGGCCGCCCCGGCCCTGCTGGTGCCGGGGATTCCCGGGGCGCTGCTCGGCGTGCTGATGGTCCAGCTCTACCTGCTGTTCGACTGCGTGGACGGCGAGCTGGCCCGCTGGAAGAAGCAGTACTCGCTCAGCGGCGTCTACCTGGACCGGGTGGCGGCCTACCTGTGCGACGCGGCGGTGCTGGTCGGCCTCGGCCTGCGCGCCGCCGACATCTGGGGCGAGGGCCGGATCGACTGGCTCTGGGCCTTCCTCGGCACGCTCGCCGCGCTCGGCGCGATCCTGATCAAGGCGGAGACGGACCTGGTCGGCGTCGCCCGCCACCAGGGCGGGCTGCCGCCGGTGAAGGAGGCGGCCTCCGAGCCGCGCTCCTCCGGCATGGCGCTGGCCCGCCGGGCGGCCGGAGCGCTCAAGTTCCACCGGCTGATCCTCGGGATCGAGGCATCGCTGCTGATCCTCCTGGTCGCGATCCTGGACACCATCGGCGGCGACCTCTTCTACACCCGCCTGGCCACGGCCGTCCTGGCCGGCATCGCGCTGCTCCAGACCCTGCTGCACCTGGTGTCCGTCCTGGCGTCCAGCAGGCTGAAGTGACCTCTGCCATGAAACTGGGCGCGGTGATCATCACCATGGGCAACCGCCCCGAGGAGCTCCGCGCCCTCCTCGATTCGGTCTCCGCGCAGGACGGCGACCGGATCGAGGTCGTGGTGGTCGGCAACGGGGCCCCGCCCGGGGACGTCCCGGCCGGTGTGCGGACGGTGGAGCTGCCCGAGAACCTGGGCATCCCCGGCGGCCGCAACGTCGGCATCGAGGCGTTCGGCCCGTCCGGCGCCGACGTGGACGCCCTGCTCTTCCTGGACGACGACGGGCTGCTGGCGCACCCGGACACCGCCGAGCTCTGCCGGCGGGCGTTCGAAGCCGATCCGCGGCTCGGCATCATCACCTTCCGGATCGCGGACCCGGACACCGGCGTCACCCAGCGCCGGCATGTGCCCCGGCTCCGGGCGGCCGACCCGATGCGCTCCTCCGGCGTGACGACCTTCCTCGGCGGCGCCAACGCCGTACGGACGCGGGTCCTCGCCGAGGTCGGCCCGCTGCCGGAGGCGTTCTTCTACGCCCACGAGGAGACGGACCTGGCCTGGCGGGCGCTGGACGCCGGCTGGGGCATCGACTACCGCGCGGACATGGTGCTGAACCACCCCACCACGGCCCCCTCCCGGCACGCGGTCCACCACCGCATGGTGGCCCGCAACCGGGTCTGGCTCGCCCGCCGCAACCTGCCCGCGCCGCTGGTCCCCTTCTACCTGGGGGTCTGGCTGCTGCTGACCCTGCTCAGACGCCCGTCGCGACCCGCGCTGAAGGCGTGGTTCGGCGGTTTCCGGGAAGGCTGGTCGACGCCCTGCGGGGTCCGCCGCCCGATGAAGTGGCGTACGGTGTGGCGGCTGACGAGACTGGGCCGCCCTCCGGTCATCTGAGAGGCTTTCCTCTGAGAGCATGAGGCGTATTTTCTTTCCGGGACCTGTCCGCCTGAGCCGCGCCCGCGACTGGCTGCGCGTGAAGACGAGAGTTTCAACTTGTGAGTGACACGACCCACGACGGTGGGGTAGCCCTCGGCACCCTGTCGTCCGCCGACGAGGGGCTGAGCGCGGCCCGGACGGCCGCCAAGTACGGCCTGACCGTGAGCGGCGCCCGGCCCGGCCTGTTCGAATACATCAGACAGCTCTGGGGCCGCCGCCACTTCATCCTGGCCTTCTCCCGGGCGAAGCTGACCGCGCAGTACAGCCAGGCCAAACTGGGCCAGCTGTGGCAGGTGGTCACCCCTCTCCTGAACGCCGCTGTCTATTACCTGATCTTCGGACTGATCCTGGGGACCAGGGAGGGAATCCCCCACGACGTCTTCGTGCCGTTCCTGGTCACCGGCGTCTTCGTCTTCACCTTCACCCAGAGCTCCGTGATGGCGGGCGTCCGGTCGATCTCCGGCAACCTCGGACTGGTCCGGGCCCTCCACTTCCCCCGGGCCTCGCTGCCCATCTCCTTCTCGCTCCAGCAGCTCCAGCAGCTGCTCTTCTCGATGATCGTGCTGGTCGCGGTCGCCATCATCTTCGGCAGCTACCCCTCGCTGTCGTGGCTCCTGGTGATCCCCGCGCTGATTCTTCAGTTCTTCTTCAACACCGGCCTGGCCCTGATCATGGCGCGGCTCGGCTCCAAGACCCCCGACCTCGCGCAGCTGATGCCGTTCGTCATGCGGACCTGGATGTACGCCTCGGGCGTCATGTTCTCCATCCCGGTGATGCTCAAGGACAAGCCGCAGTGGATCGCCGACGTGCTCCTGTACAACCCGGCGGCGATCTACATGGACCTGGTCCGCTTCGCCCTGATCGACGGATACGGCTCCGAGTACCTGCCCGACCACGTGTGGGCCGCCGGCCTGGGCTGGGCGGTGCTGCTGGGGGCCGTGGGATTCGTGTACTTCTGGAAGGCAGAGGAACGGTACGGCCGTGGCTGAGGACAACACGCAGGGACGGATTCCCACGGTCATCGCCGACGAGGTCCACATCGTCTACCGGGTCAACGGCGCCGGCGGCGGCCGGGGCAGCGCCACCGCCGCGCTGAGCCGCATGATGCGCCGGGGCAAGGGCGAGCAGCGCGGCGTCAGGAAGGTGCACGCGGTACGCGGCGTCTCCTTCACCGCCTACCGGGGCGAGGCCATCGGCCTCATCGGCAGCAACGGCTCCGGCAAGTCGACGCTGCTGCGGGCCATCGCCGGACTGCTGCCGACCGAGTCCGGGCACGTCTACACCGACGGCCAGCCCTCGCTGCTCGGGGTGAACGCGGCCCTGATGAGCGACCTGACCGGCGAGCGCAACGTCGTCCTCGGCGGTCTGGCCATGGGCATGAGCCGCGACGAGATCCGCGAGCGCTACGACGACATCGTGGAGTTCTCCGGGATCAACGAGAAGGGCGACTTCATCACCCTGCCGATGCGGACGTACTCCTCCGGCATGGCCGCCCGGCTGCGCTTCTCCATCGCCGCCGCCAAGAACCACGACGTCCTCATGATCGACGAGGCGCTGGCCACCGGCGACCGCAAGTTCCGGATCCGCTCCGAGGAGCGGATCCGCGAACTCCGCAAGGAGGCGGGCACGGTCTTCCTGGTCAGCCACAACAACAAGTCGATCCGGGACACCTGCGACCGGGCGTTGTGGCTGGAGAAGGGCGAGCTGTTGATGGACGGCCCCACCGAGGAAGTCCTCAAGGCGTACGAGCGCGAGACGGGCAAGTAACCCGCAGCGCCTCCCCGTGGCCCCCGCCGGACCTCTTCCGGCGGGGGCCACGGTGCCGCCCGGGGCGGCCGGGGACGCCCGCCGTACGGCCCGGGGTCGATCTCCTCCCGGCGGATGACGTCAATTCACCGGTGCGCGGGGAAGGTTGACGGACAGGCCGGCGTCCGCCCGGTGGGCGCTCCACCCCGCCGTACCCGTGTGAGCTGTGCAACGTAAGCTGTAGCGGTGCTGATTCACGGCAAGTGGGGCGATACGCCCCCGGCGCTTCGCCCGCGGTGCCGCAGTGCACTCGGAAGAGCGAGCGGCGTGTCCGAAAAGGGATGTTTTGGGTCAGCAGTGTAGAACGGGAGATGTGACGGCAATGACGGAAGATCTCCAGCTCCGACGTGGTCCCGCCGTCTCCGCCCCGGGCGGTCCGCAGTGACCACCACCCCCCAGGCGCGCACCGGTGACGCCACACTCGGCAAGGCCGCGGACGAGAACTTCCCCGTGGCCCCCTTCTTCCTGCCCCGCGCCTGGCGCGACGACCTGATGGCGGTCTACGGCTACGCCCGGCTCGTCGACGACATCGGCGACGGCGACCTCGCCCCCGGCGGAGCCGACGCCCGCCGCCTGGGCCTGGAGCCGGGACAGAGCGACGACCGCCTCGCCATGCTCGACGCCTTCGAGGCCGACCTCCACCGGGTCTTCGCCACCACCGGGCAGGAGCCGCGCCACCCGCTGCTGCGCGCCCTGCGCCCCACCGTGCGACGCCGCGCGCTCACCCCCGAACCCTTCCTCGGCCTGATCGAGGCCAACCGGCAGGACCAGAAGGTCCGCCGCTACGCCACCTACGAGGAGCTCGCCGCCTACTGCGAGCTCTCCGCCAACCCGGTCGGCCGCCTGGTCCTGGCCCTCACCGGCACCACGAGCCCGGAGCGTGTACGCCGCTCCGACGCGGTCTGCACCGCGCTCCAGATCGTCGAGCACCTCCAGGACGTGGCCGAGGACCTGGGCCGCGACCGGATCTATCTGCCCGCCGAGGACATGGACCGCTTCCGCGTCACCGAGGCCGACCTGGCCCGGCCGTCCGCCGGGGCCTCGGTCCGCGCCCTCATCGCGTACGAGGCCCGGCGCGCGAGCGAGCTGCTGGACGAAGGCACGCCCCTGGTGGGCAGCGTCGACGGCAGGCTCAAGCTCTTCCTCGCCGGCTTCGTCGGCGGCGGACGCAGCGCCCTGGCGGCGATCTCGGCCGCCGGATTCGACGTACTGCCGGGGCCGCCCAAACCCACCAAGCCCAGCATGCTGCGCGAAGTCGCAGTCGTCCTGCGAAGAGCGCGTAGAGAGGGGTGAGCCGGACCGTGGAGGGACAGACGACGTACATGTCGCCGCCGGTACAGGCCGCATACAGTTACTGCGAGGCCGTCACCGGACAGCAGGCCCGCAACTTCGCCTACGGCATCAGGCTGCTGCCGTACGAGAAGCGGCAGGCCATGTCGGCTCTGTACGCCTTCTCCCGTCGCGTCGACGACATCGGCGACGGCGAGCTGGACCCGGGGACCAAGCGGACCCGGCTGGAGAGCACCCGCGACCTGCTCGACCGGGTCCGGCACGGCAAGGTCGAGGAGGACGACACCGACCCGGTGGCCGTCGCCCTCGCCGACGCCTCCCGCCGCTTCCCGCTGCCGCTCGAAGGACTCGACGAGCTGATCGACGGCGTTCTGATGGACGTGCGCGGCGCGACCTACGAGACCTGGGACGACCTGAAGACGTACTGCCGCTGCGTCGCCGGCGCCATCGGACGCCTCAGCCTCGGCGTCTTCGGCACGGAGCCGGGGGCGCCCGGCGTCGAGCGCGCCTCCGAGTACGCCGACACCCTCGGCCTCGCCCTCCAGCTCACCAACATCCTGCGCGACGTCCGCGAGGACGCCGGCAACGGACGCACCTACCTCCCCGCCGACGACCTGGCCAAATTCGGCTGCTCCGCCGGATTCCACCGGGCCACCCCGCCGCCCGGCTCCGACTTCGCCGGCCTCGTCCACTTCGAGGTGCGCCGGGCCCGCGCCCTGTTCGCCGAGGGGTACCGCCTGCTGCCGATGCTGGACCGCCGCAGCGGGGCCTGCGTCGCCGCCATGGCCGGGATCTACCGCCGCCTCCTGGACCGGATCGAGCGCGACCCGGAGGCCGTGCTGCGCGGCCGGGTCTCGCTGCCCGGCCACGAGAAGGCGTACGTCGCGGTGCGCGGCCTCTCCGGCCTGGACGCCCGGCACGTGTCACGGCTGACCTCCCGGGGGCGGGCCTGATGCGCACCGGCGGGCCCGGGCCCCGGCCGACCCTCCGGTGGCCCCACGCGTCCACGACTGCGACGATTCCCTTCGGGGAGACCCGGCGACCGGTGACGACCCGGCGAGAGGGGCAGGCATGAGCGACGAGACCCCGCGCCCCGTCGCGGTCGTCGTCGGAGGGGGCCTCGCCGGCATCACGGCGGCGCTGCGCCTCGCCGAGGGCGGGCTCGACGTCACCCTGCTCGAAGGGCGGCCCCGCCTCGGCGGCCTCGCCTTCTCCTTCCAGCGCGGCGACCTCACCGTCGACAACGGCCAGCACGTCTACCTGCGCTGCTGCACCGGCTACCGCTGGTTTCTCGACCGCGTCGAGGCCGCCCACCTCGCGCCCCTCCAGGACCGCCTGGACGTCCCCGTGCTGGACGTCGGCCGGGCCGCCGGACCGCGCCTGGGACGGCTGCGCCGCACCGCGCTTCCCGTACCGCTGCACCTCGCCGGCGGCCTCGCGGCCTATCCGCACCTCTCGCTCGCGGAGAAGGCGAGCGTCGGCCGCGCCGCCCTCGCGCTCGGCCGCCTCGACCCCGCCGACCCCGAGCTCGACCGCATCGACTTCGCCACCTGGCTGAGGCGGCACGGCCAGTCCGAGCGCACCATCGAGGCGCTCTGGGACCTCGTCGGCGTCGCCACCCTGAACGCCACCGCCCCCCACGCCTCCATGGCACTGGCCGCCAAGGTGTTCAAGACCGGCCTGCTCTCCGACCCCGGGGCCGCCGACATCGGCTGGGCCACCGTCCCGCTGGGCGAGCTGCACGACACCCTCGCCCGCAAGGCCCTGGACACGGCGGGCGTCCGCACCGAGCTGCGCGCCAAGGTCGGCTCCCTGACCCGCACCGAGGACGGCCGCTGGAGCGTCGAGAGCGCGGGGGAGCACATCACCGCCGACACCGTCGTCCTCGCCGTACCGCAGACCGAGACCCACGACCTGCTGCCCGCCGGGGCCCTGGACGAGCCGGACCTCCTGCTCGACATCGACAACGCGCCCATCCTCAACGTGCACGTCGTCTACGACCGCAAGGTCCTGCGCCGCCCGTTCTTCGCCGCGATCGGCTCCCCGGTCCAGTGGGTCTTCGACCGCACCCACTCCTCGGGGCTCAAGGGCCCCGGGCAGTATCTGGCGGTCTCCCAGTCCGCCGCCCAGGACGAGATCGACCTCCCCGTCGCCGAGCTGCGGGCCCGCTACCTGCCCGAGCTGGAACGGCTCCTGCCCGCCGCACGCGGCGCGGGCATCCGGGACTTCTTCGTCACCCGGGAGCGCACCGCCACCTTCGCGCCCGCCCCGGGCGTCGGCCGGCTGCGCCCCGGCCCCCGTACGCGCACGCCCGGACTGCACCTGTCGGGCGCCTGGACCGACACCGGCTGGCCCGCGACGATGGAGGGCGCCGTGCGCAGTGGCTTCCAGGCCGCCGACGCCGCCCTCCACGACCTCGGCCGCCCCCATGGACATCCGCTGCAGGAGGCGGCATGAGCAGTACCACCGGAACAAGAGGAGAGTCAGTGACCCCGGCGAATCCGGCTTCCGACACCGTGGCGGACACCACGGACGTCACCGCGCTTCTGGAGCGCGGACGAGCCCTGTCAGCGCCGGTGCTGCGGGCGGCCGTGGACCGGCTGGCGCCGCCCATGGACACCGTCGCGGCCTACCACTTCGGCTGGATCGACGCCGAGGGACGGCCCTCGGACGGTGACGGCGGCAAGGCCGTGCGCCCCGCGCTCGCCCTGCTGTCGGCCGAGGTGGCGGGCGCGCCCGCCGAAGCGGGCGTCCCCGGAGCCGTGGCCGTCGAGCTCGTGCACAACTTCTCGCTGCTGCACGACGACCTGATGGACGGCGACGAGCAGCGCCGCCACCGCGACACCGTATGGAAGGTGCACGGCCCCGCCCAGGCGATCCTGGTCGGCGACGCGCTCTTCGCCCTGGCGTACGACGTCCTGCTGGAGCTCGGCACGGTCGAGGCGGGCCGCGCGGCCCGCCGGCTGACCACCGCCACCCGGGGGCTCATCGACGGCCAGGCCCAGGACATCTCCTACGAGCACCGCGAGCGGGTCACCGTCGAGGAGTGCCTCGAGATGGAGGGCAACAAGACCGGAGCCCTGCTCGCCTGCGCGGTCTCCATCGGCGCGGTGCTCGGCGGCGCCGACGACCGCACCGCCGACACCCTGGAGGCGTACGGCTACCACCTCGGCCTCGCCTTCCAGGCCGTCGACGACCTGCTCGGCATCTGGGGCGACCCCGAGTCCACCGGCAAGCAGACCTGGAGCGACCTGCGCCAGCGCAAGAAGTCCCTCCCGGTCGTCGCCGCGCTCGCCGCGGGCGGCCCGGCCTCCGAGCGGCTCGGCGAGCTGCTCGCCGCCGACGCCAAGAGCAGCGATTTCGACAGCTTCTCCGAAGCGGAGTTCGCCGCCCGCGCGGCGCTCATCGAGGAGGCGGGCGGCCGCGAGTGGACCGCCCAGGAAGCCCGTCGCCAGCACGCGGTCGCCATCGAGGCGCTGCACGGCGTCGACATGCCGCACCGGGTGCGGGAGCAGCTCACCGCCCTCGCGGACTTCGTGGTGGTACGAAAGAAATGATCAGCACGCGCATATGACTCGCAGTCGCCGGCCGACGCCCTGACCCGGGCGTCGGCCGACGGAGACCCCAGCACAGCAGAGAAACCACTGCACGTAAGGGGAAGCTCATGACAGCGACGACCGACGGATCCACCGGGGCCGCCGATCTCCACACGGACCCGGCCGGTGATCCGGCCGACACGACCAACGCCGCGGACGACGTGCTCGTCGCCGCACGGCGGGCCGCGGAACGCTCCGTGGAGCACCTCCTCGGCAGACAGGACGAGCAGGGCTGGTGGAAGGGCGACCTGGCCACCAACGTCACGATGGACGCGGAAGACCTGCTCCTGCGCCAGTTCCTCGGCATCCAGGACCCGGAGACCACCCGCGCGGCCGCCCTCTTCATCCGGGGCGAACAGCTCGGCGACGGCACCTGGAACACCTTCTACGGCGGGCCGAGCGACCTCTCCGCCACCATCGAGGCGTACGTGGCCCTGCGGCTGGCCGGGGACCGCCCCGACGACCCGCACATGGCGCGCGCCTCCGCCTGGGTCCGGGAACAGGGCGGCATCGCGGCCGCCCGCGTCTTCACCCGCATCTGGCTGGCCCTGTTCGGCTGGTGGAAGTGGGACGACCTCCCCGAACTGCCGCCCGAGCTGATGTTCCTCCCCTCGTGGGTCCCGCTGAACATCTACGACTTCGGCTGCTGGGCCCGGCAGACCATCGTCCCCCTCACCATCGTCTCCGCGAAGCGCCCCGTGCGGCCCGCGCCCTTCGCCCTGGACGAGCTGCACACCGACCCGGCCGAGCCCAATCCGCCCAGGAAGCCTGCCCCGGCGGCGAGTTGGGACGGCTTCTTCCAGCGCCTGGACAAGGGGCTGCACCTCTACCACAAGGTCGCCCCGCGCCCCCTGCGCCGTATCGCGATGAACGTGGCGGCCCGCTGGATCGTCGAGCGGCAGGAGAACGACGGCTGCTGGGGCGGGATCCAGCCCCCGGCCGTCTACTCCATCATCGCCCTGCACCTGCTCGGCTACGACCTCGACCACCCGGTGATGCGCGCCGGACTCGCCTCGCTCGACCGGTTCGCCGTCCACCGCGAGGACGGCGCGCGCATGGTCGAGGCGTGCCAGTCGCCCGTCTGGGACACCTGTCTGGCGACCATCGCCCTGGTCGACGGCGGACTGAGACCCGACCATCCGGCGTTGGTGAAGGCCGCCGACTGGATGCTGGCCGAGGAGATCACCCGGCCCGGCGACTGGTCCGTACGCAGACCCGAACTCGCCCCCGGAGGCTGGGCGTTCGAGTTCCACAACGACAACTACCCGGACATCGACGACACCGCCGAAGTCGTCCTGGCGCTGCGCCGGGTGCGCCACCCCGACCCCGCCCGGCTGGAAGCGGCCATCGAACGCGGGGTGCGCTGGAACCTCGGGATGCAGTCCCGCAACGGGGCCTGGGGCGCGTTCGACGCCGACAACACCAGCCCGTTCCCCAACCGCCTGCCGTTCTGCGACTTCGGCGAGGTCATCGACCCGCCGTCGGCCGATGTCACCGGCCATGTGGTGGAGATGCTCGCCGTCGAAGGGCTCGCCGAACACCCCGCCACCCGCAGGGGAATCGAGTGGCTGCTCGCCGAACAGGAGGCGTGCGGGGCGTGGTTCGGCCGCTGGGGCGTCAACTACGTGTACGGGACGGGGTCGGTGGTGCCCGCACTGGTCGCCTCCGGACTGCCGGCCGGACACCCCTCGATCCGGCGCGCGGTCACCTGGCTGGAGTCCGTGCAGAACGACGACGGCGGCTGGGGCGAGGACCTGCGCTCGTACCAGGAGGAGAAGTGGATCGGCCACGGTGAGTCCACCGCCTCCCAGACCGCCTGGGCGCTGCTCGCCCTGCTCGCCGCGGGCCGCCGCGACAGCCGGGCCGTCGCCCGGGGGGTCGGCTGGCTGACCGAGGCCCAGCAGGCGGACGGCTCCTGGGACGAGCCGTACTTCACCGGCACCGGCTTCCCCTGGGACTTCTCCATCAACTACCACCTGTACCGCCAGGTCTTCCCGCTGACCGCACTCGGGCGTTACGTGTACGGCGACCCGTTCGCCGACCGTGCGGGCGCGGCCAAGGGGGCGTGATGGCCGGCGCACCGGGGCCCGCGGACCCCGTGTCGCCGCTGCTGGTCGCCTGCGCGCTGGGCATCGAGCAGCTCGCCCTGCGCAGCGGCCGGCGCGCCGGGGGCCCGGTGCGGGTCCTGCGCACCGGCATGGGCCCCCGGGCGGCGGAGGCGGCCGTGGCGGCGGTCCTCGCCCCCGGCGGCGTACCGGACGCGGCCGTCATCGCCTCCGGCTTCTGCGCGGGCCTGGCCCCCGGGATGCACCCCGGGGACCTGGTCGTCGCCGAGGAGACCCGGGACGCGGACGGGGCGAGCCCCTGCACCGGCACCGGGCTGCTGGTCGCCGCCCTCGCCCGGGCCGCCCCCGGCCGCAGGGTCCACACCGGCCCGCTGGCCGGCTCCGACCACGTCGTGCGCGGCCCCGAGCGGGCCGCGCTGCGGGCCACCGGGGCCGTCGCGGTGGACATGGAGTCCGCGGCGACACTGCGTACCGCCCTGTGCCACGGACCGCGCCCGGTTGCGGCCGTCCGGGTGGTCGTGGACGCTCCAGAGCATGAGCTCGTCCGCATCGGCACGGTACGCGGTGGAATATCAGCCTTCCGTGTCCTCCGAGCCGTCCTTCCGGCTTTCTACGAATGGCACCGTTCCTCAACGCTCCCCAGGAGGTGAGCCAGATGGCCATGCCGCTCCGTCAGTCCATCAAGGTCGCGACGTATCTCTTCGAACAGAAGCTCCGCAAGCGTGAGAAGTTCCCGCTGATCGTCGAGCTGGAGCCGTTGTTCGCCTGCAACCTCGCCTGCGAGGGCTGTGGGAAGATCCAGCACCCGGCCGGTGTCCTGAAGCAGCGCATGCCGGTCGCGCAGGCCGTGGGCGCGGTGCTCGAATCCGGCGCGCCCATGGTCTCCATCGCCGGCGGCGAGCCGCTGATGCACCCGCAGATCGACGAGATCGTGCGCCAGCTCGTCGCGAAGAAGAAATACGTCTTCCTCTGCACCAACGCGATGCTGATGCGCAAGAAGCTCGACAAGTTCACCCCGTCGCCCTACTTCGCCTTCGCCGTGCACATCGACGGGCTGCGCGAGCGGCACGACGAGTCGGTCGCCAAGGAAGGCGTCTTCGACGAGGCCGTCGAGGCGATGAAGGAGGCCAAGCGGCGCGGCTTCCGCGTCACGACCAACTCCACCTTCTTCAACACCGACACCCCGCAGACCATCATCGAGGTCCTCAACTACCTCAACGACGACCTGAAGGTCGACGAGATGATGATCTCGCCCGCCTACGCCTACGAGAAGGCTCCCGACCAGGAGCACTTCCTCGGCGTCGACCAGACCCGCGAACTCTTCAAGAAAGCCTTCGCGGGCGGCAACCGGGCCCGCTGGCGGCTCAACCACTCGCCGCTGTTCCTGGACTTCCTGGAGGGCAAGGCGGACTTCCCCTGCACCGCGTGGGCCATCCCCAACTACTCGCTGTTCGGCTGGCAGCGCCCCTGCTACCTGATGAGCGACGGCTACGTGCCGACGTACCGGCAGCTCATCGAGGAGACCGACTGGAGCAAGTACGGCCGGGGCAAGGACCCGCGCTGCGCCAACTGCATGGCGCACTGCGGCTACGAGCCCACCGCCGTCCTCGCGACCATGGGATCGCTCAAGGAGTCGCTGCGCGCCGCGCGCGAGAGCGTCGGCGGCAACCGGTGACGTGGTGGCCGGCGAGGGGGCCGGCGGCCACGGCCGCCGGGTGCGTACCGAAGGAGAAGAGCGGGCGATGACGGACGGCGGGCCGAAAGGCTTCGACCTGGGACGGCTGCTGGCGGAGCGCGGGGGAGAGCGGTACGAGCTGCACGCCCGCCACCTCAACCACCAGCTGCCGCGCATGCTGCGCACCATCGGCTTCGACAAGGTCTACGAGCGGGCCGAGGGCGCGTACTTCTGGGATGCGGAGGGCGACGACTACCTCGACATGCTCGCCGGGTTCGGCGTGATGGGGCTCGGCCGGCACCACCCGGTCGTCCGTAAGGCGCTGCACGACGTGCTCGACGCCCAGCTCGCCGACCTCACCCGCTTCGACTGCCAGCCGCTGCCCGGGCTGCTCGCGGAGAAGCTGCTCGGGCACAGCCCGCACCTGGACCGCGTCTTCTTCGGCAACAGCGGTACGGAAGCGGTCGAGACGGCGCTCAAATTCGCCCGGTACGCCACCGGGAAGCCCCGCGTCCTGTACTGCTCCCACGCCTTCCACGGCCTGACGACCGGGTCTCTCTCCGTCAACGGCGAGAGCGGCTTCCGCGACGGCTTCGCCCCGCTGCTGCCCGACACTGCCATCGCCCTGGGCGACCTGGAGGCGCTGCGCCGGGAGCTGAAGCGCGGAGACGTCGCGGCGCTGGTCGTCGAGCCGGTCCAGGGCAAGGGCGTGCACGCCGCGCCGCCCGGCTTCCTGCGCGAGGCCCAGGAGCTGCTGCACCGGCACAAGGCGCTCCTGATCGCCGACGAGGTGCAGAGCGGCCTGGGCAGGACCGGCGACTTCTACGCCTACCAGCACGAGGACGGGGTCGAGCCCGACCTCGTCTGCGTGGCCAAGGCGCTCTCCGGCGGCTACGTTCCGGTCGGCGCGACGCTCGGCAAGGACTGGATCTTCCGCAAGGTCTACTCCTCGATGGACCGGGTCCTCGTCCACTCCGCGAGCTTCGGCTCCAACGCCCAGGCCATGGCGGCGGGGCTCGCGGTGCTGACGGTGATGGAGGACGAGGAGACCGTGGCCAACGCCCGGCGCACCGGTGATCTGCTGCGGGAGCGGCTGTCGGCGCTGGTCGACCGCTACGAGCTGCTGCACGAGGTGCGCGGGCGCGGGCTGATGATCGGCATCGAGTTCGGCCGGCCCTCCTCGCTGAAGCTCCGCAGCCGCTGGACCATGCTCCAGGCGGCCCGCAAGGGGCTCTTCGCGCAGATGGTCGTGGTGCCGCTGCTCCAGAAGCACCGCATCCTCACCCAGGTCTCCGGCGACCACCTGGAAGTGATCAAGCTCATTCCGCCGCTGATCATCGGGGAGGCGGAGGTGGACCGCTTCGTGGCGGCGTTCACCGAGGTCATGGACGACGCGCACAGCGGCGGCGGCCTGATGTGGGACTTCGGCCGGACCCTGGTCAAGCAGGCCGTGGCCAACCGCTGACTTTTTGCCTCTCGGGCAATTTATTTGCCCGAGAGGAAAGTTCCTGGCCCAATGGAGGCATGAACCCTCCGGACGATGGGGCGGCCGACGAGCTCCCCGGCGTCGCACCCCGACTGCGCGATCTGCGCCGCGGGCGCGGTCTCACCCTGGAGACCGCGGCCCAGCGGGCCGGACTCTCCCCGGCCCACCTCTCCCGGCTGGAGACCGGCCGCAGGCAGCCCTCGCTGCCCATGCTGCTCGGCCTGGCCCGCATCTACGGTACGACGGTATCCGAGCTGCTCGGCGAGAAGCCGCCCGAGCGGGAGGCGGTCATCCGGGGCGGCCCCTTCGAGGGGGCCGAGGCGGACGGCTGGATGTACCGGCGGGCCGGCGGCTCCGGCCGTGCGATGCAGGCGCTGAGGGTGCGTGTCCCGTACGGCGCCCAGGGCGATCTGGTGCGCGTCCACCCCGGTGAGGAGTGGCTGTACGTCCTGGTCGGGCGGCTGCGGGTCGCGCTGGGGGAGACCGTGCACGATCTGGAACCCGGCGACAGCGCCCACTTCGACTCGCTGACCCCGCACCGCATCGCGGCCCTGGACCGGAGCGGGGCGGAGCTGCTCTTCGTCCACTCCCTGCTCCAGAGCCCCGCGGCCGAGCTGTGCCTCGGCAACGCCCTCCACGCGCGCTGACCCATTCGCTTCACCGGTCGCGAGGCCGGCAGAGAGGACCGTCATGTCCGATTCCGAGCACTACGACCCGCTGACGCCGAGGCGGCCGAAGGCTGCGCAGGACTCGCAGGAGCGCCGGATGCCGCGCGGTCTGGTGATCCGGCTCTTCGCCTATCTGGTGGTCGGCCATGTGATCGCGGCCTTCCTCTACCTGCTCTTCATGGTGGCGGGCGCGGAATGATCGCCGGGCCGATCCCTCCGCGCTGATCCCTCGGCCTTGAGCCCTCAGCCCTGAGCCTTCAGCCCTGGTTTCTCGGCTTTGGTTCTTCAGCCTTGGTCGAGCAGTCGCTCGCGCAGTCGCTCCCGGGTCTCGGGGGAGACGTTCAGTCCCTCCGTCAGGTAGCGGTCCGTCGTGCCCCAGGTCTCGTCGATGGCCGTGAACGCCGCCGCGAGGTACTCCGACCGGGCCCCGAAGAGCGGGTTCAGGAGCTCCATCACCTCGGCGGACATCCCGATCTCGGACATGTCCGACCGCTTCACCTTGTACCGGCGGTGGAGGTCGTTGGACTTGAGGTAGTCCGTCTCGATCGCCTCGCGCTCCACTCCGACCGCCAGCAGCGAGACCGCGATCGACAGCCCCGCCCGGTCCTTGCCCGCCGCGCAGTGCATCAGGGCCGGCACGCTGTCCTCGGCCAGGGCGTGCAGCACCCGGCTGTGCTCGGCGGTGCGGTCCACGATGGTCGACCGGTACATGTGGACCATGCGCTCGACGCCCTTGCCGTTCGCCAGGACCGAGCGCAGCTGCTCGATGTTCCCGTCGCGCACCAGCCGCCAGAACTCGGCCCCATCGGCGGGGTCGGAGAGCGGAATGCTGACATTGCGGACACCGCTGAGCTCGATGTCGAACCCGTCGAGCCGGTGGTCGGCGGAGTTGCGGAAGTCGAAGACCGTGTGCAGCCCGAGGCCGCCGAGGAAGGCCGCGTCCTCGGCGGTGGCGTGCGCCAGATGGCCGCTGCGGTAGAGCCGGCCGAAAGCGGTGCTGCGCCCGTCCGCCGTGGGGAGCCCGCCCACGTCGCGGAAGTTGCGGACTCCGGTCAGTGCGGTCTCTGTCGGCGGGACCTGCGGCACCTGCTGCGTCACGGGGGCTCCTGGGGTCTTCGGTGGCGGCGCGGCTCTCCGGCGAGGGCGCTCCCGTGACGATACGACATCGATTCCCCGGAAAATCATCACGGTTGACGAGCGCCGACCCGGCCGTCCACGGAGCCTGTGCTGATGGGGCGTCAGTGAGGACTCTCGCGGCATGTCCGTATTGGTGTATTTCTCAGAACATGCCCCGCTTATGGGTGAGATGGGATTCGACAGGTGAGCGGGATCATATCCGTGACGGTCCGTGGCGATGACCGTCCGACCGTTTCCCGGGATCCGCACGGAAAGCCAAGATCCGTAATCCACGGAGTGTGACGGGAAATCCCCGGCGCAATTGAATCGATGATTCCGCAAGGCAACCGACGGCTTGTTCCTGTCGTCCTGACTCGTTTACGGTCACCGTCAATCCGGGCGGACCGCCTAATCCTGCCGCCGACCGGAATTCGCACCCACCCACTCACGCGTGGCAGGAGCGGGGGAACCAGGTAAGCCGCCGGCCCGGAGAGATCCGGACCGGCTCGGGGTGAAGTCGCCACGGCGACCGGGCATCTCCAGCCCGAACCCGACAGCTCACCTCGCAGGCGCCGGAGAGGAACTTCCCCATGCCCGCAAAGGGTAAGCACCGTCGTATCAAGTCCGGCCCGATCCACCGCGGCGTCCTCGCCGCGGGCACCGGCGGCGCCGTACTCGCCCTCCCGCTGATCGGCGCCACCGGCGCGCACGCGGCGGAGAAGGCGGCCCCCGCCGCCAAGCCCGCGGCGGCCTCGCCGGCCGCGGCGCACACCGCGCCGCAGTCCGCGCCCGCCACGGCGAAGACCTCCCCGAAGACGTACTCCGTCGTCTCCGGCGACTACCTGGCGAAGATCGCGACCGAGCACCAGGTCAAGGGCGGCTGGCAGAAGCTGTACCAGGACAACCGCTCGGCGGTCGGCGAGAACCCCAGCCTGATCTTCCCGGGCATGAAGCTCACCATCGGCGCCAAGGCGTCCGGCTCCACCGCTCCTTCGGAGGCCGGGAAGCCGGAGGCCAAGAAGGCCGCCCCGGCTCCCAAGGCCGCCCCGAAGAAGGCCGCGCCGGCCCCCAAGGCCGCGCCGAAGGAAGCCCCCAAGGGCGACACCATCTCGGCGGACGACTCCGAGGGCTCCGGCGCCTCCGCGCAGACCGGCTCGTCCGAGGCGACCGGCTCCGGCTGGACCGCCCCGCTGGCCAACGCCAACGTCACCACCCAGTACCGCGCTTCCGGCTCCAGCTGGTCCAGCGGCTACCACACCGGCTCGGACTTCCAGGCCGCCTCCGGCACCCCGATCCACGCCATCGGCCCGGGCACCGTGGTCTCGGCCGGCTGGAGCGGTTCGTACGGCAACGAGGTCGTCATCCGGCACGAGGACGGCATGTACTCCCAGTACGCCCACCAGTCCTCGCTGAGCGTCTCCGCCGGCCAGACCGTCACCGGCGGCCAGCAGATCGGCCTCTCCGGCTCCACCGGCAACTCCACCGGCCCGCACCTCCACTTCGAGGTCCGCACCGGCCCGGGCTACGGCTCGGACGTCGACCCGATCGCCTACCTGCGCGGGCACGGCGTCTCCCTCTGATCCGAGGGGCGTAAGAAGTGATCGAGGGGCGGTGCGCGGCGGCGCACCGCCCCTCCACTTATTCCGGCTTTACCGAAATCTGACCGGGTGGTCTATCTCACCTCCCGTCAACCCCGTATTACGGTCGCGTAGGTCACATTGAACGGTGCAGGATATGCGCTTGTGGCAGACGATTCGAGAACCCAGCAGCAGAACATCATCGGGTCGTACGCGGCGATCGGGGACAGTTTCACCGAAGGCGTCGGAGATCCCGGCCCCGATGGAGCCTTCGTCGGCTGGGCGGACCGGTTCGCGGTTCTGCTCGCCGACCGGCTCCCGGCCCCCGACGCGGCGACGAACCCGGACGAGACCCGGCACGGCGATTTCCGTTACGCCAATCTCGCCGTACGCGGACGCCTCCTCGACCAGATCGTCCAGGAGCAGCTCCCCCGCGCCAAGGAACTGGCCCCCGACCTGGTCAGCTTCTGCGCGGGCGGCAACGACATCATCCGGCCCGGCGCCGACCCCGACGATCTGGCCGAGCGCTTCGAGCGGGCCGTCGCGGACCTGACCAACGCGGTCGGCACGGTCATGGTCACCACCGGCTTCGACACCCGGGGCGTTCCGGTGCTGCGCCACATGCGCGGCAAGATCGCCACGTACAACGTCCACCTCCGGGCGATCGCGGACCGCTACCACTGCCCGGTGCTGGACCTGTGGTCGCTGCGCTCCGTCCAGGACCGGCGCGCCTGGGACGCCGACCGGCTCCACCTGTCGCCCGAGGGCCACACCCGGGTCGCGCTGCGCGCCGCCCAGGTCCTCGGCCACGACGTGCCGGCCGACCCGGACCAGCCCTGGCCGCCCCAGGCCCAGCGCCGCCCGTTCGACGAGCGGCGCGACAACATCCAGTGGGCGCGGGAGTACCTGGTGCCGTGGATCGGCCGGCGGCTGCGCGGCGAATCGTCCGGCGACCACGTCGAGGCGAAGCGCCCGGACCTGCTGCCGCTGTAGCCCGTCACGGCTCCAGCAGAGGCAGCGTACGCCTGGCCGGGCTCGGCCCCACGAGCCCGGCAGGCGGCGGTCCCGCGCCGGGCGCAGCCGGTATCCGCTCCAGCACACCGCCCGCGAACACGTCGTACATCGGCAGCGTCTCCAGGTGCACATAGCCGATATGGCAGTCGCACACGGCGAGCGGACAGGCCCGCGGCCCGAGCGCCCGGCGGTAGCTGCCGTCGTAGAGGTTGCCCAGCTCGGCCTTGACGAAGTGGCAGCGCCGCACCGTGCCGTCGCCGTCCACCGAGACCACCGACTCACCCGTCCGGCACGGCAGCCCGGCCGAGCGGTGCGGATGCCGGCTGTAGGGGAAGAGCGGGTCCAGCTCCGTCCACCGCTCCGCCTCCGCGTCGGTGTACGTATGCCCCTCCGCCGCGTTCACCCAGAGGTAGACCTCGTCGGGGAGCGCCGCCCGCAGCCGCCGCGCCTCGTCGAGGTGCGCGTCGAACCCCACCACGCCCACGCTGTAGCGGATCCCGCGCGCCGACAGCTCCCGGCACTTGCCGAGGAACCGCTCGTACGGCGTCTGCCCCGGGTGGTACGTGCACCAGAGGGCGACGCGTTCCGGATCGGCGGCGGCGAGCCACTCCGTGCGGCCGCTGAGGTTCGTCTGGATGGCCACCCGGCCGATGTGGGGCAGGTGGGACAGCTCGGTCAGCGCCCGCCGGTACCAGGAGCGCACCAGCCCCTCGCCCCACGGGGTGAACAGCACGGAGAGCCGGTCGCCGGTCTGCGCCGCCGCCCACCCGGCGAACCGCTCCAGCGCCTCCCGGTCCGCCGTCAACTGCGCCCGGGTGTCCCGCCGCTTGGCGAACGGGCAGTACGGGCAGTCGTAGTCGCACGAGGCCAGCGGGCCCCGGTACAGGATCGTCAGGTCCATGACCCGCTCACTTCCGCTCGTACGCGGCCATCGCGGCCCGCACCCCGGGGGAGAACAGCGCCGGGCCCAGGGCGTCGGAGTGGGCCAGGCCCAGCGGGGACAGCCGCAGCAGCCCGACCGGCGCGCCCGCGTCCAGCCAGCCCAGGGCGGCGAAGCGCTCCAGCTCGGCGGGGAAGTCCTCGCGGGGGTCCGTGCCGAAGCGGGCGCGGTAGTCGTCCACGGGCAGCCCCGCCGCCTGGAGCAGCGACTGGAGGAGATGACGCCTGCGGGCCTCGGCCGCGTCGACGTACCGGCCGACCTCGGCCCGGGAGAAGTCCTCGGCGGCGGTGAACCCGTCGATGATGGAGCGGATCTCCCGCATGTCCACCGCGTAGTCGAAGGAGTAGTGCAGGGCGGCGGTGTAGGAGCGGGCCCCGCAGCCCAGGCCGATCATCCCGTCGGTCTGGCAGGCGTAGTCCTCGGGGCCCTCCCGCGACGCGCTCGGGGCGTCGGCGCGGCGGAACATCCGCATCGACACCTGCTCGTAGCCCTGCGCCAGCAGATGGTCGCGGCCCACGGCGTACAACCGGAGCCGCTGCTCGTCCCAGGCGGCCTGCTCCAGGGCCTCCGCCTCCGGGCCGCTCGCCATCCCGCCCAGCCGGTGCAGGCCGGTCAGCGGGCGGACGTACAGCGGGTAGAGGTACAGCTCCTCGGGCCGCCAGGCCAGCGCCGCGTCCAGCGAGGCGAGCCAGGTGCGCTCGGTCTGGCCGTCGATGCCGTAGATCAGGTCGATGTTCAGCACCGGTATCCGGGCGTCCCGGATCCGGCCGAGCGCCGCCTCCACCTCGGCCCGGCGCTGCGGCCGGACGGCGGCCCGCGCCTCGGCCTCCACGAAGCTCTGCACACCGATGCTGACCCGGGTCGTGCCCCGGTCGGCCAGCACCGCGAGCCGGTCGGCGGTCGCCGTGGAGGGGGACGTCTCCACCGACAGCGGCACCGCGCGCAGGTCCGCGCCCATGCGCTTCTCCGCGATGTCGCAGAGCCGCTCCAGCTCACCGGCGGTCAGGAAGGTGGGCGTCCCGCCGCCGAACGCCGCCGCGGCGAACCGCACCGGACCGTCGTCGCCGAGCGCGTCCCGTACGGCTGCGGCCTGCCGGTCCAGGGCGTCGAGATACCGGGTCGTCAGCTCGTCGGGCGCGCCGATCCGCGTGAAGAGGTTGCAGAAGCCGCAACGGACCTCGCAGAACGGTATGTGGAGGTAGAGGGACAGGGCGTTCTTGGGCTCCGCCGCCCACAGCTCGCGCAGCGCGGGCCGGTCCGCCAGGGGGCGGTAGGCCGTCTTGTGCGGATAGGCGTAGACGTAACTCTCGTACGGCCTGACGGCGGGGGGCGCGGGAGCGCCGGCGGTGGTCGACGCGGTGGTGGCGGTGGTCATCGGGCGGCCCCCGGTTCGAGCGGTGCGGGTGGTTCGAGGAAGAAATGGGCGTACGGCACGGTCCAGACGGCCTCGTGGCCGAGCCGGTGGCCGGTGTAGCCGTCGTCGCCGTACGCCGTGCCGTGGTCGGAGCAGACGATCGCGAAACACCGGCGGCGGCTGCTCGCCGCGGCGAAGAGGCGGCCGATGTGCCGGTCGACGTACTCCAGGGCGGCCGCGTGCGTGGCCCGGGAGTCGCCCGCCTCACGGGTCGCGCCCGGGGTGTGGAACCAGTTCGGCTGGTGCAGCGCGGACACGTTGACGAAGAGGAACAGCCGCCGCTCCCGAGGGAGCTCCGCCACGACCTTCTCCGCCCTGGCCACCTGCTCCTCGAACGAGGTCGGCGACGCGACGCCGAACTCCGGCTCCCAGTGGCTCTCCTGGAACATGCCGGGCAGCACCGACCCCAGCGGCCCCTGCCGGTTGAAGAATCCGACCCCGCCGACGCACACCGTGCGGTAGCCCTCGGCAGCAAGCCCCGACACCAGGTCGGGGGTGTCGAAGACGAACGTGCCGTCCGCCGTCGTCTCGCTGCCCGCGAAGCGCGCCGCGAACAGGCGCGGATGCGGGCCGGGGGCGGCGGGCGTCGGCAGGAACCCGGCGAACATCGCCTGGTGCGAGGCATAGGTGAAGCTGCCCGGCGCGTGCCGCTTCTCCCACACGCCGCCGGGCAGGCGCCGGGCGAGGTTCGGGATGCGGCCGGCGGCGGCCAGCTCGACGGCGACGTCGTGGCGCAGGGTGTCCAGGGTGACCAGCAGCAGGTCATGGCTGCCCACGACCTCGGCCATATCGGGGCGCGGAGGGTCCAGCCGCGGGGGCTCAGGGAGACGTGACGGCATGGTCGTTCCTCGCTCGGTCCAGTACGGCGGCGACCTGCGCCGCATAGGTGTCCAGGCCCTCGGCTCCGCTGCCCGGCAGACCGGTCAGCCCCGGCAGCAGGTCGCCGAAGGCGTTGACCTCGCCCACGGCGAACCGCCGCCAGCCGGCGGCCGGCAGCAGGTCGACGCCCACGCACAGCGTCCCGGGGAAGCAGGCGGCGGCCCGCTCGCACATCGCCAGCGCCTCGCGCCAGGAGCCGCCCACCGCCGACACGGCGGCCCGGACCTCGTCCAGATCGCCGCGGGCGCCCCCGAGGTGCAGGTTGGTCATGGGGGACAGGCTCGTCCGGACGACGGCGTGGGTCGCCCGGCCGCCGACCACCACGATCCGCAGATCGGCCACCCGCCCCCGCTGGGACGCCTTCGGCAGCCAGCGCTCGACGTGCAGGCCGTCCGGGGCGAGCGCGTCGACGATCGCGCCCACCTCCCGCTCCGTGGTGTAGCGGCGGACCCGGAGCGAGTTGAACAGCCGCCCCTCCGCGTCCCGCTCCACCGAGGTGCTCGCCCTGACCCGGCCAGGGCCCGCGGTCTCCACCGCCAGCACCCCCGAGGCGGAGGAGCCGTGGGCGAGCTTCACGAACGCCCGGGGCATCCGGTGCTCCCGCAGGAGCGCCCGTACGTCGGACCAGTCCCGCACCGGCGGCGCCTGCGGCCCGGACGTGGGCGAGGCGGGCACCGGGACGCCCGCGTCCGCCAGGAGGGCGTGGCAGAGCCGCTTGTCGAAGAGCGCCGCGACGTCGTCCGGCGAGGCGAGCACCCGCGCGCCCGCCGCCGATGCGGCCCGCGCCACGCCGCCCACCGCCGCGAGGAACCCGGCGTACCACCGTGCCGTGCCCTCCACCCGGGTCGGATCGCCGACCCCGCGCAGCAGCCGTTCCACCTCGGCGTTCTCACCGGGCGAGTCGATCCGTACGGTCTCGCCCCGGCCGAACGCCGCCTCGCCGCCCAGCACCTGGAGCCAGGACACCACCCGGGCCGGCGGCAGCCCGGCGTCCCGCACGGCCTCCTGGAAGAAGGCGACCCGGCGGTTCTCCGGATTGCCGACGACCGCGAAACGCGGGGCCGCGTCCCCAGCCGGGCTACTCGCTGACGGCGACATAGCGCTCCGGTTCCTCGTCCGGGTCCCCGTCGTCCTCCTCGGCCTCGCCGGCCTCGACCACGGCCGGGGCGCACGCGGCCCTGACGCGGTCCAGCACCGGGTCGGTGAGGTAGTGGTGGCGAAGGTCGAGCGTCGACAGGTGGTTCAGGGGCTGCCCGTTCAGCAGCGCCTCCCCGCCCGTGTCGCTGAGGGTGCCCATGGACAGCGCGAGGCTCTCCAACTGGGCGACGACGGGCGCGGACGCCACGGCCGCGGCGATCTCGTCCTGGATCTCGCTGTTCTGGAGGCCCAGGCGGCGCAGCCGGGGGAACGTGCCGCCCGACAGGACCGGCCGGACGTCGTCGACCGTGGCGTCGCCGCCGTACCACGAACTGCCGAACCACAGATCCAGCCGCTCCAGCGCGGGCAGTTCGCTCGCGGCGACCGCCCGCACCAGGGAGCCGGGCAGCCCGCCGGACTCGAAGCGCAGCGACTTCAGCGCCGCATGACGGACGGGCCGCAGATCCAGGCCCTCCTGGCCGCCGCCCCGCACCGTGAACTCCTCCAGCAGCGGCAGCGCTTCGAGCACCGGCGTGATGTCGCACATGCGCAGCCACGACACCTCGCACTCCTCGCCCACCACATCGGCGAGGAAGAGTCCCCGCAGGGCCGGGAAACGGTCCGCGTGGGCGACGATCAGGTCCCTCACCGGGGCGAACGGCGTGTACTCCTCACGCCACCAGGGGCCGATGACGAGCGCCCGCACCCCCGCCGTGTCCACGGTGTCCAGGAACTGCTGCCACAGGACGGCGAAGTCCGTCGGCTCGCCGTACTCGCACTCCAGCCGCCAGGCCACCGCGTCGGCGGCGGGCAGGGGCACGGACGCCGCCGGCGTGTGGACCGGCAGGCCGTGGAAGTGCTCGGGATGCTCAATACGGATGGGGGTCATGGCACCTCACTCCGACACGGCGGTGTAGCGGCCCTCGGCGCCGCGACCGTCCCACGGCTCGTTCCGCCCGGACAGGTCGACGCGCACCCCGTGCGGCTCCAGGGCCGAGCGGACCCGCTGCTCCATGGCCTCGGTGAGGAAGTGGTGGTGGAGATCGAGCTCGGCGAGGTGGGTCAGCGGCTGCCCTTCGAGGAGCGCGGCCGCGCCTTCGTCGCCCAGCGTCCCGTTCGACAGGTCGAGGGTCGTGAGCTGGGCGACGACCGGCGCCGAGGCGATGGCCGCCGCGATCTCGTTCTGCACCTCGCTGTTGCGCAGGCCCAGGTGGCGCAGGCGGGGGAAGCGGGTGCCGGAGAGCAGCGGCGCGAGGTCCGCGACGCCCGCGTCTCCGCCGTAGGCCGAAACGCCGAGCCAGAGGTCCAGCCGCTCCAGTGCGGGCAGTTCGCTGTCCAGCACTCCTCGGACCACCTGGACGGGCAGACCGCCCGCCTGGATGGTGAGCGACCGCAGCCGCTCGTGCCGCGTCGGCGGGAACACCAGGTCGGTGCCGCCCCGCACCCCGAACTCCGTCAGCGCCGGGAAGGTGCGCAGCAGGGCGGTGACGTCCGACTGCTCGATCCAGGAGATCTCCGCCTCCTCCATCTCCAGATCCCCGACGAACACCGCCTCCAGCGAGGTCAGACGGTCGGCGGCGGCGATCACCAGGCCGATCGGGACGGAGGACTTCTCGTCGTACGCCTCGCCCCACTGGCCGATGATCAGCGCCCGGACCTCCGCCGGATCGACCGCGTCGAGGAAGGCCGTGAACTCCTGCTCCCACGTGCGCTCCCCGTCGTCCCCGAACGGATCGACGGACAGACGCCAGGCGGCGGCAGCGGCGGCGGGCCGGTCGGCCGGGCCGTCCGTGTGCTGGAAGTCGACGGCCGGAAGGCCGCCGAACGCTTGCAGATGCTGCGCACCGTACATCGCACTGAGCTCCTGGTCCTGGGGACGGCTGATGTCCGCAAGGTTTATCAAGCCGCACTGACAACGCCGCGACCGGGACGGCCCGAAGCCCGCCGGGACCGTTCCGGGCGGGCGGCCGGGGCCCGTTGTCAGACCCTGCCCGTAGCGTTTTTCCCGTGGACGGCACAGCGAGTGCCGCGACCGAGGGGAGACGTCTGTGTACCGGCAGGGCGATGTACTGATCATGGCGCTGGAGGAGTCGGCGGTGCCCGCCCCCTTCCTGAAGGCCCCGGGCGAACTGCGCGACGGGCGGGGGCGGCTGGTGCTCGCGCTGGGGGAGGTCACCGGACACGCGCACGCCGTGCAGGGGCCGGGCCGGCTGATCCGGGAGGCGGGCCCCTTCGGCCCCGCGCTGCTCCATCTCCCCGAGGGCGGGCGGGTGGTCCACGAGGAGCACGCGACCATCGCGCTGCCGCAGGGCTGGTTCCGCGTGGTGCGCCAGCGGGAGTACGCGCCCGGCGCGATCCGCATCGTCGCGGACTGACCGCACGCCCACCCGCTTCACCAGCACGGACCACAGACTTCCAACCGAGCACGACAGGGGACGGGACAACCGATGCAGCACGTGAATTCCTGGCGGGACGTGGCCGCGGCGACCGGCGCGGCGGACCGGGCCGCCGCCGAGGAGGGCGTGCGGCGTGCCTACCGCACCGCCGATCTGGCCGAGCCGGAGCGGATCGTCTGGGCGTCGTCGCCCCGGGCGGCCGTGGACACCGTGGAGAAGCTGGCCGACGCCGGACGGTCGGTGCGCGAGGAGATCCGCACCCGGCCCTGGGCCGAGGAACGCCGCCGGATGTACGACGAGTTGGGGCCGGCCGGCTGGTCCGCCCTCTGGTCCGCCACCGGAGCGCAGCTGTGGGAGACCACGGCCGCGCTCGCCGAGCGGATACGGGCCGGTGTCGTCGCCGACCTCGCGCCGCGCCCCGAGGACGAGGGCGCCGTGCGGCTGGTGCTGCTCGACGCGGTGCTCGGCCAGCACGACGCCGCCTGGCTCGCCGCCTTCGACGGGCGCGGCGACCGGCTCACCGGCCTGGCCGAGGTCGCCCGGAACGCCGGCTGGTGGTGGCCGTACGAGAGGGCCGTGGTGATCTGCGAGCGGCCCGAGGTCCTGCACCGCGACGAGGCGGGCCGGCTCGACCACGGCGAGGGGCCCGCGCTCGCCTACCGGGACGGGTTCGCCCTGTACGCGTGGCGCGGCATGCCGGTGCCCGCCGCGTTCCTGGAGGAGCTGGCGGCCCTCACACCCCAGCGGATACGCACCGAGGAGAACGCGGAGCTGCGCCGCGTGATGCTGGAGTACTACGGCTACGACCGCTTCCTCACGGAGTCGGGGGCCGAGCCCGTCCACCGCGACGAGACGGGCGTCCTCTGGCGCATCGCACTCGACGGGGACGAGGACGTGGTGATGGTCGAGGTGGTCAACTCCACTCCTGAACCGGACGGCACGCACCGCACCTACTGGCTGCGCGTGCCGCCGACGACAGGGACGGCCAAGGACGGGGTCGCCTGGACCTTCGGCCTGGACGGCGGCGCCTACGCCCCGGTGCGCCAGACCTGAGGCGGGGCGGCGGCCGGGGGAGCGGGCGGCGGAAGAGGCCGGCGGCCACAGGGCCGGGCAGCCGAAAGAGCGGGCGGCCCGAGGGTCAGCCGGTGAGCGCGGTCCGGTCGACGCCCAGTTCGCGGGCGAGCGCCTCATCGGTCCAGCGCAGCATCGTCGTCCGGGAGAGCGGACCCCGGTACGACGTCATCTGCACGGCCAGACCGTCCAGCAGCGCGGTCAGCCGCCAGGCCGCCGACACCGGGTCCTCGCACCGGAACTCACCGGCGGCGGCGCCCTCCTCGATGACCTTGGTCAGCTCCGCCTTCCACCGCTGGTCGAGGTCGCCCGCGACCTCGCGCAGGGCCGGTTCCCGCAGCGAGGCGGCCCAGCCCTCGATCCACAGCCGCCATCCCTTGGCCTGCCCGGTCGGCGCATACCACCGTACGGCGGACCGCAGCCGCCGCAGGGCGCTGGTGCGACGGGCCAGCAGGTCGCGCAGGTGGGCGAGGTCGGCCTCGGCCGCGTACGCGAAGGCGGCCGCCACCAGCCTCTCCTTCGTCGAGAAGTGGTAGAGGACCAGCGCGTTGCTCACTCCCAGAGCGGACGCCACATCGGCGATCCGCACGGAGGAGGCCCCGCGGATCTCGATCTGCTCGACCGTCGCCCGCAGCAGCTCCTCACGCCGCTCCGCCACGTTCAACCGGACTCTTGCCACCCGACCACCCTAGGGCCTCTCGTTTGGATCAGGCCGGGCTCGCGTGCCCCGGCACGCACACCTGCCGCGTTGTCGTCAATCACCATGGCTCCGCCATGCCTCGATCCTCCGCCTTGCAGCGCACGCACCGGACCCCGCTCCCTGATCCGGCCTGATCCAAACGAAAGACCCCAGGGCCTGTCCGACCGTTCCCGTCTGCCGCGCGGCAGCCCCGCGGGCGACGACGGGAACGGTCGGACAGGCCCTGGTCAATGTGCCGGACGGCGACGAAGACCGCCGTCACCGGTACGACGTAACGGCGGCTCCGGGCGGTGACGCCCTGGGGTGACGGCCGGGCCGGAATCCTTCGGGGGGCAAGCGCGTTGGACCCTGCATGACGTCATTCGAACCAGCACAGCAAGCTCTGCTCCGCCTCATCGGCGAGCACGACGGGGGAGTGCTGGTCACTCTGAAGAGGGACGGGCGGCCCCAGCTGTCCAATGTCATCCACACCTACTACCCCGACGAGCAGGTGATCCGGGTAACCGTCAGCGAAGGCTTGGTCAAGACCCGTAACCTGCGGCGGGACCCCCGGGCCAGCTACCACGTCACCAGCGACGACCGCTGGGCCTGGACCGTGGTGGACGGCACCGCCGAGCTGACCCCGCCCGCCGCCGAACGGGACGACGCCACGGTGGAGGCCCTCATCACCCTCTACCGGGACGCCGCCGGCGAGCACCCCGACTGGGAGGACTACCGGCGGGTCATGGTCGAGGACCGCAGGGTGATGGTCACGTTGCATATCGAGCACGTCTACGGGCAGAAGCGGGGCTGACATACCACCGACAGGACTACGGCGGGGCCCCGACCGGGGGCCCCGCCCACCTTCGCCGCATCCGGCCGGGCCCGGCCTCGCCGTGTCCCGCCGCCTGCCGGGTCCCGGTCGCCGGGCCGGCGGTCGGCGGTTCGACGGGCCGGCGGTCGGCCGGACGGCTGCCCCGTTCACCTTCCTCTTCTCGCCCTGTCGGACAGTCCGACGATAATGAGACGACACCGACTCCCCCAGGAGATGTTGTGACCGGCGCCGACTACTTGCTTCCGCTCCGTACGAAGATGCGCTCGATGCGTTCCGCGTCCTTCGGGGCCGACCCGGCCGGAGCGCGGATGGAGCGCATCCTCAGCTCGCCGAACTTCGCCGAGGGCGTGTTCCAGAACGCCCTGGGCGCCCGCATCAGGCCGTCCGGTTCCACGCTGGATTTCGCCAGAACCTACTTCCAGAAGGAGCAACGGGTCCGCAGGGCGCCGGCGGGACCCGTTCCCGTGCACGCCACGACCCTCGCCGACCTGGCCGCACCGCCCGCCACGGGGCTGCGGCTGACCTGGATGGGGCATTCCAGCGTCCTGGCCGAGATCGACGGCCGCCGGGTCCTGTTCGACCCGGTCTGGGGCGAGCGGTGCTCCCCGTTCCCGTTCGCCGGCCCCAAGCGGCTGCACCCGGTGCCGGTGCCGCTGGCCGCGCTCGGCCCCGTCGACGTGGTGGTCATCTCCCACGACCACTACGACCACCTCGACCTGCCGACCATCCGCGCCCTGGCCGGCACGGACACCGTCTTCGCCGTGCCGCTGGGCGTCGGCGCCCATCTGGAGCGGTGGGGCGTTCCCGCCGACCGGATGCACGAGCTCGACTGGAACGAGAGCGTGGAGATCGCCGGGATCAGCTTCACCGCGACTCCGGCGCGCCACTTCTGCGGCCGCGGCCTGCGCAATCAGCAGCACACCCTGTGGGCGTCCTGGGTCGTCGCCGGACCGGACCACCGGATCTACCACAGCGGGGACACCGGCTACTTCCCCGGCTTCCGGGACATCGGCGCCGAGCACGGCCCCTTCGACGCCACGATGATCCAGATCGGCGCCTACTCCGAGTACTGGCCGGACATCCACATGACCCCCGCCGAGGGGATGCGCGCCCACCTGGACCTCCAGGGCAGCCGCCCGCACGGGGTGATGCTGCCGATCCACTGGGGCACCTTCAACCTGGCCCCGCACCCGTGGGCCGAGCCGGGGGAGTGGACGAAGTACGAGGGCGAGGAGGCCGGCCAAGCGGTGGCGTTCCCCCGTCCCGGCGAGCCCTTCGAGCCGGCGGGGGAGCCGCCGGCCGAGCCGTGGTGGCGTGCGGTGTCCCAGCCGATCGCGCACCCGTGGCGCCGTCCGCGGAAGGCCGAGAGCGTGGCCGGGACGAGCAGTGCCGATCTGGACCTTGCCGGTGAGCGGTGATGTCGGTCGGGGACGAGGCCGTGGCCCGGACGCGGACGGGCTTCTCCGAACGCGCCGTCGTCGGGCTCGCCGGCACTGCGAGCCCGACGACGATCCGCCCATCCCTGCCCGCGTCGGTCGGTTGAGGAATGTGGTTGCGGTGGACCGGGCGGATGCGGTGATACTCCGGCATGAGTAGAGACGCCGAGACCATCGTGCTCGCCCGCGGGTCGGACGAGGTGATGGAACCGCTGACCCGGGACGACCCGGAGCGCACGTGGCGAGGCCGCTTCGTCCCGATAGAGGGGCACTGGGGCTACGAGTTCGGGTGGGCCCTGGAGTTCGAGAAGACGCGTGCCCGCAGGGGCCTGCTCAGGCACCTGGAATCGCTGCCGTGGCCGTACCCGCACACGGTGCAGGTTCTGCTTCGCGACCAGGACGACGACTGCTTCGGGCTGTGGATGTTCCAGGAGGGCCGGCTGGTGGAAATCACCCTTCCCCGCACCGAGCGTTTCCACCAGCCGGCACCGCCCAATGAGGACTTCGAACCCGACCCGGGCATGCTGCTGCGCACCGACCGGAACACGACTCTGCCCGAGCAGACCCCGGAAGCACGCCGAGACACCCGCTCACCCTGGTAGACCGAGTTCGACAGCTCATCTTCGGAAGTTCTCGAGCCGGTTGATGGTCCGATCGACCTCGCCGCGGCGGCGGTGGATCGTCTGGTCAAAGCCTGTGGACCGGCCTCCTTGGCTGCCGCGGCATCGGCCTGGACGGCCCGCAGGCTAGCCGGAGCGGTCCGAGGGCGGCCAGACGTAGGGCAGGCCGTCGGGGTCGTCCGGGAACAGCGGGGCGTAGACGTCCGGGGCCTTGCTCCGCAGCGCCGACCGATGGCTGCGATGGAAGGCGGGGTCGCCCAGCCACGGGGGCACCTCATGGTCCGCCGTGAGCTGCTCCTGCGTGCGTACAGCCGGATCGGCCGTGTGCGCGCCCGGTTCCCGCGTGCGTACGCCCGGATCATCTCGGTGGGCTGCGAAGCCGGTCAGCAGGGATGCGGCGCACGTGTCCGCGCGCCCGGTCGCCGTCCACACCCGGCACATCTCGAGCCCGTAGCGCACCAGCGCCTCCTCGTAGCCGGTCCACATGCGTACGGCGGGGTGGTGCCGCCACCCGTAGCCGGGCACCGTGAGACCGCGCAGCACCTGGAGTGCCTCGACCCGTTGCTTGCCCAGTCGCCGGGCGTCGAGGGTTGCGGCTGACGCGGCGAAGTCGGGATACGGCAGGAACGTCTGCATGGTCGTGCCACCCAACGGTGTGACAGCAACGAGAGTGAGGGAGCGCTCCTCGACCGTCGCACAGGGTCGAGCCCGCCGGCGCGGGACGGGGACACACGCCGACGCCCCGCGACCTCAAATCTCGCACAGGACCCCGCCCCCCGCACCAGCGACATGACCGCCGGGGAGCTGGAGAAGCAGTTCGATACCGAGCAGTCGCGGCAGGTCGGGCAGAAGGACGGGGAGGGACGGGGGAGGGGAGTCCACCGGGTCAGCGGGCGGCGGCACGTTCACCGTGCTCCGCCCGCCGCCCCCAGCTCGGGGAGGCGGGCGACGCACCCTCCTGGAGCTCTTCGGCGGCCTCTCTCAGCCGCGCTTCGTCTCTCAGCCGCTCTTCGTCGGGGCGGGCTTGCGGGCCGGTTCGCGTTCGTCGGTGAGTGCGGGAGGCATGGGCGACGGTCCGCCCGCCGAGGTGCAGGTCTCCTTGCCCTTGATCACCCCGCAGGCGCGTGCGGCGGCCGGGTAGGGAGCTTCGACCATGGGCGAGTAGGTGTCGTTCTCATACGTCACCGAGCGCTCGTTGCGGACGCCCCGAGGCCCCTCCACCCGTGCCGTGTCGTCGACGTGGGCATCGGTGATCCGTGCCCAGGCGGCCCGGCACCGGGGGCTGTAGCGCAGTTCGATGTAACTGCGGCCCGACCAGGTCGCGGCGGCCGTCCAGGCCCCGATGTGGCAGCCCATCCGCTCCGAGTCCTTGTCCCGGCACTCGAATTCCAGACACCTCGGATCGCCGTGCGCGCTCTCCCGGTTCTGCCCCTCGGCGTCGTTCCCGCCGAATATCCAGCCGCCGATCAGTATTCCGGCGACCAGCGCCGTGCAGGCGGAGGCCGTCGACACCAGGGTCAGTCGCGCCCGGGACGAGCGGGCCGGCGGGCTCGCCCGCTCCGAGCCGCCGATCACCGTGTCCCTGCCGTTTTGACCAGTGGCCCCCAAGTCCCGTGCGATCGGCCTCTCTTGGGCGTCTCCGGAAGCGCGGCTGCCCGGCGCGGCTTCCTCCTCGCGCCCGGGGCCATCGGCTGACGCGGCGTCACCCGGCGGGCCGGGTGCGGCGGATGAAGCCTGGGGCGGGGGGTTGCGTACCTCGGTCTTCCGGTGGTGGTCCTGCTCCTGCTCACGCAGCACCAGGAGAGGGGCCGCGGGGACTCCGACAGCCGAGGCGAACTCGGTGAGGGCCGTCTGCGGCGGCAGCGCCTTGCCGTTGAGATACCGCTCCCAGGAAGACCGGCTGTAGGAGGTGCGTTTGGCCAGTCCGCTGAGGGTCAGGCCGCGGCGCGAACGCAGCAGCCGCAACTGCGCTGCCAGAGAACCGCGGTCGCCGTGCAATTCATCCATATCATGCCTGTCTGTCATGAAAGTGGGCTTCCTTGCGCTCAGAGGTGGTGCGGGACGGGCGCTCCTATTCTTTCCCGGAGTGCCTCCGGTCCTGCAACAGCCGCCGACGTGGTTCCCGGCACGTCCGGGAAGGCGGTGCGACGCAACGCGGGCCGGCGCCCCCGCAGTACGGGGACGCCGGCCCGCGAGGCCGTACGGAGGTCGGGCCGCTCCCCTCGTGGGGAGCGGTCCGGGTGGATCAGGCCGCAGGGGCCGGGTACGTCGGGTACTCCACGCCGGAGACGTGCTGGACGACCCGGATGACCTGGCAGGAGTAGCCGAACTCGTTGTCGTACCAGAGGTAGAGGATCGCGTTGTCGCCGTCGACCTTCGTGGCCCCCGCGTCGACGATCGAGGCGTGGCGCGAGCCGATGAAGTCGCTGGAGACCGCGTCGGGCGCGCTGATGAAGTCGATCTGGCGCTTGAGCGGCGAGGCCAGCGAGACGTTGCGGAGGTAGTCGAGGACCTCCTCGCGGTTGGTCTCGCGGGCGAGGCGCAGGCTCAGGATCGCGATCGAGACGTCCGGCACCGGGACGCGGATCGAGCTGCCGGTGATCGGCGCGTCCAGGTCGGGCAGCGCCTTGGCCACGGCGGAGGCGGCACCGGTCTCGGTGATGACCATGTTGAGCGCCGCCGAGCGGCCGCGACGGTCGGAGCTGTGGTAATTGTCCAGCAGGTTCTGGTCGTTGGTGTACGAGTGGACGGTCTCCACGTGGCCGCGCAGAACGCCGTACTCGTCCGCCATCGCCTTGAGCGGCGGGACGATCGCGTTGGTGGTGCAGGACGCGCAGGACAGGATCCGCTCGTCGTCCTTGATCGTGTCGTGGTTGACGCCGTGGACGATGTTGGGGACGTCGCCCTTGCCGGGCGCGGTCAGCACGACCTTGGCGATGCCCGGGCGCAGGTGCTTCGAGAGGCCCTCGCGGTCGCGCCACCGGCCGGTGTTGTCGATCAGGATGGCGTCCTTGATCCCGTGCTCGGTGTAGTCGACGGACGTCGGGTCGTCCGAGTAGATGACCTTGATCTCGTTGCCGTTGGCGATGATCTTGCTGTTCGCCTCGTCGACGGTGATCGTGCCCGAGAACTGGCCGTGGATCGAGTCGCGCCGCAGCAGTGAGGCGCGCTTGACGATGTCCTGGCCGGCGGCCTTGCGCACGACGATGGCGCGCAGCCGCAGTCCGTTGCCGGAGCCGGCCTTCTCGATGAGGAGGCGGGCGAGGAGGCGGCCGATGCGGCCGAAGCCGTAGAGGACGACATCGCGCGACTCGCGGCGTTCGATCTTGTTGGCGCCGGTGGCCCCGGCGACGGCCTCGGCGGTGAACTCCTCCACCGACAGTCCGCGGTCGTCGGCCCGGTGCGTCGCGGCCAGCATGCCTATGTCGATCTGCGAGGGGCCGAGATCGAGCGTCGTCAGAGCCCGCAGGAACGGCATCGTCTCGGTGACGGAGAGTTCCTCACCGGCGATCTGCCGGGCGAAGCGGTGGGTCTTGAGGATGCTGACCACCGACTTGTTCACCAGGGAGCGGCTGTGCAGCAGGACGTTCACGTCCTGCTCACGGTGCAGCTTCCCGATGATCGGGATCATCGACTCCGCGATCTCCTCGCGGTGCATCCAGTTGGTGAACGAGTCGTCATTGACAGTCACGTGTTTATCTTTCGAGCTAGGCGGCGCTCATATGGTAGCGGGCCCGGTGTGTTCATCATTCAGGTGGTGCCGTCCGGTGACCGGACGCGGGGCCGTGGACGGGGCCGGATGCGGGCCGGCGCGTGTACGGGGGTGGCGGCGCGGGCGTCGCGGAAGCGTCCCGGAGACGCCGTCCCGGGCCGGGCCGGAGCCGGCCCCCGCCCCTTCAGGACGCGTGCGGCTTGATCGGGCGGGATGCGCGCGGCTTAATCGGGCGCTCGTGCGAGAGGTCATACCAGAGCGGGACGGATGGCGGGCAAGTTCGGCAACTGCCCGTCGCGCACAGGTTCCTGGCGACTACCGTGTGTGCTCGGTGATCAACGGGGGCTCATACGCATCGGGCCTGTCCGGCCGATGACCCCACCCGACCGACCACCGTAGGTGCCACCGCATGAATGCCGACAGGAACGCCGATTCCTGGTGCCCCCTGTACCGAGGACGCTGATGTCTCAACTTCGCGCACCCGCCGCGCGACCGGACCGCCGCGAGGGCGGGCGGCACGGCCGCCCCGGCGCACGCGCCCACTCGGCCCCGGCCAGGCCGCGCGCCGCGCAGCCCGCCGCCGAGGCCCGCATACGCCCACAGATGCTGCGCACCGCGCTGCTCCCCACCATCGCCGCCCTGCTCAGCGGTGCGGCCGCCGTCATCTTCACCGTCCGCGACGGGGCCGTCGACCCGTCCCCGAGCCTGTGGGCCGCGCTCGGCGGATCGGCCGCCCTGGCCGTCGCCGCCGTCGCCGCCGCCTACCTGGGCGCGCACCGGGTGGCCGGCGGTGTGCTCGACCGCGCGCTGACGCTCCGGCGCGCCAGCGCGCAGGGGCAGGCCGAACTCCAGCGGGTGGTGGAGCAACTCCGCTCGGGGGAACCCGTCGCCGCTCGCCGCCCCACGCCGCCGCCCGCCGCGGACGGCGACGCCTTCGACCTGCTCGCCCAGGAGATGGGCCGCGCCCAGGACGCCGCCGTGAGCGCCGTCGTCAAGGCATCGCAGCTCTTCAGCTCCGCGGGCAACGAACAGAAGGTGGAGGTCTTCGTCAACCTCGCGCGACGGCTGCAATCCCTGGTCCACCGCGAGATCCAGATCCTCGACGAACTGGAGCACGAGGTCGAGGACCCCGACCTGCTCAAGGGCCTCTTCCACGTCGACCACCTGGCCACCCGGATCCGCCGCCACGCGGAGAACCTCGCCGTTCTCGGCGGGGCCGTCTCCCGGCGGCAGTGGAGCAACCCGGTCACCATGACGGAGGTGCTGCGCTCGGCCATCGCCGAGGTCGAGCAGTACCCCCGGGTCAAGCTGGTCCCGCCGATGGACGGCACCCTGCGCGGCCACGCCGTCGCCGACGTGATCCATCTGCTCGCCGAACTCGTCGAGAACGCCACGGTGTTCTCCGCCCCGCACACCCAGGTCCTGCTGCGCGTCCAGCGCGTCACCGCCGGCCTCGCCCTGGAGGTGGAGGACCGCGGCCTCGGGATGCCGGACCACGAGCAGAACCGCATGAACGCCCTGCTCTCCGACCCCGACCAGGTCAACGTCGCCCATCTGCTCCAGGACGGCCGGATCGGCCTCTTCGTCGTCTCGGCCCTGGCCCGCCGCCACGGCATCGCGGTCCGCCTCCAGAGCAACATCTACGGCGGCACGCAGGCGGTCCTCGTCCTGCCCGAGACCCTCCTCGGCACCGACCCCGGCACCGCCGCCGCGCCCGACGCCGCCCCCGTACCGCCGCCGGGAGCCGTGCACCGGCCGCCCGCCGAGGACGGGCCACCGGCCCCACCCGCCCCGCCGCACGTCCAGGCGGCCCAGCCGCCGGCCGTCGCCCCGGCCCGGACGCCCGCCGGTCACCCGCACGAGGTCCAGCCGCCGGGTCCGTACGGGCACGACGCGCCGGGGAGCCGCCCGGACGGCGTGCCGGGGCCCCGCGGCGAGGCCCCGCCCCTCCCGCTGCGCGCCGAGCGGGTCGACCGGCCCGCACCGCCCGCGTCCCCGTCCGAGCGCCCCGCACCGCCCGTGCCCGCCCCCGACCGCCCCGCACCCACGGCGTCCGCCCCCGAGCGCCCCGCACCGGCGGCCTTCGTCCCCGAGCGCGTCGACCGCCCGGCGCCGCCCGCCTCCCGCCCCGCACTGCCCAAGCGGGCCAACCAGGAACACCTCGTCCCGCAACTGCGCGAAGCGCCCGCCCCCCGGGTCGAGGACGCGCACGCCCTCCACGACCCGGGCCTCATGGCCGCCTTCCGGCGCGGCGTCGACCTCGCCGAGGCGCAGAACGCCCAGGAGGAGGACCCCGGCACCGGATACGGCGAGCCCGGCCGGGCGCACACCGCGCTCGACGCGCCCCTGGAGACCCTCGCCCCCCTCCCCGTACGAGGAGTCGCCGCACCGCCCGGAAGGGCCGCGCACGACGGCTTCCCGCCGACCGGCTACGAGCAGGGGGCCCGGCAGCCGGAGAGCTTCCTGCCGGGTCACGCCGTGCCCGAACCCCGTAAAGACACGACCTTCAAGGAGTAGTCACGATGACGACCGAAATGCCGTCCGGCCAGATCTCGGACCTGGACTGGCTGCTGAGCGGACTGGTCCAGCGCGTGCCCTACACGCGCAGCGCGGTTCTGCTCTCCGCAGACGGCCTGGTGAAGTCCGTGCACGGCATGGACCACGACAGCGCCGACCACATGGCGGCCCTGGCCGCCGGCCTGTACTCCCTGGGCCGCAGCGCCGGGGCCCGCTTCGGGGACAACGGCGACGTCCGGCAGGTGGTCGTCGAGCTCGACTCCACGCTCCTGTTCGTCTCCACCGCCGGATCCGGCACCTGTCTCGCTGTCCTGGCCGGACGCGAGGCGGACGCCGCGGTGCTCGGCTACGAGATGGCGATGCTGGTCAAGAGCGTCCGTCCCTATCTGATGACCCCGCTGCGGCAGCCGGCCGGGGCGCCGTTCACCCCGGGGCTGTGAGGATGCCGGCCCCGCAGGACGGGCCCCTGCTCGACGACGCGGCCGGCCGGCTGATCCGCCCGTACACCGTCAGCAACGGCCGCACCCGGCCGTCCACCGGATTCGATCTGCTGTCCCTGGTCATGGCCACGGGCATCGAACCCGACATCCACCTCGGCCCCGAGCACACCGTGGCCCTCGGGCTGTGCGACGGGCCCATGTCCGTCGCCGAGATCGCCGCACACCTCAAGCTGCCCGCGGTCGTCACCAAGGTCCTCCTCTCCGACCTGGTCGACTGCGGCGCGGTCACCGCGCACGCCCCCGCTTTCCATGACACGCCCACCGACCGATCCCTGCTGGAGGCAGTGCTCGATGGTTTACGACGACAGCTCTGACCGCACCGGAACCGCCGAGTTCTTCCCCGTGGCCCTCAAGGTCCTGGTCGCGGGCGGATTCGGCGTCGGCAAGACGACCTTCGTCGGTGCGGTCAGCGAAATCGCCCCCCTCAGCACCGAGGAACTGCTGACCCAGGTCAGCGTGGGGACCGACAACCTGGAGGGCGTCGAGTCCAAGACGGCCACCACCGTCGCCATGGACTTCGGCCGCATCACCCTCTCCGAACAGCACGTCCTGTATCTGTTCGGGACGCCGGGCCAGGAGCGGTTCTGGTTCATGTGGGACGAGCTGTCCCAGGGCGCGCTCGGGGCGGTGGTGCTCGCCGACACGCGGCGGCTGGCGGAGTGCTTCGCCGCCGTGGACTTCTTCGAGCGGCGCGGCATCGGATTCATCGTCGCGGTCAACGAGTTCGACGGCGCCTACCGCTACGAGCCCGACGAGGTGCGCTCCGCACTCGACCTCGGACCCGAGGTGCCCGTCGTCCTGTGCGACGCGCGGATCGCAAGCTCCGGCACGGGGGCGCTGGTCACCCTCGTACAGCACCTCATCAACGCCACTTCCGCGCCCGCCCCGCTCCAGACCTTCGGGGCTCACCAGTGACGTCCTTCGCCACCGGCCGGATGCTGCTGACCCCCGCCGACCGGGACGGCCCGGCGCGCGCGGAGCGGCTGCGGAGGCTGGATCTCGGTGAACGGCCCGACGCCTCGTTCGACAGCTTCGACGCCTTCGCCGACAAGGTCGCCGAAGTGACCGCATCGCCCTTCTCGATGGTCAACTTCATCGACGAGAACCGGCAGTTCTTCGCGGGACTGCACACCCCGGCGGGCAACCGCGGCGGCCAGGAGCTCGGGTCCGCCGCGGCGGCCGGCCACCGCGGCGCCCGCTACATGGCCCGCGACCACGGCTACTGCCCGCACGTCGTCGTACGGCGTAAGGCCCTCGTACTGGACGACGTCTGCGACTACCCGAGGTTCGCCGGCAACCCGGTGGTCGACGACATAGGCGTCCGCTCCTACCTCGGCGCACCGCTCATCGACCGTACGGGCATCGCGCTCGGGACCGTCTGCGCCGTCGACACCGTGCCGCGCCCCTGGGGCCGTGCGGGGCTAGACACCATCAAGTCCCTCGCCCAGGAACTCGTGCGCCAGATCGACCACCGGGAGGGTTACCGCCACCCGTGACCGCTTGCGGCTTCGGTGCTCGTCTTCTTCGCCGTCCGTCTTCGGTTAAGGGTTCTAACGCCATCTCTTGCTAGAGGTCATGGTGAGCGTTACAGTCTCTAACTAAAGCGAGTGCTCATAGCGATCCGCCCGTGGCCGCAACCCCGCCCCGGATCGCTCCGCACCTTCCGAAGGGACTCACCATGACCGCCGCCGCCCCCGCCCCGCACACCGTCCTCGGAGCCGGACCCGCCGGTACCGCACTGGCCGCGGAGCTGGTCCGCCGGGGCCACCCGGTCCGGCTCGTCGACCGGTCGGGCAGCGGCCCGGCGATCGAGGGGGTCGAGCGGTACGCCGCCGATGTCGCCACCCCTGAGGGGGCGCGCGCGGCCGTGGCCGGAGCCGCCGTCGTGTACCACTGCGTCAACGTCGGCTACCACCTCCAGGTGGAGGTCATGCCGAAGATCCAGGAGGCGGTCCTCGGCGCGGCCGAGCGGGAAGGCGCGCGGCTCGTCGTCCTGGACACCCTCTACCCGTACGGCGAGACGCACGGCGCGGTGATGACCGAGGACTCCCCGTGGAACGCGACCACCCGCAAGGGCCGCATGCGCGCCGAGCTGGACGCCCGCTATCTCGCCGCCCACCGTGAGGGCCGGCTGCCTGTCGTCCTCGGGCGCTCCGCGGACTTCGTCGGCCCCGGGGTCCTCAACTCCACGCTCGGGGGCGCGGTCTTCCCCGCCGCCCTCACCGGGCGGCCGGCGCCCGCCCTCGGGGACATCGACCTGCCGCACAGCTACACGTACATCGGGGACGTCGCCGCCGGACTCGCCACGCTGGGCGAGCGCCCGGAGGGCGACGGCCGGGTCTGGCACCTGCCCACCGCCCCCGCTCGCACCACGCGCCAGATACTCGCGCTCGTCGAGGAGCGCACCGGCCGCCCGCTGGAGCTGACCGTGATCGCGGAGCCCCGCCCCTTCGGCCCGTTCGACGCGGCCTTCATGGCCGAGTACGCCGAGATGTTCTACCAGCACACCGAGCCGCAGATCGTCGACTCCTCGGCCATCGAGCAGGCGTTCGGGCTCGCCCCCACCCCGCTGGAGGCCGCCATCGACGCCACGCTCGCCTGGTACGGGGAACTCCTCGCCACCCGCCGCTGAACGGATCTCCGGCCCCTGCCGGGGGGTGGATGTCAGTGCCGGGCGATACGGTCGAATTCCCGGCGACGGCCGCCGGGACTCACCGGAACGGAGAGCTGGGATGACCGCCCACGGCAACGCCGCCCTCACCGCCGCCGATGTCCGCTCGGCCGCGCTGTCCCTGCCCGACACCACCGAGAAGCTCGCCTGGGGGCAGCCCACCTTCCGGGTGGCGGGCAAGATATTCGCCTCGCTGGGGGACGACGACACGGCGATGGGGGTGAAGTGCCCCAAGGAGGACCGCGCGGAGCTGATCGCGACTGAGCCGGAGAAGTTCTTCCTGAAGCAGGGGCACGACGACAACTACGCCTGGATGCGGGTCCGGCTGGCGGCTCTGGAAGACGCCGGGGAGCTCGCCGCCATCCTCGCCGACGCCTGGCGGCAGGTCGCCCCGCGCCGGCTGCTGGCCGCCCACCCCGAGCTGGACCTGCCTGACGGGGGAGGCGGCTGAGCGGGGCGGACGCCACTGCGGCTGCGACGCCGAGCGTTCGACGTCGACCAAGGTCGAGGTTGAGGTCGAGGCCGAGCGGGGAAAGGGGTTCGTGACCACCTGCTCAAGTGCGGTATTGTTCTCATGCGCGTTCGGCCAGGGGAAACCCCAGGTCAGGCGGGCATCGGGACGTGGCGCAGCTTGGTAGCGCACTTGACTGGGGGTCAAGGGGTCGCAGGTTCAAATCCTGTCGTCCCGACTGGAGACAGTCGCAGATCAGGGCCGGTTTCGGAGCAATCCGAGACCGGCCCTTGATCATTTCCCGGGTGTCCGGCTCTCTGTCGGCGGTACTCGGTGGGTGTGGCCCCGTGGGCGGCGCGGAAGAGCCGGCCGCAAGGGGCCGGCGAGTCGAACCGCGGAGGTTCGCCACCGTGAGGACCGGGGTCGTGCCGTGGCCGGGAGCGGTCAGGAGGGTGCGGGCGCGCTCCGGCCGGTGGACGCGGACGGAGACGGGGCGCCTGTCGATCGCTGCCGGAAGCGGTGATCCGCCACTCCCCAACGATGCTGATCGGCAAGGGGTGTTGTCCACCATGCCCACGGCCGGTTCGAGCGGGTGCGACGCCTGCCGGGCGTGGTCGTCGGTGGCGGGTGCGGCGAGTGGGTCGGCGGTGCCACGGGCCGTACTCCGGGCATTAACCGGTCCGTCACGGCCCCTTCCGTTCTGTTCGGTTCTCTTGGAACATTCTGTTCGCTTCTGTTCCCCCACTCCAAGAGGCCCCCACGCATGACTGAGATCAATCGGCGCCGTTTCCTCCAGATCGCCGGCGCGACCGCGGGATTCACCGCCCTGTCGGGCAGCATCGACCGTGCTGCCGCGATTCCCGCCCACCGGGCCGCCGGGACGATCCAGGACGTCGAGCACATCGTCGTCCTGATGCAGGAGAATCGTTCCTTCGACCACTACTTCGGGGCGATGAAGGGAGTCCGCGGGTTCGGCGACCCCCGGCCCGTGACCCTGCCGAGCGGAAAGTCCGTCTGGCATCAGGAGGACGCGGCGGGCAAGGTCACGCTGCCGTTCCACCCGACCGCCGACGACCTGGGGATGCAGTTCCTCCAGGGCCTCAACCACGACTGGCCGGGCGGCCAACGGGCGTACAACGGGGGCCGTTACGACCGGTGGATACCGGCCAAGACCCCGACGACCATGGCCTATCTCACCCGCGAGGACATCCCCTTCCACTACGCGCTGGCAGACCGCTTCACCGTCTGCGACGCCTACCACTGCTCCTTCATCGGGGCCACCGACCCCAACCGGTACTACCTCTGGTCCGGTCACACCGGCAACGACGGCACGGGCGGCGGCCCGGTGCTCGGCAACGAGGAGCGGGGGTACGGCTGGACGACCTACCCCGAACGGCTGGAGGAGGCCGGGATCTCCTGGAAGGTCTACCAGGACATCGGGGACGGGCTGGACGCCGCCGGCCACTGGGGCTGGATCAACGACGCCTACCGGGGCAACTACGGCGACAACTCGCTCCTCTACTTCGACCGCTACCGCAACGCCCGGCCCGGCGACCCCCTGTACGACAAGGCGCGCACCGGCACCGACGTGTCGGCCGGAGGCGGGTACTTCGACGCGATCGCCGCCGACGTACAGGGCGGGAAGCTGCCGCAGATCTCCTGGGTCGCCGCCCCCGAAGCCTTCACCGAGCACTCCAACTTCCCCTCCAACTACGGCGCCTGGTACATCGCCGGGCTCCTCGACGCCCTCACCTCCGACCCCGAGGTGTGGAGCAGGACCGCCCTGTTCATCACCTACGACGAGAACGACGGCTTCTTCGACCACGTCGTCCCGCCCTACCCGCCGGCCTCGGCGAACCAGGGACTGTCCACGGCCGACACCACCACGGAGGTCTACCCGGGCGGCCCCTCGTACGGCCCCGGCGCCTACGGCCTCGGACCGCGCGTCCCGATGCTGGTCGTCTCGCCCTGGAGCACCGGCGGCCACGTCTGCTCCGAGGTCTTCGACCACACGTCCGTCCTGCGGTTCATGGAGCAGCGCTTCGGGGTGCACGAGCCCAACATCTCGCCCTGGCGGCGCGCGATCTGCGGCGACCTCACCTCCGCCTTCGACTTCGGCCGGTCCGCGCCCGCCCCCGACGACCTGCCGGACACCTCCGCGTACGAGCCCCCGGACCGCGAGCGCCACCCCGACTACCGGCCCACCCCGCCGGCCACCGGCGTCATGCCCGCGCAGGAACCGGGCAGCCGCCCCACCCGGCCGCTCCCGTACGAGCCGTACGTCGACGCCGCCGTCGACGCGGGCACCGGGAAGATCGCGCTGACCTTCAGCCCGGGGACGGCGGCCGGCGCGCAGTTCCACGTCACCTCAGCGAACCGCACCGACGCCCCGTGGACGTACACCGCCGGCGCGGGCCGGACACTGACCGACAGCTGGAACTCCGCCTACTCCGGCGGCCGCCACGACCTCACCGCGCACGGCCCGAACGGCTTCCTGCGTACGTTCCGGAGCCCGGGCTCCACCGCGGGCCCCGAGGCCACCGCGCGCCACAACGCCACCAGCGGCAACCTGGACCTGACGCTCACCAACCCGGGCCCGGCGGAAGCCGTGCTGAGGATCGCCAACGCCTACGGGGGAGCGGAACAGACCCTCACCGTACGGCCGGGGGCCACGGTGTCGCGCACGGTGGACCTGCGGGCGGGCAGGCGCTGGTACGACGTGTCCGTGACCCTCGACGGCGCGCCCGGCTTCCTGCGCCGGTTCGCGGGCCATGTGGAGACGGGGGCCCCGGGAGTCAGCGACCCGGCGATCGTGACCGGCTGAGCCCAGGGGGAGCAGGAGCAGGAGCAGCGGGAAGGGAGCCGGGAGGAGCCGCACGGGCCCTTGAATACGGCCCGCCCGGCTCCCCGGGGGCCGAACGGCTCAGGCGGCTCCGCCGTTGCCCGTGCCCGCGCCCGGTGCGGCCTTGATGCCCTTCACGATCGCGTCCAGGACGGACAGCTCCGGCGCGTTCTCGTTGATGTCGAAGCCGGAGCGGACCACGACGAGCATGTCCTTGGAGGCGGGGGAGGGGAACACCAGCGACTCCACATAACCGTCGTCGCCCTTCTCCGTCACCACCTTCCAGCGCACCGCGTAGCCCTGCCGGCCCGCCACGGTGACCGCACCGGACTTCACCTCCTCGTGCGAGGTGATCTTCCCGTAGGAGTCGCCGCCGTAGGAGTCCTCGGCGTTGACGGAGATGTCCTTCTTGGCCGCCTCCTCCGGTGTTCCGGCCGTGAGCTTCAGGGCCGCCGCCGGAGCGGTGAACACCCCTGCGCGGACACAGGTCTTGGCCGAGCCGCCGGGGCAGGGGTGCTCACCCGTCGTCAGACCGGCTCCGACCGCCGCCGACTTGCCCGTCCACCCCTTGGGCACCGGCAGGCTGATCCCGGCGGCCAGGTCGGTGGCATAACCCGGCTCCGTGGGCGGGAGCTTTCCGCCGGGACCCTGAGCGTCGCCGTCCTCCTCGCCGCCCCCGCTCCCGCCGGTCCCGTTCTCGCCGTCCTTGTCCCCGCTGTCCGGTGCGCCGGACCCGCCGGGGCCGGAAGGGCCGGAGGGGGTGGCGGACGGTGAGGCGGCCGCGATGCCCGGCCGGTCACCCCCGCCATCGCCCTCGCCCAGGAGGTACACCCCGCCGCCGATGGCCGCGAGCACCACGGCTCCGACGGTCACGCCGACGCCGATACGGATTCCGCGGCGCCGGGTCGCCGCAGGCGACGCGCGGACGTGGCCGGTCCACTGCGCTCCGTCCCACCAGCGTTCCTGAGCGGGGCCTTTACCTGAATGCCCGGGGTCTGGATGCCAGCCGGGCGGGGTCATCTGGGTCACGGGTGCACTGTATGCGGGCAGGCTGAGAATCACATGAACTGCCCGCCGTGTGGCCGTCCGCGCGGCGACAGCGCTCCGTGGGGGGGCGTCAGGGCTCGATCAGGCCCGCGCGGATCGCGTACCGGGTGAGCTCCAGGCGGTCGCGCAGCCCCAGCTTCTGGAGCAGGTTGGCGCGGTGCCGCTCCACGGTCTTGACGCTGATGACCAGCAGCTCGGCGATCTCCTTGGACGAGTGCCCCTCCGCGACCAGTTTGAGGATCTCCTCCTCGCGCTCGGTGATCGCCCGCGCCGGCAGGTCCTCGCCGTCCTTGGCCCGGTCGAGGAAGTTCCGGATGAGCGCGGTGACCGCGCCCGGGTAGAGGAAGGGCTCGTCGCGCATCGCCGCCCGGCAGGCTTCCACCAGGTCCCGGTCGGCGACCGACTTCAGGACGTACCCGGCCGCTCCCGCCTTCAACGCCTCGAAGAAGTACTGCTCGTTGTCGTACATCGTGAGCATCAGGATGCGCAGGTCCGGCAGGGCCCGGGACAGCTCGCGCGCCGCCTGGAGGCCGGTCAGCCGGGGCATCGCGATGTCCAGGATGGCCAGATCCGGCCGTTCGGCGCGGGCCATGTCGATCGCCTCGGCGCCATCGCCGGCCTCGGCCACGACCGTGAGGTCGGGTTCACCGTCGAGGATCAGCCTGACCCCCCGGCGTACGAGGGCGTGGTCGTCGGCCAGCAGGATCCGGGTCGGTGCGGCGGCGGGCCGGGCGGGGGACGGGGAGGAGGGGGGCATGGGTCACCGGCTTCCGTTCCGGACGGGCACATCGAGACGTACTTCGGTGCCGCCCCTCGGCCCCGGGCCGAGGAACAGCTCGGCGCCGATCAGCAGGGCGCGCTCACGCATCCCGCGCAGGCCCGCGCCCTCGGGGGTGTCCCCGAGGCCCCGGCCGTCGTCGCGGATGCGCAGCTCCACCCCGCAGGGGCTGCGGCGCAGCGAGAGTTCGAGCCGGGACGCGCGGGCGTGGCGGACCGTGTTGGTGAGCGCCTCCTGCGCGATCCGGTAGACGACCAGCTCGGCCTCCGCGTCCAGTTCGGGCAGGTCCTTGCCCATCTGCCGGCGGATCGTCAGCCCGTCCGGCGTCGGCGTCTCGGTGATGAGGGCCGTCAGCGCGCTGACCAGGCCCAGCTCCTCCAGCACCCCGGGGCGCAGCCGGCGGGCGATCCGGCGGATCTCGTCCAGCGAGCCGCGGGTGATCTCCTGGACCTGCCGCAGCTCGCCCCGCAGCGGCTCGGGGGCGTGGTCGGCGACCCGCTTGAGCTCCAGGAGGACCGCCGTGAGGGTCTGCCCGACCTCGTCGTGGAGCTCCTGGGCGACCCGGCGGCGCTCGGCCTCCTGCGCGGAGAGCGCGCGGGCGCTGCTGGTGGCGCGCTCGGCCTCCAGCCGGTCGAGCATCGTGTTGAACGTCTCGATCAGGGCGGCGATCTCACCGTGCCCGGCCACCTCGGGGCGCGGGCTCGGGCGCAGGAGGTCGGTCGTGGTCATGGCACGGGTGACCCGCTGGAGCGGGAAGAGGCCCAGCCGGAGCAGGGCCGCGTTGGCGGCGAGCATGAAGGCGATCCCGCCGGTCAGGATCATCGCCTCGGTCAGCAGGACGGGCGTGGAGATGGTGATCGGGCCGAGCAGCAGCAGGGCGCCCGCCGCGACGAGCACAGCGGCGTTGAGCAGGAAGATCCGCCAGAACAGGGACAAGGGAGCACGGCCTCCATCGGACGTGGGAGGGGGGTATGGGGCTGCGGGCGCGGGAGCGCGGGGTGTCAGGGGTGGGGGTGGACGCGGGGGAATGACGGTGAGCGTTGACTGCGGGCGGTGACAGCCTCCACTATCGTCGCTGCGCGCGCGAAACACGCCGTCGCGCGGACGCCCCGCCCACCGGCGCGGGCCCGCACGGCCCGCCCCGCGTCTGCATGGTGCACACCCCCGGATATGGGTGCTGCCCCCGATGGCCCTCCCGTGCGCCCCCGCCGATCCTGGACCCAGGGCCCGGGGGGCCCTGCCCGTGCCGCATCACGGGGCCGGCGCTGGTGAGACCGAGAGGTCTCCGTACCGGGAGGGAGACACCATGCCCACGTACGACGAGAAGCTGCGCGCCCTTGAGGAGCAGCTGCATCGCGACGACCCCGGTTTCGCGGCGGCGATGTCGGACGGCATGCCGCGCAGCCCCCGTGAGTACCGCCGCCGCAACGCCTGGCTGTGCATGGCCTTCGGGCTCACCGCCCTGGGCATGGGCATCGCCATCGGCCACGGCCTCCTGATCGCCACGGGTCTCGTGGTGGCCGGAGCCGCCGCCCACCTCTTCGACCCGCAGCGCGGCCGTCAGCACGGCAAGGACATCCCCACCACGCAGTGACCTCCTGACCCGCGGCGCCCGCACCGCCGCACCCCCGGCCCCTCCGCACGGGCCGACCGAGGCCCCGACTCCCTACCGGTCGGGGCCTTCGCGTGTCTTCAGGAGTGGTCCACCCCCACCGCGTCCCGGCCGAAGACGATCCGCGTCCTCGAACCGTCCTCCGCCCAGCCGACCTCCACCGTCACCGCCGTCGCGTCACCGTCTGGATCCCGCCGTACGTCAACGAGGTCCACGGCCGACTCCAGCGCCCCGGCCCCGGGGTCGGCGGTGAGCGAGGCGAGGGCCACCAGGACCACCGCCCCCGCCGCGTCGCCGGCCAGCCGGGGCAGCACCGCCCAGCGGGTGAACGCCGTGCCCTGCGGAGCCCGTACCTCCTCGCGGGCGTCCCAGCCGTGGAGCCCGTACAGCTGGGAGCGCACCGGGCCACCGGGCTCCGTCGCCCAGCCGGTCAGTTCGGCCCGCGCCCCGTCCGGCGCGCCCAGCACCCGGTGGGCCCGCAGTTCGTGGCGGCCCCGCGCCACGGTCACGCTCTCCACCCTCAGACCCGGGAAGGCGGAGGGCCCCGCCGGGAAGACGGGCACGTGCCAGGACCCGGCCCAGCCCCAGCCGTCGCCGTGTCCGGCCCCCAGCGGATGGATACGGCGACGGGTGCCGCGTACGCCGTCGACCGCCACCGAGAGATGGTTGTCCGCCGGGTTCGCCGCCGAGGTCGGTCCGGTCACCGTGGAGTAGGCGAGCCGCGCGTAGTGCGGGTCCGCCCCGGCCGCCGACTCGCCCTCGTGCGGCTGGACATGGTCGCTGCCGTGGTTGTGCAGCCGCACCACGCCGTCCGCCCGCGTCGACTGCACCAGGAACCCCGGCGCGGGCACGGAGAGCACCCGGTCGGGGCCCTCGCACGGGGCCGCCGCCTCCACCGACGTCCACAGCGGGTGTCCGGCGGGGGCCAGCAGCGCGACGAACGCCTTCGACGCCCAGTACGGGGACGCCGGACCCGAGTAGGACTGGAGCGTCGCCGGGTGCGGGCCGTGCCAGCCGAGGCTCAGCAGCCCGTCGTCGCCGCTCGCGCCCCGCTCCAGGAAGTAGCGCAGCGACCCGTTGACCAGCCGCCGCGAGACCCCGGGGGCGAGCGGGGTGTGCCCGGACACCGCTCCCAGGCCCACGGCCGCGCCGGCCGCGAAGCGGTAGGTGAGCGAGCGCCCGAAGTGCAGCGGGGCCCCGTCGCCGCCGAACATCAGCGAGAAGCTCTCCAGATGCTCGCGCAGCCGCGCCCCATGGAGCGCCAACGCGCTCTCGTCGCCCGCCAGATGGGCGTCCAGCGTCGGATACAGGTGCAGCGCCCAGCCGTTGTAGTGGTCGAAGGCGCGGCCGTCCCCGTCCGCGTACCAGCCGTCGCCCCGGTACCAGCCCGCCAGCAGCTCCAGCGCCCGCTCCCGGGCCCGGGCCGTCTCCGCGTCGCCGCGCCCCACCGACTCCAGGAACCCGGCGACCGTGTACGGGAAGAGGTACCAGTTGTTCGCCGCCGGAAGGCGCCGCAGAGCACCCCGCAGCCATTCCTCCGTCCGGTCCCGCACCGCCGGGTCCAACCGGTCCCAGAGCCAGGGCCGGGTGAGCCGCAGGCCGAGCGCGACGGACGCGGACTCGACCATGGGCTGCCCCCGCACATGGTGGTCCAGGATGACCGGCCACGACTCGGCGTCGTCCCGCCCCGGCGTGCGGGTCCCGGCGCCGAGCCCTCGCGCGTACCTTTCCAGCCAGTCGTGCGGGTCCTCCCCTCCGGCCCCGGCGACCCGGAAGGCCGCCGCCAGGAACGTCCGCGCGAACCCCTCGAGCCCATCGGAGCGCACCCCCGAGTGCGACGGGGGTCCGGGCAGGTCGAGCCGGGCCCCGCCGGGGGTGGCCCACCGCCAGGCGGCGTGCAGCAGCCCGTCCGCGGCGGCCTCCCAGTGCGCCCGGGTGTACCCGGTGTACGGGCTCGACGCCCGGTCCTCCGGGGGGAGTTCGAAAGAGAGGGCGGGGAAGGTCGTCATAGGGGGAGGCCAGGCCCTTCGTGATGGACACGGTCAGCGGCAGCGGAAAGCCTGATCGAGTGATCGCGAACGGTCAAGGGAGTGGCCGGTGATGAGCGAAGGCGATCAAACGATCGGTCGCGGTCGTCCCGCGAGCGCTCGGGTCACGCCCTCCGCCCGCCCGGGTCTCAGGGGAGCAGCAGCCAGTCCGCGCCGACAGCGGCCACCAGACCCAGCCCGAGCAGCCAACTGCCGAGGCGGGTACGGCCGTTCCTGCTGAGCTCGATCACCAGACCGCACAGGATGAGCGCGAGCCCGTACACGCCGACGACCAGCACCGACGACCGGCTCGCGATCCGCAGGGCGAGGACCACGCCCATCGCGACCATGCCCACGGAGGAGAGGACGACCCGCAGTCGACGCGCCTGACGGGGCGTCAATGTCCGCGCGCTCTTCGCGCGGTCCTCATCCTCCGGGCTGTCCGCGACCTTCGGTCCCTCAGCGGCCTCCGGGCCGTCAGCGCCCTCCGCGCCCTCCACGGCTTCCGCACCCCGCGCCGCGCGCTCTTCCCGCGCCCCCTGCTTCTCCTGCCTCTCCTGCTCGTCCGTTCCCGCGTCGGGCCCCGCTCCCGTCCCCGCTTCCGGCTCCGCTCCGGCGGCCTCGGCTATCGGGGCTTCGGAGCCCCCGGTGCGGCCGGACGGCTCACCCTCGTGCCGGTCCTGGTGCTGGTCCCGGGCTTGATCCTGGTCAGAAGTGCTCATGGAGCCGGATCGTAATAGCTGTGCGGCACGCCGGTTTGCCGACCCGGTCCTCCGCCACCGCTCCCGCCCGCCGGCCGACACTGACGGCCCGGGCAATCCACCGCCGGTCCCGCCCGCCCCCCCACCATCGCCCGGGCATTCCAGCACCGGCCCGCCCGCCCGACGCGCTGCCGGCTACCCCAGCAACCGGGGCGCCTCGGCCTCCGCGTCCACCTTGGATCCCGTCTCCACCCGCCCGGCCAACTCCCGGGCCCAGGCGGCGAGTCCGTCGAGCTCGATGCCGTGCGGCCGGCCCTCGCCGTACGGGGCGAGCGCCCCCGCGCCCCGGCGCAGCAGCCGTGCGCCGCCCGCCGTGTTGCCGCGTGCGGCATGGGTCAGCCCCACCGCCAGTTGCGCGAGCCCCCGCCACAGCTCCCGCTCCTCGGGCGGCCCCGACTTCCAGGCGTCCTCGAACACCTCGTGGGCGTGGAACGGCTTCCCGGCGTCCAGCAGCCGCTGCGCCTCCTGGAGCGTCTCGTCCGGGGTGCGGACCACGCCCTCCGGCTGCCGCTCGACGCCGGGCGTCCCGTACGGCAGCGGGCGGCCCAGCCCGTCCCGGGGGCGCGCATTGCGCGCCCGGCCTTCGGCGTCCCGGTCCCTGCGCGTCTCGTTCACCAGGTGATTGTGCCCCGTACCTGCGGGGAATGCGCGGAACCCTGTCGGTGGGCACCCGCGCACGACTAGGCTCGACCGTCGTCACCGCACTGCCGTTTGGGGAAGAGTGGGCATGAAGCCGTCCCGGCCGTTGTACGAGCGTGAACCGGAACTCGCCATCGCCGCGAAGGCGGTGGATGCGCTGTGCGGAGCCCAGGCGGTCGGTGGGCTCCTGGTCTTCAGCGGAGAGGCGGGGATCGGCAAGACCGCGCTGCTCACCGAGATCCGGGCGATGGCGGCCGACCGCTGCACCATCTGGTCCGCCCGGGGCGGCGAGACCGTGACCTCCGTACCGTTCCACGTCGTACGGCAGTTGCTGCAGCCCGCACTCGACCAGTTCCCGCCCGACGAGACCCGGGCCCTGTTCGGCGACTGGTACGAGACCACCGCGCCGGCGCTCGGACTCGCCGAGCCCAGCGGTCCGCAGCCCGACCCGCAGGGTGTCCGCGACGGCCTCGACTTCGTCGTCGCCCGGCTCGCCTCCCGTCTCAGCCACCGGCCGTTACTGCTGCTGGTCGACGACGCCCACTGGGCGGACGGCGAATCCCTCTCCTGGCTGGCCTCGTTCACCGCCCGCCTCGGCGAACTCCCGCTGCTCGTCGTCCAGGCGTACCGGCCGCAGGAAATGGCCGAACGCAACGCGAGTTACGTCGCGGACCGCGAGGCCGAACGCGGTGTCGACGCCGGGAGCGCTATCACCCGGGTCGCCCTGCGGGCGCTGACCCCGGACGCCACCGCCGAACTGGCCCGCGCGGCCCTGGGCGAACACGCCGACGACCCGTTCTGCCGCGAGGTGTGGGCCGTCACCGGCGGCAACCCGTACGAGGCCGTCGAGCTGGTCGCCAAGGTCCAGGACCAGGAGCTGGCCCCGGTCGAGGAGTCGGCCGGGGAGCTGCGCGGACTGGGCGCCTCGGCCCGGGGCAAGGGACTCGTCGACCGGCTGGAGCGGCTCGGCACCAACGCCAACCGGTTCGCCTGGGCCGCCGCCGTCCTCGGCACCGACATCTCCCAGGAACTGGCCGCCACCCTCGCCGGCATGAGTCCGGCGGAGGCCGCCGACTGCACGGCCCGGCTGCGCGACGCCCGTATCGTCAGCGGCTTCGATCCGCTGGAGTTCGTCCACCCGCTGATCGCCACCGCCGTCTACCGCTCCATCCCGCCGGCCACCCGCACCGCGATGCACGGACGCGCCGCCTGGGCCATCACCCGGGCCGGTTACGGTGCCGCCGCGGCCTCCCGGCACCTGCTGGAGGTCCACCCGGACGACGACCAGGAACTGGTCGCCCAGCTCCGCGAGGCCGCGGGCCAGCACCTGGCGGTCGGCGCGCCCGAAGCGGCCAGCCGCTGCCTGGAACGCGCCCTGGAGGAGCCGCCGCGCCCCAAGGACCGCGCGGTCCTGCTGTACGAACTCGGCTGCGCCACCCTGCTCAGCTCCCCGCCCACCACCGTGCAGCATCTGCGGGCGGCCCTGGACATGCCGGGACTGGACGACGGCCTGCGGGTCGACGCCACGTTCCGGCTCGCCGCCGCGCTCGCCCACAACAACCAGCTCAAGGACGCGGCGCTGTCGCTGGCCGCCGAGGCGGCCCGGACGGCGCCGGGACCCGGCCTGATGCGGTTGCAGGCCGCGCACTTCATGTGGGAGGGCATGCAGGCCACCGAGGACGACGGGCCCGCCCGCTCCCGCCGTCTCACCCGCAACGCCGACCACCTCAAGGGCCGCGACAACGCGGAGCGGGCGCTGCTCACCCTGCGGGCCTTCGACGCCATGCTGCGCGGCGAGAACGCCCAGCTCATCGTCGACCTGTGCGAACGCGCCCTGATCGACGGCAGCCCCGCCCGCGGCCTCGGCTGGACCGACTCCGAGTGGGGCTTCGAACTCCCCACGATGGTCGGCATCACCTACACCTTCACCGACCAGCTGGACCGGGCCGAGAGCCTCTTCGGCGAAGCGGTGCGGGCCTTCGAGATCTCCGGCTGGAGCGGGGCCCACCTGGCGTTCGCCCACACCCTGCTCGGCATGGTCCACCGCCGGCGCGGCCGTCTCGCGGAGGCCGAGGGCTTCCTGCGCGAAGGGCTCCGGCTCGCCGACCGCGTCGGCTCCGGTCTGCCCGTCCACTGGGACGCCGCGTGCCTGCTCATCGACACCCTGCTGGCCCGCGGCCGCACCGCAGAGGCCCGCGTGATCGCCGACCGCTACGACTTCGGCCCGCCCTACCCCAGCGCCATGGTGCTGCCGGACGGCCCGTGCGTCCGCGGCCGCCTGCTGCTGGCCGAAGGCCGTAAGGAGGAAGCGATCGCGGAACTCGAAGCGGCGGGCGCCGGCCTGGAGGCCCGCGAACGGTTCAACGGCATCTGGGCGCCCTGGGCCGGCGACCTGGCACGAGCCCTGGCCGACACCGACCCGGGCCGTGCGGCGCACCTCGCGGCCCGCGCCCGGGTGCACGCCGAGCGGTTCGGCACGGACACCGCCATCGGCGAAGCCCTGCGCTGCGTCTCCCTCTTCGCCCCGCCCGAGGAGGCACAGCAAGTGCTCGCCGACGCGGTGCGCCACCTGGAGAAGTCCTCCTCCGCCTACGAGCACGCGCTCGCCCGCGTCGACTACGGCATCGCGACCGGCTCCCACCGGGAACTGGCCCGGGCCCAGAAGCAGGCGATGGCCTGCGGAGCCGAGGGCCTGGCGGCCCGCGCCCAGCAGGCACGGACGTCGATCCGGTCCTCCGAGTGAGGTAATGTTTGTCCTGCGCGGCCGCCCTGGGCAACCAGGCGGAATCGCATCGGGACGTGGCGCAGCTTGGTAGCGCACTTGACTGGGGGTCAAGGGGTCGCAGGTTCAAATCCTGTCGTCCCGACTGGAGACAGTCGCAGATGAGGGCCGGTTTCGGAGACATCCGAAACCGGCCCTCGCTCTTTGCCGGAATCCTCGCCGGGATCAACGCCCCCGATGCGGCCGCTCCTGCCCCGCCTCCTCGCGAAGGGCCCGCACGAGAGCGGTGACATGGGGCCGGTCGCCGCGGCCGGTCGCGGCGACGCCGATGTGCCGGACGGGCCCCGGCGGCTGGATCGGGACGGTGCGCAGGCCGGGGATCTCCGGGGCGAGCGCGACCGAGGGGATCAGGGAGATCCCCACGCCCGCGGCGACGAGCGAGCGGGCGAAGAAGTAGTCGGTGGTGGTGCCGCGCACGTCCGGATCGAAACCGGCGCGCCCGGCGTAACGGCGTAGGTACGCCTCGGTCTTCAGGCAGCCGAGCACCCAGGGCTCGGCCGCCAGCTCGGCGAGGTCGAGCGCGTCGCGGCCGGCGAGCCGGTGCCCGTGCGGCAGGACGACGTACAGGGGGTCTTCCAGGAGCGGGGTCCACTCCAGGCCGGAGCTGTGGCCGGGGCCGAGGGGCAGCGGCCCGTCGAAGTGGTAGGCGAGCGCGAGATCCACGGCGCCCTGGCGGACCAGCGGGAGAGTGTCCTCGGGCTCGCCCTCCCGGACGTGGAGCACGGTGCGGGGATGGACGGCTGTGTGCCGGGCCAGGGCGCCGGGCAGCAGGAGCCTGCCGCCGCTGGTGAAGGTGGCGACGGTGAGCTGGACGCGGCCGGTGCTGAGCCGGTCGACCTGCTGCTTCGCGTGTTCGATTTCGGCGGTGACGGATTCGGCGGCGCCCACCATGATCCGGCCGGCCGGGGTGAGGGTGACGCCACGGGTGCTGCGGTCGACGACCTGCGCGCCGAGGCTGCGCTCCAGCAAGGCCACATGCTGGGAGACGGCCGAGGGGGTGAGGCGGAGGGCCGTGGCCGCCCGGTTGAAGCTGCCGTGCTCCGCCACCGCACGCAGGACGCGGAGCCGCTGCACATCAATCAACAGTTTTCCTTCATACGTATCCAGTAAGTCGGCACTTCTGCTGCTCACCGTAGGCGTCGAGGATGCGGGCATGCAAAGAATCTGCGTCATCGGCGGAAGCCGGTACTTCGGAAAGCTCCTGGTGAAGCGCCTGCACGCGGCGGGCCATCAGGTCACCGTGATCAACCGCGGTTCCACCCGGCCGCCCGCCGGGGTCGACCACCTCGTCGTCGACCGCGACGACGAGGCCGCCCTCACGGCCGCACTCGGTTCCCGCACCTTCGACGCGGTGGTCGATCAGGTCTGCTACACCCCCGTGCAGGCCGCGGTGGCCGCCCGCGCCTTCGCCGGCCGCACCCGGCGCTACGTCATGACGTCCACGATCGAGGTCTACGACCCGGCGACCGCCGCGCTCCCGACCGTGCCGGCGGGCACACCCGTACCGGAGGAGACCGTGGACCCGGCCACCTGGCTGGTGGCCCTGGACCTGCCCTGGCACGACGACGCGTACCTGGAGGCGCACTACGCCGAGGGCAAGCGCCAGGCGGAGGCCGTCCTCACCCGCGCGGGCGGCTTCGCGTTCGCCTCGGTGCGCAGCGCCCATGTGCTCGGCGGCGCGGACGAATTCACCGGCCGGCTCGCGCACTACACCGAGCGGATCGCCCGGGGCGAAGAGGTCACCGTGCACGCGAAGGCGCTGCCCACGGTCTTCATCCACCACGAGGAGCTGGCGGACCTGCTGCTGTGGGCGGCCACCGCCGGCTTCACCGGTCCGGTCAACGCCTGCTCCGACGACCCGCTCGACGTGCACGGCCTCGCCGCGCTCGTCGCCGTACAGGCCCGGCGGGAGCCCGTCCTGCGGACCGTGGAGGCGGGGGAGGCGGGTTCGCCGTTCTCCTTCGACCGCCACTACGCCATGAGCAACGCCCGCGCGAAGGAGTTGGGCTTCGCCTTCTCCCGCACCACCGAGTGGCTGCCCGCCGCGGTCGCCGAAGCCCTGACCCGCGAGCCGTCCTCCACGACTGATCCTTCCCTGGCCACTGAGCCGTCCTCCACCACCGAGCCTTCCCCGGCCACCGAGCCGTCCCGCACCGCCTGAGGAAGAGAGGCCGTCATGCAGCACCGCACCATCGCGGGCGCCACCGTCAGCGCCATCGGCCTGGGGGCCATGCCGCTGTCCATCGAGCACCGCCCGGACGAGGCGCGGGCCGTCGCCACCGTCCACGCCGCCCTCGACGCGGGCGTCACGCTCATCGACACCGCCGACAGCTACCACTGGCACGCCGGTGAGGCCGGCCACAACGAGCTGCTGATCGCCCGCGCCCTCGCCCGCTACGGCGGCGACACCTCCGGCGTCCTGGTGGCCACCAAGGGCGGCCGGGGCCGTCCCGGCGACGGCACCTGGACCGTCACCGCCACCCCCGACCACCTCAAGCGCGCCGCCGAGGCGTCCGCCGGGCGTCTGGGCGGCGACGCGATCGGCCTGTACCAGCTGCACAAGCCGGACCCGGCCGTGCCCTGGGCGGAGTCGGTCGGCGCGCTGCGCGAGCTGCTCGACGCCGGCACGATCCGCGCCGCCGGGATCTCCAACGTCACCGCCGGCCAGATCCGCGAGGCGTACGCGATCCTCGGCGACGGACTCGTCTCCGTACAGAACCGGTACTCGCCCGCGGTGCGCGACAGCGAGCCCGAGCTACGGCTCTGCGCACGGCTCGGCCTGGCCTTTCTGCCCTGGAGCCCCCTGGGCGGCATCTCGCGCAGCTCGCTCGACGGCCCCTCCGGCCCGACCTCGACGGGCACCGCCTTCCACCGTGTCGCGGAAGACCACGGCGTCAGTCCGCAGCGGATCGCCCTGGCCTGGCTGCTCGCCCGGTCCCCGGCGGTGATCCCGCTGCCGGGAGCCGGCCGCCCGGCCTCCATCACCGACTCGGCCCGGGCCGCGGACCTCACGCTCAGTGCGGCGGAGCTGACGCGGCTTGAGGAATTCCTGCCGGGCTGACGCGGCTTGAGGAACCGTACCGGGCTGAGGCCGTTCCGCTCAGGCGTCGGCCGGCCGGGGCATGGCCGAGAGATAGTCGCCGAAGCCGCCTCGGGCGCGGGCCTGGAGCCTGGGCGAGGTGAGGACCGGGCAGCGGGCGGTCCGCAGTACGCGGTGGCCCCGGCGTTCGAGTGCCTGGACCAGGGCGCGGTCCTCGCCGGTGGCGAGTGCGGGGAAGCCGCCGACGTCCCGGTAGGCGGCGGCGCTGACGCCCAGGTTGGCGCCGTGGACGTGGGGGTGGGCCCAGGGCGTCTCTCCCGGCGGCCGGGTGGCCTCGTACAGGATCCGGTGGCGGGTGGCCAGCGGCGAGGGCGGCAGCACGACGGTGCCGACGACGGCCTGCCAGCCTTCCCGGGCCCTGGCCAGATGGTGCGTCAGCCAGTCGGGCGGGACCACGCTGTCGGCGTCGGTCGTGGCGATCCAGGTGAGGGGCGTCGGCGCGGTGAGCAGCGCCAGGGCGTGGCTGACGCCGAGGGCCCGGGCCCGGCCGGGGTTGCGGCAGCCGGTGCTGACGACGAGCGCCCCGGCGTTCCGGGCGATGGCGGCCGTGCGGTCCCGGCAGTCGTCCGCCACCACCACGGTCAGGACCCGCGTCGCGGCGAGGCCGGGGTGGCGGGCCGCCCGGGCGACGGCGGCGAGTGCGGCCGGCAGCGACGACTCCTCGTCGTGGGCGGGGACGACCACGGCGACGGCCTCGGCGCTCACACCAGCCCTTCCCGTGCGGCGACCCCGGCGGGCCCGTGCCCGTCCGCCGCGGCCCGCTGGTGCACCTGGAGGACGAAGTCCTCCTCACGGTGGTCGGCGAGCAGGACGAGACCGGGCCGGGCGGCGACACGGCGTGCGACGCCCGCGCCGGTGGTCAGATGCTCGGCCACCGGATGGTTCCAGTGGACGGTGACCAGCGTGCCTCCCGGTTCCAGCGACGACACCGTACGCCGCAGCACCGCGTCGAGTGCCGTCTCGTCGAGGTAGTAGAGCAGTTCGGACAGCACGACCAGGTCGAAGGAGCCCTCGGGCCACTCCTCCGGCAGCAGCATGCGGCGCACCGAGACGTGCGGGAGGCCGGCGGTGCGCCGCCGTGCGGTCTCGACGGCCGAATCCACCCGGTCGCACGCCAGCACGGAGTCGCAGCGGCCGGCCAGCCGGCGGGTCAGTTCGCCGACCGAGCAGCCGGGCTCGAACGCCCGGCGGTAGCGGGGCAGCGGCAGAGCGGCGACGGTCAGGTCGTACTTGCGGCGCTCGTACCACCGCTCCGCCAGGCTCCACGGGTCCTCCGCGGTGCGGTACATGTCGTCGAAGTACGCGGCGGGCGTGCGGGGACGGCTCACGTGAAGACCACCTCCCAGCCGCGCAGATGGTGCGTCAGCTCTTCCGGAGGCAGTACGGCGGTGTCCTCCGGGGCGGAGCCCAGCGGCTGTATCTGCGTGACGAACCGGCTGAGGGCGGCGCGCTTGAGGGCCTGCGCGGCGGCGGGCAGGACGATCCGGGCGGCCCGGTCCCAGGGGACCCGGCTGTCGCCCGGCTCGGCCCAGTGCCACATCCAGACCGGGTACAGCGCGCAGGGCACGCCCGCCGCCCGCGACGCGGCCGACGCGGCCCGCCCGGCCGCCTCGTGATCGCTGTGCACGTCCTGGGTCCACGGCGCGAGACAGAGCGCGGCGCCGGGCAGCAGGGCGGCCAGTTCGCGGGCGAGCTTCTCCTCGTGGTCGCCCACTCCCGTGTCCGGCAGCCTCAGCCGTACGATCTCGGCCTCCGCCATCCCCAGCTCGGCCAGCGCCTCCTCCAGCTCCCGGGCCCGCAGCTCGGCGAGCTGCCCCGGGGTGAGCACGGCGGAGCCGGGGTGGGACCCCTCGCCATCGGTGACCGACACCACGGTCACGGTGAGACCGGCCGCGACCAGGCGGGCGATGGTCCCTCCCGCGCCCAGCACCTCGTCGTCGGGGTGGGCGGACACGACGACCACGCGCCCGGCTTCCGGGAGCCGGTACTCCGGGAGCCGGTCCCAGCCCCGCCACACGCGCCAGAGCGCCTCATCGGTGCCCGGAGCCTGGATGGCGTCGGCGTGGCCCTCGGGGCCGTCGCTCCGTACGGTGCTCATCGGCCGTCCCCGGAGCCACGGGCGACCATCTCGCCCAGGGCCGCCAGATCGCGTTCCGCATGGTGCTGGCGTACGTAGACGGTGAGGTCGGCGGCGGCCCGGGCGTGCCGCTCGTCGTGGCACAGCGGCCCCGCGCCGGTCGCACGGCCCACGTGGTCCAGCACCTCGGCGCACACCTGAGCCACCAGCGCCCGCGCCCGCAGCGCCCGCAGCGCCGCCGTCCCGGCCTTGTCGAGCGGATCGAGGTCGATCTCCTCGGCGGCACGGCGCAGCACCGCCCCGGCCGTGTACAGCCGCAGGTCCACCGCCCCGGCGTGGGCATCGGTGAACGGGTCGGCGCGCTGCTCCGCCCGGGTGAACAGCACCCGTGCCACCGCCTGCGCCCCGCCGTACCAGCAGGCGGCCACACCGACTCCGCCGTGGTGGAATCCGGGCCGGCGCAGGTATGCCTCCACACCGCCGACCTCGGTGGCGGGGACGTCGGTGAAGCGGACGTCGGGGCTGTCGCTGCCGGCCATGCCGATCGCCTGCCAGGTGCCGGCCACCGGCCGGCACCCCGGGCCGGGCGCACCGGACTCCGTGCCGCTCCCGGCACCGGGCACGCCCGTGCGGACGGCGAAGAGCCGCCGCCCGTCCCGCGCCGTGGCGGTGACCAGGGCGTGGGTGCACGTGTGCGCCCCGGAGCAGTACTTCTTGAGACCGTTGAGCACCCAGCCGTCCGGGCCGTACGTCGCGGTCAGCCCCGAGCCCGGCGGTTCGGCGGCCCACACGCCCCAGTACTGTCCGGGCGTCGCCGGATCGCCGTCCAGTTCGGCCAGGATGGCCACGGCGTCGAGGTGGCCTTCCGCCAGCCGGGCGGCGCACAGGTCTTCCGCCGCCACCGCGGACAGCGCCTCGAAGCGGGCGGCGGTGCGCCCGCCGCCCGGCAACGGCGCTTCGGCGACGCCCGCCGCCACGGCGTCGACGAAGCGGACGAACCGTTCCGCCGCGCGGCGGACGGCACCGGCCCTCGCACCGGCCTCCGCACTGGTCTCCGTACCGGTCTCGGTATCGGTTTCCGTGCCCTTCTCCGTGCTTTCACCGGCCGCCGGTACGTGACCGCCGCCGAAGGGTCCGGCGCTCGTCGGCGGAGAGATCGCGTCATGCATCGGCGGCACTCCTTGCTCCGTTGCTCGTGGGCCATGGATCGGCCGGGGGCGCCACCGCCCCTCGAAGGACCAGGGGCCGAAGGCGCCTTTCCACGATCACCTGTTCCACCGGCCCGCGCTTCTCGGTGCCCCTGGATCACGGCGCTACACCTGATCGCCGCGAGGGGCCGCGCGCCCGCGACGCCAGGCCGTCAGGCCGTCAGGCCGCGCGAGCGTCGTCGACGGTGGGGTAGATGCGAAGGAAGGTGTCGGCGCCGATGACGTGGAGCAGGCGTTCCACCGAGGTGGAGGGGGCGGCTATGCGCAGATCGGCGCGGTGGTGGGTCGCGATGATCAACCGGAGGAACATGGAATCGGCGAAGGTGATGCCGCCGGCGTCGAGGATCACACCGGGGTGCAGGGTGAGGGCCGCGTCGATCTCGGCTTCGAGGGGCGGGAGGGAATCCAGGTCGAACGCACCGTGGGGCGTGATCACGGGCAGGGGTGCTGAGCTGGACGTTCTGTGCTCGGAAGTCGGCATGAGCGTGATTATCACCCGGGGCGGCGGCACGCTGAAGACCGGGTCGGTGGCGCGTGAGCGCGTACCTCGGGAGGTCGGCGGGGAGTACCCCGGGCGGTCAGCCGCACGTATCCCGGACGGTCGGCGGCGTACCCCGACGTTCCGTGGCGTACCTCTGACGTTCCGTGGTGCGTACCCCCTGAACGGCCCGTGGCACGTACCCCTGAGCGGCCCGTGGCACGTACCCCTGACCGTCAGCCGCGCGACCTCTGACGGTCAGGACGGCGGGGGTACGCGCAGGGCGAGCAGGGCGACGTCGTCGCTGGCCCAGCCGTCGTGGTGGTCGGCGAGGGCTCCGCCGACGCCCTTCACCGTCGCTTCGGCGTCCAGTCCGTCCGTACGGGCCAGGGCGGCGGCGAGCTCGGCGTCCCCGAACACCGGCTGCTCCTGCCCTGAGGGCGTCCCGGGGCGGGGGCGCGCTTCGCAGGCGCCGTCGGTGTAGAGGAGCAGCAGATCGCCGGGGGCCAGCCGGAAGCGGACGTCGACGAGCCGGACCTGGTCCACGACCCCGAGAAGGGTCCCGGGCGTGCCGACCTGGTGCACGCGCCCATCGGCCCGGCGGACGAGGGCCGGCGGGTGCCCGGCGAGGCTGACGCGGCCCGCGAGACCGCCGGGGGTGAGGCGGAAGGCGGTGTAGACGGCCGTCAGGAACCGGGGCGCGCGCTGAGCGAGCATGGCGGTGTTCAGCTCGTCCAGGAGCGCGGCCGGTGACAGGATCTGCGAGGCGTTGGCCCGTACGGTGTAACGGGCCATGGCGGTGACCTTGGCCGCTTCGACGCCCTTGCCGCACACGTCTCCGAGCACGGCGGCGTAGGAGGACCCGCGGGTGGCGAAGAGGTCGTAGAAGTCGCCGCCGACCTCGACCCCGCTGCTGCCGCTGGCCGACGCCGGAAGGTAGGACGCGGCCACCTCCAGGCCGGGGATCGGGTGGAGGGACGGGGGGAGCAGGCCCTGCTGAAGGGAGTGGGCGAGATCGGCGGAGAGGCGGTGGGCCTGCCGGGCCGCCTCCAGCGACTGGCGCAGGTGGATTTCGGCGGACACCGAGCGGGCCAGGGTCTCCAGCGTCGTGAGGTCCTCGTGCGACCAGGTGCGAGGGGCGTCGTCGATGACGCAGAAACTCCCCAGCACCTCGCCGCCGGGCGCCAGCAGCGGGAAACCGGCCCAGGCGCCGATGTTCATCGGCCCGACCGAAGGGTGCTCGCGGGTCCGTGGGTCGGTGGCCGCGTCGTTCACGATGAACGGGTCGCCGGCCAGGCCGACCAGGAAGTAGCAGAAACTCTCGTGCACGGGGTTCTGGCGGCCGGCGACCTCGGTGACGTCCACGCCGACGCACGACTTCCAGAACGAACGGTGCTCATCGACCAGGGTCACGAACGCCCGGCCCGAGCCGGTGACCCGCGCCGCCAGCGAGGCGAGGTCCTCGAAGACCTCCTCCGGGCCGGTGTCCAGCAGCCCGGTCGCGGTCACCGCCGCCAGGCGCGCCGGGTCCGACAGGGCAGCCGGAAGCCCGTCCGCGCGCACACCCGCGCCGAAAGCCGGATCAACCGTCACAGGACTGCCTTCTTTCCCACGCCATCGGTTACCAGGAAACCACGCTCCTCCGCACCCCTGCCGTTCCCCGCCGCCACCGATCCCGCCCGGGCTGTCCGGCGGGCCGCCCGACCCCGCTGTCCTGTGCTCGACATCACGCGCGGACCGCGCAGGCGGAGGGTACGAGGAGAGCACGAGGAGGGTCCGGGGAGGTCTTGGGAGGAGCGGTGAAGTTCCTTCGGCCGAGGCAGGCGTGACCTGCGTCGGCCCGGGTACACGCAGCAGCACGCCTGCGGGGCTCCGCAGCAGCGTATGGGGCAGGGGAAGGATCGGCATGTCGATATCCACGGAAGCCACGACCACGGTCGCGAGTTCCACCACGGCGCCGGCGGGACTTCCGCAGATCGACGATCCCCGGAAGGTCGCTCCGAAGGACGCCCGGGCGCTGGGCGCGCTGTTCTTCGAGCAGTTGCAGATCCTCGAAGAGGGCACCCACGAGTACCAGTACGCGCGCAACACGCTGATCGAGATGAACCTCTCGCTGGTGCAGTTCGCCGCGAAGCGGTTCCGCAACCGCGGCAACGGCGAGATGGAGGACATCGTCCAGGTCGGCACCATCGGCCTCATCAAGGCGATCGACCGCTTCGAGCTGTCGCGCGAGGTCGAGTTCACCTCGTTCGCGATTCCCTACATCGTCGGTGAGATCAAGCGCTTCTTCCGCGACTCCACCTGGGCGGTCCATGTGCCGCGCCGCCTCCAGGAGCTGCGGGTCACCCTGGCCCGGGCCAAGGAGGACCTGGCGGGCAAGCTGGACCGGGACGCCACCGTCGCCGAACTGGCCGGGCATCTGGGGCTGAGCGAGGAAGAGGTCATCGAGGGCCTGGTCGCCTCCAACGGCTACAACACCGATTCCCTCGACGTGCCCCTCGGCGGCAACGGGCACAACAGCGCCGACACCACGACCTACGCCGACATCACGGGCGACTGCGATCCCGGCATGGAACGTGTCGAGAACCTCCACGCCCTGGCCCCGCTGATGGAGAACCTGGGGGCCCGGGACCGGGAGATCGTCCAGATGCGCTTCGGCCAGGAGATGACCCAGGCCCAGATCGGGGAGCACCTCGGCATCTCCCAGATGCACGTCTCCCGGCTCCTCACCCGCCTCCTCGCCAAGCTCCGCGAAGGCATGCTCACCCAGACCTGAGCCGATGACCGCGGAACGCGGGACGGGTTGCGGGGGAGGGGTGAGGGGAACGCGGGACGGACAGTGCCGTATGGCGGCCGAGCCTGCTTGATCTTCATACTTTCAGGGCCCTGCCGGGACGGACTCATCCGTCCCGGCAGGGCCCTGAAAGATGGCGATGGCCGGCGTCCACCCGAACCTGGGCGGCCCGCCCGCCCGGCCTCCCCTGCGTCCGGTCGGCCGGCGCACCCGGCAGGTCGCCCCTGTCACTGCCAGGACGCCTGTCCGGCCGGATCACCGTGCAGGTCGTCGAGCAGGGAAACCTGTACGCGGACGCGCTTGCCCACCGGCTCGCGACGCACCTCGAAGCTCTGGCAGACCATGAGGACGATCTCCAGACCGTGCTGGCCCATGCGCGTCGGGTCGGCCTGCGCGGCGGCGGGCAGCATGGAGCCCGAGTCCCACATGGTGATGCTCAGCAGGTCATCGTTCACTTCGAGGTCCAGCAGACACGGGCCGGGCGCGTACTTGCAGACGTTCGTGGCCAGCTCGCTCACCACCAGCTGTGCGACATCCAGCGCCCGGAGGGACACGCGCACACCGTGCACGGACTGCGCGTCCGCAAGGAACTCCCGGACGAACTCCCGGGCACGCGCGATCTCTCCCGAACCCATGTCGTAAGCGGCACTGGCCTGCACGGTGCCCGCGCCGGCCTCCTGCCCGTCCTGCTCGGCCTCGCCAAACGCCATCAGCTGCTCCATGACACATCCCCCAGATCAAGCTGCGCCGTGCAGCTGTCGCGTCTCCCGTCTACCCCCAGCAACACTTTTCAGACCTGCCGGTGCGAAAAGGCGAGGAGGGCGGGCGAGGAAGGCGACTGGGGGAGTGGGGCGAGGGGGTCAGGTGGGGAAGGCGGACGAGGGAGTCGGACGGGACTTCGGGCGAGACGTCAGGCGAGAAGTTTCGCCTTCGCCCTCTCGTACTCCTCAGCGTTGATGGCACCCCTGTCCTGGAGCTCGGCGAGCTTCGCCAGGTCGCTCACATGGCTGGTGCCGCCGGAGGAGCCCTCGCTGCCCGCGGCTTCCCGTACGTAACTGCGGAAGGCCGCTTCCGAGTCCTTGGCCAGCTTGGCGTCCCGCTCCTGCATGCTGCGGCCGCGGACGATGAGGTAGACCAGCACGCCCAGATAGGGCAGAAGGATGACAAGAACCAGCCATCCCGCCTTGGCCCAGCCGTTCAGCGAGTGGTCCCGGAAGAGGTCGGTCACCACCTTGAACAGCAGGAAGAACCACATGACCCAGAGGAACAGGTACAGCATGGTCAGGAAGAGGTTCAGGAGCGGGTAGTCGTCCATGGGCCAACTCCGTTCGCGCGGATGAGTCCCTCTTTCATACGCCGGGTCCGCTTCCTCCGCATCCGTAGCCGTCGAGCGCCCTGCCCCTGCCCCTCGCCCCCCTGCTCCTGGCATCGGGCTCTCGGCTCCCGTCGCTACTGGGCGAGCAGCTCGATGAAAGCCGTCAGCTTGGCGCGGGTCCGGTCCACCTGCTGTTCCTGGGTCAGCGATTCCTCGAACCGGCCGCCGGGCGCGGGGGTCTTCTTCCCGCGTACGTAGAGCGAGCAGTCCAGGTCGGTGCAGAGGTAGATCCCGACCGAGTTCCCGTCGCGGCCGGCCTGTCCCCGCTTGCGCGCGGTCATCAGGGAGACCCCGCTGCCCGGGTGCGTGGTCAGGCAGACCGAGCACATGCTGCGGTGCAGGAAACCCCGCTGATGGGAGGGGAAGCGCAGGGTGATCCCGACCAGCTCGCCGCCCAGCTCGGTGACGATGTAGCTCCGGTCCGGCGCGGAGAGGTCGCGCCAGCCAAGGAAGTCCAGGTCGTCCCACGGGCGCTCGTCCAGGTCGCGGGGGAGCGGCAGACGCTTCGCCTCGCCCTTCGAACAGTTGACGAACGACGTGCGGATGTCCTGCTCGGCCACGGCTTTCATTCCGGCGACGCTAAGAGTCCCTGGGTGTATCGGGCAAATGATTTAACCCGTTTCCTGCTCCTGCCCCTGCCCCCGTCCGTGCTCCTGTCCCAGCCCCCGCCCCTGCCCCTGCCCGGCCGGTCAGCGCGGGTTCCCGTGCGCGGCGGTGACCCGCAGGAGGTGGGCGGGCGGGTGGGTGAGGCCGAGGTCCGGCCGCCAGGCCGCCAGGATCTGCGCGGACGGGTCGAACAGCGGGGTCGGCAGCTCCTCAGGGGCGGTCCACCGCCAGGCGCTGATCAGGTGCGGCTCCGTGACTTCGGGGTCCCCCGAGCCCAGGCGTACGAGGGCGGCCATGCTGATCCGGTTGATTCCGCCGATCACGTCGTGGAGCATCGCGAAGACGTCCACCGCGCCCTCGTCCACGACGAGACCGGTCTCCTCGCGCAGCTCACGGGCGGCGGCCGCCGCGACCGACTCGTGCGTCGCGTCGACCTTGCCGCCGGGCAGCTCCCACGTACCGCTGTGGTGCCGCCCCAGGAGCACGCGCCCCTGCCCGTCCTCGACGATGACGCCGACTCCGAGTGCCGCCTGTGCGGTGGGCGGGCGCGTGTTGCGGGCGGGGCCGGTGAGGGAACCGGTGGTCTCGGTGGCCATGGTGCTGGATCTCCGCTCTCCGGGCATTCTCCGGACCCGGGGTGCTCGCCGGACCGGTGGTACGCAACACCGTAACGACATCGCGGGACGCCCGAGGGGCCGGTCCCCGCTCAGACGACCAGGTGGAGCGCGGTGGCCGAGATGCCCAGCCGTACGCTCTGACCCCAGGTCAACTCCAGGGCGTCCGACTCCATCCCGTCCCCGAAGACCACGATCCGGTCCGACTCCACGGTGAGCCGCAGCCCCTGGCCCCGGCCCAGTTCGCCGGAGACCAGTGACGTCCCGGTGGCGGGCGAGGGCCATGCCTCGCGGACGAACCAGAGGAGCCGGGGGTCGCACGGCGCGGGCAGCGGAGCGGTGCTGCCGCGCTCCAGCCACAGGGAGCGGAGCCAGCCGGTGGCCCCGGTGCCGGTGCCGACGAGGACCCCGGAGGACGCCTGGGCCTCGCCCGGGGACGCGGCGCCGTCCGGGCCCAGGCGGTAGCGGGCGGTCTGGTGGCCGGGCGGGCCGAGGTAGATCTCGTTCAGCGCGACCAGCCGCTGGGTGTCGTCGGCGACCGCCTCGACCATGGTCAACGCGTCGACGGTGGACCCGGCGACCGTGGCGGCGCGCAGCAGGGCGGCCGTGTCGGCGCAGCGGTGGCGGACCAGGACGCCGGGGTTGCGCCCCGGGTCGGTGTCGATGCCCACCACCGGCTGCCCGGACAGATACTTCGCGGCGTTGGCGACCAGCCCGTCCTGGCCGACCACGACCACCACGTCCTCCGGCGCGAACAGGAACCGATCCAGGTCCGCCCGCTCCACCCGGGAGCTGCGCCAGGTGAGCGGCACGGCGGCCGCCACGTCCCGCAGGGCCTGCTGGGTACGTTCGTGGCGTCGGGCCACCCCGTCGATCGAGCGGCCCCGGCTGGAGAGGAAGAACGCGGCCTGCCCGTGCGTTCCGTGCCGGGCGAGCAGCTCCTCGTACTCCGTCCTGCGGTGTACGAGCACCGCCCGGGGCGCGAGGCTCACGCTCCCGCCCCGCCTTCCGCGCGGCCGAGCTTGGCGAGGAGCCCGGTGAGCACGTCGGGGGAGAGGGTCAGGCTCTCGATGCGCGGCACGTTCTCCGCGAGCCGGGTCGCCGCCAGGGCGTGCAGCGTGGCCGGATCGACCTCGCCGTGCACCCGCAGCCAGCCGGCCTGGGCCTCGGCGCGCGCCGCTCCTGTCTCCCGCGCCGCCTCGGCGTCCGCGCGGGCCAGCCGCACCTTGCGGGATGCCTCGGCCTCCGTCCGTACGCCGTCCGACGCCGCCTTCTCCTCGGCCTCCCGGCGCGCGTTGGTGCCGCGCTGGTCGACCAACTGTTCCTCGCGCCGGGCCAGTTCGATCTGGCTGGCCAACTCGTTCTCGGCGATGGTGCGTTCGCGCTCGACGGCCACGGCACGCCGTTCGTAGGTGGCCCGGTCCGCCTCCTGCTGGATCTGCTCGCGGGCCGGGGTGCGCAGGGCGCGCTCCACCTCGGCCTCGGGGCGGATCGCGACGACGCGCACGGCCACCACGTCGATGCCGGTGGCGGGGAGCCTCGGCTCGGCGGCGAGACCGGTGGCGACCCGTTCACGTACCGAGGCGACTCCGTCCACCAGGGCGGCGGCCAGCGGGGTGCGGGCCAGCACGTCCAGCGTGTGCTGCTGCGCGGTCTCGGTGAGCAGGGTGGCGATCTGCTCCAGCGGCGCGCTGCGCCAGCTCCCGGTGTCCGGGTCCACGGAGAAGTCGAGCCGGTCGGCCGCCAGGGCCGGGTCGCTGACCCGGTAGGTGACGGTGGCCTGCACCGTGACGTCCTGGAAGTCGGCCGTACGGGCGTGGAACGCCATGGCCAGCTCCCGGTCGTCGACCGGCACCTCGGAGAGCGCCGCCGACAGCGACCGGTACCAGAAGCTGAGTCCCCGGCCGTCGTGGGTGAGCTTGCCGCGCTTGTGGTGGCGGATGTGGGCGGTGGGCGCGGAGCGCAGATGCCGCCAGCCGAAGCGCCTGGTGATGTCGGCCATGGGGACCCCCTCGATCGTCATATGGTCAGTGTGACGATAAGGGGTGGTGTTCTATATCGTCAAGGGGACGAGAAGGGGGGTGGGGCGATGGATCGGCGGGCCAGGTCCCTCGCCGGGATCTCGCCGCCGCCGTGCACGGCGAGGTCGGCGCCGTTGACGTACGAGGCGTGGGGCCCGGCGAGCCAGAGGCAGGCGCGGGCCACGTCCGCCGGAGCCGCCAGCCGACCCATCGGGACGACGCCGGCCACCGCGGTGCCGCCGTCCTCGCCGTACAGCCCGGTGGCGCTCGCGGTGCGGATGAGCCCTGCGGTGATGTGGTTCACCCGGACCATGGGCGCCCACTCCAGGGCCAGGGCCCGGGTGAGGCCGAGCAGGCCCGCCTTGGCGGCGGAATAGGCGGCGGTGCCCGGCTGCGGGTCATGGGCGGAGACGCTGCCGATGTTGATCACGCTGCCGCCCTCCGGCTGCTCCCGCATGACCAGGTTCGCGGCCTGGGCCACGTAGAAGGGGGCGAGGAGGTTGAGGGCCACGACCTTCTCCACGAAGCGCGGGGAGACGGTGGCCGCGTCGGCGTCGGGGGAGCCGCCCGCGTTGTTGACCAGGACGTCGAGCCGGCCGAACCGCTCGGTGGCCGCGGTCGCCAACCGGGCCGCCGCGTCCGGGTCCCGTACGTCCGTCGACCGGAAGGCGGCCTGCCGCCCGCCCGACGACGGCAGGGTGGCGGGCGCGGTCCGGCCGCACACCATGACCTCCGCGCCCGCCGCGAGAAAAGCCTCCGCGATGACCGCGCCGAGGCCCTTGGAGCCGCCGGTGACGATCACCGCCCGCCCCGTGAAGTCGATCGGGTTGCCCAGCTCCATGGTCGGCCTTTCGCCGGTGGCGGCTCGGGGGTGTTCGCGCGGTGCTGTCGCGCGGTGCTGTCGTATGGCGCTGTTGTGTGGCTCTGTCGTGCAGCTCTGTCGTGTGGCGCGGAATCTACCAATCGCTTGTTAGGTTCGAAAGGGGGCGGGAGGTGCGCCCCACACGCGGACGGGAGGCGCGCCCGACACACGGCCGGCCGGCGACCCCCGAAGAGGTCGCCGGCCGGCCGGGCGTTGCGCCGCCCCCGTCCCCACGGTGCGGCGCTGGTGGACCGTCCCCATCCGCTGGGACGGACGGTCCACGTCTGTCAGGACTCCGGCGCGCCCGCCGTGAGTCCGCGTCCGGGCCCGGTTCCGGGGCCGATACCGGGTCCGATTCCCAGCCCGGGGTCGATTCCGAGTCCGGGCAGGATCGCCTTCTCGACGAACCTGCTCAGATACGCCGCGTCCGCGTAACGCCCCTCCAGCAGCGGCCGGGCGCGCATCACGCCGAGCAACTGGGTCGCCACGTACTCCGCGCCCGGATGGTCCGCCGCGAGCTCGCCGCGCTCCTGGCCCCGCCGGACCATCGCGTCGATCGCCGCGATCTCCGGCACGATCAGCGCCTCGCGCAGGGCGCACAGCAGCTCCGGGCTCTGGAGCGCCGCATGGCTGAGCGCGTGCATCAGCGGGGTGTCGCGCCCCGAACCCTCGCCGATCGCCCGGGCCGCCTCGCGCAGGTCCCCGGCGAGCGTGCCGGTGTCGATGTGCGAGAGCCGCATCCGCCGCGTGCCGTGCAGCGCGGCGACCACCAGCTCCGGCTTGGACCCCCACTGGCGGTACAGCGTCGACTTGCCGCACCGGGTGCGGGCGGCGACGCCCTCCATGGTCAGCGACTCGTAACCGCTCTCCCGCAACAGGTCCAGCACCGCCGTGTAGAGCTCCTGCGCCCGTTCCGGTGTGATTTTCGACCGGCGGGAAGCGGGGGCTGACTCCTGTACGGAATCGGGCGACGGCATGGACTGTCCCTCCTGCGGCGTGGCGGTGCGGCGGCTGTGCGGTGAATGCGGCGATCGGCTGTGCGGTGATGCGGCGGTCGGCTGTGCGGTGATGCGGCGGTCGGCTGTGCGGCGGTGTGGCGAGGTTCTCGATACGCCAGTGTACCGATACGCGCGTGTACCGATACGCCGCCGTATCGGTACACTGGCGTATCGATTCGGCATGGAGTTCGCCATGCCGTCCTGACACCGCTTCGCATCCAAGGGGGCACCGGGTGACGTACGCCCGCACCGAGCCCACGGACCAGGAGCCGGACATACGTGCCCGACCGCCCCTCGTTCGCGAGTTCCTTCTCGTGGCCGGACTCTTCCTGGCCTACAAGTTCGGCCGCCGGGCGGCCAACGGCCATGTCGAGGAGGCGTTCCGCAACGCCGGGAACGTCTGGGACCTCGAACGCGCCCTGCACCTGCCGGGCGAGGACGCCGTCCAGGGCGTACTGCTGCACAGCCAGACACTGATCCACGCGGCGAACACCTACTACGCCACCGTGCACTTCCCCGCCACGGTCCTCTTCCTGGTCTGGCTCTACTGGCGTCGCCCGCGCCACTACCTCTGGTCGCGCCGCGTCCTCGCCGTGCTCACCGGGGCCGCCCTCGTGCTCCACCTGCTCTTCCCCCTCGCCCCGCCCCGGATGCTCCCGGCGGCCGGGCTGATCGACACCGGCCAGGTCTACGGGCCGACCGTGTACGGAGCGACGCCCGCGACCGACACGATGGCGAACCAGTTCGCCGCGATGCCCTCGCTGCACGTCGGCTGGGCCGTGATGGTGGCAGTCGGCCTCATCGTCGCCACCCGTTCCCGGTGGCGCTGGCTCTGGCTGCTGCACCCGGCGATCACGCTGCTCGTCGTCGTGGGCACCGCCAACCACTACTGGCTCGACGCGATCGTGGTCGTGGCGCTGCTGGCGGTGGCGCTCGCCGCGCTGCGGCTGCCGCTCCCGGCCAGGGCCCCGGCCGGGACCCCGTCACCGTTCCGCGTCCCAGCCGGCGCCGCACTCCCGGTGCACACCGCCACCGCGCTCCCGGCCCGCACCCCCGCCGACAGCGGAGCCGCCCGGTGAACGCCACCCTGATCGCCGTCGCGCTCTCCCTCGTCTCCGCCGCCGCCTACGCGGCCGCCGCCGTGGCCCAGTCCCGGCTGGCCGGGCGCATCGAGCCCTCCACCGGCATCCTGCGCCTGCTCGGCCGGGGCGCCTGGTGGTCGGCGGTCGGCCTCAACGCCGGGGGAGCGCTGCTCCACGTCGCCGCCCTCAACTACGGCCCGCTCACCCTGGTCCAGCCGCTCGGCGCGCTCACCCTCGTCGCCGCCGTCCCGCTCGGGGCGCGCGCCGCCGGACGCCGAGTCGGGCGCGTCGAGTGGCGCGGCACGGCCCTCACCCTGCTCGGCCTCGGCGCGCTGCTCCTCACCGCGGGCGGCTCCGCCCCGCACGACACCCTGACCCTGCCCGAGGCCCTGGGCGTCGGGGCCGCCACCATGGCGGTCGTCGCCGGGCTCAGCCGGCCCGGAGCCCGCCCGGGACTGCGGCACGCGGCGGCCTCCGGCATCACCTCGGGCGTCGCCTCCGCGCTCACCCAGACCCTCACCGTCGCCGTCACCGACCACTCCGGCGGCCCGCTGTTCAGCTGGCGGCTGCTGACGGTGGCGCTGCTCGTCTCCGCCTTCGCCATGGGCGGTCTGCTGCTCTCCCAGACCGCCTACCGGGGCGGCCTCGGCGCGCCGCTCGCCGTCGTCACCCTCGCCAACCCGGTCGCCGCCGCCGCGATCGGCCTGGCCCTCCTCGGCGAACGGCTCCAGGGCGGGCCGGTCAGCCTGGCCCTGGCGCTGGTCGGTGCGGCCGCCGCCGTACGCGGAGTGGTCCTGCTCAGCCGCGCCCAGGCGCAGGGCACGGGCGGGGGCGAAGCAGCCGCACCCCCTGTGCCGGTGGCGGATCCGGTCCCTTCCCGCGTCGTCATCGGCAGCCCCCGGCGCGTGGACGGTACGGCGCTGGGCGCGGAACCCCTCGCCGTACGGGCGGGCGGCGGGTCTTAGCCGTGACGTGAGTCGCGCCCCCTCGCCGTACGTGCGGGCGGTGCGCCTCACCCGTAACGCGAGTCGTGTGCGCCTCACCGGTGACGCGAGTCGTGCCGGGCCCGCCCGTGGCGGTCAGGCGTCCAGGTCGACGATGGCGCGGGTCAGCCAGCCGATCCAGAACGTCTCCAGATCGATCCCGCCCCGCAGCACCAGATGCCGCAACCGGTCCGCATCGGCCTCGGGCGCAGGGGCGAAGTCCCGCTCCTCGATCTCCCGGTACTCCGCCAACTGCCGCTCGTGCAGGGCCAGATGGCGGCGCAGCTCCGTCCCCATCCCGTTCACCCCGACGACCGCCGCCGCCCGCATCCGCAGCAGCAGCGGATCGCGGACCGGGCGCGGGTCCTCGGGCAGGGCCACCCAGGCGGCCAGCTCCTCGCGGCCGGCGGGCAGCACCTCGTACTCCTTCTTCTGCCCCCGGGCCGGCACCGCCGTGGGCAGCGCCCTGATCCGCCCCGCCTGCTCCAGTTTTCCCAGCTCGCGGTAGATCTGCTGGTGCGTCGACGGCCAGAAGTAACCGATGGACCGGTCGAACCTGCGGGTCAGCTCCAGGCCCGAGGACGGCTTCTCCAGCAGGGCGGTGAGAATCGCGTGCGGCAGTGACATGACGTGCATCCTAGGGACGAGGGTTCACCGTGCCGCAGGACGCGGACGCACAGCGCTGCGGGACGCGGACGCACAGCGCTGCGGGGAAAGCCGGGTGCACAGCGCTGCGGGGCGACGCGGACTCACAGCGCCGCGGCCAGCTCCGTGCCCTGGCGGATCGCCCGCTTCGCGTCCAGTTCGGCCGCCACGTCCGCGCCGCCGATCAGATGGACCGGGCCGCCCGCCGCGCGCAGCTCCTCGTACAGCTCCCGGCGCGGTTCCTGGCCCGCGCAGAGCACCACCGTGTCCACCGGCAGGACCCGCCGCTCGCCGTCGACGGTGAGGTGGAGGCCCGCGTCGTCGATCAGGTCGTAGGACGCGCCCGCGATCATCTCGACGCCCCGGTGGCGCAGTTCGGTGCGGTGGATCCAGCCGGTCGTCTTGCCGAGGCCCGCGCCGACCTTGGTGGTCTTGCGCTGGACGAGGTGGACGGTACGGGGGATCTTGGGGCGCTCGGGCGCGCGCAGGCCGCCGCGGTCCGCGTAGGAGGTGTCCACGCCCCACTGCCGGAAGAACGTCTCCGCGTCCAGGCTCGCCGCGTCGCCGCCGTCCGTCAGGAACTCCGCGACGTCGAAGCCGATGCCGCCCGCGCCCACGATCGCGACCCGGTCGCCGACCGGAACCCCATCGCGCAGCACGTCCAGGTAGCTCACGACGTTGGGGTGGTCCGTTCCCGGGATCGCGGGGGTACGCGGCTCGACGCCGGTGGCGAGCACGATCTCGTCATAGCCGTCCAGCACCGCGGCGTCCGCCCGGGTGGACAGGCGCAGCTCGACGTCCAGCTCGGCCAGTCGCGTACGGAAGTAGCGCAGCGTCTCGTTGAACTCCTCCTTGCCCGGCACCCGGCGCGCCACGTTGAGCTGGCCGCCGATCTCGTCCGCCGTGTCGAACAGGGTGACCGCGTGGCCCCGTTCGGCCGCCGTCACCGAGCACGCGAGCCCCGCCGGACCGGCGCCGACGACGGCGACGCGCTTACGGGTCCGGGTCGGGCTCAGGACCAGCTCGGTCTCGTGGCAGGCGCGCGGGTTGACCAGGCAGGAGGTGATCTGGAGGCTGAAGATGTGGTCCAGGCACGCCTGGTTGCACCCGATGCAGGTGTTGATGGCGTCCGCCCGGCCCGCCGCGGCCTTGGCGACGAACTCCGGGTCCGCGAGGAAGGGCCTGGCCATCGAGACCATGTCCGCCCGGCCCGAGGCGAGGACGTCCTCGGCGACCTCGGGGGTGTTGATGCGGTTGCTCGTCACCAGCGGTACGGAGACGGCCCCGCGCACCTTCTCGGTCACCCAGGTGAACGCGGCGCGCGGAACGGAGGTCGCGATGGTGGGGATGCGCGCCTCGTGCCAGCCGATGCCGGTGTTGATGATCGTCGCGCCCGCCGCCTCGATCTCCTTCGCCAGCGTCACGACCTCCTCCAGCGTCGAGCCGCCCGGCACCAGGTCCAGCATGGAGAGCCGGTAGATCAGGATGAAGTCGCTGCCGACCCGCTCGCGGACCCGGCGCACGATCTCGACGGGGAACCGGATGCGGTTCTCGTACGAGCCGCCCCAGCGGTCGGTGCGGTGGTTGGTCGCGGAGACGATGAACTCGTTGATGAGGTAGCCCTCGGAGCCCATGATCTCGACGCCGTCGTACCCCGCGAGCTGTGCCAGCTCGGCCGCCCGGACGAACTCCTCGATGGTCTCCTCGACCTGCTCGTCGGTGAGCGCGTTCGGGGTGAACCCGCTGATGGGGGCCTTGAGCGCGCTCGGAGCCACCAGGTCGGGGTGGTGCGCGTACCGCCCGAAGTGCAGGATCTGCATCGCGATCCTGCCGCCCGCCGCGTGCACCGCCGAGGTGATCTCCCGGTGCTGCTCCGCCTCTGCCTCGGTCGTCATCTTCGCCCCGCCGGGGAAGGAGCAGGCCCGCTCGCTGGGGGCGATGCCGCCGGTGACGATCAGGCCGACGCCGCCCCGGGCGCGCTCCGCGTAGAAGGCGGCCATCCGCTCGAAGCCTCGCTCGGCCTCCTCCAGACCGATGTGCATCGAGCCCATGAGCACCCGGTTGGGGAGGGTGGTGAACCCGAGGTCCAGCGGGCTCAGCAAGGTCGGGTACAGGCTCATCCGGGTCTCCTCGGCAGGGGGCGTCGCGTCAGTTGTAGACCACCGCCATCGTATTGTGCAACAAGTTGCACAATGATCTGCGTCGCACTGCGGTCCTTGCGGCTCCCGGCCCGCGCCCCGTACGGCGTACTCGGCCGGGCCCGCCCGGCACCGGCCGACGACAGTGGGATCCGTACGGAATGTCCGCGCATCGCCCCCACCCCCGGGAGTTCCCATGGTCTGCGTCAACCGGCGTGATCTCGGCCTGCTCGCCCTGCGCGTCGGCACCGGCGCGGTGCTCGCCGCCCACGGCAGCCAGAAACTGGCCGGCTGGTTCGGCGGCGGGGGCATCCAGGGGACCACGGCCGCGATGGAGGCCATGGGTTTCCACCCGCCCAAGCACAGCGCCGTCGCCGCCGGACTCGGTGAGGCGGGCGGCGGCGTGCTGCTCGCCCTCGGCCTCGCCACGCCGGCGGCGGGTGCGGCGGCCGCCGGAGCGATGGCGGGAGCCGTGGCCGTGCACGCCCCGGCGGGCTTCTTCGCCCAGGGCGGCGGCTACGAGTACCCGGCGTTCCTCGGCTTCACCGCCGCAGCCATCGGGCTGACCGGCCCCGGCCGCTACTCCGTGGACCACGCCACCTGCCATCTCTTCGACCGCCCGTGGATGGTCGCCCTCGCCTTCGCGGGCAGTGCGGCGGCCGCCGCCGCGGTGGTCGGCAAGCGCGCCAAGGGGCAGTCCGGCGAGAAGCGGGAGGCGGACCGATGAGCGAGGACCCGCGCCTGTACGACGGCACCTCCGGCCCGCCTCCGGTGCCCGACCCGGAGAGTGAGTGGGTCACCGGAGGCGTGCTGTTCGCCGGGGTGCTGATGCTCTGCCAGGGCGTCGTCGCGGCCCTCCAGGGCATCGCCGCCCTGGGCGACAGCGATGTCTACGGTTCCGTCGGCGAGTACCTCTACCGGTTCAGCCTCACCAGCTGGGGCTGGATCCACCTGATCCTCGGGCTCTGCGCGGCGATCACCGGCGCCGGGCTCCTCAAGGGCGCCGGGTGGGCTCGGGTGGCCGGTATCGTCCTCGCCTCCCTCACCCTCTTCGCGCAGTTCCTCTTCCTGCCGTACGCGCCGGTGTGGTCGGTGCTCATGATCGGGGTGGACATCTTCGTGATCTGGGCGCTGAGCGCCTACCGGCCCCCGGCCGCCGGTGCCGTTCCGCGCTGACCGTCCGTGCTCTCACGGCTCAGCGCACCCGGCCACCACGCCTTGGGCCCGATGTCCCTGACCAGCGCCGGAACGAGCAGCGAGCGGACGACCAGCGTGTCCAGCAGGACGCCGAACGCCACGATGAAGGCGATCTGGACGAGGAACGCCAGCGGGATCACGCCCAGCGCCGCGAACGTGGCCGCCAGCACCACACCGGCCGAGGTGATGACCCCGCCGGTCGCGGTCAGCCCGCGCAGGATGCCCTCCCGGGTGCCGTGGCGCAGCGACTCCTCCCGGACCCGGGACATCAGGAAGATGTTGTAGTCGACGCCCAGGGCCACCAGGAAGACGAACCCGTACAGCGGCACCGAGGAATCCGTACCGCTGAAGCCGAACACATGGGTGAAGACCAGTGAGGCGATGCCCAGGGTCGCCAGGAAGTTCAGCGCGACCGTGGTCACCAGCAGCACCGGCATCAGCAGCGACCGCAGCAGGAAGACCAGGATCACCAGGATGATCACCAGCACCACCGGCACGATCAGCATGCGGTCGTCCTCGGCCGTGCGCTGGGTGTCGTACTGCTGGGCCGTATAGCCGCCGACCAGGGCGTCCGACTCCGGCACCGCGTGGACCGCGTCCCGCAGGGCGGCCACCGTCTCCTTGGCGCGGTCGCTGTCGGCCGCGTCCTTGAGGGTCGCGTCGATCCGGACCTTGCCGTCGACGACCAGGGGTTCGCCGCCGGGCCGGCCGCCTTCGCTCACCGGAGCGACCGAGGCCACGCCGTCCGTACGGGTCGCGGCGGCGGTCACCTCGTCCAGCCGGTCGGCCGCCGCGATGATCACCGCCGGATTGCCGGAGCCGCCGGGGAAGTGCTCGCCCAGCGTCTTCTGCGCGGCCACGGACGGGGCGTCGTTGACGAAGATCTCGTCGAGCGGCACGCCCTTGGAGGTGAGCGTGGGGGCGAACGCGGCGCAGGCGATGAGGGCCGCCAGAGTGATCGCCCAGACCTTGCGGGGAGCCCGGTCGACCAGGGAGGCGACCTTGTTCCAGACACCGTGGCCGCCGGACGCGTCCTTGGCGGGCTTCGGCTTCGCCGGCCAGTACGCGGTGCGGCCCAGCAGCACCAGGACGGCGGGCAGGAAGGTGAGGGCGCTCAGGACCGAGCAGACGATGCCGATCGCGCCCACCGGGCCGAGCGCCCGGTTGTTGGTGAGGTCGCTCAGCAGCAGGGCGAGCAGCCCCAGCGCCACGGTCGCGGCGCTGGCCGTGATCGGGCCGAAGGACTCGCGCAGCGCGGCCCGCATCGCGGTGATCCGGTCGCCGTGCAGGGAGAGCTCCTCGCGGAACCGGGCGGTGAGCAGCAGCGCGTAGTCCGTCGCGGCCCCGATCACCAGGATCGACAGAATGCCCTGCACCTGGCCGTCCACCCGCACGATGTCGTGGTCGGCGAGTACATACACGATCGCGCAGGCCAGGGCGAGGGCGAACACAGCGCCGAGGATGATGACGAACGGCAACAGCACGCTGCGGTACACCAGCAGCAGGATGACGAGCACGGTGATCAGGGCCACCCCGAGCAGCAGCCCGTCGATGCCCGCGAAGGCGTCGGACAGATCGGCCTGGCTCGCGGCCGGGCCCGCGATCCGGACCGTCGTGTCCGGCACCTTCTCACCGGCCTGCCCGACCTTTTCCAGTACGGTCGGCAGCTCGTCCCCGAGGTCGGGGCTCAGTTGCACGATGCCCTGGAGGGCGAGGCCGTCCTCGGAGGGCAGGGCGGGGGACGCCTTCCCGACGACGCCTTCGGCGCCGGTGAGCGAGGCGAGAACGCCGGTGGCGGCCTCCCGCTGCTCCTCACTCACCCGCGTGCCCTCGTCGGCCGACGTCCAGACGAGGATGGCCGGGACGGTCTCGCTCTGCTGGAACGCCTTCTGCGCGTCGATGACTTGAGTGGATTCGGCGTTCTGGGGGAGGAAGGACGCCTGGTCGTTGGTGGCGACCTCGCCGAGCTTGCCCGCGTACGGACCGAGTCCGCCGCCGATGACCAGCCAGGCGATCAGCAGGACGACGGGGATCAGCCAGCGAACCGGCCGTGCAGGGGTGGACATGGCTCTCCCGGGGGTGCGAGAAGTACCTCAATGGTGAACAATCTCAATGATTGAAATACCTTAGCGGAGTGCTCGCGCCAGGTTGTCGGCAGGCCGGGAGCCGGGATGGTGGTGCGGGGGTATTCGGCGGGCCACCCGCTCATGGATGCACCCGGAGGCGCTGAAAACACAGCGACGCGCCCGACGAGCCTCGAAGGCGCGCCCGAGGACCCTCAGCGACGCGTCGGGGGGACCTCGGAGAGCTCCTCGTTCATGGCGGCGAGAAAGCGCAGAACGGTCGTGAGCTCCGCCTCGCTGAAGCGTTCCCTGGCGCGGGCGGTGGCCTCGGCGAGCGGCATGAAGTAGTCCCGGGCGGCCCTCCGCGCGCTCGCTTCGTAGTGCACGTGCACCACCCGGCGGTCGGCGCTCTCCCGGGACCGCCGGATGTGTCCGGCCCGCTCCAGACGGTCGAGGCAGGCGGTGACGGCGCCCGAGGTGAGGCCCAGGTGCTCGCGCAGGGCCCCCGGGGTCAGCGGGGCGGGGGCGTCCAGAATGGCCGCCAGCGCGGTCACATCCGTGGGGTGCAGCCGCTGGTTCGCCGCGAAGCCGTGGGTCATCCGGTTGATCTCGCCGTTCATCCGGCGGAGTTCGACCGCGAACGCCTGGAGGTCGGCGGCGGACGCGGGTTCCGGGGCCGCGCGACCCGGGGCGCCGCTCCGGGTCGGTCGGCTGTCAGCGCTGGTCACGTACTCAGCGTATAGAACCGGCGCGCAGGACCCTGCCCGGACCGGCGCCCGCCGCCGCTCCAGGCGACTGCCCGAACCGCGTGGCGGTCCGGGCAGGGGCCATGAGTGTCGGCCGCGGTCAGAGGGGCGGCCCGGAGGCGGTCAGGACGGCGGCATGAGCACCGTGTCGACCAGGTTGACCGTGGCGTTGGCCGTCGGCACATTGCCGCAGACGATCTTCGAGGAGTCGTTCACCGTGAAGTCCGTGCCGGACCCCTTCACGCTGAGCTCGCTGCCCTGCAGGGTCTTGTAGGAGCCGTCCTCAAGCTGCTTCGTCGTCAGCTTCTCGCCCACCACGTGATACGTCAGCACCTTGGTGAGCTCCTCCTTGTCGTTGAGGAGCGCGTCCAGGTCCGCCTTCGGGATCTTCTCGAAGGCGGCGTTCGTCGGCGCGAACACCGTGATGTTCTCGGCGTTGTTGAGCGTGTCCACCAGACCGGCCTTCTGCACCGCGCTGACCAGGGTGGAGAGTTCGGGGTTGTTGGACGCGGCGGTGGCGACCGGATCCTTCGCCATGCCTTCCAGGCTGCCCGCCCCCTCCTTGGGGACGGAGGAGCAGGCCGGGCCGAACGGTTCTGCCGGAGCCTGCGCCTGCGCCTGCGGCGCGAAGAACGCCAGAGAGGCGGGGAGGGCGAGAGCCGCGGCGGCCGCAGCGGTGCGCTGCAGGCGGGTGATGGTCATGATGTCTCCTCCGGCGAGTGGGGGTGGGCCGGATGTCCGGGGCCTCCCCGGTGCGGACGGCGACCTGACGGCCGAACCACGAGCGGTGCGGGCGGACCTACAGAGGCAGTCGGCCCGACACCCTATTCGTGTTCTCTCGTGCACGCTGTGATATTCACGTCGTGCTGGCCATGAGGTGCCCTATGGCCAGTAGCCCACAGGAGGCGTCCCGGGTCAAATGCTGATTATCGAGAAAGAATCCAGGACCGGTTCGAAGGGGAGCGGGAAAGTGGTCCGGAGGGATTTTCCGCCGACGCCTTCCGTTCTTCCGGGCCGGGGCGCCGGGTCCTTGGCGGCAGGGCCCCCGGCCGAGGCGCGGGCACGGTTTCGACGCAGAAACGACGCGGCAGGTGGGCCGGGCCGACACGCGGCACCGTGGGGAGTCACGGATCGCTCCCAGCGTCAGGAGATGAACCCATGATCGTCAAGAAGCTGCACGAAGCGGGCCTGAGCAGCGAACACGCCTACACGGCCGCCTTCGTCTCGATCGGGCTGTCCGTCGCCTCGTGGCTCGTCTCGGCCAAGGCGGAGACCCAGGGCGTCGACCGGGCCGACCGCTGGGGCATCTTCATCGGTGAATGGGCTCCCACGTTCTTCGGCCTCGGACTGGCCCTGAGCCATTACGAGAATCAGCCCTCCGGAGATTTCGCGGAGAGCTTCGATTCCCGGCCGTAAGGACTGGCGGAGAGCTTCGATTCCCGACCGTAGGGACTGCTGGACGGAAGTGCCGACCGCCGACGGCGGTCACTCGCCGATCACTGTCAAGGCGACTGTGAGGTAAACATTCCGCGTATTTATGGAAAAGGTGCGCGGACGTATTTCCCTGCCCGATGCGCGGGCGCTGAATTCATCGAAGCGTCCGCTGTGCCTGCCGGTCGCCGCCCCTCGGTCCGCCCCCCGCCCCCGTCCGGCAGGAATTGATCCGCCGGGCCGGGGCAACCGGCATGACATGAATACCCGTTCAGTAGCAGAGCAGGGACGCGGCCAGGCCAGGCGTGCCGCCAACAGCACCGCGATGGAAGCCGGAGCCCGTGCGGGGTTCGGCGCTCGCGGGGTCATCTACGTTCTCGTGGGCGCCCTCGCCCTTCAGATCGCGTTCTCCGGAGGCGGGAAGCAGGCGGACCGGGGCGGCGCGATCGCCGAGATAGCCGAGAAGCCGTTCGGAAAAGTCTTGTTGTGGCTGCTGGGCATCGCGCTGGTGGGCATGGCGCTCTGGCGGCTCTCCGAGGCTTTCTTCGGCCAGGTCGGCCCCGATGGCGACAAGCCCGCCAAGCGGGCCATGGCCGCAGGCCGGTTCCTCTTCTACAGCTCCGTCGCGTACTCCGTGCTGTCCTTCGCGGCAGGCGATTCGAGCAGCGGCGGCGGTTCGTCCGACCAGCAGTCCCAGGACGTCACCGCCAAGGTGCTGGGCTGGCCCGGAGGCCAGTGGCTCGTCGGCATCGGGGGTGTCGCGGTCGCCTGTGCGGGTATCTGGATCGCGGTCCGGGCGATCATGCGGAAGTACCACAAGCACCTCAAGATGGCGGAGATGTCGCAAAAGGTCCGCCGTGCGGTCGACTTCACCGGCGTGTTCGGCGGCACCGCGCGAGGCACCGTCTTCGCCACCGCCGGCGGGTTCGCCGTGGCCGCCGCCGTGAAGCACGAGCCCGGCAAGTCCAAGGGTATGGACGACACCCTGCGCTCCTTCACCGAGACCCCGGTCGGCCCGTGGCTCTTGGTGGTCATAGCCCTCGGCCTGGTCGCCTTCGGCGTGTTCTCCTGGTTCAACGCCCGCTACCGCAAGGTCTGAGCAGCGATCCGCGTCCCGGAACAGCTGCACATCCCTCCCACCCGTGAGGCCCTCCTGACCCGAAAGGTCGAGAGGGCCTCTTCTCATGGCTTGAGGGAGGGGCGCAATCCCGCGTTTCAGGACCCGGGCAGCCGTGTCCCCGTCTCCCGGGTGACCGTGCGCGGGCCCGCGCTCCCGGTCAGCCGGGGCGGCCCATCGGCGGCCCCGCCCCGGCGGGCCGCGTCGTCACGGGCGGCCTGCTCCGGGTGCCGGCTGCGCCAGTACGGGTTGTCGTGCGGCAGGCCGCCGGTGACCCGCCCGTACATCCCGAAGGTCAGGATGAGCAGCCCCATCACGAAGCTGAAGATCACGTTGGACATGCCGAAGTCCAGGACGTTCGCGCCCTTGTCCAGGATGAAGATGTGGACGAACCCGCTGAGCAGGAAGAGCGAGCCGATGGTCATGTTCACCATCGACGCGACATTGCCGCCGACCACCGCTCCGGCGATCAGCACCAGGCCGACGACGACGGAGACCAGGCTCAGGAGCCCGTTCGTCGACAGCCCGGCCACCTGCGTGCCGCTCGTGTCGAAGAAGCCCAGTTGGTTGGTGAAGCCGAGGATGCCGAAGACGAGGAGGATCGCTCCGCACAGCCCCGCTCCGATCCGGTACACGGTCGCGAGCCGGTGGTCCACGGGGAGTTCGTCACTCAGTTTCATTGCCGTCTCCTGTCGGTGCCTGATCCTTGAGGCCCCTACGGGCCCGGGTCCCCGCCCCTCGCCCCCCGCTCGCTTCTCCGGCCTCTCCCCTTCTCCGGCCCACCCCGGTCACATCGCTCCACACCGCGCGGCCTCGTCACCCCGCGCGGCCTCGTCACTCCGCGGAAGCCCAGCTCTCCGCAGACGTCGAGCTCTCCGCGGAAGCCGCGCTCTCCGCGACCGAGCGCCGGATGCGCAATATCGCGCGCCGGGCGTGACTCTTCACTGTGCCCAGCGGCAGCCCGGTCCGCTCGGCGATCTGGACGTGGGTGAGGTCGTCGAAGAACGCCAGGCAGAGAATGCGGCGCTGGACGAGGGGGAGCTTGCGCAGCTCCTGCGTCACCAGCACGCGGTCGAGCGCGGCCTCCGGCGGCTCGGCCGTCCCGGGGGCGGCGGACCCCTCGCGCGCCGCGTGGGCGGCGGCCAGCTCCACCCGCCGGGCACGGGCCGCGTGCGCGTCCGCGATCTTGCGGCGGGCGATGCCGACGAGCCAGCCCGGCAGCGGTCCCCGTACGGCGTGGTACCCCTGCCGGCCCCGCCACGCCGCCAGGAACGTCTGCTGCGCCACGTCCTCGGCCTCCCGGGCGTCGCCCAGGGACCGCGCCGCCAGCGAGTACACGAGCGTCCCCCACCGGCGGTAGACCAGGTCGAAACTGTCCTCGTCACCGCGCACGAACCCTGCGGCCAGCCGGTCCGTCTCGGCCTTCTCCTCGGTCGGTACGGGAATGGCGGCCACCGGGCCGACCGGGCTGACGAGCGCCGTCATCTCTGTCCGTCCTCTTCGCTGCGCCGCCGGTCCGCTGCCCCGAACGGCGGCGGCCGATGGAGTTCTCCGCGCAGCGCGACAGCGCCCGGCCCGATCGTCGGGCATGGCCGTCGCCCCGCTGATCACCAGGCAACCGGGCGGCGATGCGCCGGGCAACATGCGTCGTTTCTGCGTCGTATGGTGGGCTGTATGGACGACGCGGTCACCACGCTCACCGGAGGAGCCGCTGACACCGGCACCGGCGAAACCGCCGACACCGGCAGCGGAGCAGCCCCTGGCGCCGGCACGGAAGCAGCCGCTGTCATCGGTGAAACGGCTGCCACGGGGGAAACCGCGGCCGGCGGCCTGACCACCGGGGCGGTGGCCCGGCTGCTGGGGGTGGCGCCGACGACCCTGCGCTCCTGGGACCGTCGTTACGGCATCGGCCCGGCCTCACGCGAGGGCGGCAGGCACCGCCGGTGGACGGCGGCCGACATTCGGCTGCTGGAGTGCATGTGCGGCCTGACGAACGCGGGAATGCCCCCGGCCGAGGCCGCCCGTGCCGCCCTGACGACCGCCTCCCGGGAGAGACGCCCGCGCCCGCCGTCCCTGTCGGACGAGCAGGGGAGTCGCGGGAACCCGCCGCCGTACTCCACGGCCCCCGGAGCGCTCCCGCTCGGCCGGGCCCGCCGGGAGTGCCGCGGCCTGGCCAGGGCGGCCGTCCGGCTGGACGCGCACGCCATGGACGAGCTGCTGACCGCCGCGATCGAACGGCACGGGCTGGTCGCCGCCTGGGAGTCGGTCATCATGCCGACGCTGCACGCCGTGGGCCGTAAATGGGAGACCGCGGGGGAGCGGTACGTCGAGGTCGAGCACCTGCTGTCCTGGCACGTCTCCAGCGCGCTGCGCCGCGCCGCGTCGCAGCGTCGGGCCGAGCCCGGCTCCGGCGTCTCGCTCCTGGCCTGCACCCCGGGCGAGAGCCATACGCTGGCCCTGGAGGCGCTCGCCGCCGGACTGGCCCAACAGGGCCTGCCCGTCAGGATGTTCGGCGCGGCCCTCCCGGTGGAGGCGATGGAGGAGGCGGTGCGCCGGACCGGGCCCGCCGCCGTCGTGCTCTGGGCCCAGTCCCGGTCCACCGCGAGCCGTGCGCTGGTGGCGCGAGTGGAGTCCATCGAGTGGGGGGTACGGGGCGCCCGGCGGCGGCCCGTCGTCCTCGTCGCCGGACCGGGCTGGGCCGGGCCGCTGCCGCCCGGGGCCCGGCACCCGTCCGGACTGTGCGAGGCGTTGGACGCGCTCACCGTCATCACCCGCCGATGACCACGTGCTCGCCGTCATCACCCGCCGATGACCACCCGCAGCCGTCACCCGCCGCAGTCACTTGACGCTGATCGCCCCCCGTGCCTGTGCCGTCCGGCCCCCGCCCCGCCCCCGCGCCCTCAGCGCAGGAAGTCCGACAGCCCCTTCACCAGGCGCTCGACGTCGTCCGTGTCGTTGTACGGCGACAGCCCCACGCGCAGGCCGCCCTCGTCGCCCAGGCCCAGGTGGCGGGAGGCTTCGAGGGCGTAGAAGGAACCGGCCGGTGCGTGCACGCCGGAACGGGCGAGGAAACGGTACGCGTCCGAGGCGTCCCGGTTCTCGAAGCTGAGCAGCAGCGTGGGCGTCCGCTCGGCCGCCCGGGAGTGCACCGTGACCGCGCCCAGCTCGCCGAGCGCCTTCTCGGCGCCCTCCCGGAGGGCCGTCTCATGGGCGTCGATCGCCGCGAAGGCGGACCGCAGCCGGTCGCGCCGCCCGGTCGCCGTCGCGCCGTCGTCGCCGAGGCCCGCGATGAAGTCGACGGCGGCCCGGGTGGCCGCCAGCATCTCGTACGGGAGGGTGCCGAGTTCGAAGCGCTCCGGCACGGCGTCGCTGGACGGGACCAGCTTGTCCGGGTCGAGGGTCCGGAGCAGTTCCGGGCGGGCGCTGAGCACGCCGTGGTGGGGGCCGAAGAACTTGTACGGCGAGCAGACGAAGAAGTCGGCCCCGAGCCGCTCGACGTCCACGAACTCGTGCGCCGTCAGGTGCACCCCGTCGACGTACAGCAACGCCCCGGCCCGGTGGACCAGTTCGGCGATCGCGGCGACGTCGGGCCGCGTGCCGATCAGGTTGGACGCACCGGTCACGGCGACCAGCCGGGTCCGCTCGGTCAGCAGCGCGCCCACGGACTCGGCGGGCAGCTCCCCGGTGGCCGGGTCGAACTCCGCCCACCGCACCACCGCGCCGGCTCGCTCGGCAGCCTGTAGCCACGGGCGGATGTTGGCGTCGTGGTCCAGCCGGCTGACCACCACCTCATCCCCGGGAGCCCAGCCCTTCGCCAACGTACGGGAGATGTCGTACGTGAGCTGGGTCGAGCTGCGCCCGAAGACGATCCCGGACGGGTCCGCGCCCAGCAGGTCCGCCATGGCCGCCCTGAAGTCGCGGACGAGCGTCTCCGCGTGGATCTCCCCCGGCAGCGCGCCGCCCCGGATCGACAGGGGACGGCTCAGCGCCTCGGCGTAGGCGGCGATGACCGGCGCGGGGGTCTGCGTACCGCCGGGCCCGTCGAAGTGCGCCGTACCGGCCCGCAGGGCGGGAAACCGCGCGCGCAATGTGCTGACGTCGTACGTCATGGAGACTCCCTCGCTACGGGGCGGCCCCGGCCGGATCACGGCCCGGGCCGCCGACGGTCCGTCGCCGCGGCTCCGACCCGGAGCAGGTACGCGGTTCGGCGCCGATCATCGCAGGACGCCCCCGCCTGTGAGAAGGCTGTTCCGGCCGACCGGCACACGGCGCGTTCTGTGCGGTCGGCGCACGTTCTGTCACCGGCGCACCACGCACGGCCAAGGTGCTCCGTATCCGGACTCCGGCGCACTGCTTTCCTCCGACTGCGCGCCTCCGCGTACGGGAAAACTCCGCAGCGCGCAGGAGTGCGCCCGTCTTGGGGCGGCGGGATGATCCCACGAGGGAATTACTCGTACTAATTGAATCGACTTGATGTGCGACGTTCTTCTATTCCACCCGCACTCAGAAATCCCCCTCATCGGGCGCCGCGGGGCGAACGCCCGTGACAGGCCGCCGATTTCGATGACGAGGTGGTGGTTAAAGTCGTGGGAATCGGAAATGAATGAGCTGGGCCGATGGAGCTGGGGGGCATCGGTTCACGCCGTGGCCCGTTCGCCGGAACCGGGTGCCCGGAAGCTGTCGGTGCATGAGCGGATGCTCACGCCCCGGGGTGCCAACCACCCCCTGGGACGCTCTTGAACTGCACCGATGTGGTGTTCTCTCCTAGATCGCATCTCCTGTGGAGGGTCGCGGATGGACGAGTGCGAACGGTCCGCCGATGGCGAGATCGATTCGGTCGAATTTCCGGATGCTATTCCGTCCGGCTTTCCGGATGGCCGGAATGATGCGGATGTCCTGAAGGGTGCGGGCAGCGCTAAGGGCTCGGGTGCGGAAGAAGGCGCGTGCGCGCCCCGTCCGCATTCCCTGCTGCGTTCGATCGCCTATCCCCTTCTCCTGCTCGCCGTCGTCCTCGTGGGTGGGGCCTCCTTGCTCCTCGAGTGGGACCCGGCTCGGGTCAGCCCGCTTTTCCTGGTCGGGACCCTCGTGTATCTGGCCGTTCTCGAACGGCTGATTCCCCATGACCGGAACTGGCACCCCGGAAAGGACGAGTGGCGCTGGTACGGCGTCTACTTTCTGCTCACCATGGCCGGAAGTGGGCTGGCTCAACTTCTGGTCACGGCCGCTGTGGGGCGGATCGCGCCCGACGAGCCGTCCGGCCATCTGGGGGCCGAGATCCCCGGCGCACTCCTGGCCGGGTCACTCGTCGGCTATCTGGTCCACCGGCTGGGCCACACCAGCGCCCTGCTGTGGCGGCTGCACGGCGTGCACCACGTTCCGCCGAAGGTCAACGTCGCCAACAACGGGGTCAACCACGTGCTGGACATCGTCCTGGCGCAGAGCCTCGTCCAACTGACCCTGGCCCTCATCGGGTTCTCCCGGCCGGCCGTGCTGGTGGTGGGGCTGTTCGTCGTCGCCCAGGGCTATTTCATCCACGCCAACATCGATGTGCGCATCGGCCGGCTCAACCATCTGCTGGCCAGTCCGGAACAGCACCGCCTGCACCACAGCACCGACCTGTCCGAAGCCGGCCACTACGGCTCCGACCTGTCGTGCTGGGACCACCTCTTCGGCAGCTTCACCTGGCGTCCCGGCCGCGAACCCGCCGCCGTGGGCCTCCACGACCCCGCGACCTTCCCCGGCACCGGTGAGATCCTCGCCAGCCTCCTGCACCCCTGGCGCCGCCGACCGGGATCAGGCCCCGGACCGGGACCGGGACCAGACCCCGCGCCCGGCCTCGGGCCGGACTGACGCCCCCCCGAGCCCGCACCGCCCCTCGCCCTCGCCCTCGCACAACCCGCCTCACCCTGCCCCACCCCTACGCACCTCGCCGTAGCCCTCTTCCGCCGCGGCACGACGACTTGAGGAGTTCGACATGGCCGACGCGACCGACGCGAGCAGCAACGCGTTACGCCACAAGGTGGCGATCATCGGCATGGGCTGCCGCCTGCCGGGCGGCGCCTCGGACCACCGGACGTTCTGGCGCAACCTGGTGGAGGGCAAGGACTGCATCACCCCCACGCCGCCCGACCGGTACGACGTCGCCACGCTCGGCAGCCGCTTCCGGGACAAGCCCGGACGTCTGGTCGGCGGCCGCGGCGGATACATCGACGGCTTCGACGAGTTCGACCCCGCGTTCTTCGGCATCAGCCCCCGCGAGGCCGACCACATGGACCCCCAGCAGCGCAAGCTGCTGGAGGTGGCCTGGGAGGCCCTGGAGGACGGGGGCCAGCGCCCCGCCGACCTGGCCGGCGGCGATGTCGCCGTCTACGTCGGAGCGTTCACCCTCGACTACAAGATCCTCCAGTTCGCCGACCTGGGATTCACCTCGCTGGCCGCGCACACCGCGACCGGCACCATGATGACGATGGTGTCGAACCGGATCTCGTACTGCTTCGACTTCCGCGGCCCCAGCCTCTCCATCGACACCGCGTGCAGCTCCTCCCTGGTGGCCGTCCACCTCGCCTGCCAGGCCCTGAGCAGCGGCGAGAGCGATCTCGCGCTTGCCGGCGGAACCCTGCTGCACATGGCCCCGCAGTACACGATCGCCGAGACGAAGGGCGGCTTCCTGTCGCCCGGCGGCCGCTCCCGTACGTTCGACGCCTCGGCGGACGGCTATGTGCGGGCCGAGGGCGTCGGCCTGGTCGCGCTGAAGCGGCTGGAGGACGCCGTCCGCGACGGGGACCGGATCCACGCGGTGATCCTCGGCACCGGGGTCAACCAGGACGGCCACACCAACGGCATCACCGTGCCCAACCCCGACGCGCAGGTCTCCCTCATCCGGCGCGTCTGCGCCGAGGCCGGGATCACGCCCGGCTCCCTCCAGTACATGGAGGCGCACGGCACCTCCACCCCGGTCGGCGACCCGATCGAGGCGGGCGCCCTCGCCCGCGCCCTCGCGGTCGGACGCGAGCCCGGCGCACGCGCGTACGTCGGTTCGGTGAAGACCAACATCGGGCACACCGAGTCCGCCGCCGGGATCGCCGGACTGATCAAGACCGTCCTGTGCCTCAAGCACCGGCACATCCCGCCCCACATCAACCTGGAGTACCTCAACCCCGCGATCGACCCGGCCACTCTGCCGTACGAGATCCCCACCCGGCCGACCCCCTGGCCCGACCACGAGGGACCCGCCCGAGCCGGCGTGAACTCGTTCGGATTCGGCGGCACCAACGCCCATGTCGTCCTGGAGGAGGCCCCGCCGCCCGCTCCCGTCTCCCCGGCCGGCGAACGGAGTTGGAGCATCCTGCCGCTGAGCGCCCGGCGTCCGGACGCCCTCGCGCAACTGGCGGCGGGGATCCGCGGCGAGCTGGCGGAGGACGACGGCGGGGCCGTGGCTCTGCCCGACCTCGGCCACACCCTGGCGCACCGCCGCCAGCACCTCACCGACCGGCTCTCCGTCGTCTACTCCTCGCGCGCCTCCCTCGACGAGGCGCTCGCCGCCCATCAGCGGGGCGAGACCCACCCCCGGGTCGTCCAGGGCCGCGTCCGGGACGCCGACGCGCGTCGCCTGGTCTGGGTCTTCACCGGGATGGGGCCCCAGTGGTGGGGGATGGGACGCCAACTGCTCGACGAGGAGCCGGTGTTCCGTGACGCCGTCGTCCGGTGCGACCGCGCCCTGAGGGAGTTCACCGACTGGTCCCTGGTCGAGGAGATGACCGCCGACGAGTCCGCCTCGCACATGGACGAGACCTGGCTCGCCCAGCCCGCGAACTTCGCCGTCCAGATCGGTCTCGCGGCCCTGTGGCGGTCGTACGGGGTGCGCCCGGACGCGATCGTCGGGCACAGCACCGGGGAGATCGCCGCCTTCTACGAGGCGGGGGTCTACTCCCTGCGGGACGCGGCCAGGATCGTGGTGCACCGCAGCCGCCTCCAGCAGACCCTGGCAGGCACGGGCACGATGCTCGCGGTGAGTCTGTCGGAGGACGAGGCGGAGCGCCGGGTGCGCCCCTACCGGGACCGCGTCTCGGTCGCCGCCGTCAACAGCCCCACCTCGATCACGCTGGCCGGTGACGCGGAGGCGCTGGCCCTGCTGGCCGAGGAGTTGCGGGCCGAGCAGCTGTTCGCCAAGTTCCTCACCGTGCAAGTGCCGTACCACAGCGTCGGCATGGAGCGGATCAAGGACGAACTGCTCACGTCGCTGGCCCCTTTGGCGCCCCGCCCGGCGCAGGCGCCCCTCTACCTCACCGGCTCCGAAGGAGTCGCCCAGGGCGGTGAGCTGGACGCCGCCTACTGGTGGAAGAACGTCCGCGACCGGGTACGGTTCCGGGCCGCGGTCGACCGCCTCGCGGGCGACGGGCACCAGGTGTTCCTGGAGATCGGCCCGCACCCGGTGCTCGGACACGCCATCCGCGAGTGCCTGGAGGCCACCGGCGCGCCCGGGCTGTCGCTGCCCTCGATCCGCCGCCGGGAGGACGAGAGCGAGCGGTTCGCGCTCTCCCTCGCCTCGCTGCACAACCTGGGCGCTGACATCGACTGGGACGTTCTGCACCCCTCCGGCCGGCCGGTCACCCTGCCCCGCCACCCCTTCCGGCGCGACCGGCACTGGACGGAGCCCCGGGCCGTCGCCCAGGTCCGCCTGGGCCATGTCGACCATCCGCTCCTCGGCCGCCGCACCGACCGCACGGAACCGGCCTGGCAGGCCCGACTGGACACCGAGTCCCTGCCCTATCTGGCCGACCACCGCATCCAGGACACCGTGGTGTTCCCCGCCGCGGGCTACATCGAGATGGCGACCCAGGCCGTCCTGCGGCTCACCGGCGGCCGCACCGCCGTCCTCGCCGACATCGACCTGCGCAAGGCGCTCTTCCTGCCGGACGGCGAGGACCGGACCGTGGAGGTGTCGCTCTCCCTGGAGAACGCGGCCTTCACCGTCGCGTCCGCCGCGACCGGGGACGACGGGGAGCGGACCGTGCACGCGAGCGGAGTCGTCCGCACCGGGCAGCGCCGCAGGACCGGCCCGCCCCTCGACGCCGCCGCGATCCGCGCCCGTACGGTCCGCCGCCTCGACGGCCCCGACTGCTACGCCGCACTGGCCGCGCTCGGCTACCACTACGGGCCCGCCTTCCGGGCCCTCCAGGAGGTGTGGATCGGCCCCGGAGAGGTCCTCGCCCGGATCCGGCCGCCCGAGGCCATCGGCGCGGACGCCGCCGGCCACCACCTCCACCCGGTCCTGCTCGACGCCTGCTTCCAGGCGCTGCTGACCCCCCAGCTCCTCCAGGACCCGGAACCGGGGACCGGCATCAGACTGCCGCTCTCGCTGGACGAGGTCGCCCTCGCCCCCATCGGCGACCAGCCCCTCTGGGCGCACGCCACGCTGCGCCCCGCGGACGCGGACACGACGCTCGGGGACATCGCCCTGTACGGGGACGACGGCGCGCCGCTGGGCCGGATCGAGGGGTTCCGCGCCGCCGACGTGGAGAAGGCGGCGACCGCCGTCGCCCGGACCACGATCGACTCCTGGCTCGCGGAGACCGTCTGGACCGAGCGCCCGCCACTGGGGGAGGAGGACCCGCTCGCGACCACCGCCATAGCAGCCCGGGACCACGGCTGGCTGGTCCTCGCCGACGACCAGGGCATCGCCGACGCCTTCGCCACGCTCGCCGCCGCCCGGGGCGAACGCTGCCACCTGGTGCGCCGGGGCGAGGCGTACGCCGGGGCGAGCGCGGCGACGAGCGCGGCGGGGGAGGCCCGCGGCACGGCACGGGAAGCCCGCGGCGCTACGGAGGGAGCCCGCAGCGTGGCGGAGGAGGAGGCGACGGGCGCGACGGAGGGAGCCCAGAGCGCGGCGCGGGAGGCGACGAGCGCGACGGCGAATCCGCCCAGCGCGGCGGGAGCGACCGGAGGCGCGAAGGAACAGGCCGGAGGCGCGAAGGAACAGGCCGGAGCGGCGCAGGAACAGGCCGACGACGGAAGGGAGCAGGCCGGCGGCGCGACGGGCCGTGCCCGCGCCGCGTTCACCGTGCGCCCCGGATCCACCGCCGACCTGGAGCGCCTCTTCGCGGACCTGGACCGCGAGGGCGAGCCGTTCCGCGGGGCGGTCCTGCACCTGTGGAACCTCGACCGGCCCGCGCTCGACGCCTGCGACCGCCAGGCCGTACGCGACCACGCGGGCCCGGGCTCGTACTCCCTGATCGCCCTCGCCCGGACCCTGCTCGCCCGGGGCGAGCCCGGGCGGCTCCACATCGTCACCCGGGGCGCGCAGCCGGTCCTGCCCGGGGAGGCCGTCGAGCCCCTCGGGGCTCCCGCGTGGGGCGTCGGCCGCGTCCTGCGCCACCAGGAACTCAGCGACCACCCGGGCAAGTTGATCGACCTCGACCCCGAGCGGCGGCCGGGTCCGGAAGGGGCCCACGCCGAGGCGGAGACGCTGCTGCGCGAGGTGCTGACCGACGACGAGGAGGAGATCGCCCTGCGGGCCGGCGACCGCCTCACCAGCCGCCTCCGCCCCGCCGAGGGCCTGACCCGGCCCCTGCCGCTGCGACTGCGGGCGGACGGGAGCTATCTGGTGACCGGCGCCTTCGGCGCGCTCGGCCGGCTGCTGTGCCGCACGCTCGTCCGGCGAGGAGCCCGCAGGCTGATCCTGGTGGGGCGCACCCCGGTGCCCGCCCGCGAGAAGTGGGGCTCCACCGACCCCGCCACCGCCGAGGGCCGGGCGGTGGGCCTGCTCCGGGAGCTGGAGGCGCTCGGCGCGCAGGCCGTCCACGCCCCCCTCGACATCACCGACGAGGACGCCCTGACCGGCTGGCTCGACGCCTACCGGCGGGCCGGCAGCCCGCCGGTGCGCGGGGTGTTCCATCTCGCCGGACAGGTCCGCGACACCCTGGTCACCGACCTGGACCGGCCCGCCTTCGACGCCGTGCACGACCCCAAGACCATCGGCGCCTACCTCCTGCACCGGCACCTGCGGGACGAACCCCTCGACCACTTCGTGCTGTTCGCCTCGATCGCCTCCCTGCTCACCACCGCCGGGCAGACCAACTACGCCGCCGGGAACGCCTTCCTGGACGCGCTGGCCCACCACCGCCGGGCCCGGGGCCTGCCCGCGCTCAGCCTGGACTGGGGCCCGTGGGCCACCGGCATGATCGAGGAACTGGGCCTCGTCGACCATTACGCGCACAGCCGGGGCATGAGCTCCCTGGCCCCCGACGCCGGCATGGCCGTCCTGGAACGCGTCATCGGCCAGGAACACGCCCAACTGGTCGTCGCCACCGTCGTGAACTGGCCGACCTTCCTGGCCTGGTACCCGTCCCCGCCCCCGCTGGTCACCGACCTGGCGGCGGCCGCCGCCCCGCCCCCGGCGGCCGCGCAGGGCAACAGCTTCCTCGACGCCTTCCGCGCCGCCGACGAGGAGACCCGGCGCGCCCTGGTCACCGAACGCTTCGCCGCACTCGCCGCCGCCGTCCTGCGCACCGGCCCGGACCGCGTCGACCCCACCACGGGCCTCGGGGAGCTCGGGCTCGACTCCCTGCTCGCCATGGAGCTGCGCGCCCGCATCCACGCCGAACTGGGCGTCGCCCTGCCCGTGGTGGCCCTGCTCAGCGGCACCCCGGCCGGAGAACTGGCCGCACAGCTCCACGACGGCCTGACGGAACTGGCCTCGGCCGACGACCCCGACTCCACCACCCGGGCGGTGGCACTCCACGACGACCCCGCGTGTTATCCGCTGACGCAGAACCAGAAGGCGCTCTGGTTCCTCAAGCACCTCAACCCCGACGGCTACGCCTACAACATCGGCGGCGCGGTGGAAGTGAACGTCGCCCTCGAACCGGACCTCATGTTCGAGGCCGTCCGCCGCCTCATCGCCCGCCACCCGGCCCTGCGCACCAACTTCCTGCTGGAGGACGGGCAGGCCGTGCAACGGGTCTCCGAGGAGCCCGAGCCCGATCTCGCCCTCTTCGACGTCCAGGGCGAGGACTGGGACACCATCCACGCCACCATCGTCGCCGAGTACCGCAAGCCCTACGACCTCGCCCACGACCCGCTGGTCCGCTTCCGCCTCTTCAAGCGCGGCCACGACCGCTGGGTCATCATGAAGGCCGTCCACCACATCGTCTCCGACGCCATCTCCACGTTCACCTTCATCGAGGAACTCTTCCAGGTGTACGAGGCCCTGCGGCAGGGCCACGAACCCGCGCTGCCGCCGCTGGAAGCCCGCTACCTGGACTTCCTCAACCAGCAGAACGCGTTCCTCGCCGGGCGCGAGGCCGCCGGCATGCTCGACCACTGGCGCTCCCACCTCCCCGCCGAGGTCCCCCTCCTCGACCTCCCCGTCGACAAACCGCGCCCGGCCGTCCAGACCCACAACGGGGCCTCCGAGTTCTTCGTGCTCGACGCCGGACTCAGCGCCCGCGTCCACGCCCTGGCCCGCGCCCACAACGTCACACCGTTCATGGTGCTGCTGAGCGCCTACTACCTGCTGCTCCACCGCTACTCCGGCCAGGACCACATCGTCGTCGGCTCCCCGGTGACCGGCCGCACCCGGCAGGACTTCGCCCCGGTCTACGGCTACTTCGTCAACCCGCTCCCGCTCCACGCCGACCTCTCCGGCGACCCCACCGTCGCCGGACTGCTGGAACAGGTCCGCCGGACCGTCCTCGGCGGCCTGGACAACCAGGAGTACCCGTTCGTCCTCCTCGTCGACGAACTGGGGCTCCAGCACGACCCCAGCCGCTCGGCCGTCTTCCAGGCGATGTTCATCCTCCTCACCCACAAGGTCGCCACCGAGCAGTACGGCTACCGGCTGGAGTACATCGAACTCCCCGAGGAGGAAGGGCAGTTCGACATCACCCTCTCGGCGTACGAGGACGAGGCGGAGCACCGCTTCCACTGCGTCCTCAAGTACAACACCGACCTCTTCCTCCCGCAGACCGTGCGACGCATGGCCGCCCACTACACCCGTCTGCTCGACCACATGACCCGGGCCCCCGGTGAACGGCCCGCCTCACGGCTGGAGATGCTCGACGACCGGGAGCGGGAACAGCTGGTGGGGGAGTGGAGCCGCCCCGCCCTGCCGCCGGCCGCCGCGGACGAGGCCGAGCCGTTCACCCCGGTCCACGAACTGATCGGCCGGATCGCCGCCGCCCGCCCCGCCTCCATCGCCGTGACCCTGCCGCTCCCGGGCGGCGGCGGACGCAGGCTGACCTACGGGGAGCTGGAGCGACGAGCCGCCGAAGGGGCCGCCCGGCTCCGCGCCCTGGGCGTCGGGGACGGTTCGGTGGTCGTCGTCCGCCTGGACAAGTCGCCCGAGCTGATCGTCACCCTGCTCGCCGTCCTGAAGGCCGGCGGCGCCTACCTCCCGCTCCGCCCCGACCAGCCCGCCGACCGCGTCGCGCACCTCGTCCGGGCCACCGGAGCGGACCTGGTCATCGTCTCCGACGAGGCCGCACGGGAGGGGACCGCGGCACTGCCCGTCATCACGCTCACCCTCGACGCGCTGAACGCCACCGAGCCGCACCCGGACGGCCCGCGGGAGCACGCGGTCCCGGACTCACCGGCGTACGTCATCACCACCTCCGGGTCGACCGGTCGCCCCAAGGCCGTCCGCGTCAGCCACCGCAACCTCGCCTCCGCGTACGGCGCTTGGCGTCATGCGTACCGGCTGGATTCGGACGTGCGGGTGCACCTCCAGATGGCCGAGCCGTCGTTCGACGTGTTCACCGGCGACCTGGTCCGGGCACTGTGCTCGGGCGGCCATCTCGTCCTGGCCGACCGCGACCTCCTCTTCGACACCACGCGCCTCTACCGGACGATGCGTCAGGAGCGCGTCGACTGCGCCGAGTTCGTGCCGGCGGTCGTCCGGGGGCTGATGGACCACTGTGCACGGGAAGGGCTGCGGCTGGACTTCATGCGGCTGCTGGTCGTCGGCTCGGACGCCTGGAAGGTGGCGGAGTACGAGCGGCTGCGCGAGCTGTGCGGACCGGCGACCCGCCTCGTCAACTCCTACGGCCTCACCGAGGCGACCATCGACAGCGCCTTCTTCGAGGGCCCCGTCGACGACCTGGAACCCGGCCTGATGGTCCCGATCGGCCGGCCGCTGCCCAACAGCACCCTGCACGTCCTGGACGCCCACGGCGAACCCGTCCCGCCGGGAGTCCCCGGCGAGCTCTGGATCGGCGGCGAGGGCGTCGCCCTCGGCTACGCCCAGGACCCCGAGCAGACGGCCGACCGCTTCGTCACCCGTACGCTCAGCAGGCGACCGGACGCCCGCCCCGAACGGCTCTACCGGACCGGCGACATCGCCCGCTGGGACGCGCACGGCCGCGTCCACCTCCTCGGCCGCACGGACGGACAGGTCAAACTGCGCGGCCACCGCATCGAGATCGGCGAGATCGAGGCGCACCTCGCCCAGTGGCCCCCGCTCGCCCGCGCCGTCGTGACCGTCCGCACGGACACCGGGGGCGAGGAGGCGCTCTGCGCCTACTGCGTGCCGGCGCCCGGAGCCGTGCTCGACCGGCGGGCCCTGCGCCGCCACCTGGCCCGCTCGCTGCCGTCGTACATGATCCCGTCGTACGTCGTCGAGCTGCCCGCACTGCCGCTCACCGCCAACGGCAAGATCGACACGGCCGCGCTGCCCGCACCCCGGGCCGAGACCGGAGCACGGACCCACGAGGAGCCCGTGACGCTCTACGAGATCAGCGTGGCCGGGCACTGGAAGACCCTGCTGGGGCTCGAACAGGTGGGCCTGGAGGACGACTTCTTCGAGGTCGGCGGCTCCTCCATCAAGCTCATCGAGCTCCTCCACCACCTGCGCACCGAGTTCGGCGTCAGCGTCCCCGTCAGCCGCCTCTACCAGGTCACCACCCTGCACGGCATGGCCGCCACCGTGGCCGACGTCCTGCACAGCACGACCACCGACGAGCTGCCGTATCTGACCTTCAACGCCGGACAGTCCCCGCCCCTGTTCTGCTTCCCGCCCGCCGGCGGCCACGGACTCGTCTACCGGGGGCTCGCCGCCCAGCTCCCCGAGTACGCCGTCATCGGCTTCAACTACCTCCCCGGCGACGACAAGGTGGCCCGGTACGCCGACCTGATCGAGGCCGCCCGGCCCGAGGGCGCGTGCCTGCTCCTCGGCTACTCCCTCGGCGGCAACCTCGCCTTCGAGACGGCCAAGGAGCTGGAGCGGCGCGGCCGCCAGGTGGCCCATGTGGTCGTCCTCGACTCCCGCCGCATCCTGGAGAGTTACGAGCCGGGGGACGAGGGGATCCGCCACTTCGAGGCCGAACTCGCCGACCACCTGCGCAAACACACCGGGTCCGAGGCCGTCACCCGCGAGACGCTCGCCCACGCGGCGGAGTACCTCGCGTTCTGCGGGCGCACTCCCAACACCGGGACGGTCGCCGCGCCGGTCAGCGTGATCACCGACGAGGAGAAGGCATCCCTGTACGCCGCCGGGGAGCGCGGCACCTGGCACGGCAGCTCCACCGGCACCACCGTCGTGCTGCGCGGCTCCGGCGTCCACGCCGACATGCTCGACCCCAAGCACCTCGCCCGCAACGCCGGCCTGGTCCGCACCGCGCTGACGGGAGCCCCGGCCCATGGCGTATGACACGAAACCGCCCCCGGCCGCGGCCGACGACTGGAGCAGCCGCGAGCGCACCCCGGGCGCCCCGCCCCGCGTCATCGTCATCGGCGCGGGCGTGGCCGGCCTCTCCACCGGCTGCTACGCCCGGATGAGCGGAGCCAGGACCCGCATCTTCGAGAAGCACGTGCTGCCCGGAGGCTGCTGCACCGCCTGGTCGCGCGACGGCTACCTCTTCGACTACTGCATCGAGTGGCTGATCGGCACCGCGCCCGGCAACGACGCCCACCAGGTGTGGCGCGAGCTGGGCGCGCTCGACGGCAAGACCGTCACCAACTTCGACCTGTTCAACAAGGTCGAGGACGAGAGCGGCCGTTCGGTCACCTTCTACAACGACCCGGACCGCCTCGAAGCCCACCTGCTGGAGCTCTCACCCGCCGACGCGCCCCTGATCCGGGCGTTCACCCGTGATCTGAAGCGGTTCATCGCCATCGAGCTGTACCCGTTCCTGACCGCGCCGGCGCTGCGCACCGTACGGGAGAGGGCGGAGACCCTGCGCACGGTGCTGCCCGCCTTCCGGCTGTTCTGGCGCACCGCCGCCACCCCGATGCACGTCTTCGCCGACAAGTTCCAGGACCCGCTGCTGCGGCGGGCCTTCCGCAACATCTTCTTCCAGGACCCGGAGGGCTTCCCGCTCCTGCCCTACCTGTTCAACATGGCGGCGGCCTACCACGGCAACGCCGGTTTCCCGCAAGGCGGTTCGCTCGGCCTATCCCGCTCCGTCGAGGAGCGCTATCTGAGCCTGGGCGGAACCGTCGACTACCGGGCCCGCACCGAGCGGATCCTCATCGAGAACGACCGTGCCATCGGCATCGAACTGCGCGGCGGCAAAAGGTACTTCGCCGAGCACATCGTCTCCGCCTGCGACGGCCACACCACCGTCTACGGGCTGCTCGGCGGACGCTACACCGGCCCGAGGATCGACAAGCTCTACACCGACCTCCTCCACCGCCCCGGCACGCTCTTCCCGGCCGTCGTCTCCGCCTTCGTGGGCCTGCGCGGCGACCTCGACCCCGGCGAGGCCCACAGCACCACCCACCTCCTGCCCGCCGAGGACGGGGACCGCCTCCCCGGCGCGCTCCAGAACAGCCTGGTCGTCCAGGCGCGCTCCCGCTACTCGGACGGCTTCGCACCCCCGGGCCGCTCCGTCCTCCACTGCACCTACTTCAGCGACTACGCCTACTGGAAGGACCTGCGCACCAGGAACCGCAAGCAGTACCGGACGCGCAAGCAGGAGGTCGCCGACTTCGTCCGCGCCTTCCTGGAGCGCCGCACCCCGGGCATCGCCGACCGCATCGAACTCGTCGACGTGGCTTCGCCCGCCACCACCCACCGCTACACCGGCAACCACAACGGCTCCATCCTCGCCTGGAAGGCGTTCTCCGACGCCGACGACGTCGCCGCCCGCCTGGTCGGCCGGGACCGCATGCGGCTGCCGGGACTGAGCGGCTTCTCCATGGCCGGGCAGTGGGTCGGCATGGGCGGCCTGATCCGCGCCGCCTCCACCGGCCGCTTCGCCGCCCAGTACCTCTGCCGGGAACTGGGCCTGGAGTTCCGGGCCTGGGAGAGCACGGACGCCGAGCCCTGGCACACCGGGAAGCTGGGGCGCCTGCCCCAGCTCGACCGCTGGTCAGCACGGGAGGACACCAGTTCATGACCACGTCCACGACCGGCACGACCCGTCGCGGCACCGGGCGGCCCCGGGAATCGATGATCATCATCGGAGCCGGCCTCGGCGGCCTCTCCACCGGCTGCTACGCGCAGATGAACGGCTACCGCACCCGCGTCCTGGAGATGCACGAACTGCCCGGCGGCTGCTGCACCGCCTGGGAGCGCGGCGGCTTCACCCTGGACGCCTGCGTCAGCTGGCTCCTCGGCAGCGGGCCCGGCAACGAGATGCACCAGATCTGGCTGGAGCTCGGCGCGTTGCAGGGCAAGGAGATCCGCCACTTCGACGTGTTCAACATCGTGCGCGGACAGGACGGACGGGCCGTCCACTTCTACTCCGACCCGGACCGGCTGGAAGCCCACCTCATCGGGATCTCGCCCGCCGACGCCCGTACCGTACGCAAGTTCTGCGCTCAACTGCGCAGCTTCCGCAAGGCCCTCGCCGTCTATCCGTTCCTCAAACCGGTCGGTCTCATGGGCCGGTTGGAGCGCTGGCGGATGCTCGCCTCGTTCGTCCCGTACGTCAACGCCGTCCGCACCACGATCACCGTGCTGATGACCGAGTACTCGGCGAAGTTCAAGGACCCGCTGCTGCGGGAGGCGTTCAACTTCATCCTCTACGAGAAGCACCCCAACTTCCCCGTCCTCCCGTTCCACTTCCAGCTCGCCTCCCACGCCAACCTCTCCGCCGGCGTCCCCGAAGGCGGCTCGCTCGGCCTCGCCCGGTCGATCGAGGCCCGCTACCGGCGGCTCGGCGGGGAGGTCTCGTACAACACCAAGGTCGAGACGGTCATCGTCGAGGACGACCACGCGGTGGGCGTCCGCCTCAGCGACGGCCGCGAACTGCGCGCCGACATCGTGGTGTCGGCCTGCGACGGCTACACCACGACCATGAAGTTCCTGGACGGCGGATACCTGGGCGAGGACTACCGCAAGCTCTACACGCGGACCATCCACGAACCCGGCATGGTCTTCCCCGGCTACTTCACGCTCTTCCTCGGCCTCTCCCGCCCCTTCCCCGAAGGAGACCCCTGCACGACGTACCTCCTCGACGAGGCGACGGCCGACCGGCTCACCGGCATCCGCCACCCCAGCATCAACGTCCAGTTCCGCAGCCGCCATTACCCCGAGCTCTCCCCGGACGGGACCACCGTCGTCTACGCCACCTACTTCTGCGACATCGCCCCCTGGCGGGCCCTGGACGAAGGCCCCGAACAGGTCACCCGCACCCGCGGCGGCCACGAACTGCACACCCTGCCCGTACGCCACGGACGCGGCTACTACGCGGCCAAACGGCGAGCCCGCGAGACGCTCGTGGACTTCCTGGAGCAGCGCTTCCCCGGCCTGCGGGACGCGATCGTCGTACGCGACGTCTCCAGCCCGCTCACCCAGGTCCGCTACACCGGCAACTACGACGGTACGGTGCTGGGCTGGCAGCCGTTCGTCGAGAGCGGCGAGACCCTCGAAGAGCTCGTCAAGAAGCACGGACCGGGGCTGCCGGGCCTCGCGGACTTCTACCAGTCCGGCGTCTGGGCCACCACCGGCGGACTGATCCGGGCGGCCGCCGCCGGACGCCACGTCATGCAGTTCGTCTGCCGCGACGACGGCAAGCCCTTCACCGCGTCCGTCGACCGCACCGCGCCCCCGCCGACCCACCGCGTCATCCCCGTACCGCCGCGCCCCGCCGGGCCCACGCCGGCCGGACACCGGACCACCGCCGCACAGACGACGACAGGGAAGCCAGGGAAGAGCTCATGAAGATCGAGAAATGGGTGGTCCGCGAGCACGTCGAGGGCGTGCCCGACGTGGACCGGGTCTACGAGAAGGTCGTCGAGAACGTCGACGTCGCCCTGGCCCCCGACGAGATGCTCCTGCGCACCCTGTACGTCTCCGTCGACCCCTACCTCCAGGGCATCGCCCTCGACACCCCGATCGGGACCCATATGGGGGCCGACTCGATCATGGAGGTGGTGGCGGCCGGACCGCGCGCCGCCCACGGCGTCGGCGACCTCGTCCAGGGCTTCGGCGGCTGGCGGTCCCACGTCGTCTCCACCGGAGCGGCCGAGCTCTGGCAGACCGGGACCTTCCCCATGGTCTTCCCCGCCTACCGCAGGCTCGACCCCGAGTGGTACGACGACGCCCTGCCGCTCCCCACCGCGCTGAGCGTGATGGGCGGCCCCGGCATGACGGCCTGGGGCACCCTCGCCAAGTACATGACGATCAGCCCGGGGGACACCCTCGTCGTCAGCGGGGCCTCCGGCGCGGTCGGCGCACTCGTCGGCCAGCTCGCCGCGCTCGCCGGCGCCCGGGTGATCGGGACCACCTCCTCCCCGCACAAGGCGGGATACCTCACCGGCCTCGGCTTCGACACCGTCATCGTCTACCGGCACACCGACAGCGCCGACACCGTCCGCGAGGCGCTGACCCGGGCGGCCCCGGACGGCGTCGACCGCTACTTCGACAACCTCGGCGGCACGGTCACCGACGCGGTGTTCTCCATGCTCAACGTCGGCAGCCAGGTGGCGGTGTGCTGGCAGTGGGCGACCCAGGTCGGCAACGAGGACACCGGCCCCCGGCTCCTGCCCTACCTCATGTTCCCGCGCGCGACGGTCCGGGGGATCTTCTCCCTGGAGTGGTTCACGGAACAGAACTGGAAGGACCTCCACGCCGAGCTCGGCAGCCGGGTCCGGCGCGGCGAGATCGTCTGCGACCACACCCTCCACCACGGCTTCGACAACATCCCCGCCGCGTACGGAAGCCTCTACGGCGACCGGGCGGACAACCGCGGCAAGGTCCTCGTCGCGCTGTGAGGCCCGCCGCCCTTCCCCTCTTCCACGGATACGCCCCGCCCCGGGAGGCTCGATGACCACCACCGACCCGTCGCTGGCGCCCCTGCACCGCCTGCCCTTCGAGGAACCGGGCCCGCCCCGGCTCGGCGAGCTGCCGGGCGGAGCCCCCGCCTGGCTGGTCAGCCGGTACGCGGACGTCCGCCAGGTCCTGTCCGACCCCCGCTTCGGCCGGGCCCAGCTGTACGCGGCCGACGCCCCGCCCCTCTCCGACGTACCGGATCTGGTCAACAATCCCGACCTGATGTTCAACCAGGACGGCCCCGACCACCTGCGGCTGCGCCGGACCCTGCGCCGCGCGTTCACCCCGAGGGCGGTCGCCCGCTGGCAGCCCTGGATCGCCGCGATCGTGGAGGAGCTCCTGGACCGGCTGGAGGAACGGCCGCAACCGGTTGACGTGGTCGAGGAGTTCACCCTCCCGCTGCCCGTGGCGGTGATCAGCCGGCTGATGGGCCTGGACGCGTCCGCCCACGACCGGATGCGCCACTGGAGCGAGCACGCCTTCTCGGACGGCTCCCACGCCGGCGAGGAGGTGGAGTCCGTACTGAAGGAGTTCAGCGCGTTCGGGGCCGAGCTCCTCGCGCGGCGGCGGCAGACCCCCGGCGACGACCTGATCAGCAGCCTGGTCGCGGCCGCCGACGCGGAAGGCGGCCTCCCCGAGGCGCAGTTGGTGAGCCTGGTGTGCGGGCTCGTCGTCGGCGGCCACGACAGCACGATGACCATGCTCGGCAACGCGCTGCTCTACCTGCTGGGCGAACGCCCGGAGAGCTGGCCGCGCATCGCCGCCGACGAGGATGCCGCGCAGCGGGCGGCCGACCGGATCGTCCACCTCGTCCCGCTGGGCGACGACCGGGGTACGGCACGCCACGCCGCCACGGACGTCGAGGTGGGCGGGGTGACGATCCCGGCCGGCGCGGTCGTCCTCGCGGACTGCGGAGCCGCCAACCGGGACCCGGAGGTCTTCCCCCGTCGCACGCTCGAGGACCTGTTCGCCCCGCTGGAAGCCCCCACCCTCTCCTTCGGGGCCGGCGCCCACTACTGCCTGGGCGCCTGGCTGGCCAGGACCGAACTCCAGATCGCCCTGCACCGCCTGGCCGCCCGCTTCCCCGGCCTGCGCCTGGCGCAACCCGTGGACGCCGTCGTCTGGCGGAGCGGGACGACCTCCCGCAGCCCGCAGCGGCTGGCGGTGGCCTGGTGATTCCGCCAGGGCGTGTCCGGCGGACCAGGACCGGATAGGCCGTGCCAGGGCGTCCCGGACCCGGTCAGGAACCCCCGGGCACGCCCTGAGCCTCCGGCCTCAGCGGACCTGCTCGAAGCCGGGCCCGTAGGTGCCGGCCTTGACGCGCAGCGTCTCGTAGCCGCCGTCGCCCTGGTTGCCGTACTTGCTCCAGTACTGACAGGTCAGCCCGGAGTCGCCGTCGAGCTCGACGGCCTTGGCGACGGGGAACTCCTCGCAGGCGAGCTTGCTCGCGTCGGTGCGCCCGGACCCGCTGCCGTACTGCTCGAACAGCTGGTTGTAGACGACCTTCGCCACCACCAGGCTCTTGAGGGGCTTGGCGGTGTAGAAGGTCATGATGCCGCCCTCCTTGTACGAGTCGCTGATCTTGACCTCGTAGGGGATGACGGCGCCTTCGTAGGTGACGTTGCAGGTGCTGACGGCGCCGGCCTTCTGCGTCACGCCGTCCGGGCACTCCGCGCTGGTCTTCCCGGGCACCTTGACCCTGCTGAGGACCTGCTCCTGGAGCTTGTGCTCCACCTTCTTCGTGAAGGGAGCGCCGTCCGCCGGCTTGGGCAGCACCTTGAGCTGCCCGTCCGATGAGCTGTCCAGCACGTCCTTCTGCGGGCCGTCGACGGCCACGGGCAGCGGCTCGGCCTGCGGGGCGGCGGACGTCTCCCGCGTGGTTCCGGGCTTGGAGTCGGCGGCAGGTGCGCCGGTCGTGCCGGGGGAGTCCCCGGAGCCGCATCCGGCCGCGAGCATGCCGAGGGCGGCCAGTCCGATGAGCTTCTTCGTGTAGTGCATAAGCGCAGCCTAAAAGTCGCCACGGAGTGCTTCAGGGCTCCCGGAGCCGGGGGAGCGGCCGCAGCGGCGCTCGTAAAGTGGGGCATAGCGCAAAGAAACCTGCCGCTTCGCCTCGCTCCACCCGCCTCACCGGCATCTGACGGTGGCCCAGACGAGAAGGGGTCGTAGCGCGACTGTGACGCCCCCGCGGCTGTTTTCGGCCACAGAGGAGCCTGCTCGGGGAGCCCGCGGGGCGAGCCCGCCCGGGGAGCCCGTCCGCGGAGCCCGGCCGGGCAGTGCGGTTGCGGAGCGGGCCCCGGGGGCGTTGCTCGGGCCGGGCGGAGGGGGGCCGCCCACCAGCGCACGGCCCCCGCCGAACACGTAGAGTTCGTGCAATGACTGTGCGCCGATCCGCCCCTGGCCGCCCGCGAACCAAACCCGCCGAGGAGCGGCGCGCCGACCTCCTGGACGCGGCCGAGAAGGTGTTCGTCGAGCGGGGAGTCGACGCTGCCCGGATCGATGAGATCACGCAGCGCGCGGGTGTCGCGATCGGCACCTTCTATCTGCATTTCAGCTCCAAGCGCGATCTCATGCTCGCGGTACAGGCCCGCTTCATCGATCAACTGGTCGCGCGGCAGCAGGCGGCGGTGGAGAGCCTGCCCGCCGACGACTGGGTCGGACGCGTCGACGCCTGGCTGAGCGACGCCGTCCGCGTCTATGTCGAGCACGCCGAACTGCACGACGTGCTGTACGGCCACACGCCGATCAACGCCAGGACCGAGATCCAGGTCAGCCCCGAGAACGCGCACGTCGAGGCGTTCCGGCGACTCATCACCGAGCGTCCGAACCCGCCGGCGGACGCCCCGAACCCCGCCATGGCGGCGAATCTGATCTACAGCGCCTGGTACGGGGCCACCCACGCGCTGCTGCACCACGAGGCCGAGGACATCGACCGGCTCGCCGACGAGCTCATCGCCGACATCACCGACCTCGCCCACCGCTACCTGCGCATCGAGGTCTGAGCCGGCCGCCGACGACCCGTGTGCGCGGATCGCCGGCGGCGGAGCGGTCCAGCGACAGAAGTCGTCGGTCAGCCACTCACGGGGGCGATGCGCCAGTGCCGCGCCCGCTCGTACTGCGAGTTCAGGCGGGCGAACGCCCCGCCCGTGAGCAGCAGTTCCGCCCGTGTGCCGGATTCCGCCACCCGGCCGCCGTCGAGCGACACCACATGATCCGCGGTGGCCAGGGTGGCGGGGCGATGGGCGATCACGATCACCGTGCGGTCGGGGTCCGCGCCGAGATTGGCGATGGCCCGGGTGATGGCGGCTTCGTTCTCCGGGTCGAGAGCGGAGCCCGCCTCGTCGACGAGGACGATGCGCGCCCGCTTGAGCATCGCCCGGGCGATCGCGACCCGCTGGCGTTCGCCGCCCGACAACTGCGCGCCGCCCTCGCCCACCCGGGTCTGCCAGCCGGCGGGCAGACGCTCGATCACTTCGTCGAGCCGTGCCGCGGTGGCCGCCTCCCGCAACTCGTCCCATGTCGCCCTGGGGCGCGCCAGACGCAGGTTGTCCTCGATGGTGTCGTCGAACAGGTAGGTGTCCTGGAAGACGATGGCGATCTCGTCGAGCAGGGCGGCCGGGTCGAGTTCGCGCACATCGACGCCGCCGACGCGCAGCTCTCCCGCGTCGATGTCGAAGAACCGGGCGATGAGCCGGGTCACCGTCGTCTTCCCGGATCCGGACGGCCCGACCAGGGCGGTGGTGGTGCCCGGCCGGCAGCGCAGGGACACATCCTTCAGGGCGGGGGCGTCGCCGCCCGGGTAGGTGAAGGTGACGTTCGCGAACTCGACGTCGGCCTCGGCGATCCGGCGTACCGGCTCGGCCGGAACCGGCAGCGGGGGAGTGGACAGCAGTTCCTCGATGCGCGCGATCTGGTTCCGCAACGCGCGCAGCGCGCCGATCAGCTCGATCAGGTTGCCGAGCGGCTCCAGGAAACGGGCGGCCAGCACGAGCAGCACGATCGCCTCGGCGACCTCGACACGCCCGCTGAGCACGAGCTCGGCGGTCAGGGCGAGCACCGCGACGAATCCCGCCATGATCACACCGGTGTAGACGAAGAACGGCTGCCGCGCCCGGCGCATCCCCTCCCGGTAGGTCTCGCGGTGGTCGTCGAGCGCGGCGCGCATCCGGGGCGTGCCCCCGGCATGACCGGCGGCGCGCAGGACCGGCTGGGCCTGGCCGAGCTCGATTGCCCGGCCGGCGACCCCGGCCGCCGCCCGCTCCAGATCGGTCTCGGTGATCTCGGCGATCCGTGCGGCACGCCGCAGGGCCAGATAGGCGACCAGCGCGATCGCGCACAGCAGCAGCGCCATCCGCCAGTCGACCGTGAACGTCACGACGACGATCGTCGCGGGCAGCAGCGTCGAGGTGATCACGGGCCCGCCGATCGTCACGGCCAGGTGCGCGGCGTTGCCCACATCGGCGGTCACCCCCCGGGCGAGCCGCGCCTTGTGATCGGCGGTGAACCAGCCCAGCGTCAGCGTGCTCACATGGTGCATCAACCGGCGGCGCAGTTGCGCCGCGAGCGTGCCCGCCGCAGCGAAACCGACCGGGGTGGTGATGACGCTCAGCACCGCGTACAGCACCGCGCCGACCGCGCCGAGCACGAGCCATGACGTGGCCGCGCCGACGTCCGGTTCGGGTCGCACGACGGCGTCCAGGACCGGGATGAGCAGAGCGAGCAGCAGACCCTGGAGGACCGCCTGTCCGGCGGTGAGCAGCCACAGACGGGCCAGCAGCTTCGGATTCGGCCAGAGCCGGTACAAGCGGCGGATCACGCGAGCACTCCTTCCTGCGCGGCCCACATCCGGGCGTACAGCCCCTCGCGCGCCAGCAGTTCTTCGTGGCGGCCCTGTTCGACCAGCCGTCCGTTCTCCAGTACGAGGATCTGGGCGGCCCCCGCGATGGTGTGCAGCCGGTGGGCGATCACGATCACCGTCTTGCCCGCCGCCAGGTTGGCCAGTGCCTCCTGGACCGCCGACTCGCTGTCGGCGTCCAACGCGGCCGTCGCCTCGTCCAGGACGACGATCGGCGCCCCGGACAGGATCGCCCGCGCGATCGTCAGCCGCTGGCGTTCACCGCCGGACAGACTGCCGCCGCCCGCGTCGAGCAGCGTGTCGTACCCGTCGGGCATGCTCTCGATCACCTCGTGGATGTGCGCGGCGACCGCCGCCTCGCGGACCTCCGCGTCACCGGCGCCCGGCCGGCCGATGCGGATGTTCTCCGCGACGCTGTCACGCAGCAGGGTGACGTCCTGGAAGACCAGGGACATCGACGCCAACAGCTCGGTGGAGGGGATCGAGCGCACGTCCGCGCCGCCGATCCTGATCGCCCCCTCCGACACCTCGTAGAAGCGCGGCAGCAGGCCGGCGAGGGTCGTCTTGCCCGCGCCGGACGGACCGACGATCGCGGTCACCCGGCCCGGCGGACAGACGGCGCTGATCTCCTCGACCGCGTTGGTCACCCCGTCGTAGGAGAAGGAGACACGGTCGAACTCGACGCCGTGGCCATCGGGCGTGCGCGGGTTCTCGGGCTCGGGCAGCGGTGTCCGGGAGAGCAGCCGCTCGATGTTGGCCGCGCCCATCCGGCCCTTGCGCACTCCCTGGGCGGCGGTCACGGCGGGCAGGATGGAGTTGGGCAGCCCGATGGCGACGACCAGGAACGCCACCAGGTCCGCGACGCCGAGCGATCCGCGGTCGACGAGCACCAGCCCGGCGGCCGCCACGGCGGTGAGGACGGCCATCTCCGAGCCGAACAGCCGCGAAGCCGCCGAGCTGTAGCGCACCTCGGCGACCCAGACCGCGAACGCCTGGGTGTGTTCGTCCACGGCGTCGTCGAAGCGGCGCAGGACCCGGCCCCCGGTGCCGAACGTCTTGACGACCTGGATCCCGTCCGCGTACTCGACGCCGGCGGCGCTGATGCGCGCGTCGGCGGCGACCAGCCGGTTCATATGGGTCGTCATGGACCGCATCGAGACGCGGAAGAAGATCCCCATCAGGAGGAGCACGCCCAGCACGACGAACGCCATGCGGACGTCGACGAGGAGCAGATAGCCCGTCGCGACGACCATCACGGTGCTCGCCCCGACCAGTTGCCCCAGGGCGTGCGCGATGACTTCGTGCATCTCCTCGAGGTCACCCGTCATCGCGCGCTTGACCTTGCCCGAGCCCGTGGCGCGAAACCAGCCGAGCGGCAGCCTGCCGAGGTGCGTCACGATCCGCACGCGCACGTCGTGCAGGATCGCCGCGTCGGCGTAGTGGCCCACCCGGGAGGACTGCACGAGCAGGACCAGCCAGACGCCGGCGCCGGCCGCGCCGATGCCGACCCAGGTCCAGATGGCGGTGTGCGCGTCCGCGGGGTCGTCGAGCATGAGCCGCGCGATCTCGGCGACGGCGATGTAGGGCACGATGCCCGCCGCCGCGCTCAGGCACGACAGGGCCGCGCAGATGACGAGATGGGTCCGGATCGGAGCGAGCAGGCGCAGTAACGCACCGGGTCCCGCCAGCCCCGGAGTCTGCGGTGTCGATGGCTTCATTAGGGTAACCTAACATGGTGACTGAAGCTCATTCAATAATGTGTGAGCCGCCCGGCGACAGCCCTCGAGACCCGCACCGAAGGGAACGTCCCCTCATGCCCCAGCCGCACCCTGACCACCCGTCACCGAGCCGTGGACCACGCGCTGCCGCGTACCGGCCCCGGGCCGCCGCACTCTGCGCCGCCGTCGCGCTCCTCGCGGTCGGCGCGACCGGGTGCGCCGGCGCCGGCGCCGGCGCGCGCCAGGAGAGCGGAGCGGGCGGAGCCGCCTTCGAGTCCTGTGGCCGTACGGTCGCACTCGACCGGGTCCCGCAGCGCGTGGCGATCACCACGGACGCCATCGCCGACACCCTGTTCGCGTTGGGCGTGGGGGAGCGGATCGTCGCCAAGACGCGCGGCGAGTCCGCGCCCGCCCCCGAGTTGAGGGAGCGGCTCGCGGCTCTGCCCAGTCTCGGGACGCGCAATCCGAGCGTCGAGGCACTGGTCGCCGCCAAGCCCGATCTCCTGATCACCGATCAGGTCGAGAAGGTCTCCGGCAAGCTGGGAAGCCCGAGCGTCAACGAACTGAAGCGCCTGGGCATCGCCACCTATGTGGTCGGTGGCGGGTGCGCGGCGGACCTGCGCTCGGACACCTCCGGACTCGACGCGCTCGACGCCGACCTCCACCAGCTCGGCACGATCTTCGGTGTGGAGACCCGCGCACAGGCGCTGGCCGACGAGCTGCGCGGCACCCTCGACGACGTACGCCGGCGGACCGCCGAGGAGCCCAGGCCCAAGGTCGCCGAGATCTCGCAGGTCGCCGGCCGGCTCTATGTGACCTCGGGCGGCCTCGCGAACGACGTGCTGCAACGGGCGGGCGGGACCAACGTCTTCGCCGACCTGCCGGGTCAGTTCGCCCCGGTCAGCCCCGAACAGATCGTCGCACGCGACCCCGAGGCCATCGTCGTCGACGACTTCACGGCGACGAAGGCGGGCCGCGACGACGCGATCGCGTTCCTGAACCGGACGTTCCCCACCGTCGACGCGGTCGAGAAGCGGCGCGTCCTCGTCATCGACGCGGCCAGGACCGGGGCACGCGGCAGCACCAGGCCGGTGCAGGGCGTCACCGAGATAGCCCGCTTCCTGCACCCGAGCACCTTCCGCTCCCAGTGAGGTCCGCGATGCCCGGGCGAACACCCGCCACCGACGCCGCCCGCGCCGAAGGGCGCTCGCGAAGGGGCCTTCGGCCACCCCTGAGCCGCGGCGGCCGGCGTACCCCCCTCTCCGTCGTCGCGCCGCTGCTGCTCGCCGTCCTCCTCGTCACGGTCTGCGTGGCCGTGTCGGTGGGATCCGTCGGTGTGCGGCTGGAGACCGTCATCCAGGTCATCGCCGGCCGCCTGTCCGGCGGCGGGACGTCCGCCGGTGTGATGGACGACCAGATCGTGTGGAACCTGCGGCTGCCGCGTGTTCTGCTGGCCGCCGTCGTCGGCGCGGGGCTCGCCGTCGTCGGCGTCACCCTGCAAGCGACCGTCCGCAACCCGCTCGCGGACCCCTATGTGCTCGGCGTCTCCGCGGGCGCCGGGCTGATGGCCTCCGTCGCGATCACCCTCGGGTCGGTGGCGGTGGCCGGCCTGTCGACGTCGGCCGCGGCGTTCGTCGGAGCGCTCGTGGCGATGATCGCGGTCCTCGGACTGTCGCGCCGCGCCGGCCGTGTCATCCCGAGCCGCCTGATCCTCGCCGGGGTGACCCTCTCCTACCTGTTCAGCGGAGCCACCAGCTTCGTCATCTTCCGGAGCGGCAACGCGGACGCGGCGCATTCGGTGCTGTTCTGGCTGCTGGGCTCCCTGTCGGAGTCGTCGTGGTCGAACCTGGCGCTGCCGGCGGCGGCCGTGCTGATCGTCGGCGTCCATCTGATGCTGCGGACCCGGACGCTCAACGCACTCGCGGCGGGTGACGACGCGGCGCTCTCGCTCGGCGTCTTCGTGCACCGCGTCCGCGTCCGCCTCCTGGTCGTCGCCTCCCTCCTCACCGGCGTTCTCGTCGCCGTGTCCGGCGGGATCGGCTTCGTAGGGCTCATCGTCCCCCATCTCGTACGCCTGGTCGTGGGCCCGGACCACCGCCGTCTGCTCCCCATCGCCATGCTCGTCGGCGCGATCTACCTCGTCGTCGTCGATGTGCTCTGCCGTGTACTCGTCCGTCCCGAGGAACTCCCCATCGGGATCGTCACCGCCGTGCTCGGCGCGCCGGTCTTCCTGTGGCTGCTGCGACGCTCGGAGGCGTCATGAAACTCTCCCTGTCCGGCGTGAGCGTCCGGATCGGTTCCGCCCCCGTCGTCGCGGAGTGCGACCTCACCGTCGACGACGGCGAACGCGTCGGCCTCGTCGGCCCCAACGGCAGCGGCAAGACCTCACTGCTGCGTACGGTCTACCGAGCGCTCGATCCCTTCGCCGGCAGCGTCGCGCTGTCCGGCGACGACGTGACGACGCTCGGCCAGCGCGAGGTCGCCCGCCGTGCCGCGCTCGTCGCCCAGGACAGCGCTCCCGACTTCGACTTCACCGTGGAGGAAGTCGTGGCCATGGGGCGCGGACCCTGGCTCCGGGCCTTCGAGTCGACCACCGGCCCCGGGGACGCGCCGATCACCGCCGCGCTGGAGCGCGTCCGCCTGGCGGATCACCGCACCCGCAGGCTCTCCACCCTCTCCGGCGGAGAACGGCAACGGGCCCTGGTGGCCCGCGCGCTCGCCCAGGAGACCCCGCTGCTGCTCCTCGATGAACCGACCAACCATCTCGATGTGCACGCGGCGCTCGACCTTCTGGAACTCGTACGCGATCTGGGGCGTGCGACGCTGTGCGTGCTGCACGACCTCAATCTCGCGGCCGCCTACTGCGACCGGCTCTACGTCATGCACCGAGGGCGGATCGTCGCGGACGGCCCGCCCGCGGAGGTGCTCACCCCCGAACTCGTCCGAACCGTCTTCGAGGTCCACTGCACGCAGCTGACCCATCCGGCCACCGGCGGCCTGCTCCTCGCGTTCTCACCCCGGCCGGAGTCCGGCGAGGCGTCAGGAAGACCGGCGGTCGGTCGGCCTGAGTCCTGGCGAACCTGAGGAGCGCCGCCCGGGACGTGCGACTCGTCGCACGGCATGCGGTCTCCCCGGGCGGGCGGGCCGACCGCAGAGGACGAGACGGGGTCGAGCAGGCCGCCGCAGGGCCGTGGGCCGCCGTCGAGCCGGCGGTCATCGCGGTCATCCACCCGCAGGCGCACCCGTCGCGTCCCTACGGGCCCGGCGCCGGCCTCAGCTGCTCGGCAAGCCTGGTGAGGCCGTGGTCCAGGCGGCGGAAGTACGTCGCGCGGCTCAGGTGCAGGCGGTGCGCCACGCCCACGTGGTCGGACCGGCGGCGCACGTAATAGGCGTCCAGGATCCGGCCCGCCTGAGCGGTCGGCGGGTGGTCGGAGGCGATCAGGCTGCCGATCGCGTCGAGCAGCGTTCCGCGCAGCTCCTGCGCGGTCGGGCACGCGGCCCAGCCCAGCAGGGGGCTCCGGGACAGGCGGATGGGGTCGTGGAGGCACTCCAGAGCCTTGCGGACCTCCCCCACGCACCACCGCGCATCCCGCGCGACAGACCCGGCCAGGCCGGTGGCGGCGATGCGGCCGAGCCACGCCGCCAGGCCGTCCGAGCTGGTGAACGCCAGTTCGTGGACCTCCGCCGACTGCCCGCCGTCGGACGGCTCGTGATGTGCCGCGCCGACGAAGCCGAAGCCGAGCCTGCGCATCAGTTGTTGATAGTCCGGTGACGGAGTGGCCACCACCAGCCGCCGCTGCCCGACGCCGTCGAGCAGGATCCGGCGCAGCAGCGCGGAGTGCGCGTCCGGGTGCCCGTCCTCGCATGCCGCCATCCCGATGAACGCCCCGCCGGACCCGCCGGCCAGCCAGTCGGTGTGCTGGCGGGTCATCGGCTCGATCACGGCCACGGACCGGTCGGTGAGCAAGGGGGTGTAGCTCATGCCGACCGCCCGGTCGTCCGGGTCGCACACCACGCGGAATCCGTCAGGGGTGTTCCGGAGCCACCCATCGAGCAGCCGGTTGGTGCGGGCGACGCTGTGGCCACCGCGGCGCGCCCATCGACGGGCCAGCGCGGCGATCCGTTCGTGGTCGCCGGGGCGGGCCTGCCGGACGGACGGCGTGTTCGGAAGGGGCGGGAACAGGGTGCGCCGGATGACCGGGTCGTCGGTCAGGAACAGCGCATGCTCCGTCAGCGCGCGTCGGCGGGTGTCGTCGGCGGTCGCGCCCAACAAGCGGAGGTTGCGGGTGGCGGCCAGTGAGATCGCGGCACGGTGGGCGATCGGCCGGCGCCAGCGGTACCGGAGGTCCAGGAGAGTCCGGAACGGCTCGACCACCGCCGGACCGCACTCGGTCACCGTGATCAGCGCACCGTCGCAGAGCGCCGCGAACCAGTCCGGTCCCCCCGGAGGGACGACCAGTTCGGTGAGCAGTTCCTCGTCCCCCCGCCCCACGGCGGCCAGCGCGTCCAGTACGTCGGACAGGCGGCGGTCGACCGGGACGTCGGCCAGGATCTCGCGCAGCGCCCGGTCGGCCACGGCTCCCGGTACGTCCGGCGGGGCGGACGCCAGCAGCGCCCGGCTCAGCCCGCCCGCGACCAGGGGCGATCCGCCGGCCAGCGCGACCACCAGGTCGAGCCCGGCCGTGACGCCGAGTGCGATCGCCAGGTCGCGGATCTCCGGGTCCGTCCATCGCGGAACGAGCACGGTGGACGTGTCGGGCAGCGGGTTCCTGCTCGCCAGGACGACGTGCGCCCCTGTCCCGGCCCGGCGCAGTTCGTGCCGCAGGATTCCCCTGAATCCCGGTGTGTCAGCGTCGTCGACGTAGACGACAGGCCGCGCGGTGTCGGAGGTCTGACCCAGGGCGGCCCTCAGGTCTCCCCGCCGGGCGCTGACGACGGGCCGCCCGTCAGCGAGTCCGGTCAGAAGGGTGGTCTTCCCGGACCCGAGGGGTCCGACGAGGTCGACGACGGCAGCCTGGTCCGCCGTCGCGAGAAGCTCGAGCACTCGGTCGCGAACAGCCGCTTGCGAGGAGTTGGGTAACCCGGCCTCGGATGATGCTGTTGCCATGGTGCGATCCCCAGCCCTGGTCACCTTCACCGCGCCCACCGGGCTACCGGCCGCGGTCCGAGCTGACGATTATCTCGGGTGGGCGACCCTGGCAAAAGACGGCCCCGGGAGAGCAGGAGTCTCCCGGGGCCGTCTTTCGATCGCGGATGCGTCAGTCGCAAATGTAGACGTGCACCACAGTCCCGTCCGAGTACTGGATCCACCCGCCGTACCGGCAGCCGGCCGCCTGAGCCGTCTGGGCAGTGCTCCGGTCGGCGGCCAGTACGACCTTCCCCGACGAAGTATCGGCTGACGCGGGCGCCGCCGAGGCCGGGACCGCCGCCAGCAGCAACGCGCCCACGACCACCGCACCGCTGATCAGGCCGCTACGAATCGCTCGAACCATGATTTCCCCCTCAATACCCTGTACATCCAGACGGGTTGACGCCTGATGCACGTCGGAGTCGGACACCATCGACGTTACGACCCCGAACGCTCCCCGGAGTCTCACGAAGGTCTCAAGGCGACGGCCACGACCAGTCGCGGCGACGGTGGTCAGGGGCGAGGAACAGCTCGCCGTACGCTGCCTCCGCAAGGGTCTGCGGACCTGTCCGCACCCGGTCGGGGCTGCTCACGGGGACGATACGGTCCCCGGGACGCGATGCCCGGGCCGGTGCCTGCGATAGCGTCGGGCCATGACGACAGTGCCCACCCACACGGGAGTAGGGCCGCTGCTGCGCGGCTGCCGCGAGGAGCGGCGGCTGAGCCAGTTGGCGCTGGCGCTGCGGGCCGACTCCTCGGCCCGGCACATCTCGTTCATCGAGACGGGGCGGTCCCGGCCGAGCGAGGAGATGGTCCTCCGGCTCGCCGAGCACCTGGACGTCCCCGTACGGGAGCGCAACGCCCTGCTGCTGGCCGCCGGGTACGCCCCGAGGTACACGGAGTCGGCGCTCGACGACCCGCAGCTGGAGACGCTTCGGGAGGGCATCGGACAGCTGCTGCGCGGATACGACCCCTATCCGGCGCTCGTCGTGGACGGTTCCTACACCGTGGTGGCGGCGAACGAGGGCATCGGAGCGCTGCTCTCCGGTGTGGCGGGGCATCTGCTGACGCCGCCGCTGAACGCCATGCGGATCACGCTCCACCCGGAGGGCCTGGCGCCGCGGATCCGGAACCTGCGGGAGTGGCGGGGCCATCTGCTGGCCCAGATGGAGCGGCAGATCGCCCTGTCCCGCTCCCGGCCGATGCGCGAGCTGTACGAGGAGGTGTCGGCGTACCCGCTGCCGGAGGGCGCCTCGGACGCCGGCGACCGGGAGGATCCCGAGCCGTTCCCCTTCTTCGCGCTGCCGATGCGGATCGAGCACGACGGGCGGCTGCTGTCGTTCGTCTCCTCGATCTCGACGTTCAACACCCCCACGGACGTGACGGTCGCCGAGCTGGCCATCGAGACGCTGCTCCCGGCCGACCCGGCGACGGTCGCGTACCTGCGGTCGCTCAGCGGGTAGCGGCGCGCAGGGCAAACCACTGGAGCCCGGCGAAGCCGGCGACGAAGGCGGCCTGCACGGGGATCCACACGAGCCCGGCGGTGGTGGGGTCGAGGTGGACGACGAGCGCGCCGACGCTCAGCACGACCCAGAGGACGTTGACGTCGACGACGGCCTTGACACCGAGGACGGGCGGCTCCGGGCGGCTCGCCACCCAGGCGACCGCTGCGGCGTACCCGGTGAGGAGCAGGCCGAGTGCGAGGAGCAGCCGGGAACCGATGCCGAGCAGCTCACCGAGCGGCCCGGAGGCGGCGAGGTAGGCGAGCCCGTTGGCCCCGGTGACGACGGCGTCGAGAGCGAGGAATCGGCGCAGCGCGGACTGCGGCCGCGTGGTACGCGAGAGACCGACGAGCAGGGCCTGCGACATGACGGATCACCCTCCAAGGGGGGATGGTTGGGGCGGCGAAGGACCGGGACCCGACCGGATCGCGCCGCCCGGGTTCCGCCGGCCATCACGATGCCGCGGGGTGCGGCGGGGGTCGATTACGCGAGAGGTAATGGGGCCCCCGGGGCCTCGTCCCCGGGCCGGGGCTCCAAGCTCCGACGGACTCGTGCTGGTTGGCGGCGGGTCGCCGTGCCGCATCGAGCCCGTGAGGCCCTTCCCGGGTCCTTGGAGGCGGGCGACGGCTGCCGGCTCGTCGGGGTGACGGTGATCACAGCCGCCCACGGGGGATGGCTGCATAGGCTTGTGCGGTCGTCGTGGTGGGGCTCAGGGGGGCGAGTGCCCCCCGAGGCCACCTGGCGACGCGTCAGCGAGGCCGACAGGCAGTCGGCCGGGGGCCTGGCGGACCTGAGGAGCGCTGCCCGGACGTGCGACTCGTTGTAAGGTGGGAAAACAGCACTTGACCTGCGAAAACGCAGGCGGGGAGCCTACTGTGGGAGTGCATCGATGCTTCGCACCATGTTCAAGTCCAAGATTCACCGGGCCACCGTCACCCAGGCCGATCTGCACTACGTCGGTTCCGTGACGATCGACGCCGACCTGCTGGACGCCGCCGACCTGCTGCCCGGCGAGCTGGTCCATATCGTCGACATAGACAACGGCGCCCGCCTGGAGACGTACGTCATCGAGGGCGAGCGCGGCTCCGGAGTCATCGGGATCAACGGCGCGGCCGCACACCTCGTGCACCCCGGCGACCTGGTCATCCTGATCAGCTACGCGCAGGTCGACGACGCGGAGGCCCGAGCGCTCGTCCCGAAGGTCGTGCACGTCGACGCGGACAACCGGATCGTCGAGCTCGGCTCCGACGCCTCGGCGCCGGTGCCCGGAACCCGTACGGAGCGCAGCCCCCAGGCTGTCGTCGCGGGCGGGTGAGCCCGCCGTCCGCACCCACACCGATGAGGAGAGCGGGAGCCATGGCGCAGAACACCGCAGCGGAGATCAGGGACGACCGGGAACACGGCGAGCTCACGGCCTACGCGGACGGAGAGGCCGCCGGAACCATCGCGTACTTCGTCATGGAGCCCGCGCCCGGCGCGCTGGTGGCCGTGCACACGGTCGTGCGGCCCGAACACGAGGGCAAGGGCATCGCCGGAGCACTCGTACGGGAGTTCTACGCCATCGCGGCCCGGGAAGGCGTTCCCGTCGTGCCGCTGTGCCCGTACGCCGCCGCGTGGGCGCAGCGCCACCCCGACGAGGCGCCCGAGGCCCCGGACGCCCTCGTCCAGGAGGCGAAACGCCGGCTCAAGGACCATCCCGAGATGTTCTGAGCCCGGCGGAGCGGGTCGGACCGAGATCTTCCGACCCAGCGGAGCCGCCGGACACGTGTGGACTCGGCAGGCGCGGGCAGCCGCAGCGAGAGACGGTGGAGAAAGCTCCATCTGTCCGTTTCATGTCGTTGTGGAGGATCGAGATGACCCACCCGTACCCCGACCCCGTACCGCCCTCGCCGACGCCTCCGCCCGTGCCCGGTCCGCCCACCCCCGTGCCGAGCCCGCCGCCCGTGCCGCCGGGGCCCGCGCCGGTGCCCCCGGGCCCGGCTCCGGATCCGATTCCGCAGCCGCCGGCGCCCGGCCCGGATCCCACGCCGGAGCCGGAGCCTCAGCCCGCTGGGTGAACCCGGCCGGGTGAGCGACCGGTCCGCGCACGGCGCGGCGGTGATGCCGCTCCGGCCCGCCTCGGTCAGCCCGGGGCGGGCCCCGGCGTCTCCCCGCGCACGGCGGAACGAGGCGCGTCCCGGTCCTCCGGCTCGATCAGCGCGTCGGCGTGCCCGAGGCCGCTCTCCGCCGCGATCGCGTCCATCGACTGCGCGTCCCGCACCGTCGCGAACGTCACCCCGCCGTCCGGGGCGGCGGAGCGGAAGCCGTGAACGGCGGGCCGGGGCAGGCTGTTGTACGCCCACGGGGTGGAGAAGTAGTACGCCCCCGTGTCGTACAGCACGACGAAGTCGCCCTCCGCCAGCTCCGGCAACTCCCGCCCGTGCGCCACCACATCGCCCGCGAAGCAGCAGGGCCCCGCGATGTCCTGCGCCAGCACCGGCCCGCTCTTCGGGGTCCCGTCCGCACCGAACGCCCCGACCCGCAGCGGCCAGTCGTCGGGCATGAACACGGTACGGGTGGCGGTCTGCGCCCCCGCGTGGGTGAGGGCGATCCGGCGGCCGCCCGCGTCCTTCGTGTACTCCACCCGCGCTCCGATGAAGCCGTTCTTCGCGAGCAGCGACCGGCCGAACTCGGTGACCAGCGCGTAGCGCCCGGAGAACAGGCCGGGGGCGGCCGTCGTCAGGGCCTTCACATAGTCGGCGTAGCTGGGGTGCACGGTGTGGTCGGTGAAGTTGACCGGCAGCCCGCCCCCGATGTCGAGGCTGGTGACCTGCTGGACGCCGAGGCGTTCGTTGATCTCCTCGGCCAGCTCGTACGTCCGCGCCACTCCGGCCGCGATCAGCTCCAACGGGCAGCCCTGCGAGCCGACATGAGCGTGCAGCCGGGTGAGCCACGGGCGCGCCTCGAAGGCCCGTACGACCGCCTCGCGGGCGCCGGGATCGCGCAGCGCCACCCCGAACTTCGAGGTGTCCGTCGCCGTGCTCATCGGCCCGATCGCGCCACCGCCCACCTGCGGATTGACCCGCAGCCCGAGGACGGAGGGGGAGTCCCGGTTCCGCAGCGCGTCGATGCGGCGCAGTTCGTCGACGCTGTCGGCGTTGACGGCCACGCCCAGGGCGAGCGCGAGCCGGATCTCCTCACGGGTCTTGGCGGGGGAGTCCAGGACGATCGTCCCCGGTGCGAAACCGGCCTCCACGGCGAGCCGCAGCTCACCCGGGCTCGCCACCTCGCACCCCATGCCGCAGCGGGCGAGCAGCCGCAGCACCGGGACGAGGGAGGACGCCTTGGCCGCGAAGGTGTGCAGCACCCCGGGGCTGTGGGCGAACGCCTCCCGCAGTGCGGCGACCGACGCGCGCACCCCGTCCGTGTCGATGAACCCGGCGACCGGGCGGGACTCGCTCAGCAACCCCTGCTCGACGGCGGCTCGGACGGCCGCGTCGAACCGGTCCGCGGGCCGTCCGAGGGGTGCGGGAGGCGAGGCGGACGCGGAAGCTGTCTGTGTCGTACGGCCGGAGTCGGTGATGGCTGCCCCCACAGGTCTTCGGCGGATAACTCTGGAACGGCCGCCCCTCAGGCGATGAGCCCGACCACCGCCTCCGGCGTCAGCATCCGGAAGGTGAAGGACTGCTGGAAGTAGAGATGGACACGGGTGGCGTCGTGGTCGGCGTAACCGATGGACAGGTCCTGGCCCAGGCAGAGTTCGAAGTCGCCGCCCCGGGTGGAGAGCAGCAACCCGCCCTTGACCGCGGGCGCCCACAGGATCTCGTCGTCCACGATACGGCTCAGATGGGTCCTGACCGGATACCCGTGATCGGACGTCTCGGCGGCCTCGGTGAACGCGTCCGCGCCCAGCAGCAGCCGGTACGGTCCGTCGACCCCCGCCAGCCGCAGCCGCGTCACCGCCTGGCCGACCGCCACCGGATAGTCCCGCGCGTCGGCGGGCAGCGGCAGCGGGTCGTGCGACGAGCCGCTCCGCAGACCGGTGATCCCGGCCGCGGCGTAACCGTCGATGACCGCCATGTCCTCGGCGAACGCGCAGGTACGCGCCGCGTCCTTCACCGGCTGCCAGTCGCTGTCGGCGGAGCCGCGCTCCACGTCGTCCACGGCCTGCCGGGTCACGGTGAACGGCACCCGCCACTCGACGACCGGCAGCGACGTGCGCGCCCGGGCCATCACGTCCGGCGCGGGCGGGTCGATGTCGCGCAGATGGCCGTCACCGACCGCGGCCAGCGCCGGGCCCCGAGGATCGGATACGTCGACGACGCGGCGGCCCGCGACATGACGGCGGAACGTGCGCCGGGCCTCCTCCTCGATCTCGTCCCAGGCGGCGGGGGTGATCGGTGCGAGTTCGCGGTGCAGATTGTTCATCACGGGGCGCTTTCCTGGAGGCTGCCGATGCGCAGCGAACCATGGTCAGAACCGGCCGGCGCGGACGCCTGCCGGACCGGTGCGGACTCCTGCTCCGGCCGCTCCGTCGCGCGGAGGGGACCGGGCGGGGGCGGCGGGTCGTCGAGGAAGCCGGCGCGCGGTGCGAAGAAGAGCGAGCCGGTGACCGCCGTGGAGAAGTCGAGGATGCGGTCGTGCGTACCGGGCGGATCGCCGAGGAACATGTTGCGGAGCATGCGTTCGGTGACGTCGGGGTCGGCCGCGTACCCGATGAAGTACGTGCCGAACTCGCCCTGCCCGAAGTTCCCGAACGGCATGTTCGCCCGCAGGATGTCCCGTTCCGTGCCGTCCGGGTCGGTGATCGTGTTCAGCGCGAGATGGGAGTCGGCGGGCTTGTCCTCGTCGGGGAACTCCACGTCGTCGAACTTGGTCCGGCCGATGACGCGTTCCTGCTCCTCCACGCAGAGCGCGTTCCAGGAGGTCAGATCGTGCAGGTACTTCTGTACGACGACATAGCTGCCGCCCTCGAAGTCCGGGTCGTCCGCGCCGACGAGCGCCGCCGAGCGGGCGTCGTCGCCCACCGGATTCTCCGTACCGTCCACGAAGCCGAGCAGGTCCCGGTGGTCGAGATAGCGGAAGCCGTGCGTCTCGTCCACGATCCGCAGCGCCCCGCCGAGCCTGGTGAGCAACTGCGCGGCCCACGCGAAGCAGACGTCCATCCGCTCGGCCCGGACGTGCAGCAGCACATCGCCCGGGGTCGCGGGCGCGTGGTGGAGCGGGCCGCGCAACTCCGGGAACGGGTGGAGGTGCGCGGGCCGGGGCCCGCCGAACAGCCGGTCCCAGGCGGACGAGCCGAACGCCGTCACACAGGCGAGCCCCGCGTCCGGGTAGCGGAAGCCGAGAGACCGGGCGACGGCCGCCAGATCGGGCAGCACCTCCCGTACCGCTCCCTCGCCGCCCGGCTCGATCGTGCCGACCAGGATCAGCGCCGCGTTGGTCAGCGGAGCCACCACGGGCTGGACCGAGACGGGATCGGGAACGGCTTCGGACATGCGCGCACTCCAGACCTCGGGCGGATCGCGGGTACAGGGCTCGCAGCCCACTAAGCCACGCCCCGCCGACCCCCGCACCCGGGGTGGCCCGGGCGGGGGCCACGCGGCCCCGGTGCGGCCCGGGCGAGGCCCCCGGCGGGTGCTCCTCAGCCCGCCTCGACCTCGGACCGGTCCCCGCCCCACAGCGTGTGGAACGAACCCTCCCGGTCCGTACGCCGGTAGGTGTGCGCCCCGAAGAAGTCCCGCTGCCCCTGGGTGAGCGCCGCGGGCAGCCGGTCCGCGCGCAGCCCGTCGTAGTACGAGAGCGCCGCCGCGAAACCGGGCGTCGGCACCCCCTGCCGCGCCGCCTCGGCCACCACCGCCCGCCAGTCGTCCTGCGCCGCCCCGATCTCCCGCCCGAACTCCTCGTCGGCCAGCAGGCTCACCAGCTCGGGCCGGGAGTCGTAGGCGGCCCGGATGCGGTCCAGGAACGCCGCCCGGATGATGCAGCCCGCCCGCCAGATGGCCGCCACCGAACCGAGGTCGACGTCCCAGCCGTACGCCTCGCCGCCGGCCCGGATCTGGTGGAAGCCCTGCGTGTACGAGACGACCTTCGACGCGTACAGGGCCTGCTCCACCCGGTCCGCGAACGCCGCCGCTCCCGCCCCCTCCAGCGGCTTCGCCACCGGACCCGGCAGCTCCCGCGACGCCTCGCGCAGGTCCGCGTGGCCCGACAGCGACCGGGCGAAGACCGCCTCCGCGATCCCGGAGACCGGAACGCCCAGGTCCAGCGCGATCTGCACCGTCCAGCGCCCGGTGCCCTTCTGCTCCGCCCGGTCCTGCACGACGTCGACGAACGGCCTGCCGGTGGCCGCGTCCGTATGGGCGAGGACCTCGGCGGTGATCTCGATGAGATACGAGTCCAGCCGCCCGGTGTTCCAGCTCCGGAAGGTCTCCGCGATCCGCGCGGGGGAGTACCCGGCGACCCGGCGCAGCAGGTCGTACGCCTCGGCGATCAGCTGCATGTCCGCGTACTCGATGCCGTTGTGGACCATCTTCACGAAGTGCCCGGCACCGTCCGGACCGATGTGCGCGGTGCACGGGGACCCGTCCTTCGCCTTCGCGGCGATCCTCTCCAGCATCGGGCCCAGCGACTCGTAGGACTCGGCGGAGCCGCCCGGCATGATGCTCGGCCCGTGCAGCGCGCCTTCCTCGCCGCCGGAGATGCCCGCACCGACGAAGTGGACACCGCGCTCGCGCAGCTCCTTCTCCCGGCGGCGGGTGTCCTCGAAGTGGGCGTTGCCGCCGTCGATGATGACGTCGCCCTCGTCCAGCAGCGGCGCGAACTCCTGGATCACCGCGTCCGTGGGATCACCCGCCTTCACCATGATCACCAGACGCCGGGGCCGCTCCAGGGCGGCGACGAACTCCTCGGGGGTGCGTGCGGCGACGAACGCGCCCTCGCCGCCGAACTCCTCCACCAGGGCGTCGGTCCGGGACGTCGTGCGGTTGTGCACGGCGACGGTGAAGCCGTTGCGGGCGAAGTTCCGGGCCAGGTTGCGGCCCATCACCGCGAGCCCGGTGACGCCGATCTGGGCAGTGCCGCTCATCTGTGTGCTCCTGCGGTTCCGGGGGCCGTGCGGGGGCGGGGCGTTCGGTCAGGCCAGTGGTCCGTCGGGCGGTCGGCCGGGCGGTCCGATGGACGGTTCGTCGGGCGGTCGGTCGGGCGATCGGTTCACGGGGATGGCTGCTCCTGGGCGGTGAGAGGTCCGTCGGTGGGAGGACTCCCGGGGATCGAACCGTCGAGGAGGGACTCGTCGTCCCCGTCCTCGGGGATCACATGCATGGCCGCTTCCTCGGCCGACGCCGCGGCGCCGTCGATCCCCACATCGCTGGCGGTGAGCGTGGCCGGAACCCGTCCGTCCGCCTGCTGGGTCAGCCGCCCGGCGCGGGCGACGCCGACCTCGCCGTTCCAGAGCTCGCCGTCCCCGCCCGCCAGATCGCCCACCCCGTCGCCGGAGAAGCCGGGCGTCTCGGGCCGTTCCCTGGTCAGCCGGGCGTCCAGGGACTCGCCCGTGAGCCGTTCGGCGGCCGTGGTGCCGAGCCCGTCGACCGCCCATGGCCGGTCCGGCGGCGAATAGCCCTCGTCGAGGGGGTCGCCGGTGCCGGAGGGGTCCAGGAGGGTGTCCTCCGCGCCGAGCTGTTCCCCGGGATCGGAAGCCTCCGGCTCCTGAGGCTGGTAGACCTCGTCCCCCCAGTCGGTGTCGCTCATGGCGCGTCCTTTCCTCGGGGAGGACCACTGTCCCCTGTACGCAATTCCACTCCGGTCCTGCTTCGGCCGCAAAGGGAAGATCGGATTCCGGAGCTTCGCGGCAGGGCGCCGGACCCGGTTCGTACGCGTGCTGGACGGGTTCGTTCGTACGTGCGTCGAGCCGGTACGGATGTACGTGGAGCCGGCACGTAAGCGCGTGGAGCTGGTAAGTAGGCGCGTGGAGTCGGCACATAGGCGCGTCGAGCCGTTACGTACGGAGGTGTCCACGGGATCACCTGCCCCGTGTCCCCGACGCGCCCTGACCGCCCCGCCCGGCACTCGTGGCGGCCCCTCCCGGCCGAGGCTCCTACGGGCCCGGCTCCGTCCCGCCCCGTCCCGAGCGGGCCGGGGCACGCCGTGCCGCACGTACACTCGGCTCATGGGTCGTAGCGCCGAACTGGGGAAGTGCCCGCACCGGGCCGCCTCCGTGCTGCCCCCGGCCGCGCTCGTCGCCGCCGCACCGGAGCCCGCCGACGCGGCCCCCGGGGCGGGCCGTACCGCGCTGCACGGCCACGGCTAGCGATCTTCGCTCCCGCGCGCGCCCGGCCTGATGCTCAGGCCCGCCGCCACCGGCTCCCCGGCACCACGCACGACTGATCGCATCAAGCACGAGCACCAAGCACGACCGATCACGTTACGCATCACGCATCACGCATCACGCGGCACACGGCGCACCGCCCGTGCCGCTGCCCGGCGACGGCCGCAGAGACGGGCCGAGCCGCACTCGAAGGGACCACCGTGAAGCTGAGCGACCTACTGGCCGGGCAGGACCACCACGTACTGCAAGGAAGCCCCAAGCGCACCAGGATCACCGCCGGCACGACGTTCGACGCGGACCGGGTCACGCCCGGCTCCGTCTTCGTCGCGGTGCCCGACCACGCGGCCGGCGGGCCGGACGCCGTCGCACCGGCCGTCGCCCGCGGCGCGGCAGCCGTCGTCGTCGACGCGCAGGCGCCACCTCTCCCCGCGGCGGCGGGCGACGTCTGCGCGATCCGGGTGCCGGACGCCCGCAGGGCCGCGGCCGTCATCGCCTCGCGCTACTTCGGTGAGCCGGGGCGCGCGATGGACCTGATCGCCGTCACCGGGACCAACGGCAAGACCTCGGTCTCGTACATGGTCGAGTCGGTGCTCCGGCTCGCCGAGGGCGCGCGGGTCGGGGTGATCGGCACCGCCGGCAGCCGGATCGGGGACGAGCCGATCCCGATGCCGCCCTCGGCGCTCTCCACCCCCGAATCGCCCGACCTCCAGTACCTGCTGAGCCGTATGCGCGACAGCGCGGCCGGCAGCGTCGTCCTGGAGGCCACCTCGATGGGCCTGCTGACCCACCGTCTGGACCGGACCTTCATCGACGTGGGCGTCTTCACCAACCTGTCGCAGGACCACCTTGACGACCACGGCACCATGGAGCACTACCGGGACGCCAAACTCCGCCTCTTCCAGGGGCTGTGCCGGCGCGCCGTCGTCAACGCGGACGACCCGGTCGGCGCGGGCATCCGGGAGCTGATGCCCGACGCGGTGACCACGTACGCGCTGGACGGCCCGGCGGACTACCGGGCGACCGACCTGGTGGTGGACGCCGCCGGGACCCGGTTCACCCTGCACCACGACGGCCGGAAGTACCCGGCGGCGATCCCGTCCCCGGGCCGGTTCTCGGTCTCCAACGCCCTGGCGACGGTGGCCGCCTGCCATCTGCTCGGCCACGGCCTGGCCGGGCTCGTCGACGCGCTGGAGCGCATGCCGCAGATCCCCGGCCGCTTCGAGCGCCTCCACACCCCCGGGGGCGCCTCGGTGATCGTGGACTACGCCCACTCGCCGGACTCCCTCAACAAGGTCCTGACCACGATCCGGGGCTTCGCCAAGGGCCGGATCATCACGGTCTTCGGCTGCGGCGGCGACCGCGACACCACCAAGCGCGCCGAGATGGGCGCCATCGCCGGCGCCCATTCCGATCTGTGCGTCCTCACCTCGGACAATCCCCGTCACGAGGACCCCGAGGCGATCCTCGACCAGATCGCCCCGGGCATCGCGGGCACCGGAACGCCGTTCGAACGGTTCACGGACCGCCGCCCGGCCATCGCCTGCGCCCTCGCCTCGGCGGGACCGGCCGACATCGTGCTCATCGCGGGCAAGGGCAGCGAGCCCCACCAGATCATCGGGGACGAGCTGCTGCCGTTCAGCGACATGGCCACGGTGCGCGAACTGATCGGCCAGTAGACGGACCGGGCTCCCTTGCGCGGCATCGCCGTTCGGCGCCACGACGACCCGGCGCTCCACGGGCCGGTCGCGGGCGGGAGTCCGCTTCCGCCGGCCCACTGGAGGCGCTGGCCGCCGGAGTCGGCACGGAGGTGGAGCCGCTGGTCCGCCGCACGACGGAGGAGTGCTCGCTCCTGGACGCCGTGGGCAGCAGCGCGAAGGTGACCGCGGACCGGCAACTCGCCACGTATGCCTCGGACTTTGACCTGCTGCCCCAGCTCGTCCGGACAACCGTTCGTGCCGCGGGACCGGCTGGGCCGAACCGCGAGCCGTGCCGCCGTCATCCCGTGTCCGGGAGGTCCTCCTCGGGCAGCTCGAACAGGCGCTGCGCCCGCTGCCCGTTGTGGTGCCGCAGAGCGGTCACCCACGGCCAGTGGTCCTCGGGCCTGAGCAGGGGGCAGGCGATGCGGTGAGGGATGCGGCACACCGTGCCCGGCAGCGGCTCCGCGTCCCACAGGTTGACGGCCGTCCCGTCCGGGGTGATGATCCACCGCCGTCGTGGCGGGACCGTGTGGGCGGGGACGAGGACGCGGGCTTCGAGGAGTACCCAGTGACCGGTGTACGGAGTGGGGTACCGGTCCTGCGGAAGATCGCAGTACGGGCAGTCGGGCGGCGCGGGGGGACGTGGCGCGGTCGCGCCCTCCAAGAGGGCGTGGAAGGCGTGGGAGAGGCGGTCGGGGTCGTCGTCGGGCCGGTCGGGGCAGGTCGAGGTGTTCTCTGCGTCCCCCATGAGTGCAAGGGTCGGTAATGGGCGTCGGACGCGACAGGGTGCGATCCGGCCGTTCCGGGCGGGGCAGGCGCGCCCGGTGCGCCGCCAGATGGCACATGGGGCGCGGACAGTGCCGCCCGCCCCACGGGAGACGGCCGACATACGACGCGGCGGCGGGGCCACGGCCCGTCAGCGGTCGGGGTGTCGACTTCGGTCAGTACGGCGGCAGTCGCAACGCCCCCGTGCCGTCGCGCACGTCGTGCACGATGCGGATCTTCCCCACCGGGTTGCCCCGCTCGTCCGTGGTCACCAGAACCGCGTCGTCGCTGTTGACGCACCGGCCCCGCGCGTCCGGCTCCGGGCAGAAGAGCCGGTAGCCGGTCTGCCGGTCGACGCGGCCCGGCTCCAGACGCCACACCCACTGGTACGTGCTCACGACCACGTTCGGGTAGGTGGCGCGCAGTTGCTCCCCCACCGCCTTCTGGACCGTCCTGCCGAACTCCTGGCTCTGCCGGAACGGGCGGACGGCCCGGGCCCTGCCCTGCGTCTCGACCCGGCCGGCGTGGATGTCGTAACTGGCCGAGTGATAGCGGTGCCTGGTGAGCGAGGCGAGCAGATCGCCGCGGGTCAGGCGCATCACGGTGGGCCAGGAAGCCTGGCCGCGGCTGCGCTTCGCGGCGACGGCGGGGGAGACCACGTTCACGTACGCGGCCTTCGCCTTCGCCAACGGACTGTCGGCCCCGCTCGCGGAGACCCACCGCTGGACGCAGCCCCCGATGTCGGCGAGCACCTTCTCCACGGTGGCGTTGGTCATCTCGGCCACCACAGAGGGCGCCGTGCCCGTGGGGCCGAGGGCGATGACCGGGTAGCCGCACGCGTCGAAGGCGTCCCGCAGCGTACGGAACGCGGCCGCGTCCGCCAGTCCGCGCGCCACCGCCTCCGTCAGCACCCCGGCGCAGTCCTTGCGGTCGCACATGCCGTCGTCCGCCTTGATGCGCAACCGGACGACGGCGTCGCGGTCGTCGGCCACCGCGAAGGTGACTTCGGAGCCGCCCGATCCGGGAGCGAGCGTGCGCGCCTCGACCGACTGGAGCCGCCCGGGGAAGTGCTTGTCGGCCAGCTCCTCCGCCGCCCGCCGGTCCTCCTTGGTGGTGATGATCCCGCAGCCGCCGAGGAGCGCGACCAGCGAACCCGCCAGCGCGCAGGTGGCCGCGGTTCTCCACCGCCTGTGGCGTGATCCGGCCATGATCGCTCCCCCGGGTCGTCGTGTCCTGTGTTCCTGTGACAGTAGGACCAGTGGCCGTGAGCCGGATGAGTACGCCTACTCAAACCGGGTGCCGGGCCGCACCGCGCATTTCCTCCGGACCGCCTCGCGTCATTGGCATGGACCTGACTTTCGAACTCCGCTACAGTCCGGGACGACGCATCTGAGAGCGCTCTCAAAGCACCAGCCGGATGTGCTCCCGGACGCCTCCCGTTCCACCCCCACGTAGCTGGAACAACAAGGAAGGGTCACTCCCTTGAGACACGCAACCGTGCTGCGGACCGGTCTGTCCGCACTCCTGATCCTCGGCGCCTGGACCGCCGCCGGCCCGTCGACCGCCTCGGCGGCCCCCGCCCCCAACGAGTCCGCCGAACTCCCCGCCTCGGCGGCCCTGCTCTCCGCCATGGAGCGCGACCTCGGCCTGTCGGAGAGCCAGGCCCGCACGCGGCTGGCCGAGGAGAAGGCGGCGACGGCCCTGGAGCCGAAGGCCCGGCGCGCCGCGGGATCCGCCTTCGGCGGCTCGTGGTTCGACCCGGCGACCGGCAAGCTGACCGTGGCCGTCACGGACGCCGGCAAGGCCGCCGCCGTGGAGGCCGCAGGCGCCCGGACGCGGCTCGTCAAGCATTCGGCGGCGCGGCTCGACGCTGCCAAGAAGCGCATCGACGCCCTGACCGCCCCGGCAGGCGTGAGCAGTTGGCACGTCGATCCGGCGGCCGGCAGCGTCATCGTCAACGTCGTCGCGTCCGCACAGGGTGACAACGATGTCCGCGCCTTTGTCGCCAAGGCCCGCAAGGCCGGGCCCGTCACGGTCGAGCGGACCGCCGAGGCCCCGCAGACCTTCGCCGCCGGCACGGTCGGCGGCGACCCGTACTACACCGGCAACGTCCGCTGCTCGATCGGCTTCTCGGTGCACGGCGGCTTCGTCACCGCCGGGCACTGCGGGGGCGTCGGCCAGCAGGTCCGGGGCTGGGACAACTCGTACATCGGCAACTTCCAGGGCTCGTCCTTCCCCGGCGACGACTACGCCTGGGTGAACGTCGGCAGCGGCTGGTGGACCGTCCCCGTCGTCCTCGGCTGGGGCACCGTCCCCGACCAGCTGGTCCGTGGCTCGAACGAGGCTCCGATCGGGGCGTCGATCTGCCGCTCCGGCTCCACGACCCGCTGGCACTGCGGCCGCGTCCTCGCCAAGAACGAGACCGTCAACTACAGCCAGGGCGCGGTGCACCAGATGACCAAGACGAGCGTCTGCGCCCAGGGCGGCGACTCCGGCGGCTCGTTCATCAGCGGTGACCAGGCCCAGGGCGTCACCTCGGGTGGCTGGGGCAACTGCAGCAGCGGCGGTGAGACCTGGTACCAGCCGGTCAACGAGATCCTCAACCGCTACGGATTGAGGCTGCACACCGCGTGAGCCGGGGGAGTCGCCCACCCGCCGGGGTGGGCGACTCCCTCCGACGTACGGAAGCGGCCCCGCCCGGGCGAATCCCAAGGGCGGGGCCGCTTCCGTACGTCGGCTTCCTTCCGCCCCTCCCCGGGTGGCGCGGTCCCGCCGAGGCAACCGCCCGTAACCCCAACGCCCTTCGCGTGGCGCATCGTTCACAAGCTATTGACACCCTCTCAGCGTCGGCGTAACACTGGCAGCGCCTCGGAGAGCGCTCTCCCGTCTCGGTTCCCCACCCGTCACCGGCTGGGGGAGTGCGGGCGGCGGTGCTCCCTCCTGGCTGCACCGTCCAGCTCAACTCTCCCCCCACCGTGCACCCGACGTGCATGGATGCAGAGCGGCATGGAGGTCCGCATGGCGACAAGATTCAGCAGAACGACCCTGGTGTCCGCGTTGATCGTGGCGACCGCCCTGGCCCTGGTGGCCCTGGGGCTGACCGCGATCACGAACGCCGGGGCCACCGCGACCGGCGCCGCCCCCCGGTCCGCGGCCGATCCGCCCCCCGCGGCGTCCCATGTCATGCGGGGGCACACGATGGCGGCGGCCGAGCCCGTGGCCTTCGGGGACGACCCGGACGGCGACGGCTACATTCCGGCGAACCCGCCGGTCACCGGCGTGGAACCGTCCCAGGAGATACCGCCGCACCGCTACTTCCACGAGTTCCAGGCGAACTGTTCGGTCACCCACACCGCTCCGGACGACCCGATCGTCTACCCGGGCCGGGCCGGCGCGTCGCACGATCACACGTTCATGGGGAACGACACCACGAACGCGAGCAGCACCACCGCCTCCCTGAGCGCGGGCGGGACGGCTTGCGTGGCCCCGGGCGACCTGTCGGCGTACTGGATGCCGACGCTCTTCAACGGGAACGAGGCGATCCGCCCCATCGGGCCGCAGACCATCTACTACAAGGCGGGAGTCACGGACTACCGCACGGTCCGCCCCTTCCCCAAGGGGCTGCGGTTCGTCGTCGGCAGCCCGACCCAGACCGCCGCCGAGTTCCGCGACCACCCCGGCATGGTCGAGGGGTACGAGTGCGGTGAGAGCTACCACAACTACGACTTCCCGGCCGTCTGCCCCACCAGTCCGGACACCCAGCTCAACCTTCGTATGCAGGCCCCCAGTTGCTGGGACGGGAAGCACCTGGACACCCCTGATCACAAGTCCCACATGGCCTATCCGATCGTGATGGGGGCCAATCAGGACGTCTGCCCGGCGAGCCACCCGGTCGCCCTGCCGATGATCGAGTTCAAGATGGCGTGGCCGGTCAACGGGGACATGTCGCAGGTGAGGCTGGCCAGCGGAACCGGCTACTCCTTCCACTACGACTTCTTCAACGCCTGGGACGACGCCACGCTCAAGGCCCTGGTCGACCACTGCGTCGTCGGCGGTCTCCAGTGCAACGCCCGGGGCTACGACGAGAACAATCCCGGCCGGGGCGCCGCCCTGGACGAGAACTACGAGCTGCCCTGACCGAGTCGACTGCCCGACCGGTCCTTGAGCGCTCTCTCCCGTGGGCGCACCCCGCCTACGGGAGAGAGCGCTCTCCTGCACTCTTCCTCCTTCTCCAGCCCCTTCCCCACTGAGGAGCCCTTCCCCATGAACCTCCCCCCTCCCCGGCGGCCGTCCCAGGCCCTCCGTCGCACCACCGCACGTCTCGCCGCCGCCGCACTCCTGGCCGGCGCCCTGGCCGCCCTCCCGGCGCCCGCCGCCCACGCGGCGGGCAGCGTCGTGAAGGTGACCGGCTCGCAGGGCGACTGGCAGTTGACCGTGGACGGCTCGCCGTACACCGTGAAGGGCCTGACCTGGGGCCCGTCCGTCGCGGACGCCGGGCAGTACATGCCCGACGTGAAGTCGATGGGCGTCAACACGATCCGTACGTGGGGCACGGACGCCACCACGAAGCCCCTTCTGGACAGCGCGGCGGCGAACGGCATCAAGGTGATCGCCGGGTTCTGGCTACAGCCCGGCGGCGGCCCCGGCAGCGGCGGATGCGTGAACTACCTGACGGACACCGCCTACAAGAACGACATGCTCGCCGAGTTCCCCCGGTGGGTGGAGACGTACAAGGACCATGAGGGCGTCCTCATGTGGAACGTCGGCAACGAGTCGGTGCTCGGCCTTCAGAACTGCTACAGCGGCGAGGCCCTGGAGCGGCAGCGCGACGCGTACACCACGTTCGTCAACGACATCGCCAAGAAGATCCACGAAGTCGACCCCGACCACCCGGTCACCTCGTCCGACGCCTGGACCGGGGCCTGGCCGTACTACAAGAAGAACGCGCCCGACCTCGACCTGTACGCCATCAACTCCTACGACGCCGTCTGCGACATCCGCTCCACCTGGGAGAGCGGCGGCTACGACAAGCCCTACATCGTGACCGAGGGCGGGCCCGCCGGCGAGTGGGAGGTGCCGGACGACGTCAACGGCGTACCGGAGGAACCTGCCGACGCGGCGAAGGCGGCGGGATACAAGAGCGCTTGGGACTGCGTCCAGGGGCACCCCGGAGTCTCGCTCGGGGCGACGCTCTTCCACTACGGCACCGAGTACGACTTCGGGGGCGTGTGGTTCAACCTGCTGCCCGCGGGCCAGAAGAGGCTGTCGTACTACGCGGTGAAGGAGGCGTACGGCGCCGACACCTCGGGTGACAACACCCCGCCCGTCATCAGCGGGTTCGGCGTCGACGACGCCACCGCCGTGCCGGCCGGCCGGACGTTCCGGGTGAACGCCTCGGTCACCGACCCGGACGGCGACGCGCTCAGCCACCAGGTGCTGTTCAGCTCCAAGTACATCGACGACAGCGGCCACTTGACGGACGCCGCCTTCACCGACCGGGGCGACGGGACCTTCGACGTGACCGCACCGGACAAGCTCGGCGTCTGGAAGGTCTACCTGAAGTCGACGGACGGGCGCGGCAACGTCGGCATCGAGACCGCGTCCTTCAAGGTCGTGCCGCCGCAGGTCGAAGGCGTCAACCTGGCCCTCGGCAGGACCGCCACGGCCTCGTCCTTCCAGCCGGACAGCGTCGGCTGCCCCTGCCCGGCGTCCAACGCCGTCGACGGGTCCTTCGCCACGCGCTGGGCCAGTGACTGGACCGACCAGGAGTGGATCCAGGTCGATCTGGGCGCCAGCACCTCCTTCGACCACGTGCAGCTGGCCTGGGAGGGCGCCTACGCCAAGGGCTACACCGTCCAGACCTCCCCGAACGGCCAGGACTGGACCACCGTCCACACCGAGCGGGCGGGCAACGGCGGCATCGACGACATCGAGGTGGCCGGAAGCGGCCGCTACGTTCGCGTGAACACCTCCGAGCGCGGCACCGGGTGGGGCAACTCGCTCTACGAGTTCGGCGTCTACCGCCGCTGACCCCGCCGGCCGGCGAGACCTGCCGCACCGTTCTCTCCCCGCTGCCGGTGCGGCGGGACAGTCCGCGGCGGCCACGGACATCCGTGGCCGCCGCGGACTTCCTTCGACGGGGTACGCGGTCGGCCCGGCCCGGTCCGCCGGGCGTCGGGGGCGTGTACCGCCCGCCGCGAGCTGACCGGGTCCGCGGCTTTCGTCATTCCAGGGTGACGAGGTAGCCGGGCTCGCCTCCGTCGATGGTCTCGATGGCCGTGCCGGAGGTGAACCAGGCCGTGCTGGGCTCGTCCCCGACAGGGATCTGGAAGACGCCGTGGGTCGGGCCCTTGCTGCCCGGGTTGACGCCGAAGGTGGCCACCGTGTTCGTCTTGTGGTTCCAGTACTGGGCGTAGTCGAGGGCGTAACCGTCGTCGGTCTGCGTCTGGGTGTAGCGGGTGTCGCCGACGTTCAGGCTGACGGTGCTGCTCGTGTCCCAGACGTCCTGCTTCTTGCCGATGTTCTCGACGTCGATGGTCATGACGCAGAACTGCTTGCCCGGCTCCGGAGCCGGGGCGGACGCGGAGGCGCCGACCGAGTCGGCGGCCTCCGCCATCACCGCGGGGTCAAGGGGCTTTCCGCAGGTCACATCGGTGACCGTGAACCGCCATCGGCTCGGGTCGCCCGTGGTGTTCGAGGCGATCACGGTCACGTCGAAAGCCTCGCCCTGGGCCGGGGAGCCGAGGATCTCGGCCCCGGGAGGCGCCCCCTCCGTCGCGTCGGAGGACGGTTCTGCGGCTGCGGGGGTGACGTCGTCCACCGAGGAGGTCGGGGACGTCGGGGAGGTCGGGGACGTCGGGGACGTCGAGACCGGCGGGGCGCCGGCGGAACAGCCGACGGCCGCGAAAAGACCGGCGGCGACGAGTACGCCGCAGGAGAAGCTGCGCGAGCGGTACATACGTCCATGGTGCCCGCCGACCCGGCCCACCGCCTGTCAAGCGGCGTCCCGGCCCACGGCACGCGCTGTCGGGCCCCTGCGCCGGCCACTTCCTGTGTACGGGCGGCCGCCCGCCGCCCACTTCCTGTACGGGCCGCCGCCCGGGCCCGCGAACGCCTCCGGCCGCGGCGAGGAGCTCGCCGCGGCCGGAGGCGGACCGGGTGACCGGGTGACCGGTTCAGGCGGGCAGTCCTGCCCGCCGCCCCGCGTGCTCGCGGATCAGCTCCGCGTACCGGCGGCCGCTGCTCTTGACCGTACGGCGCTGGGTCGCGTAGTCCACGTGCACCAGGCCGAACCGCTTGTCGTAGCCGTACGCCCACTCGAAGTTGTCCAGCAGCGACCAGGCGAAGTACCCGGCCAGCGGGGCCCCCTTGGCGACCGCGCGGGCGCAGGCGGCGAGGTGCTCCTCCAGGTACCGGACGCGCTCCGGGTCGTGCACCGAGCCGTCCGCCGCGACGGTGTCCTGGTAGGCCGAGCCGTTCTCGGTGACGTAGACGCGCTCGACGCCGTACTCCTCGGTCAGCCGCAGCAGCAACTGCTCCAGGCCGTCCGCGTGCACCTCCCAGTCCATGTACGTGTGGCGCGCGTCGGACACCGGCACCTGCGTGAAGTGCGGCGCGGGCCCGGAGGGGTCGGCGGTGACGATCTGGCGGAAGTAGTAATTGAGCCCCACCCAGTCCAGCGGGGCGGCGATCGTCTCCAGGTCGCCCGGCCGCACCGGGAGCTCGACTCCGTACAGCTCGACCATGTCCTGCGGGTAGCCGCGTCCCAGGACCGGGTCCAGCCACCAGCGGTTGATGTGCCCGTCCGCGCGGCGGGCGGCGGCGAGGTCGGCCTCGCTCGCGCTCGCCGGTTCGATCGGGCTGAGGTTGTTCACGATGCCGACCCGGGCGTCGGAGGAGGCGGCCCGGATCGCCTGCACGGCCAGGCCGTGGCCCAGGTGCAGGTGGTACGAGGCGTGTACGGCGGCCGTGAGGTCGGTGAGGCCGGGGGCCATCCGGCCCTCCAGGTGCCCGATCCACGCCGAGCAGAGCGGCTCGTTGAGCGTCGCCCAGTCCTTGACCCGGTCGCCGACGCGCTCGACGACGTGGGAGGCGTACGCGGCGAAGTGCTCGGAGGTCTCCCGCACGGTCCAGCCGCCCCGGTCCTGGAGCACCTGCGGCAGGTCCCAGTGGTAGAGCGTGGCGAACGGGGTGACGCCGGCCTCCAGGAGCCCGTCCACCAGCCGGTCGTAGAAGTCCAGGCCCGCCTTGTTGACCGGACCGTCGCCGCCCGGCACGACGCGCGGCCAGGCGATGGAGAACCGGTAGGCGTCCGCCCCGACCTGCTTGACCAGGCCGATGTCCTCGGGGACCCGGTGGTAGTGGTCGCAGGCGATGTCACCGGTGTCGCCGTTGTCCACCTTCCCCGGGGTGTGCGAGAACGTGTCCCAGATGGAGGGGGAGCGGCCGTCCTCGGCGACGGCCCCCTCGATCTGGTACGCGGCGGTGGCGACGCCCCAGGTGAAGTCGGCCGGGAGGGCGTTGAGATCGGTCACGTGCTGCCTTTCTGCGGAGTTCACTTGACGGCTCCCGAGTTCACTTGACTGCTCCCGGGGTCACTTGACGGCTCCCGCGGTGAGTCCGGCGACCAGGTAGCGCTGGAGGAGCAGGAAGCCGGCGACGATCGGGACGCTCACGACGAGCGAGGCGGCCATGACCTGGTTCCAGTACACGTCGTTCTGCGTGGCGTACCCCTGGAGGCCCACGGAGAGGGTGCGGGTGGCGTCGTTGGTCATGACGGAGGCGAAGAGGACTTCTCCCCAGGCCGTCATGAACGAGTAGACGGAGACGGCGACGATGCCCGGCACGGCGGCCGGCACGACGACCCGGATGAGGGCGCCGACCGGTCCGCAGCCGTCCACGAGGGCGGCCTCGTCCAGGTCCTTCGGGATGGAGTCGAAGTACCCGATCAGCATCCAGATGGAGAACGGCAGCGAGAACGTCAGATAGGTGAGGATCAGGCCGCCGCGCGAGCCGTACAGGGCCACGCCGGTCGAGCTGCCGATGTTGACGAAGATGAGGAACAGCGGGAGAAGGAAGAGGATGCCCGGGAACATCTGCGTGGAGAGCACCGTGACGGTGAAGACCCGCTTGCCCCGGAACTTGTAGCGGCTCACCGCGTAGGCGGAGAACACCGCGATCGTCACCGACAGCACCGTCGCCGAGCCCGCCACGATCAGCGAGTTGACGAAGTACTTGGCGAGCGGAACGGTCTCCCAGATGTCGAAGTAGGGCCGGATCGTCAGGGTGGACGGGATCCACTGGAACTTCCCCGACACGTCCTGGAGCGGCTTCAGCGAGCTGCTGACCATCACATAGACCGGCAGCAGGACGAAGCCGGTCAGGAGCGTGAGGACGATGCGCCGGGTCCAGAGGAAGGACTGCGGCGCGGCCATCGGGGAACGGGGGCGCGAGCCCCTGGTGCGGGCCGGAGCGGCGGCGCGCGACGGGCCGGCGTCCGTGGTCCGCGTGAGGCTAGACATCGGCGCCCTTCCTTCCGCGCGAGGTGAGGATCAGATAGATCGCCGTCACGAACAGCAGGAAGAGCAGCAGCAGGACGGACATCGCCGAGCCGGTGCCGAAGTTCCAGGTGACGAACGAGGACTGGTAGATGTGGATCGAGATGAGATCCGCGTTCTCCGGCGCTGACTTCCCGAACAGCACATACGGCGTGTTGAAGTCGTTGAACGTCCAGAGGAAGAGCACGAGGATCAACACCTGGTTGACCGGGCGCAGCGAGGGGAGGGTGATCCGGCGGATCTGCTGCCAGATGCCGGCGCCGTCGATCGAGGCGGCTTCGTACAGTTCACGCGGGATGTTCTGGAGGCCCGCCATCAGCATGAGGAAGGCGAACGGCCAGCCCTTCCACACCGAGACGATGATCAGCGTGTAGAGGCTGTTGTCGCCGATCAGCCAGAAGGAGGGCTCGTCGGTGATCCCGAGCTGGTCGTGCAGCACATGGTTGATCAGGCCGTTGTCCCGCTGGAACATGAACGCCCAGGTGATGACGGCGGCGTAGACCGGCAGGGCGTACGGCACGAGGAAGATCGCCCGCAGGATCCCACGGCCCCGGAAGCTCTCCTGGAGCAGGATCGCCGCCGCCGTACCGAACAGCCAGGCGAAACCGACCGAGAAGAACGTGAAGACGCAGGTCACGAAGAACGAGTGGAGCAGGGCCTCGCCGATCGGCGCGTCGAAGTCGACGGCGATCCGGTAGTTGTCGAGGCCGCTCCAGGGCGCCGCCCCCCAGTTGTTGATGAAGAACTGGGTGAGCTGACGGAAGCTCATCACGATCCCGATGATCATCGGGATGATGTGGATGAGGAGTTCCAGCAGGACGGCGGGCAGCAGCAGGAGGTAGGGCAGTCCGCCTTGGCGGATCCGGTCGGGGATGCGCGGCAGTCTCCTGCGCGCATCCCCGGTGCCCCGGCTCGTACCCCTGGAGGTCGACTTGTCGACCCCGGGGTCCGTGGTGACGGTGGCGGTCATGGATCAGGGCCTCACTGCTGCATCGTCTGCTGGGCCTTTTCGAGGCGCGCCTTGACGGATTCGGTGGTCACGGGGCGTCCGGCGGCGGCGTCCGCCCACAGCTCCTTGACCGCGGTGCCCACCGCCGTCTCGAACTGCGACTCGTTCGGCACCTGGGGGAGCGGGGCGGCACTGGTGGCGAGGGTGTCGCGCAGGACCTTCAGGTCGGGAGCGTCGAACGCCGCGTCGGCCTGGGCCGCCTTGACCGGCGGGATCGCCCCGTAGGTCTTGTTGAGGTGCTTCTGCTCCTCGTCGCTGGTCATGAACTTCACGAACTTCTTCGCGCCGTCGATGTTCTTGCTGTTCTTGAACACCGCGATGTTGATTCCGGCGACCATGGAGTTGACCTGCTTGCCCGTGCCCGGAGCGCCGGAGGGAACCGGCACCGGGGCCGCGCCCCAGTCCTCGGGCTTCATGCCCTGGGCGGCGAAGGTGGAGGCGGCCGCCTGCCACAGCACCATCGCGGTCCTGCCCTTGGCGAAGTCGGTGAGCGACTGGTTCTGGGCGTACTCCGCGTTGCCCGGAGCGATGATCTTGTCCTTGGCCATGAGGTCGACGTACTGCTTCACGGCGGCGACCGCGCCGTCCGAGGTGAAGGTCGCCTTGCCGCTCTCGTCGAAGAAGTCGGCGTCGTGCTGCTGGCCCAGGACGAAGACCTGGTGGATGTTGTTGGAGAGGTTGCCGCCCTCGGCGCCCAGACCCCACTTGTCGCCCTTGGATATCTTCTTGCCGGTCGCGACGAGCTCGTCCCAGGTCGCCGGAGGCTTCTCGACGCCCGCCTCGGCGAACATCTTCTTGTTGTAGTAGAGGGCGTACGCCAGCGAGTACAGCGGCACGGCGGCGGGCGGCTCGCCCTCCTTGCCGGCGGAGGCGACCGCCGAGTCGACGAAGCGGTCGCGGCCGCCGATCGCCTCGAAGTTCTTCTCGTCCCACGGCAGGAGCGCGCCGGTCGCCTGGAGCGACGCCGACCAGGTGTTGCCGATGTTCAGCACGTCCGGGCCCTGACCGGACGCGGTGGCGGCGAGGATCCGGTTCAGCAGGTCGGCCCACGGCACGACCTCCAGCTTCACCTTGATCCCGGTCTCCTTCTCGAACTTCTTCAGCTCGGGAGTGAGGATCTTCTTGTCGGCCTCGATGCTGGGGCCCTGGTTGGAGGCCCAGTACGTGAGGGTCTTCGGGGACTCGTTGCTCCCCGTGCCGCCCGACCCGCCGCCGCATCCGGTGGCGGCGACGGTGATGGCGATCGCGAGGGTGATGGCGCTTGCGGCTCTGACGTGGCGCATGTGAGGTGGCCCCTTTCCGGGGATGGCTGCGTTCGGGAACCGAACGGCCTCCATGACTTAATTTATGCCGTGATTTAAGAGGTGAGAGAAGGTCGCGTCAAGGTCTGTGACCGGGTATGTTCCTGGACGGGAAGGAGCAACATGGCCGAGCGCAACAGACGGACCGTGCGTGACCTGCGGCGGGGCAATCGGGCGAGGGTATTGCAACGGTTGTATTTCGACGGCCCGTTGAGCCGCCAGGAGCTCGGCCCCGCCACCGGGCTGAGTTCGGGTTCCATCAGCAACGTTGTTGCGGAACTCGCCGCCGAGGGGCTCCTCGAGGAGGCGGGCATCGTCGACTCGGACGGCGGCCGCCCCCGTACGCTGCTGCGCGTCGCCCCGGACGGCGGGCTGCTGGTCGGCATCGACATAGGCGAGACCCGGGTGCGCGTCGAGCTCTTCGACCTCTCCCTGACCGAACTGGCCCGCACCGAACGGCTGCTCGCCCAGCACGGGTACGACGTCGAGCGCATCGTCGCCCACGTCCGCCTCGGCGTCGCCGACGTCCTGCGCGACGCGGGCGCGGACCCGCGCCGGCTGCTCGGCATCGGCATCGGAGTCCCCGGCATCATCGAGCGGGAGGGACCGCGGGGCCCCGACGGGAGGCGCACCGCCGTCGTGCACGGCCAGACCATCGGCTGGAGCGCGGTGCCCTTCGAGCAACTGCTGCGCGAGGCCGTCGACGTACCGCCCGAGGTGCCCCTCTTCATCGACAACGGGGCCAAGACCCTCGGCCGGGCCGAGATGTGGTTCGGCGGCGGACGGGGCGCGGGCGCCGCCGCCATCGCGCTCATCGGCTCGGGGGTGGGCGCCTGCGTCGACCACGGCGACATCCTCGCCGAGGACCGCACCAGCCTCGCCCTCGAATGGGGCCACACCACCGTCCAGTTGCGGGGCCGCCGGTGCCGCTGCGGCTCCATCGGCTGCCTGGAGGCGTACGCCGGGGCGGAGGCCCTGCGCGAGCGCTGGCGGGAGGCGGGCGGCCCGCTCCCCGAGGACGCCGACGACGAGACCGCCCTCGCCGCACTCCTCGCCGCCGCCTACCCCCCGCCCGGCGGGCCCGCCCCGGACCGGACCGCGCTCCTGCTCCTCGACGAGACCGCCGAATGCCTCGGCGCGGCCCTCGCGGACCTGATCAACCTCTTCCTGCCCGAACGCATCCTGCTCGGCGGCTGGGCGGGCCTGCTGATCGGCCCGCACCTGCTCCCCGAGATCCGCCGGTACGCCAACGAGTACGCGCTGCGCCACGCGGCGGCCCGCACCACCATCGAGATGGGCCGGCTCGGCCCGGACGCGGTCACCGTGGGCGCGGCCACCCTCCCGCTCGCCGACTTCCTGACCCGCGGCGGCAGCCGCCCGGCCCTCGGATCCCAGCCGGACGCCCCCTCCCGTACGGCGGCGGAGACGGTACGCAAAAGGCGTCGCACACCAGCGAGTTGAGGGCTCGCACCGGCACGCGGTCCACGATCCTCCGCCCGGCCGAAGCTCCTACGCCGACCCTCGCACCACCAGCTCCGGTTCGAAGATCACCGAGGTGGCGGGCGACTTCGGACGGGCCATCCGGTCCAGGAGCAGCCGGGCCATCTCGGCGGCCATCTCCTCCACCGGCTGGCGGACCGTGGTCAGCGGCGGCCGGCACGCCAGGGCCGCGCTGCTGTCGTCGAAGCCGACCACCGCCACGTCGTCGGGCACCCGCAGGCCGTGCTCCCGCAGCACATGGCAGGCCCCCATCGCCATCAGGTCGTTGGCGGCGAAGACCCCGTCCAGATCCGGGTGTTCCGCCAGCAGCCGCCCCATCGCCGCCTCGCCGCTCTCCTGGGTGAACCGCCCCTCCGCGATGGGGGTGTACGGGTGCCCGTGGCGCGCCATCGTGTCCCGGAAGCCGGCCAGCCGCGCCTGGCCCGCCGGCACGTCCAGGGGGCCGCTGACCGTCGCGATCCGGCGGCAGCCCCGGGCCAGCAGGTGCTCCGCCGCGAGCCGGGCCCCGTCCTGGTGGGCGAGGTCGACATAGCTGATGGGGACCGGCCGGGCGGGGCGCGCGTACAGCACCGCCGCCAGCCCCGCGTCCGTGACCAGACCGGGCAGCGGGTCCTCGGCGTGCGTCGAGACGATCAGGGCCCCGTCCGCGCTGCCCTGCCGCAGATACGCCACCACCTCGTCGCGGGCCTTCGAGGTCTCGGCGAACATCAGCACCGGATGGATGCCGCGCGGCCTCAGATAGTCGACCACCCCCGTGAGCACCCGGCCGAAGAACGGGTCGGCGAACACCCGCGCGGTGAACGAACCCTCGCGTCCGGCCGCCCGCTCGCCCGAACCCTCGCGTCCGGCGGCCCGCTCGCCCGAACCCTCGCGTCCGGCCGCCCGCTCGCCCGGGGCGTCGCGCCCGGCCTCCGGTTCGGCCCCCGCGCCCGACACCACCACGGCGACGGCACCGGTGCGCCGGGTGACCAGGGAGCGGGCCGCGCGGTTGGGGGCGTACCCCGTCACGGAGACCGCCTGCCGTACGACCTCCTGGATCGCCGGATCGACGTTGCGGACGCCGTTGACGACCCGGGAGACGGTGGCGCGCGAGACGCCGGCCGCGCGCGCCACGTCCTCCAGGGTGGGTGCTCCGGCCGCCGACCGCTGATCGTCCGTCATGAGCGCCTTTATAGCACTGACGGAGAGCGCTCTCCATCAATCCGCCCCCGTCGCGCGGTCGGTCCCCCGCCGCACACGGTCGGGGTCCCGCCCGTCCGTCCGCGCCGTGCAGGGCTGTGCAGGGCCGGGTCAGGTCAGCGAACCGCCGGTCGCGTCGATCCAGTGGCCCGTGACCCACCGGCCGTCGTCCGAGGCCAGGAACGCCACCACATCGGCGATGTCGGCCGGGGTGCCGACCTTCCCCAGCGCGGACAGGGCGGCCGCGCCCGCCCATGCCTGCTCGCTCGTGCGCAGCCAGTCCGCGTTGACGTCGGTGTCGACGATGCCCGGCGCCACCGCGTTGACCGTGATGCCCCTGCCGCCCACCACCTTGGACAGATAGGTGGTGAACAGATCCAGCGCACCCTTGGACATGGCGTAGGCGATCAGGTCCGGCATGGCCGCGCTGCGGGTGAGGCCCGTGGAGATGTTGATGACGCGCCCGCCGTCCCGCAGCCGGTCCAGCCCCAGTCGGGCGATGAAGAAGGGGGCCTTCGCGTTGACGGCGAACAGCCGGTCGTACTCCGCCTCTTCGATCTCCGCGAAGCTCTGTGACGTACCGCCCCCGGCGTTGTTGACGAGGATGTCGAGGCCGTCCGCGTGCTGGTCGAACGCGGACCACAGGGCGGCCGCGTCCCCCGGAGTCCCCAGCTCCACGCCGAGCGGGAAGGCCGTGCCGCCCGCCGCCTCGATGGCCGCGACCGTCTCCTTGGCCGCCGCCTCATTGCTGCCGTAGTGCACGCCGACGACCGCCCCGTCGCGCCCCAGTCGTTCGGCTATTCCCCGCCCGATGCCCCTGCTGCCGCCGGTGACCAGTGCCGTCCTGCCCGTGAGCGAGCCCATGGCTCCGCCCTCCCTCTTTGGTTAGCGATCACTACAGAAAGGACCGTAGCATGTTCCCTAGCGGTCGCTATAGAATTGACGCATGGCGACGAAACAGCGCGGCAGGCCCCGGTCCTTCGACCGGGAGGCAGCTCTCCGGCAGGCCACACTGACCTTCTGGGAGCACGGGTACGAGGCGACCTCGATCGCGGACCTGACACGGGTGATGGGGATCGCCGCACCGAGCCTGTACGCCGCGTTCGGCGACAAGCGGTCCCTCTTCGAGGAGGTCACCGCCGCGTACGGAATCACCTACGGCGCCTTCGCCGGCCGGGCGATGGAGGAGGAGCCGACCGCGCGGCGCGGCGTCACCCGGGTGTTGCGCGAGGCGGCGGCGGAGTACACCGCCCCCGGCCGTCCGCGCGGCTGCCTGGTCCTCAGCGCCGCCGAGAACTGCTCATCGACCCGGGTCGTCGAGGCGCTGCGGGAACAACGCGCCGCGAACGTAAGGGAGTTCCGGCGGCGGATCCAGGCGGACATCGACGCGGGGGTGCTGCCCGAACGGGCCGACGCGGACGCCCTCGCGCGCTATACCGCGGTCGTCGTCCAGGGGATGTCCCAGCAGGCGCGGGACGGTGCGAGCCGCGCGGAGCTGGCAGCGGTCGCGCAACTGGCCATGCGGAGCTGGCCCGAAGAGTCCGGGGCGCGCTGAACACGACGCAACGCACCGGCAGTTCGGGCTCCGATGTCACATCCGGCACACCCGGTCGCCAGTGGTCGTCAGCCGGTCCCCATCCGGTTCCCATCAGGTCGCGGGGGAGCGGGATCCGGCCACGGACCGGACAGAGGCGGCCGAGTATCACCATTCCCTTGTGATCAGGCGTTGCCCCGCCCTACGTTGGCCGCTTGCGAGGTGTCCCGAAGTCAGTGGGGGAGTCACGTCATGGCCGCGAACGGACGGCACCGCAGATACCAGCCCAGCCGGATCAACCGTGCTTCGCTCACGGTGACCGCGGGCGGCGCGGGATTGGCATTACCGCTCATCACCGCGGCCTCGGCGGGAGCCGCCTCGGGCGAGGTCTGGGAGAAGGTCGCCGCCTGTGAGTCCAGTGGCGACTGGGCCATCAACACGGGCAACGGCTATTACGGCGGGTTGCAGTTCAGCGGTTCGACCTGGGCGGCCTTCGGGGGCTCCCAGTACGCGCCGCGCGCCGATCTCGCCACGCGCGACCAGCAGATCGCCATCGCCGAGAAGGTGCTCGACGGCCAGGGCCCGGGAGCGTGGCCGACCTGCTCCGTGCGCGCCGGTCTCACCCGGGGCGGGGACGCGCCGGACATCACCCCGCAGAGCGCGGGCAGCCGGCCCGTCCAGGCCACGCCGCGCAGCGCGCCGCCCCGGCAGCCGCAGGCCCGCCCCGCCGAGGCGACGCCCACCCACGTACCGGGCAAGCGCGACGCGTACACGGTCGCGAGCGGCGATTCGCTCTCCGGCATCGCGGACGCGCAGCGGGTGCGCGGCGGCTGGCAGCGGCTGTACGAGGCCAATCGCACGGTCGTGGGCGAGGACCCCGACCTGATCTTCCCCGGCCAGCGGCTGGCCCTCACGCCGCGCGGCGGGGACGGGACGACCTCCCGGAAGCCCGCGCCGCAGCAGAAGAAGCAGACGCCGCCCCGCCCGCCCGCCCAGCAGGGCAAGGCCGGGGCCGGGGAAGCGAAGAAGACCGAGCCGCGCAAGATCCAGCAGCGGGCGGCCGCACCGAAGGCCGAGCCGAAGAAGGCCGAACAGAAGAGAGTCGAGCCGAGGAAGGCCGCCCCCAAGCAGCAGAAGCCGCCGGCCGTCGAGCGCGCGGTGAAGCACTCCGGCCTCAGCGCCCCCGTCGCCGCCTCCACCGGCACGGCGTACCGCCAGGCCGGCTCCTGGTCCAGCGGCTATCACACGGGCGTCGACTTCCCCGTGCCGACCGGGACCTCGGTGAAGGCCGTGGCCTCCGGCCGGGTCGTCTCCGCGGGCTGGGCCGGGGCGTACGGCTACGAGGTCGTCATCCGCCACGACGACGGCAGGTTCAGCCAGTACGCGCACCTCTCCGCGCTCCATGTGCGCGAGGGGCAGTCGGTCTCCGGCGGCCAGCGCATCGCCCGCTCCGGATCCACCGGCAACAGCACCGGCCCGCACCTCCACTTCGAGGTCCGCACCGGCCCCGGCTACGGATCGGACATCGACCCGCTGGCCTACCTCAGGGCGGGCGGCGTCAGGCTCTGAACCGGCCGCTCCGACCGCGGGGCGGCGCTCGACCCACCGCCCCGCCCCGGCCCCACCGCCAGGTGGGAACCGCCGAACCCCGCGCGCGGCACCGCACCGCCCGGTGACAGGGGCGCGGGCACGGCGGTCGACCCCGCCGGTCCCCTCGCGGCATCCGCGCCCTCGGATCTCCCCGCGACGGCCGCCCCCTCGCGCTCCCGCAGCACGGCCGCCCCCACCGGCTTCGGCCGCCGGGCCCGGGCCCGGGCGTGCTCCGCGCTCAGCCGCTCCCTGGTCAGCAGGACCAGACCGCCCGCCGCCAGCGCACCGGACGACAGCGCGAGCACCGTGCCCGCCGCGCCATGGCGGAAGTGCTCGCCGAACAGGGTGATCCCGATCGCGGCGGCCACCACGGGGTTGACCACCGTCACCGTCGCCAGCGGAGCGGCGAGCCCAGCGCCCCGGTAGGCGGCCTGGGACAGCAGCAGGCCCGCCGCGGCGAGCCCGGCGATCACCAGCAGCGTCGGCAGCCCGGAGCGCACCGCACCGGACGTCCACTCCATGGCCACGGTCTTCGTGAACACCGAGGCCATGCCGAACGCCACCCCGGCGGCCGTGGCCTGCACCGCGCTCCGCAGCACCGGCCGGTGCAGCCCCCGGGCCAGCAGGGCGAGCGCCGCGACCGCCCCGAAGGTCACCAGGGCCAGCGCCATCTGCTCGGGGCCACGCAGGGTGTGCGGCTCGGCATTCCCCGTGAGCGCCAGCAGCCCGACCAGCCCGGCCGTCGCCATCAGCGCCCCGCGCCAGGCCGTCGCCCCGGCCCGACGCCCCACGAAGAGGGCGGCCATCGGCAGGGCGAAGACGATCGTCAGCGCGCCGAGCGGCTGCACCAGGCTGAGCGGACCGTAGGCGAGAGCCACCACGTGCAGCACCGCGCCGACCCCGTTGAGCAGCACGGCGACCCACCAGACCGTGTTGCGCACCAGGGCGCGCGGGGAGTTGTCGCCGCGCGCCGCCACCCGCTCCTGGACGATCGCCCCGGCCGCGTAGGCGACCGCGGAGACCAGTGACAGCAGCACAGACAGCGCGAGGGAGCTCATGTTCACCACGATGTCCCGTCCGGGGCCCCGCGTCGTCGTCCTTGAGAGGTCAATTCCGCGTACTGCCCCAGTAGTACGGACGTCGGACCAAGGTCCTCCCCTCGACGGTAGTCCCGCTGCCCCCGGCCGTCAGAAGTTGCGCGCCGGCGGATACGGTGAGCTGCGGAGCCGGTACCCGCGGTCGCCGTACACCGGCCGCGCACCGGCGCGGAGCCGGTGACCGTACCGAGGAGGACAGGGCATGGACCTGGCGCAGGCGGCGTCGGTGGGCGGGTTCTTCGCGCTGCGGACCGCGCCCGTCCCCGGGGGAGCCCACCGGCCGCTGGCACGGCTGTACGTCGGTGGCACGGCGCCTCTGACGGCGCGGGTCGACAGGGTCGCGGCGCGGCTGGGCGCTCCCGAGCGCCGGGTCGCCGCCTCCATCGCCCATCTCGGCCTCGCCGCCCGGCTCTGGTCCATCGCGCTGGGCCCGGCCGCCCTGTCCGGGCGGTTCCCCGGCCTTCCGCCGGACGCCCTGCACTGGGACCCGGCCCACACCTCACCCGACGACCTGTGGATCGCGGACCCCGGGGAGCTGCCCGGGACGGCCGAGCGGATCCGCGAGCAGGTCCAGTACGGGCATCTCGTGCCGCTGGCCGAGGCGGTCCGGCGCGACGGGAGCATCTCCCCGCAGCTGCTGTGGGGCAACGCCGGGTCCGCGCTCGCCGGGGCCGTGCGTGAGCTGGTCGCCTGGTCGCGCGGGAACGACCGCCCGGATGTGGCGCGGCGGGCCCGCGCCCTGGCCGCCGAGCTGTTCGACCACCCCGACCTGCGCTCCACCGGCTCCCCGCACGGCCCGGCGTTCCGGCGGCGCAGCTGCTGCCTGTACTGGCGCTGTCCGGGCGGCGGCCTGTGCGGCGACTGCGTCTTCGACCGCGCGCCGGGCTCCGCCGGGGCGGCGCGGTAGCCGGGACGCCCGCCCGGGTCCGCCGGCTACCGCGCCGGGCCGGTCAGGAGGGCACGGCGGCGTCGATGGCCTCGTCGATGCCCGGCAGGACGGGCAGGGCGCTGTCGAGCCCGATCATCCCGATCAGCCGCTGCATGAAGGGCGAGGGGGAGGCGAGCCGGAGCCGGCTGCCCAGACTGCTCTGTCCCTGAAGCAGCACGTTGACCGTCGTGGAGTCGGCGAAGCCCACGCCGGAGAGGTCCACGACGACCGGACCCGCCCCGTCCGCGACCGCCGAGTCGAGTGCCCGGCCGAGGGGCGGAACGCTGTCTATATCGAGGTCACCCGACACGGTGAGGACCAGAGCACCCCGTTCCCGACGGGTGATGATTCTGACGGCTCTGTCTTCGTTGGGCGATGGAAGCACGGAAGGCACCTCGGGCGGTTCGGTAGGAGGACGGGAGCCGGTCTGCCGGACGGGCCGGCCTCGTTCCGTCCCAGCTCACGGCACGGTAGGGAACAACGATAGAAGGAACAGTTGCCATTTGACAACATTCTCCATTAGGTAACAATCTGATCCGCAACGGTTGGGTGACCAGCCGTCAGGGTGACGCATCGAGGGAAGCGGAAGCAGGGGCTGGATGAGGCTAGGCGCTGTCGGCGACATCATCGCGGAGCAGGGAGGCCGCCGTACCCGTTTCCGGCGAGAGACGCTCGGAGGCGGCCACGTGAAAGGCCGCGAGGCCCTCCGCCAGCGCGGCCACGGCGGCCGGTTCCATCCGCTCCAGCACGGCGCTCACCTCGCGAGCACGGATGGCCCGGTACTCTTCGAGGAGGGTCCGGCCACGCAGACTCAGCCGCAGCTCCACCTCGCGCCGACTCGTCGGGCTCGGCGACCGCTGGACGAGCCCCATCGCCTCCATCCGGTCGCACAGCCGGCTGACCGATGGCGGGCGCGAGCCCAGCGCCTCGCCCAACGAGCGCAGATTGGTGCCTTCCTGCTTCTCGATGACGAGCAGCGCCCGGAGCTGGGAAGGCGACACCGTTCCCGAAGCGGCTGCTTCCTGGCCGCGGCCCCAGAGCACTTCCAGCAGCTCCGAGGCCGCGGAGGCGTCGGAGGACACCTCTGCGCGTGTGCGCGGACGACGGGTGGGGCGGGGCATCCATCCACTCTGTCACCCGTCAGCCCCGCTTGTCAGCCCGCCCCCGGCCCCTACCACGTCGCAGGACGAAGAATGTGCGAGAGACCGTGAACAGAAGACCGGAGATCGAGACGGCCGTCAGGGCCGCCGCTCCGCACGCGCTGCTGCAAACGTTGCGCACCATGCTGGCCCGGGCCTACGGGGCGTCGGCGGTGGAGCTGCATCTCGCCGACTACGCGCTGCGGGTCCTCACACCGCTGGACCGGACGGACGGCGAGGAGGAGCCGCTGTCCCTGCACAACAGCGCCGAGGGCCGGGCCTTCGGCAGCCAGGAGCCCCGCGAGCAGCAGGTACGGCACGACGACGCGGTCGACCACTACCTCCCGGTGACCGTACGCGGTGAGCGCCTCGGCATCCTCACCGTCCGGCTGCCCGCCGCACAGTCCACCCCGGACATGGTGGCCGAGCTGATCCACGTGGCCGATCTCCTGGGCCACGAGATCCTGGTCGCCGAGCGGGACACCGACCTCTACCAGCGGGCCCGGCGCACCACCCGCCTCACCCTGGCCGCCGAGATGCAGTGGCAGCTGCTGCCCGCCCGCGCCTGCACCGCCGCCGAATTCGCCATCGGCGCCCAGCTGGAGCCGGCGTACTCCATCCACGGCGACAACTTCGACTGGGCGGCGGACGCCGACGAGCTGACCCTCGCCGTGACCAACGGCATGGGCGAGGGCATACAGGCGTCCCTGCTCACCAATCTCGCGGTGAACGCCCTGCGCAACGCCCGCCGGGCCGGCATCGGCATCGCGGACCAGGCGGCCCTCGCCGACCAGGCGCTGTACGACCAGCACCGCGGCGCCGCCCATGTCTCCACCCTGCTGCTGCGCTTCGAGCTGGCGACCGGCCGGGTCGGCGTCGTCGACGCCGGATCGCCCCAGCTGTGGATCCAGCGCGGCCGCACGGTCCGGCGCATGGACCTGGAGGCGCAGCTCCCGCTGGGCATGTTCGAGGAGTCGCACTACACGGTCCAGGAGTTCCACGTGGAGCCCGGCGACCGGCTGCTGCTGCTCAGCGACGGGGTGTACGAGGCGGTGTCACCGGCGGGGGAGGCGTACGAGGAACGGGCCCTGGCCCGGTCCATCCAGTCGACGCGGCTGCTTCCGGCGGCCACCGTCCCGCGCGCGATCCTCGGCGAACTGGCCGAGCACCGCGTCACGGAGACGCTCGACGACGCGCTGGTGGTGTGCCTGGACTGGTTCGGCCGCCAGGAGGTCGACGGCGGCTGAGACAGAAGGACGATGCCCCGGGGACGCGGCACGCGTCCCCGGGGCATCGTCGTGTCCGGGTCAGATGGAGAGCTGGAACTCCGCGCGGATCCGCTTGCCGACCGGCACCCGCTCCGCGGTGAGCCGGTCGCACAGGGCCACGACGATCTCCATGCCGTGCCCGCCCAGCCGTGCCGGATCGGGGGCGTACAGCACCGGCATCGCCGTACTGCTGTCGTACACCGTGACGCTGATGAGCTCCGCGTTGCCCTCCAGCTCCAGGAGGTAGGGGCCGTGGCTGTAGCGGTCGGCGTTGGTGACCAGCTCGCTCACGGCCAGCATCAGATCGCTGCGCGTGTGCTCGCCGATCGGGGCGAGGCACTCCACCGCGAGCCGGGTGAGGAAACGGTCCGCCAGGGCCCGGGCGAGGGCGATGCAGCCCGGCTCGCCGTCGAAGACCTCGGCGCTGAGCAGGGTCTCGGGGGACCGCAGGCTCCGGCCGGGGTCTTCCGGCGGTGAGGTGACCTCGTTGTTCATGTGCTCCAGCCAGGCGCCGCAGTGAGGTCGGAGACCCTTTTCCGCCATTCGTCTACCCGCGTCGAAGGATCCCACTCCAGGCGATCCTGACCGATACTACGCACGGCCGGGCAGCCGCACCACGGTCACGAAGAATTCATCGATCTGACGTACCGCCGCGATGAACTGGTCCAGATCCACCGGCTTGGTCACATACGCGTTGGCGTGCAGCTTGTAGCTGCGCAGGATGTCCTCCTCGGCCGAGGAGGTGGTGAGGACGACCACGGGGATCAGCGACAGCTCCGGGTCGCCCTTGATCTGCTCCAGGACCTGCCGCCCGTCGTACTTGGGCAGGTTCAGGTCCAGCAGCACCAGGTCGGGGCGGGGGGCGTCGCCGTACTCGCCGCGCCGGTAGAGGAAGTCCAGCGCCTCCTGCCCGTCGCGCACGACGTGCAGGGTGTTGCGGATCTTGTTGTCCTCGAACGCCTCACGGGTCATCAGCTCGTCGCCGGGGTCGTCCTCGACCAGGAGGACCTCGATGGGCTGTGCGGCGCTGTTCACGAAGGGTCTCCCGGCTGGCTGGTGAGCTGGGCGGGAGCGAGGGGCTCCGCCGTGGTGTGCGAGGGCGCCTCGGGCGCGGCAGGCAGAGTGAAGTGTATGCGGGCGCCTTCGCCCGGCTCGGCGTTCAGCCAGATCCGGCCGCCGTGGAACTCGATGATCTTCCGGCAGAGCGCGAGGCCGATGCCCGTTCCCTCGTACTCGTCGCGCGCGTGGAGCCGCTGGAAGATCACGAACACCTTGTCCGCGAACTCCGGCGCGATGCCGATCCCGTTGTCCGAGACCGTCACGTGCCAGTCGTCGCCCTCCCGTACGCACTCGACGGTGACCCGGCACTCCACGTCCTCGCGGCGGAACTTGATCGCGTTGCCGATCAGGTTCTGCCAGACCATGGTGAGCGCCGTGCCGTCGCCGAGCAGTCCGGGCAGTTCGTCCGGCCGCTCGACCGTGGCCCCGGACTCCTCGATCGCCAGGGTGAGGTTGCCGAGCGCGCGGTCCAGCAGCCGGCCCAGATCGACCGGCTTCAGGCCGTCGTGGACCCGGCCGACCCGCGAGAAGGTCAGCAGGTCGTTGATGAGCACCTGCATGCGCTTGGCGCCGTCCACCGCGAAGGCGATGTACTGCTTGCCCCGGTCGTCCACCTCTTCGCCGTACCGCTTCTCCAGCAGCTGGCAGAACGAGGCGACCTTGCGCAGCGGCTCCTGGAGGTCGTGCGAGGCGACGTACGCGAACTGCTCCAGCTCGGAGTTGGAGCGGCGCAGCTCCTCCGCCTGCTCCGAGAGCAGGGTCTCGCGGCTCTGCGCCTCGGCCAGTTCGTCGGCCAGCCGCCGCCGCATGTCCTCGACCGCCCCGGCCACGGCCTGGACGTCGGAGGGCCCCCTGATCTCGATCCGCTGACCGAAGGCCCCGGACCGTACGCGTTCGGAGGCGGTGCGCAGCCGGTTCAGCGGCACGCCCACCATCCGGTGGAGGAGCACGCTGAGCGCCACCACGGTCAGGACGAAGACGGCCACCAGCGCGAACAGCGCCTGGTCACGGGTGGTGCGCGCCTCGTTCATCTGGGACCGGACGCGGTCCCGGGCCTCGGAGAGGTGGTCCTGCTGCGCGCCGTAGGCCCGCCGCAGCGCGTCGAAGTCCGTCTTGCTGCTCTGCAACTGCGCCAAGGCGCCGGCCTCGTTGGGCCCCTGCTCGCGGACCAGCTTGATCAGCGGCTCGGCCTTGCCCTCCCGCCACTGCCGGGCGGCGGTCTCGATGGCGTCGAGATCGTCGGAGAACTGCTTCTGCCCGCCGACCAGCTCGCGGGCCCGGGCCAGCCGGTCCTGCTCGGCCGTCCTGCCCGCCTCATAGGGTTCGAGGAACGACTCGTCGCCCGTCAGGGCGAAACCCCGGACGCCGGTCTCCTGGTCCAGCAGCGCGTTCTGCAACTGGAAGGAGACCGAACGGGCGGGCTGTATTCGGTCCACCAGATCGGTCGTGTGATCGGACATCCGGGCCAGCACGATCCCGCCGGTCACCAGGCAGCCGCAGACCACCACGATGAACCCGCCGAGGATCAGGTGCACCCAGTTCTGCACCGAGAGCCGTGCGGCCGGGCCGCTGTGCGCCGGGGCCGCCGTCGTGTCCGTACTCATGAAAGTCCCGTGCTCGAGGAGATGTGCGTGCTCAAGAGAGGTCCGATCCCCAGCCCAGATGCAGGACGGCCACGTCGTCCGCCAGACCGCCGTAGGGAGCGGCCCCCTCGGCCGCGCCCGCCACCAGCGCGTCGACGAACCGGCGGGCCGGCAGATGCCCGTGGTCCCGGGCCATCGCCAGCAGCCCCTCCTCGCCCAGCCGGCTCTCCGGCCCGGTGCGCCCCTCGAAGAGTCCGTCGGTGAAGAGCACGAGACCGTCGCCGGGCGACAGCGGCAGGTCCACGGTCGGCCACCGGCCCACCCCGGGCAGCAGCCCCAGCGCCATGCCGCCCTCGGGCTCCACCCACTGGACGTCCTCGCCCCGACGCAGCAGTAGACCGGGGTGCCCCGCCCGGACGATCTGCGCGCTGCGCCCATCGGACGGGAAGGTCAGGGAGGTCACCGTGGCGAAGACGTGCGAGTCCGAGCGCTCGGCGACCAGGATCTCCTCCAAGAGCTCTATCTGCTCCGGATGCGAGGTCCCGCACAGCACCGCCGTACGCCAGGCCACCCGGAGGCAGACCCCCAGCGCGGCTTCGGCGGCTCCGTGCCCCGAGACGTCCCCGATCACCGCGTGGACCGTGCCGTCCAGGGTCTGCACGACATCGTAGAAATCACCGCTCAGCAGCCCGTGGACGCGCCCCGGCTCATACCGGGCGCGCGCCTGGAACCGGTCGTCCCGCAGCAGCGGCACGGGCAGCAGCCCGCGCTCCAGCCGGGCGTTCTCCTGGGCGATCAGCCGGTTGGAGCGCAACGCGGCCGCGGCCCGCTCCACCTCCTTGCGCTGGAGGGCGTAGCGGATCGCCCGCGAGAGCACCTCGGGACCCAGCCGGCCCTTGACCAGATAGTCCTGGGCTCCTCCGGCGACCGCGCGCAGTCCCGTGCCCGACTCGTCGAGACCCGTCAGGACGACGATCGCGGCGTCGCTGTCGGATTCCAGTATCTGGCGTACGGCGTCCAGCCCGTGGACGTCCGGGAGGTGCAGGTCCAGCAGGACGCAGACGGGGGTGGTGCAGGCGCTGAGGAACCGGCGGGCCTCGGCGAGCGTCTTGCACCAGGTGAGGGCGGAGTCGAGCTCGCTGTCGGTGAGCATCTCCTCGACCAGCAGCGCGTCACCCGCGTCGTCCTCCACCAGCAGGATGGAGGCGTCGAGATTCCACAGGAGAGTGCCGGGCGACGAGGTGTCGGTTCCCTCCTGCTGCGAGGGGATTCCGGCGGCGCCCACAGGTTTGAGTGACATGCCCACGGCCGACTCGGCCAACCCCTTCACCCCCTCGAACGAACGGCGTCAGCCCGTTCGGCCGATCGTCGGGAAGCATATGCGATCGCCGGCCGCGGCTGACGCCGAGAGCCGTCGTGCGCTCGGAAAGAGGCCGGGCGCCCAGGAAGGGGCGCCCGGCCGTACGGACGGAGGAAGCCGGGAGCGGCCCGGTCACCGTGTGCGCGGGCTCACGCCTCCACGCTCATCCCCTTGCGGAGCTGCTTGACGATGCGGGTGAGCAGCCGCGAGACGTGCATCTGGGACACGCCCAGCTCCGCACCGATCTGCGCCTGGGTCATCTCGGCCCCGAACCGCATCTGCACGATCCGGCGCTCCCGGTCGTCCAGCTGCTCCAGCAGCGGCGCCAGGGTGTGCAGGTTCTCGACGGTCTCCATGGCCGGATCGATCTCGCCGAGGACGTCGGCGTACGCCCGCTGCTCCTGCCCGGAGTCGCTGTCGGCCGAGGGGGTGTCGAGCGAGCCCGCGGAGTACCCGTTGGCGGCCACGAGCCCTTCTATGATCTCTTCCTCGGGCAGGTCCAGGTGGGCGGCGAGCTCCTTGACCGTGGGGTCGCGGTCCAGCTCGGCCGAGAGCTGCTCCTTGGCCTTGGCGAGGTCCACGCGCAGCTCCTGGAGCCGACGCGGCACGTGCACGGACCAGGTGGTGTCGCGGAAGAAGCGCTTGATCTCGCCCACGATGTAGGGGACGGCGAAGGTGGCGAACTCGACCTCGCGGGAGAGGTCGAACCGGTCGATCGCCTTGATCAGCCCGATCGTGCCGACCTGGATGATGTCCTCGGTGTCGTCGCCGCCGCGGTTGCGGAACCGGGACGCGGCGAAGCGCACCAGGGAGAGGTTCATCTCGATGAGGGTGTTGCGCGCGTACTGGTACTCGTGCGTGCCCTCCTCCAGGACCTGAAGGCGGTCGAAGAAGGTCTTCGACAGGGCTCGCGCGTCCTTGGGAGCGACCTTCCCGGCGTCCTCCACCCAGGGCAGCTCTCCGGCGCCGACGTCGGTCCGCGCACCGGCCAGGTCGTCGCTCAGCTGCGTCGTCGCCCCGGTGGCTCGCGCTGACATCGCCGTCATGGTGTCACCCTCCCTGCTGCCCAATGTGTCGGACGGTCGCTTGCCCGGTCATCGCGAAGTCATGCCACCTTTCTCGGAAACTTTCTGTGCGGATGTGCCGGACAGCGCGTTCCGGCCCTCGGTCCGGCGCTCCTTCCGGTCCTGGAGCGGGCCCTGATGGCCGGCCCGCCGCCCGAACGGAGCAGCCTCGTGCCCATGGCAAACTTGAGCGGGGTGTTTCGGCCTGCGGTGAACCACGACCCGCGGCGGTGAAGGCGAATGAACACGACCCGCGGCGGTGAAGGCGAATGAAGATGACAGAGGAACGGCGATGACGGTGACAGAGGACAGCCCGGAGCTCGCTCCCGGAATCGACGAGTTCGGCGCCGGCATCGACCCGGAGCGGCTGGCCGTCTGCCTGAGCGTGCTCGACGAGCTCGACTGCATCGAGGTCGACCACCCGGACGCCATCGCCGTCCGCCGGGCCACCGCCGGGATCTACCGCACCGTGAAGCAGCGCCGCCGCCAGGAGCGCCGGGCCGCCAAGACCGCCCACGACCGGGCCGTCACCGAGGCGACCGCGACCGGCTCGGCCGAGCGCATCGACGACGAGACGCAGGGCGTCCTGCCGTCCTCCTCCGCCCAGGCCGAGATCGCGGGGATACTCCAGCGCCCCCGGTCCTGCTACATCTGCAAGACCCGTTACGTCGAGGTGGACGCGTTCTACCACCAGCTCTGCCAGTCCTGCGCCAAGGAGAACCGCTCCCGCCGCGACGCCCGCACCGACCTCACCGGGCGCCGGGCGCTGCTCACCGGCGGCCGGGCGAAGATCGGCATGTACATCGCGCTGCGGCTGCTGCGCGACGGCGCGCACACCACCATCACCACCCGCTTCCCCAACGACGCGATCCGCCGCTTCAAGGCGATGGAGGACAGCGACGAGTGGATCCACCGGCTCAAGATCGTCGGCATCGACCTCCGCGACCCGGCCCAGGTCGTCGCGCTGGCCGACTCCGTCGCCGCCGAGGGCCCGCTCGACATCCTGATCAACAACGCGGCCCAGACGGTACGCCGCTCCCCGGGGGCCTACAGCGAGCTCGTCAACGCCGAGTCCGCCCCGCTGCCCGCAGGGGAGCTGCCCGCCGCCGAGGTCATCGGCACCTTCGGCAGCGGCACGGTCGACCGGGTGGCCGCTCTGCCCGCCGCCCGCAAGGAGGGGCTCAGCGCCCAGGAGGTCACCGGCCTCGCGCTGGTCACCGGCTCCGCCTCCCCGGCCCGGATCGCCGCCGGCACCGCGATCGACGCAGGCGGGCTCGTCCCGGACCTGCACGACACCAACAGCTGGGTCCAGACGGTCGAGGACGTCGAGCCGATCGAGCTCCTCGAAGTCCAGCTCTGTAACTCCACCGCCCCGTTCATCCTGATCAGCCGGCTGCGCCCGGCGATGGCCGCGGCCGCCGCCGAGCACACGTACGTCGTCAACGTCTCCGCGATGGAGGGCGTCTTCAGCCGGGGCTACAAGGGCGCGGGCCATCCGCACACCAACATGGCGAAGGCCGCGCTGAACATGCTCACGCGCACCAGCGCCCAGGAGATGTTCGAGAAGGACGGCATCCTGATGACGGCCGTGGACACCGGCTGGATCACGGACGAGCGCCCGCACCCGGACAAGATGCGACTGGCCGAGGAGGGCTTCCACGCCCCCCTGGACCTCGTCGACGGCGCGGCCAGGGTCTACGACCCGATCGTGCGCGGCGAGGCCGGAGAGGCGCTCCACGGCTGCTTCCTCAAGGACTACGCCCCCGCGAACTGGTAGCCCGGCGGGCCGGCGCCCGACCGGTGGACCGGCACCCGTCCGCGTAACCCGACCGGCTCAACCGGAATCACGCCCTCCGAGCGAAGGCGGCAGACCCGGCCCAGGATGGTTCCTGGGCCGGGTTTTCGCTGTGCGAAGTGGCTGAAAGTGACCCGCCGCACACCAACTATCGAGCGCGAAGCCGCTCATTTGGTTACTCTGAGGCGAACGGACGCCATCGAGGAGCCCACGAAGGTTCCCCGACCGTCCCGGGACAGGTCTGCAACCCGACCGCCGTCCCGCCCCGACACGGCGCCACCGCGACCGACATATTCCAGCCCCTGCCCCACTCCGGGGCGGTCGATCCCGGCGTCGCGGCCGGAGCGTCGGCTACGCCCCGGGTGACGCGACACAGAGGAGTGCGCGGTGACGACACCAGAACTGACGATGCGCGAGAAGCGACCCGCCGAACGGTACGGAGAGCGGACCCGCCGGCCGGAGAAGCTCCGGAACATCGAGGTGTGGGCCAGGTCCGCACCGATCCGGCTGGCCGGTTACGAGGACGACCTCGCCGAGCCGCACATCCTGCCCGGCATCGACTGACCCGCTTCGACCGATTCGTTCGAATCACTCGGTTCGACCGACCGGGCGACGACCGGCCCGGTTCGACCGGATCCCTTCGGCCGACCGCTTCGACGCGGCTCATGCTGCCGGCCCGTGTCCCGGCCCTTCCCGCTCCGGCGGGAGCGGCCGGGACGTGGGCCGCATGAATTCCCGCAGGTAGGAGCGGTCCCACCAGCGGCCCGTGGCGCGCAGTTCCCGCAGGTCGGTGAAGCGGTAGCGGAACACCCGGGCGCGCACGTGCGCCGGCGGGGCGTGGGGGAACGGGTTGTGCGCGAGCAGCCGCAGTGTGTCCTTGTCGCCGCTCAGCAGCCGCTGGGTGAACGGCCCGAACCAGGAGCGCGCGTACGCGGGGGAGAGCGCCGCGAACCACATCATCCAGTCGAGCCGCAGGTGGTACGGGGCGAAGAGGCGCGGCAGCCGCCGTACATCGCCCGGTTTGCCGTGGAAGCCGTACTCCCGCCACTCGGCCTTCTCGTCCGCGACCGGATCGGCCGTGCCCTCCACCACGACTTCCAGCCGCATTCTGCTGATGGAGCCGAACGCACCGTAGGTGTTGACGAGGTGCAAGGGGTCGAAGGAGCGGTTCATCACCTGACGGCGGGAGAGCAGATTGCGCGCGGGGCGGTAGCTGAGGACCAGGACCAGGGCCGTCACCGCGATGACGACCACCTCGTACCAGAGCGGCGGCGCGGTCAGGGCGGGCGGCTGCCCCGCGAGCGGGGTCCAGTCGATCACGGAGAGCGCCAGGGCGATGGTCAGCCAGTTCAGCCAGGCGAAGTTGCCCGACAGGACCAGCCAGAGCTGGGTGAGCGCCATCAGGGCGGCGGCCGCGCTCGCCACGGGCTGCGGGGTGAACAGCAGGAACGGCGCCAGCAGCTGGGTGACGTGGTTGGCGGCCGCCTCGACCCGGTGGACCGGCCGGGGCAGCCGGTGGAAGAACCAGCTGAGCGGCCCCGGCATCGGCTGGGTCTCGTGGTGGAAGTCCAGACAGGTCAGCCGCCGCCAGCACGCGTCCCCGCGGATCTTGATGAGCCCGGCCCCGAACTCCAGCCGGAACAGCAGCCACCGCAGCAGCCAGAGCACCAGCACCGGCGGCGCGGTATCCCCCGTACCGAGGAAGATCGCGAGGAACCCGGTCTCCAGGAGCAGCGACTCCCAGCCGAATCCGTACCAGACCTGCCCGACCTGGACGATCGACAGATACAGCACCCAGGGCAGCGCCCACAGCAGCATCCCGCCCCAGAGGGGGAGGAGGGCGTCCAGCCCCGCGATCAGGGCCACCGAGAGGGCGCAGCCGCTCCAGGCGACGGCGGCGAAGCAGCGGTCGGAGTAGTGCAGCCGGAACAGTCCCGGCGCGGCCTTCCAGGGCGTCCGCTCCAGCAGCTCCGGTACGGGCAGGATGCCGCGCTCGCCGATCAGCGCCCGGAACTGGAGCGCGGCGGAAAGGAAGGCGGCCAGGTAGACCACGGCCAGCGCCCGCTGGAAGACCAGCCTGCTCAGCCAGTAGCCGTCTGCGGTGAACCACTCCATCACCGCCAGTATCGGCCAGGGCGCGGTCGTGGGCCCGTGCTGTCAGTCCCCGGCGACGAGCCGGCGCAGCGTCCGGCCCAGCCGGCGCGCGTACCAGAGCTGTACGGGAGGCACGAGCGGCCCCGCGAGGCGGGCGTACCAGGCGGCGGGGCGTGAGAACGCCATGACGGTGAACCAGACCGTGCCGTCGTCCGCCAGGTCCACGACGAAGCACTCCTCGCCCATCTCCGGGTGCCCGGCCAGGGTGCCGTATCCGAACCCGGTGCGGCCCTCCTCCCCGTACGCCGTCCAGATGATCTCGCACTCCGCGGCCAGGCGTACGGGCCCGACGCCGAGCGCCATCCGGACGGTGCCGCCGGGCTCCGCCCGTGCCGCCGAGGCGGTCACCCGGGTGCCCGAGGCCCGGTGCATCCGCCACTCGGTCACCGCGGCCCCCGCCGCCGCGAAGTCGTCCGCGCCCCGGCCGACGCGGGTGCGGTGGTGCAGGTGGTGGTAGCCCTTGGGGAGCGGGCCGTGCCGGGTGGCGCCGACCTCGGGGTAGGTGAGCGTGCTCATGCGGTCCTGCCTTCCGGGTGGGACGGATGGGGCGGGTGGAACGGGTGGAACGGGTGAGTGGTGCGGATGCGCCGCCGGGCGAGCAGCGAGCAGAGGGCGAAGTCCCGTTCCCCCTGTCCGGTCAGTCGCAGTCCCGCCGGGGCCCACCACCGGCATGCCGACCATCACGAGGGTGCTGACCAGTGCGGTCACGGCCCGACCTCCCCCCTCCGTCTTTGAACGTGTTCAAGTCCTGGTTCGAGAGTAGAGGTTTTCTTGAACGTGTTCAAGATGGAGTGGAGGCGACCCGGCGTCCGCTTGCGGGGCGGTGTCCGGTGCGGCACAGATGGTGAGCAAACCCATCCGCTCGCCGTGGACAGGCAGGACAGGCAGGAGAGCTCCGTGCGCTCACCCAGACGTTTCCGGCGCACCGCGCTCGCCGTGCTGTCCGCCGGGGCGCTGCTCGCCGCGGCCGGCTGCGACAGCGCCGGTGACGGGACCACCAAGGGCACCACGGGCACGGCGGAGGCCAGGGACGTCCTTCTCCAGCCGCTCGCCGCGCCGGGCCCCGGGCCGTTCACGAAGTCGACCGTGAAGGCCGCGCCCTCGCCGTCGCCCACCCGCTCGCCGGAAGGGGACGGCGAGGGCGCCACCCGGACGGTCCATCGGATCTCGGGCGTCGTCCCGGGGCTCTACGGCGGCACCCGGTCCGAGCCCGCCTGCGACGTCGAGCAGCAGATCCGCCTCCTGACCGCAGATCGGGACAAGGGGCGCGCCTTCGCCGGGACGGCGGACATCGAGCCCGTACAGATTCCGGGCTATCTGCGCTCGCTGACCCCGGTGACCCTGCGCGCCGACGCCCAGGTCACCAACCACGGCTACAGCGCCGGGACTGCGACCGCCTTCCAGGCGGTGCTCCAGGCGGGCACCGCCGTCCTGGTCGACAGCCGGGGGCTGCCGCGGGTCCGCTGCGCCTGCGGCAACCCGCTGGCCCCGCCGGTGATCGCGAAGGGGCGGGTCGCCCACCGGGGCGAACGCTGGCCCGCTTACGACCCCGCGCGGATCCTGGCCATCGAACCGGGCGTGCGGCCGGTCACCGGCCTGGTCATCGTGGACGCCGAGGACGGGACCTGGATGGAGCGGACGGTCGGCGACGACGGGAAGCGCGACCGGACCCCGGACGACCCGCCGCCGTACGAGCCGAGCGTCGACCTGCTCTTCCCGTCCCCGGGCGACCCCTCCGAGCCCGTACCGCCGGACACCACCCCCTCCGCCCCCTCCCGGCCGCAGGAGCCGGAGTGCCCGGAGTCCTCGGGCGACCCCGCCGAACCGCCTCCCGGCTGCCCGCCGCCCACGGACCCCGACTTCGGGACCGAGCCGCCGGACGACTTCGACGGCCCGCCGTCCGACGAACCCTGGGAGCTGGAGGAAGAGGAGCTGGGCGAGGTGCCGGAGCCGACCCAGATCTTCCCCGACGACCTCGAAGACCTCGAAGACCTCGACGGCCGTGAACAACGCGAAGAAGTCGAAGAAGTCGAGGAGATCGACAGGCCGATGGACTCCGACGTCCCCGACCCGTTCGCCGGCTGACCCCTCCGGGCCCGGCCCTTGCGCCGGTTCCCGGCCGGAGCCGGACCCGTGCGGCAACCGCCCCGGTCGCCGCACAGATCGCTCGAAGAATCGGACGAATGATGGCAGAGTGGCCCACATGGATGATCGGGTAGCGGGTGCCCTGTCACTCCCGGACGACTGGCCCGCCCACCCGGACCTCAGCCTCGCCCTGAACCGTATGGGCAGCTTCGACTGGGATCTCGACACCGGCCTCATGCACATGGACCAGCCCGCCCTGGACGTGTTCGACCTGACGGCCGAGGAGTACGACGACCGGCCGGCCTCCCTGGCGCTGCGCGTCCCCACGGACGAGGCCGTACGCCTGGACGGGATGGTCTCGCAGGCCCTCAAGAGCGGCCGCAGCAACTACGGCGCGTACTTCCGCATCCAGCGGCGCGACGGCACCCTGCGCTGGACCCACACCCAGGGCTTCGTCCGCCGGGACGCGACCGGCCGGCCCCGTCGCATCATCGGGATCGTCCGCGACGCCACCGACGAGCTGGCCGACTCCACCGCCCGGCAGGAGCTGGACCAGGAGCGGCGCCGGCGCACCAGCCTGGTGGAGGGCACCACGGCGGCCCTGGCGCACGCCCGTACGGTCAAGGACGTCATCGCGGTCCTCAAGGACTCCCAGGGTCTCGCCCACCTGGGCGCCACCAGTCTCGTCATGGGGCTGCTGGAGTCCGGCCGCATCCACCTCGTGGCGGACGGGCCCGAAGGCGCGTACGTCCCCGGCACCCGGTACACCCGGGTGGACGAGCAGTACCCGATGAGCGAGGTCGTCCGCACGCTCACCCCGCGCTTCATCGAGTCCGCCGAGGACTTCGCCGCCTCCTATCCCATCCTGTGGCCCGACATCAGCCACCTCGGGATCACCTCCGCCGCCTACATGCCGCTCATCGCGCAGGCCCGCCCGATCGGCGGCCTCGGCCTGCTCTACCGCGACAAGGGCGGCTTCACCGCCGACGAACGCAATCTGCTCATGGCGCTCGGCACCTCGATCGCCCAGAGCCTCCAGCGGGCGATGCTCTACGAACAGGAGCACGACCTCGCCGAAGGGCTCCAGCAGGCGATGCTGCCGCGCCGGATCCCCGCCGTGCCCGGAGCGCACGTCGCCGTCCGCTACCGCTCGGCCCGGCTCGGCCGGGACATCGGCGGCGACTGGTACGACCTGATCCCGCTGCCCGGCGGCCGGGTCGGCGCGGTCATCGGGGACGTACAGGGGCACGACACGCACGCCGCCGCCGTCATGGGACAGCTGCGGATCGTGCTGCGGGCCTACGCCGCCGAGGGGCACAGCCCCGCCACCGTCATGGCCCGCGCCTCCGTCTTCCTCCACGAGCTGGACACCGACCGCTTCGCCACCTGCACCTACGCCGAGGTCGACCTCACCACCGGGGTCGTCCAGGTGGTCCGCGCCGGACACGTCGACCCGCTGGTACGGGACGTCGACGGGAGCTGCCGCAGACTGTCGGCCGAGGGCGGGCTGCCGCTTGGCCTCTCCGCCGAGTTCGGCCGCCTGGAATACCCGGTCGCCACGGCGGAGCTGGACCCCGGCCAGACGATGATCCTGTTCACGGACGGCCTGGTCGAGCTGCCCGGCTCCGACCTCGACGAGGGCATGCAACTGCTGACCTCGCTGGTCACCAACGGCCCCCAGAACCTCCAGAAGCTGGCGGACGGGCTCTGCGACGCCGTCGACGGGCGCGGCGGCCAGGACGACGTGGCGCTCCTGCTGCTGCGCCGCCGCTCCGCCGACGCCCCCCAGCCCGGCGGCCGGCTCCAGCAGCACGTCGCCCAGAACGACCCCGAGGCGCTGAGCTCGGCCCGGCACATGATCCGGGCGGCGGTCAGCGCCTGGGGGGCGAAGGAGCGGGCCGACGAGATCGAACTGGCCGCCGACGAGCTGACCACCAACGCGCTGATGCACACCGATGGCGGAGCCATCGTGACGATCCGGGTGCTCGCCGGGGCCGAGCGGCGGCTCCGCGTCGACGTCGAGGACCGCTCCAGCGCACTGCCCCGCCGCCGGGACGCGGGGGAGTCGGGGGTCTCGGGGCGCGGCCTGATGCTCGTCGACCGGCTGGCGGACGTGTGGGGCGTGGAGTCGCGGGGGAGCGGCAAGTGCGTGTGGTGCGAGTTCCTGATCCCGGAGCGGTCGTGAGGGGGCCGGTCCGGAGCGGTTCTGACGTGAGCGGCTTCTGAGGGGTCGTGACGTGAGCGGCTTCTGAGCGGTCGTGACGTGGGCGGCTTCTGAGCGGTCGTGAAGTGACCGGAAGCCTGCCCTGAACTCTTCTGTAACAGTACGTAACATGTCCGTACTTGACCGTAACCGACCGCAAGGGATTGACTGCGGGGGTACGGCCGTTCCGCCCTCGACGACATGAGGCCCCCCGTTGGGTACCGAGCTTCTGGCCCCGCTCGATCTGGCTTTCTGGCACCTCGAATCGGACGCCCACCCCATGCACCTGGGCGCGCTCGCCGTCTTCGACCCGGTGCCCGGCACCACCCCGCTCCACGTCCTGGACCTGCTCTCCACCCGAGCCGCCGCGATCCCCCGGCTGCGGATGTGCGTACGGGACGTCCTGCTGCCGGTCGGCGGCGCGGCCTGGACCGTGGACAAGGACTTCGACGTGCACCGGCACGTGCGGCGGGTCGTCGTGGACGACGGCGACTTCATGGCGGGAGCCCGCCGGCTGGCCGGAGAGCTGATGGAACAGCCGCTGGGCCGGGGGCTGCCGCCCTGGCAGATGTATCTCATCGGCGGCGCGGACGACGGGCCCTTCGCCGTGCTGGTCAAACTGCACCACGCCCTGGCCGACGGCATGCGGGCGGTCGCCATCGGAGCCGGGATCTTCGACGAGATCGCCGCCGTCACCACCGCCCGGTCCGCCGCCCGCCGCCGCCCCGCCGTCCCGCCCCGCTCCTGGCTGCCCGACCCCCGCGAGATGGCGGGCATGGCGCTCGGCCGGATCGGCGAGGTCGGCCGGGCGCTGGGCGTGGGCGCGTCCGTCGTCCGCGCGGGCCGCCTCGACCTGCGGACCACCACCGCCTTCACCGCCCCCTCCAGCGGCACCCGACGCCTGGCCACCGCCGACCTCGACGCGACCGCCCTCCAGGGGATCCGGCGGGCCGAGGGCGGCACGGCCAACGACATCCTGCTCGCCGTGGTCGCCGGGGCGCTGCGCCGCTGGATGGGGGAGCGCGGCGAGGCGCTGCCCGGAGCCGACCCGCGCGCCCTGGTCCCCGTCTCGCGGCGCAGGCCCGGCGGCGCGGCGACCGGAAACCGCCTCTCCGCCTATCTGCTCGACCTGCCGGTGGGTGCGGCCGACCCCCGGGAACGGCTCCGGGCGGTCCGGGCCGCGATGGACCGCAACAAGGCGGCCGGACCGCTGAAGGGCGCGGGAGCCGTCGCCGTACTCGCCGACCAACTGCACCCGCTGGCCCACCGGTTCGGCGCGCCCCTGGCGGCGAACGCCGCCCGTGTGCTCTTCGACCTCCTGGTCACCAGCGTGCCCCTGCCCCGCTCCGCGCTCTCGCTGGGCGGCTGCCCGCTGAGCGCCCTCTACCCGATGGCTCCGCTGGCCCGGGGCCAGTCGCTGGCCGTCGCCCTGTCGACGTACGGCGGCCGGGTGCACGTGGGCCTGGTCGCGGACGGCAAGGCGCTGCCGGACCTGGACCGGCTGGCCTCGGCGGTCAAGGAGGAGTTCGACGAGCTTCGCGCCCTGGTCACGGGGTGGGTGGCGGCCCCGGTGTCCTGACAGGCAGCGGCGCGCCGCCTGCGGCAGGCTGGTGCCATGCCCGAACTGCCCGAAGTCGAAGCCCTGCGGGTCTTCCTCGACGACCACCTGGTCGGCAAGGAGATCGCCCGCGTCCTCCCGCTGGCGATCAGCGTCCTGAAGACGTACGACCCGCCGCTGACCGCCCTCGAAGGCGCGACCGTCACCTCGGTGGACCGGCACGGCAAGTTCCTCGACATCGGGGCGGCCGGGCTGCACCTGTGCACCCACCTGGCGCGGGCCGGCTGGCTCCGCTGGAAGGACTCCTTCCCGGACGCCCCGCCCCGCCCCGGCAAGGGGCCGCTCGCCCTGCGCCTGGTGACCACGGACGGCGACGGCTTCGACCTCACCGAGATGGGCACCAAGAAGCGCCTCTCCGTCCACCTGGTCCGCGACCCCATGGACGTGCCCGGCATCGCCCGCCTCGGCCCCGACCCCCTCGCCGACGCCTTCGACCGGGACGCGTTCGCCGCGATCGTCACCGGGGAGCGCCGCCAGATCAAGGGCGCGCTCCGCGACCAGTCGCTCATCGCAGGCATCGGCAACGCCTACAGCGACGAGATCCTGCACGTCGCGAAGATGTCCCCGTTCAAACGGACCGCCGACCTGACCGAGGACGACCTCACCCGCCTGTACACCGCGCTGCGCACCACCCTGAAGGACGCGGTGGACCGGACCGGGGGAGTGGAGGCCGGGAAGCTCAAGTCCGAGAAGAAGAGCGGCATGCGCGTCCACGGCCGCACCGGAGAAGCCTGTCCGGTCTGCGAGGACACGATCCTGGAGGTCTCCTTCAGCGACTCCTCCCTCCAGTACTGCCCCACCTGCCAGACCGGCGGCAGACCACTGGCCGACAGACGGCTGTCCAAGTTCCTCAAGTGAGACCCGCGCCCCCTCATCGCCTCACCGTCACCAGCCGCCGCCCGTCCGCCGTCCGCACCTCGAAGTGGTCGATGCCCTCCGGCCGCAGCGCCGCGCCGCCCGACACCTCCACCGGCCCGTCCGCCGCGCCCCCGGCCGACCAGCTGCCCACCGTCTCCTCGCTGCCGTCGCGGCCCACCGCGATCAACGCGCACACCCCCGTGACCGGCACCCGTACCGCCTTCAGCGCCACCGCCGTGCCCCACTCCCGCCCCGCCGCCGTCACCACCACGGCCGCCCCCGAACCCCGGTCCGCCCCCGCCCACCGCTGCGCCCGCACCCCACCCCCCGTACCGCCCGAGAGGCCGGTCACCCACCACGGGCCGCCCACCGCCAGCACCAGCGTGGCCGCCACCAGCGCGAGCCGCCGCCGGGCCGCCCTGCGCCGCCCGGCCGCCACCGCCTCGACCAGCCGGTCCGCGAGTCCGGCCCCGGGCCGTGCCACCGGGCCGGCCGCCGACAGCCGGCCCGCCACCCCGGCCAGCTCACGCGCCCGCATCCGGCACAGCGGACACTCCTCGAGATGCTCCTCGAACCGGAAGGCGTCGGCCCTCCCCAGCACCCCCAGGGCATAGGCCCCCACCCGGATGTGGGGCTCGGTCGTCTGCATGTACTGCGGTACGGGAACAAGCCGGGATTCACTCAAGCCATCAGCCCCGGGAGCACCTAAGACCCACCGGCAATTGGGGGGCTTCGCGGGGCTGGGCACGCGCTCCCCCAAGCTCTCGGCTCCGGTCGAGCAGGGAGGGGCCCCTCCGGCGTTGTCGTCCATCACCATGGCTCCGCCACGCCTCAATCCTCCGCCTTGCAGCTGCACGCACCCAGCCCCGCTCCTTCTCCACCCCCCCATTGCCGGTGGGTCTAAACTCCGGGCTCATGCTGCGCGTACTCGCCGTCGACGACGAACCACCCGCCCTGGAGGAACTGCTCTACCTCCTGCGCGCCGACCCCCGTGTCCGCAGCGCCGAAGGGGCCACCGGCGCGACCGAGGCGCTGCGCCGCATCGGCGGCGCCGTGGACGCGGGACCCGACGACCCGTCCGCGATCGACGTCGTCTTCCTCGACATCCACATGGCGGGCCTCACCGGCCTCGACGTCGCCCAGCTCCTCGCCGGGTTCGCCGCGCCCCCGCTCATCGTCTTCGTCACCGCGCACGAGGGGTTCGCCGTACACGCCTTCGACCTCAAGGCGGTCGACTACGTCCTCAAACCGGTCCGCCGCGAACGCCTCGCCGAGGCCGTGCGCCGGGTCGCCGAACAGGTGGGGGAGCGGGCCGCCCCGGTCAACGACACCGCCGCCGACCAGATCCCGGTCGAGCTGGGCGGCGTCATCCGTTTCGTCCCGGTGGACGACATCGCGTACGCCGAGGCGCAGGGCGACTACGCCCGGCTGCACACCGCCACCGGCAGCCACCTCGTCCGCATCCCGCTCACCACCCTGGAGGAGCGCTGGCGCTCGCGCGGCTTCGTCCGCATCCACCGCCGCCACCTCGTGGCCATCGACCGGATCGACGAGCTGCGCCTCGACGCGGGGAGCATGAGCGTGCGCGTCGGGGAGGCGGAACTCGCCGTCAGCCGCCGCCACACCCGCGCCCTGCGCGACCTGCTGATGCGCCAGGGCGGCCGCTGAACGCTGTGCCGCGAGCCGCGCTGACCTGGGGCGACCTTCGGCGAGACCTTCCCAGCACACCACCGGGCCGCCTACACTCCCAGCCCATGTCACAGGAGCCCGCACCCCGGCGCGAAGTGGTCACGGGAGAGCCCCGCCGGGTGCGTCCGCTGCCCCGCTACCGCACCCAGTCGGAGATCGAGGAGCAGACCGCCCTCGGCGGCGCGTACGTCCGCTCGCTGATGCGCGGCCAGCTCCGCGCCGGGCTCACCGTCTTCCTGCTGCTCGCCCTCGTCGCGGGCACCCTGCCGCTCCTGTTCGCCGCCCTGGACAGCGCCGCCCTGGTCTGGGCGGTGCTCGGCTTCGCCACCTACCCGCCGCTCACCCTCGCCGCCTGGTGGTACGTCCGCCGGGCGGAGCGCAACGAGCGCGACTTCGCCCGGCTGGTGGAGGGCCGCCCCGCGCCGTGAGCACCCCCGACCACACGGCGTCCTGGGTGGCGGTCGCCCTCGTCGTCCTCGCCACCGTCCTCGTCGGCGGCTTCGGCCTGCGCATCTCCCGTACGACCTCCGACTTCTACGTCGCCTCCCGCACCGTGCGGCCCCGGCTCAACGCCGCCGCGATCAGCGGCGAGTACCTCTCCGCCGCCTCCTTCCTCGGCGTCGCCGGCCTGGTCCTGCTGCACGGCCCCGACATGCTCTGGTACCCGGTCGGCTACACCGCCGGCTACCTGGTGCTCCTGGTCTTCGTCGCCGCCCCGCTGCGCCGCTCGGGGGCGTACACCCTGCCGGACTTCGCCGAGGGGCGGCTCGAATCGCTCCATGTCCGCCGCCTGGTCAGCGTCCTCGTGGTCGGCGCGGGCTGGCTCTACCTCGTCCCGCAGCTCCAGGGGGCCGGGCTGACGCTGAAGATCCTGACCGGCGCGCCCGGCTGGCTCGGCGACGTACTCGTGGCGACCGTGGTGACGGTCGCGGTCGCGGCGGGCGGGATGCGGTCCATCACCTTCGTCCAGGTCTTCCAGTACTGGCTGAAACTGACCGCGCTCCTGGTCCCCGCCCTCTTCCTCGTCCTGGCCTGGCAGGGCGACGGCCGCCCCCGCGTCAGCTTCGACGACCAGCTCGCCGTCTTCCGCGCCGACCACCCGCTGTACGCCACGTACGGGCTGATCGTGGCGACCTTCCTCGGCACCATGGGCCTGCCGCACGTCGTCGTCCGCTTCTACACCAGCCCCAACGGCCGCGACGCCCGCCGCACCACCGTCGTCGTCCTCGCCCTGGTCGGCCTCTTCTACCTGCTGCCGCCCGTCTACGGAGCGCTGGGCCGGCTGTACGCCCCCGAGCTGCGGTACGGGGGCGACGCCGACGCGGCCGTCCTGCTGCTGCCCGCCCGGGTCATCGGCGGACTCGGCGGCGATCTGCTCGGCGCGCTCGTCGCGGGCGGGGCGTTCGCCGCGTTCCTGTCCACCGCATCCGGGCTCACCATGGCCGTCGCCGGGGTCATCACCCAGGACGTGCTGCCCTCGCGCGGGGTGCGCCACTTCCGGCTCGCCACCGTCCTCGCCATCGCGGTGCCGCTCGCCGGTTCGCTGCTGGTCAGCCGGGTGCCGGTGGCGGACGCCGTGGGCATGGCGTTCGCCGTCTCCGCGTCCTCCTTCTGCCCGCTGCTCGTCCTCGGCATCTGGTGGCGAAGGCTCACCCCGCCGGGCGCGATCGCCGGACTCCTGCTCGGCGGCGGCTCCGCGCTGATCGCCGTGGCGATCACGGTGAGCGGCGCGGTACGCCCGCCCGGCTGGCCGCACGCCCTGCTCGCCTGGCCCGCCGTCTGGTCCGTCCCCGTGGGGTTCCTCGCGATGATCCTCGTCTCGCTCGCCACGCCGGGGCGGATACCGCCGGGCACCAACGCGGCCATGACCCGCTTCCACCTCCCCGAGGCGCTGACCTCGGCCCGCGCCGCCGGGAGGGAGCGATGACCGGGGCCTCGGTCGCCGTCCTCGTGGTCGTGGCGGCCCTGCTGCTCGGCGCGGGGTTCCTGCTGGGCCGCCGCACCGCCCGTCCGCTGCGCCCGAGCGACGTCGGCACCCCCGTCGAGCACGCCACCTTCGAGACCCTGCACACCGCGTCCCTCGCCGCACCCCCGCTGCGCGCGGGCCTCACCGAGGAGAGCGCCCGGCGCGCGGCCCGCCGGCTGCGCTCCCTGCTCGGCACCGACGCCCTCTGCCTCACCGACCGGGAACGCGTGCTGGTCTGGGACGGCGCAGGACACCACCACGGCAAGGACGTGATGGGCCACATCGAAGCGCTGCTGGAGGGCGGGCGCGGCACCGCCTTCGACAGCGGCTGCGCCGATCTCGACTGCCCGCTGCGCTGGGCGGTCGCCGTCCCGCTCACCGTCGAGAACCGGGTGCTGGGCGCGCTCGTCGCCTACGCCCCGCGCGAGTCGGCGGTGCTGGCCCGGGCGGCGGGGGAGGTCGCCCGCTGGGTCTGCGTGCAACTGGAACTGGCCGAGCTGGACCGCTCCCGCACCCAGCTCATCGAGGCGGAGATCAAGGCGTTGCGGGCGCAGATCTCCCCGCACTTCATCTTCAACTCCCTCGCCGCCATCGCCTCGTTCGTCCGCACCGACCCCGAGCAGGCCCGCGAACTGCTCCTGGAGTTCGCCGACTTCACCCGCTACTCCTTCCGGCGGCACGGCGAGTTCACCACCCTGGCCGACGAACTGCACTCCATCGACCAGTACCTGGCACTGGTCCGGGCCCGTTTCGGCAAGCGCCTCTCCGTCACCCTCCAGGTCGCCCCGGAGGTGCTGCCGGTCGCCCTGCCGTTCCTGTGTCTGCAACCGCTGGTGGAGAACGCCGTCAAGCACGGCCTGGAGGGGGCCGCGACCCCGCCCCGCGAGCGCGCGGCGGACGCGCCGTTCCGGATCACCATCAGCGCGCTCGACGCCGGTTCGGAGGCCGAGGTGGTCATCGAGGACGACGGGGCCGGGATGGACCCCGAACGGCTGCGGCGGATTCTGCGGGGCGAGGTCACCGCCTCCACCGGGATCGGCCTGCTCAACGTGGACGAGAGGCTGCGCCAGGTGTACGGGGACGGGTACGGGCTCGTCGTCGAGACCGGGATCGGCGCGGGCATGAGGATCACGCTGCGGCTGCCCAAGTACCGCGCGGGAGTGCACGGTTCGTGAGCCCCGCCGGACCCCCGCGACCTGGTGCGCGGGGGCGGGGAGGCCCCTGACAGACTGGGGGCGGATGCGCAGTGATCTTCCTTTTCCCGGTCGGAGGAGCAGCCGATCCATGCCCGCCGTCCCGTCCTCCGTCGCCCCGGCCACCGCTTCCGCCCGGCCCGCCGCCTGTGCCCCGGGCGTCCGGATCGGGAAGGCGCTCGTGGTGACCGTCGTCGCGGTGGCGCTGTCCCATCTGATCCTGTCCGACGGGCTCTTCCTGTCCCTGGTGGGACAGGCGGCGGCCAACATGGGCGGCGGCCCCGGCTACTCCACCTCCGAGTCGTTCACCTCGGCGGTCGTCAACACCACCTTGACCATGGCGCTGGTGCTGTGGGCGGGCATGCGCCTGATGCGGGAGCGCCGGGTGTACGTGATGGTGCTGGTGGGGGCCGTGGGGTGGTTCTTCACGGTCATGTGGAACGTCGGAACCTTGCTGGAGAGGGCCTACGGACTGCTCCCCCTGGCCTCCATGGCCCTCTTCGTGGTCGTCACCGCGCTCGCCTCCGCCGTCCTGCGTCCCGCACCGCGGTGACGGTGGGCGGCCCGCGTCCGGTGACGCGCACCGCCCCGCACCCGGGCGGCGGCGCCCGCACCGGCTCAGCAGAGGTGCACCGCCAGATGCCCCAGCGGCAGCCCCAACTGCCACGCGGGCGTCCACACCTGGACCTCCCCCTCCTCGTCGTGCGGACCCCCGGCCACCGGCTCCCACGGCGCGGGCCCGATCGCGTCGAGGTCGGCAGCCAGCAGCTCGGTCTCCTCCAGCCACCGCCAGGCCGCCCGCGCCAGCGCCACATCGGGGTCGCCGGGCACGGCCCGCACCTCCGACTCCGCGAGCCGCTCGCAGACCCAGCTCCGCCAGGCCGCGCCGTAGGCGGTGAGCAGCCGCAGTTCGTCCACCCGCGCCTCGGGCAGCGCCCGGGACACCGGGGCGGCCGGGAGGCGGCCGGAGAGGAAGAGGGTGAGCGCGAGCGCGTCGCGCCCGGCCCGGAACTCCAGCGTGTCCGGTTCCATCAGATCGCCGGTGCGCAGCAGCTCGTCGGCGACGTACTCCGTGCACAGCCAGGCCATCGGCACCGGCAGCCCGCCCCCACCGGTCCCATCCGTATCCTCGGGACGCATCCCGTCTCGCCTCTTTCCTCGCTCGGTACCGGGCTTCACGCAGCATTGAACCGGGGGCGGACGCCCCGCGTGGGCAGAAGCGGAGGATCGCCCAGGAGATGAGGGTGTGATGAACGCCGACCCCGGCGACGGCCGGCATGTGCGCCTGCTGCTCGGCGCGTACGTCCTGGACGCGCTGGACGCGGAGGAGACCTGCCGTGTCGCGCGCCACCTTCAGCTCTGCGACGGCTGCTCCCGGGCCTACGTCGAGGTGGCGGAGGCGGCGGCCCTGCTCGCGCTGCTGCGGACGGAGGACTTCGGGGAGTAGCCGGGCAGATTGCGCGAGAGCAGCCGCAGGGCGTAGTACGAGCGGGACTTGACGGTCCCGGCGGGGATGCCCAGGGTCTCGGCGGTCTCGGTGACGCTCAGCCCGTGGAAGTAGATCTGCACCAGCACCGCACGGTGTTCGGGGCTGAGCGTGCGCACCGCCTCGCGGACGTCCAGCGCGTGGACGGCCGAGTCCGCGGTGTCCTGGACGGCGGGAGCGCTCTCCAGCAGCAGGTCGCCGACCTCGGCGGGGCGCGCCTGGCGGGAGCGCCGGGCGTCGATGGCGAGGCGGCGGCCCACGGTGAACAGCCAGGGCCGCATCGAGTCGTAGGGCGCGTCGAATGCCTCCGGGTGCTGCCAGGCGCGTACCAGCGTCTCCTGCACCAGGTCCTCGGCCCGCTGCCGGTCCCCGAAGGTCAGACCGAGCAGGAAGTGGAAGAGGGCGGGGCCGTGTTCCCGCTGCAACTCCGCGATGGCCCGCTCATCGGTCGTCGTCGTGGTCTTCATGAACGTCCTTTCCCGCGCGGGAGGCCCCTGACGGCCTCGCTGCCGCCTGGCGTATACGAACGCATTCGGCGGCGCGGGAACAGGCGGTGCGCCGAGGCGTGCGACGAGCGGTCGCTCAGTGCGGCGAGTGGTGCGGCGAACGGTCGAGGGGCCGTCGGGGTCGGACGGTACGACCAGTTCAGCTAGGTATGCGGCAATGCTCCTTGATTCGTCAGTATGAAGATATGTGTAGTCGGATGGTCGTAATCATCCGAACATGGAGTCGAGCAGATGACACAGCGCATCCGATCGGGCCCCGTGGCCGCCCTCGCCCTCCTCCTCGCCGCGGCCACCGGCTGCACGGGCCAGGGGCAGCCCGGGACGCCCGCCGCGAGCGCTTCCCCCTCCGTCGCCCGGGGTGCGAGCGGCCAGGACGCCGACGTCCCGCGCCCGTTCACCCTCCTCGCCTCGGGCGACGTCCTGCCGCACTCCTCCGTCATCGATCAGGCGGCGGCCGACGCGGGCGGGCAGGGCTACGACTTCGTCCCGATGCTCAAGGGCGTCGCACCGGTCGTCTCCCGCGCCGATCTGGCCATCTGCCATATGGAGACCGTGTACGGGAAGGACGGCGGCCCCTACACCGGCTACCCGAGCTTCAAGTCCCCGCCCGAGATCGCCACCGCCCTGCGCGCCACCGGGTACGACTCCTGCTCCACCGCCTCCAACCACACCCTGGACGACGGAGCCGAAGGCGTCAGCCGCACCCTCGGAGCCCTGGACGCGGCGGGCATCCGCCACGCCGGATCCGCCCGTTCCGCCGCCGAGGCCGCCCGCCCCACGATCCTGCCGACCGGACCGGGGAAGCGGGCGGCGAAGGTGGCCCACCTCGCGTACACCTACGGCACCAACGACGTCCCGCTGCCCGCCGGGAAGCCGTGGACGGTCAACGTGATCGACGAGCGGAAGATCGTGGCGGAGGCGAGGAAGGCCCGGCGTGCGGGCGCGGACGTCGTCGTGCTCTCCGTGCACTGGGGCACCGAATGGCAGGACGAACCGGACGCCGGGCAACTGGAGCTGGCCGAGCGGCTCACCGCGTCCCAGGACGCCGGACGCCCCGACCTCGACCTGATCATCGGCACCCACGCCCATGTGCCGCAGGCGTACGAGAAGGTCAACGGCACGTACGTCGTCTACGGCATGGGCGACCAGATCGCGGGCGCGATGATCAACTACCAGGGCGTCCAGGACCCGCGCGGCAACCAGAGCTCGATGGGTCGCTTCACCTTCGCGCCGCCCGCGAAACCGGGAGGGCGCTGGACGGTGGGCAAGGCCGAGTTCGTACCCCAGTGGTACGACACGAAGACCGGGCGGGTCGTCAACCTCAACGCCTCCATCAAGGCGGGCGCCGACCACCACCGCCCGGTCCGCGACCGCATCCGCGACGTGGTCCTCGGCCGGGGCGCGGCGGGCGACGGGCTGGTGATGGGGGAGTAGCGGCGAACACCGGTGAGGGTAAGCACCGTTGCAGTACTAGGGGACCACGGTGACCGGCCAGCGTCCCGCCTTCACCAGCCGCACGGCCACCGAGCCGATGAACCGGTGCCCCGCCGACTCCGACGCCCCCACCACCACGGCGTCGGCGGTGAGTTCGTCGGCCGCCGTCACCAGCCCGTTGTAGGGGTCGCCCCGGAAGGTGTGGAACTCCCAGCGCACGTCCCAGGTGTCCTTCAGCCGCTCCGCCGACTCCCGGATCTCGTCGACCAGTTCCTGGGCGATCTCCCCCGTGGTGTCGGCGACGGGGACGCCCAGCGCGGCACCACCCGTGATCACGGGCTGGACGTAGACGAGGGCGAGCGTGGCGTTCTGCCGCCGGGCGAGTCCGGCGGCGTAGGCGGCGGCGCGCATGGAGGAGTCCGACCCGTCGACCCCCGCGACGATCACCTTGGGCCCGTCCGTGCCTCGTTCGAACTGATGGGGCTGCTGCTCTGTCACGGCTCCGAGGCTATCGGCTCGCCCGGACGGGGGAGCCGGGGGACCCCGGAGCGGAAGGCCGGGGCGGGGCGTCCCGGCTCGCGTCGGCCGCCCGCCGTCCGCTGCGTCAAATGGGTATAAAACGGTCATCATGTGGTGTCGTCGGCCGAGGCGGGGGCACCGCCGTGCGAGCAGTTGGCCATGAAGAGCGATCACATCCGGCCCGACCGCCGCACCCTCCTCAAGGTCGCCCTCGGCCTCACGACCGCCACCGCCGTCCATCTCGTCGCCGCCGATCCGGCGTCCACGCCGACCCGCCCCGCACGGGCCGCGGGCACCCCGCCCGCCGCGGCCGCGGGCCCGCCCGCCGGCCTGCCGGCCAGGCCCCCCGCGTACCGCCTGGAGCCCATGACGGCCGCCGCCCCGCCCCGCTTCCGGCCGGCCAGGCCGCCGGTGCGCACCCGGCCCTTCGAGGAGCTCCCCGACCTCGGACACTCCATGGTGCTCAGCTTCGACGACGGGCCCGACCCGCTCTACACCCCGGACATCCTGGCCACCCTGCGCAAGCACCGGGTCCGCGCGATGTTCTTCGTCTGCGGCGAGATGGCCGCCGCCAACCGGGACCTGCTGCGCGAGATGGCGGACGACGGCCATGTCGTGGGCAACCACTCCTGGTCCCACCCGCTGATCCCGGGTCTCTCCCGCGCCGCGATCCGCGACGAGCTCGGACGGACCAGCGAGGTCGTCGACAGGACGCTCAACGCCGCGCCGCTCTGGTACCGCGCCCCGTACGGCGCGTGGAACCGCAACTCGTTCGAGATCGGCGCGGACCTGGGCATGGAACCGATGGCGTGGACCGTCGACACCCTCGACTGGACCACCCCGGGGACGGGCGTCATCGTCCGCCGGGTGCTGGACGGGGCGGCCCCCGGCGTCGTCGTCCTCTCGCACGACGCGGGCGGCAACCGGTCCCAGAGCGTCGCGGCCCTGCGCCGCTATCTTCCCCGGCTGCTGGAGGAGGGCTACCGCATCACGGTGCCGCAGCGGGTCTGAAGCGCGCCTGACGGGTCCGCGGCGGGCCCGGCAGGACGGCCGCCGCGCCCGGGTAAGGTGCCCCGGGTATGCGCCGGGGGCACCGCCCCGGGCGCGGGGGCGGAACAACCTGCGGGGGAATCAGGACCGTGCGGTACGCAGCGCATTCCCTGGTGAGCAATCCGGCCGCGCCGGCCGGGGTGCTGCTGCGGCTGCTGGCCCTGAACGACCAGGACGTCGCCTTCCGGCTCTCGCTGCGCGCCGAGCTGCCCGCCGAGGTCGCCGAGGCCGTGCTCGCCCATCCCGACAGCCGGGTGCGGACCACGCTCGCCCGGAGCTGGACCGCCGATCCCGAACTCCGCGCCCGGCTCCTGGACGGGCCGGCGTCCGACGCGTTCGCGGTGGCGGCGGGGCCCCACCCGTACCGCATCGAGGCGCCCCCGCTGCCGGACCGGGCGTATGAGCGCCTTCTGAACCACGAGCGCGGCATGGTCCGGTACGAGACGGTCGAGGCCCCGTCCACCCCGGACCACGTGCTGGTCCCGCTGGCCGGCCACGCGGACCCCTCGTTCCGGCTGGCGGCCTGCCGGCGGGTGTGGCGCCTGCTCACCGACGACGTGCGGGCGGCACTCCTCTCCGACGCCGACCCCGCCGTACGCAACGCGGCCTCGCTGCACGTCATGCACGAGGACGAGGAGCGCACCGAGGAGCTCGTCGGGACGTTCGCGGCCGACTGGCGGTTGCAGGACGTGGTGGAGCGGGGCCGGCTCGGACGGGCCCTCGCCGAGCGCCTGGTGGCCGAGGAGGTCCGGCTCGCACGGCTCGCGCTCAACCCGACCCTCCCCGAGGACCTCGCGGCGGGGCTCGCCGGCCACGCGGACCCGGCGGTGCGGCTGGCCGTCTCCGCCCGCCCCGGCCTCTCGGAGGACGAGCGGGCCGCGATCGACTGGCGGATCGACCCCGAGGACCGGCTCGCCACCCTGCGCTGGGTGTGGGACGCGCGCGACGACCCGGAAACCCTGCGTCGGTGCGCGGCGTCCGCGCACACCTGGCTGCGGCGCAGCGCCGCCGTGTGCTGGGAGCTGCCGGAGGACTGCGTCGAACTCCTGGCGGGCGACGCCGACTTCGCCGTACGGCTGCTGCTCGCCGAGCGCCACCCGCAGGCCCCGGCGGAACTGCTGCTGGATCTGTATCTGCACGGCGCGCACCGGGCCGTGGCCGGGCTGGTCTCCCGGCCGGGATTCCCGGCGGCCGGTCTCGCCCGGCGTTTCGCGGACGCGGCGGACCCGAGGGCCCGCGCCCTGGCCGTACGCGATCCGGATGCGGCGTCCGGGCTCGTCGAACGGCTGAGCCGGGACCCGGACGCCGTGGTGCGAAAGGCGGCGGCCCTCGACGGACGTCTTCCGGCGGCCAGGATCGTGGAGCTGCTGGCGGACCCGGATCCGGGCGTGGTCGCGGCCGCGGCGGTCAACCCCGCGCTGCCGCCGAAGGAGATGGCGGCGCTCCTGGACCGGGCGGGCGTCCCCCGCTGAGCCCGCCCCGGGGTCGGGTCAGCGGGTGTCGACGAGCCGGGCGAAGGCCACCACGTTCCCGTCGTAGCCGCCCGCCTTCGAGTACGCCCCGCCGCAGGTGATGACCCGCAGCTCGGCGTGGCCCGTGTCGCCGTAGACCCGGGCGCCGGGGAAGTCGTCCTTGGAGAACACCTCCACCCCGTACACCTCGAAGACCCCGACGCGCCCGTCGTAGCGCTTCACCTCGACGTGGTGGCCCTTCTGGAGCGAGCCGAGGCCGTAGAAGACCGCGGGCCCGGAGTTGTTGTCGACATGGCCGACGACGACGGCGGTCCCGCGCTGGCCGGGCGCGATGCCGTTCTGGTACCAGCCGGCGAGGTTGGGGTCCTCGGCGGGCGGGGCGTCGATCCAGCCGTTCGCGTCCAGGTTGACGTCGATGACCGGGGCGTCCACGTTGATGGACGAGATCTTCACCCGGGAGGCGGGGGCGTAGGGCAGCGGCTGCACCGGCTCGCCCTCCACCGGCGGCCCCGCGGCGTCCGAGCCCAGGTCCAGCGACGCCGCAGCGGCGGGCTGCGGCGGGCCCTCCTCGCCGAACTCGGCGCCGTTGCGCATCAGTGCGAGGCCCGTGAGCATGACCAGGGCGACGGCGCCCCACGGCACGCGCCTGGTCCGTTCGGCGCCAGCGTACTCCCGGCCCATGGTGCTCCCTTCGTCGCGACGAAGGGAACGTTAGGGGCGGCGCGGCCGGACGGCGATCAGGGAGGGGCGAACGGGTGGCGGCCCTCATCCGTCCACCCAGGGTGACTGCCCTTCGGAGTAATGAGCGGATAAAACTTCTGATGGCCTGTGACCTGCGGAACCGTCAGGTTCGGGGGTTTTCGTACGGCGTGTCGCGTCACCGGGGTGGAGCAGTGCCGAAGTGCGATCGTCGTACCGGCTGGTGAGTGTTCGTCATGGGAGGCGTTCACGTCGATCCATCCCGGAGGGCAGGACTCCGGGGCGTTTCCCGCTGGAGGTCCACACGATGCGTGCTTCACGCGCTCTCGCGGTCACCGCGACCGCCTTCGCGGCCATCGGGCTCACCGCCCCCATGGCCGCCGCCACCAACGGTCCGGTCAGCGTCAGCGTCAACCCTCAGTCGGTCCACCAGGGCGCGACCCTGAAGGTCACCGCGCGGGGCTGCGGCCACGGCGGCAAGGTCTGGTCGAACGCCTTCCCGACGACGGAGCTGTCGGGGGGCGACGGCACGAACTACGCCACCGCGCACATCCGCCACAACACCACGCCGGGTCACTACCACCTCTCCGTGAAGTGCAGTGACAACGACCGGATCGCGACCCACAAGTTCACCGTGCTCGCCGGCAACGGCGCGCAGGGCGGCCTGGGCGGTTCCCTGGGGCCGAACTCCACGGAGATGCAGATCGGCGGCGGACTGGTGGCCGCGGCCGCGGTCGGCGGCGCCGTCTTCCTCGTCCGGCGTCGACGGACGAGCCATGCGGCGTTCTAGGACGTCCGACCTCCCGCCCGGCCCGATACGCCCGTCGCCCCGAGTCCTCGATCAGGACCCGGGGCGACTGTCGTGCGCACGTCGTGCCGTCAGTGCCGGCGGCCGGCGCCGCGGCGGCGTGCGAAGTAGAGGGCGCCGGCGGCGGACGCGGCCACCAGGGCCCCGCCCGCGGCGAGCTGGACGGTGTCCATGGCGCCGGTGCTGCCGCCGAGACCGCCGCGCACACCGCTCGGGGCGATCGGCGCGATCGCCGTGGAACTGACGGTGGGCGAGGTGGTGGGGGCGGTCGTGGACGTGGGGACCGGGGCGCTGGTGGCTCCGGCGGTGATGGTCAGGTTGACGTTGCGGGTGGTGCCGGTGGAACCGCAGGAGAACGTCACCGCGTAGACCGCGCCCCGCCGGGCGTCCGTGTCGACGGTGGCGGTGGCGGTGGTGCTGCCGCTCGGGATGGCGGTCGTGTCGAAGACGCCCGAGGTGACGGTCGTCTCGCCGGTGCACCCGCCGCCGCCGAGCGTGACCCGGCCGCCCGGCGCGACGACCGAGGGGGTGATCGTCGGGTTGAACGTGTTGATGGCCCCGTCCGGTGCGGCGTGGGCGGCGGACGGAGCCAGCAGGGTGAGGGCGGTGACGCCCAGGAGAGCGAGGGGTGCGACACGTATCGCGCGCATGGTGGATCCTCCGGGTTCCCCGAGGGGCAGCCGTGGAACGAATTTCCACATAGCAGGAAAAATGCACCTCGATGCCCGACACGCTAAGAGCCGTGCGCACGGTCCGCTATCGGGGTACGGCGAACGGGTCAGTCCCGCCCCCCGGCCGGCGCACCGGCCGGGCCGCGGGCCGACCGGTGCGCCCGTGCGCCGGCCGGGGAGCAGGGGGTCATCGGCCGGTCGCCTCCGGGAAGAGGTCGAGGAAGGGCGCGGCCGTGGCCGAGATGCCCCGGCCGAACGGCGCGTCGAAGTCCCAGATCAGGAAGAGCAGGAACGCGATGAGCGCGCTGAAGAGACCCGCCAGCAGCAGTTCCCGGAAGGTTCTGCGGATCTGGAGGGTGAAGATCAGCCCGACCGTCACCAGCGCCCCGATGATCAGGCCGAACCACACCACCCCGGGCATCGTCGCCCCCGCGTTCTGCGCGCGCGAGCTGCGGGCGTCGTCGGCCGCCGCCACCTGGTCCACCAGCGGCTGGTACGCCTGCCCCTCGTGGTCGGTCGTCGGCTCGTAGTCGGTGACGTCGGCCCGCACCCGGTCCAGCAGCTCGGTGCCGCGCTCGGTCAGGCCGCCCCGCTCGGCCATCACCCGCCACTCGTCGTCGATGACATGGGCGACGTACGCGTCGACGTCCGCGCGGATGCGGTCGCGGACCTCGGCCGGGTAGACGGAGGCGCGCGCCTGCACCTCGTGCAGCGCCTGCGCCTCCAGCCGTACGGACTCCTGGGCGGCGCTGCGGCCCTCCCAGACCCCGGCGATGGCCAGGCCCAGGACGATCGCGTAGACCACGCCGATCATCATCGTCATGTACTCGATGACGTCGGGCGTCTGGGACGGATCGTCATCGTCGGCGATCCGGCGGTTGTTGAGGACCGCGATGGTGAGCACGACCGCGCAGGCCGACGCCATGGCAATGCTCAGGACGAGCCATTCGGACATGGATATCTCCTCGTCAGCGGGACGATCAGCGGGACGACCGGGGTCGCAGCACGGCGACGGCGAACACCGCCGGGGCGGTGATCAGCAGGGTCAGCGACACCAGGGAGGGCCCGCTCCGCGGCTCCTTGCGGGTCGGTTTGCGGTACGTCGGAAGCGCCACGGGCCGCAGCTCCGGGGGTTTCGGGCGTACGGAGGGGGCCGGCGACGGCTTCGGCGCGGGCCGGGGCTTCGGCGGTGGGGGTGGCGGAGGTGGCGGCGGCTCCTGCGGTGCGGGCGGGGGTGGCGGCGGAGGCGGTGGCTCCGGTGCGGGGGGTGCCGGCGGCGGGGGAGGCGGTGGCGGAGGGGGCGGCTCCGGAGGCGGGGGTGGCGGAGGCGGCGGCGGTGGGGGAGGTGGCGGCGGGGGTTTCGGCGGTGGCGATGGCGAGGGCGGCGGCGGCTCCGGTGTGGTCACCGCCACGCAGCTCCCGTTGCCCGCCACCGCGACCGCGGTACTGCCGTCGCCCTGCCCGATGGTGGCCACCGCGCAGCTGTCGGCGGTCGCGGGCAGCGGTACGGCTATCAGCCAGACGAGTGCGGCGGCTGTCGAGAGCCGCCCGATGCGTGATCCGTACACGACCGGGAGCATGATCCGCGTCGTCGGGCGACACGCGGTACTCGGCGCTGATTCGCCTGATGGTGGGACAATGCGCCGTTCATGTTTGCGGCCGGTTGACGCCCCGGAGGACGTCCGGCCGCCGCCGCGGCCCGAAGGCCGCCGCATTCTTCTCGGCCCCGCATTGAACGCGACCCCGTCGACGCCCCGTACCTAGGGCCATGAACGGCGCGGATCCGCGCCGTCGACGGCAGCGGAACCACGAAGCACTTCGGGAGTCGACATGAACACCTGGCGCAACGCCTCGCTCGCGGTCACCGCCGCGGCCCTGTTGACGCTGACGACGGCGTGCGGTCAGGAGCAGGGCACGGCATCGCCCAACGGCCAGTCGGTGGGCAACGCGGCCCCGGCCCAGCAGCCCGCCGAGGGCGGATACGGCAACGGCGGCGACGGTTACGGCTCCGGCACGGACGCCGCCGCCCCGAAGGCGGCGGGCCAACTCGGCGTGCAGGACAGCAAGAAGCTCGGAAAGGTGCTCACCGACAGCGAGGGGTTCACGCTCTACCGGTTCGACAAGGACACCGCCAGTCCGCCGAAGTCGAACTGCGACGGCGAGTGCGCCCAGGCTTGGCCCATCGTGCCCGCGGGCGACGCCACGGCCGCCGCCGGAACCGCCGCGGACCTGCTCGGGGAGGTCGCCCGGTCCGATGGATCCAAGCAACTCACCCTGGACGGCTGGCCGTTGTACCGGTACGCCAAGGACACCGCACCGGGACAGACCAACGGCCAGGGCGTCGGCGGCACGTGGTTCGCCGCCGCCCCGGACGGGAAGAAGGCGACGGCGAACGCCGACAGCGCGGGCGCGGCCGAACCGGCCGACGCGGCGGGGCTTTCGGTCCGCAGGGATCCGGAACTCGGTGACATCGTGGTGGACAAGCGCGGTATGACGGTTTACCGCTTCACGAAGGACTCGGCATGGCCGATGAAGACGGCCTGCACCGGCGACTGCCTCAAGAAGTGGCCGGTAGTCGCCCCCGTGTCCAAAAACTCGGTGGAAGGCATCACCAAGAAGGGGTTCGTCACTTTCGACCGTCCTGACGGCGTCAAGCAGCAGACCATCGACTGCTGGCCCCTCTATACGTTCGCCGGGGACCGGAAGCCGGGTGACGTCAACGGCCAGGGAGTCGGCGGAACATGGTTCGCCGTCTCACCCGACTCCAAGCTCGTCGGCGCGCCGAAGTAACCGCCCAGTAGCTCCCAAGTAGCCCCGAACCACCGGGAATCGGTGGACGAAGTGCCGGTCCGTCGCCGCCTGCGCACACGCTGCGACGGACCGGCCGTCGACACCACCGGAGTGTGACCAATAACGGACCGCTAATTTCCGTTTCCACTCGCTCTCCTGGCGGTCGATCAGTAGCCTCTGGTCAACACTGACCATGAACATGGCCGGACCGCCGTGGCGACTTGTTGGAGACATCGATGGAGCGTCCCGCCTGGGCACCGCAGGGCATAGATATTTCCGTGCCGAGCGTGTCCCGCATGTACGACTTCTATTTGGGCGGATCGCACAATTTCGAGGTGGACCGGGAAGCCGCGCGCAAGGCCATGGAGTTCCTGCCGGGCCTTCCCAAGATCATGCAGGCCAATCGGGCCTTTATGCGCCGGGCCGTGCGCTACGCCGTCGACGCGGGGATCGACCAGTTCCTGGACATCGGCTCCGGCATCCCGACGTTCGGCAACGTGCATGAAGTCGCCCAGGCCGCCGATCCGCGGGCCAAGGTGGCGTACGTCGACCACGACCCGGTCGCCGTCGCGCACAGCCAGGCGGTGCTGGAGGGCGATGACCGCGCCGTCATCGCCTCCGCCGACCTGCGCCGGCCCAAGGAGATCCTCGCGAACCCGGAGATCACCCGACTGCTGGACCTGAACCGACCGGTGGCCCTGCTGCTGGTCGCCGTGCTGCACTTCATCGAGGACGCCGACGACCCGCGCGGAGCGGTCGCCGAGCTGCGCGAGGCACTGGCCCCCGGCAGTCTGATCGTCCTGACCCACGCCTCGTACGAGGGCATCCCGCTCTCCGAGGAGGAGGCGGGCGGCGCGGTCGGCGTCTATCGCACGACCCGCAGCCCGCTCATCATGCGCTCGCGCGAGGAGATCGGCGCGTTCTTCGAGGGCTACGAGATGGTCGAGCCCGGTCTCGTGTCGATGCCCGAGTGGCGGCCGGACACCCCGCTCGTGCCCGAGCAGGAAGACCCGTACGCCTTCTCGGGCTTCGCAGGGGTCGGGCGCAAGGCGTGAGCACTCCCGCCCAGGCGTCCGGTGAGCAGGACGCCGAACCGGACGGGCCGGAAGACCGGCTCCGGAGGTTCGCCACGATCTGGAGCCGGGCCATCTTCCCCCTGACGGCCACCTCCCTGACCCGCCCGGAGTTCGAGCGGCACCTCCTGCCGCTGGCGCGCGAGCTCAACGGCGTCCTCCACGCCCGCCCGTTCGACGCATCGCCCGCCGCACGCGTCGGCGCGGCGCTCATCGACGCGCACTGCACCGACCCGGACGCCCTCAGCTCCACGCTCGGGGTCGTCGACTCCTACCTCGTGCTGTACTGCGGCGGCAACGGCCCCGGCGAGCTGTCCACCGAGGACGCCCGCGCCCGCTGCGCCCGCATCCAGCACACCCTGGCCGCGGGCTTCTCCCAGGCCCTGCGCGAGCGCACCCTCGCCGAGCAGGAGGCCATCGCCCGCTCGGCGCTCACCGCCCGCTCCCAGGCCGAACAGGCCCTGCACGCCACGGAGGCCCGCTTCCGCGCGGTCTTCAAGGACGCCGCCATCGGCATCGGCATCGCGGACCTGGACGGCAACATCCTGGAGATCAACGACACCCTCACCAAGATGTTCGGCGGGCTGGAGCACCACGTCCGCAGCCACAAGGTGAACGAGTGGGTCCACCCCGAGGACTCGCCCCAGGTCTGGAAGTTCTACAACGAGCTGGTACGGGGGGAGCGCGACCACTACCGGGTGGAGAAGGCGTACTACCGCAACGACGGCACCGTCCTGTGGACCAACCTCACCGTCTCCCTGCTGCGCGACCCCGAGGGCCGTCCCCAGTACCAGCTGGCGCTGATGGAGGACACCACCGAGCGCCGGCTCCTGAACCTGCGGCTGCGCTACGAGGCCACCCACGACGCGCTCACCGGACTGCCCAACCGGACCCTGTTCTTCGAGCGCCTGGAGAAGGTCCTCGCCGCCGGGGAAGGGGCTCGCTTCGGCCTCTGCTATCTCGACCTCGACGGCTTCAAGGCCATCAACGACAGCCTCGGCCACGCGGCCGGCGACCGGCTGCTGGTCGAGGTCGCCGACCGGTTGCAGAGCTGCGCGACCGCGCCCGGCGAGATGGTCGCCCGGCTCGGCGGCGACGAGTTCGTGGCCCTGACCACCGGCCCGGAGACCGCCGACGCGGTGGAGGAGCTCGCCTGCCGCATCCTCAACGTGCTCTCCACCCCGATCCGGCTCGACGGCCGCGAGCTCACCGTCCGCGGCTCGATCGGCATCGTCGAGGGCCCCTCCGGCGTGCGCGGGGCCGCCGAGGTGCTGCGCAGCGCCGACATCACGATGTACCGGGCCAAGGCGGCGGGCGGCAACCGCTTCGAACTGGCCGACGCCGAGGCCGACGCCCGCGCGATCACCCGCCACGGGCTGACCACCGCCCTGCCCACCGCCCTGGACCGGGGCGAGTTCTTCATCGAGTACCAGCCGCTCGTCCACCTGGGCGACGGCTCCGTGCACGGCGCGGAGGCGCTCGTACGGTGGTGCCATCCGCAGCACGGGGTGCTCGGCCCCGACCGGTTCATCCCGCTCGCGGAGCACACCGGGCTGATCGTGCCGCTCGGGCGCTGGGTGCTGGAGGAGTCCGTCCGGCAGGCGAACTTCTGGCAGGAGCGGCACAGCGACGGCGGCCCGCTGCGGATCAACGTCAACCTCTCCCCGACCCAGCTCCACCACCCCCGGCTGGTCGCGGAGACGGTCGACGTCCTGGAGCGTTCCGGCCTCGAGCCGGGCGCGCTCTGCCTGGAGGTCACCGAGTCGGCGCTCATCGGGGCCGACGACGATCTCCTCAAGCCGCTGCGGCAGCTCGCGGAGATGGGCGTCGACATCGCGCTCGACGACTTCGGCACCGGGTACTCGAACCTGGCGAACCTGCGGCGGCTGCCGGTGAGCGTCCTCAAGCTGGACCGGTCCTTCACCCGGGGCATGCAGCAGCACCCGGCGGACCCGGTCGACCTGAAGATCGTCGAGGGGATCGTGTCGCTGGCCCACAGCCTGGAGCTGGCCGTCACCGTGGAGGGCGTGGAGACGGGGGCCCAGGCCGAGCAACTGCGCGCCCTGGGCTGCGACACGGCCCAGGGCTGGTACTACGCCCGCCCCGGCGCCCCGGACCGCATCCACGCGCTGCTGCTGGCCGACGCGGTCTGAGCCGACGCCGAGCCCCGGTCACGCCCCGTCCGGCCCGTGCTCCAGCAGCATCCGCTGGAGCTCCCGGGCCGCGCGGGGCGGGGCCACGTCGCTGCGGTGCGCCAGCGCGATGGTGCGCCGCAGCCCCGGCCCGGCCAGCGGGGTCCTGCGCAGGTCGTCGCCCGCCCGGTGCGCGGCCATGCTCGGCACCACCGCGATCCCGAGCCCCGCCCGTACGAAACCGAGCACCGCGTCCATCTCGCCGCCCTCCACCGTGAACGCGGGCTCGAACCCCTCCGCCCGGCAGGCGGCGAGCGTCAGCTCCCGCAGGTTGTACCCGTGCCGGAACATCACCAGCGGCGCCCCCTCGAGATCGGCGATCCGCACCCGGCCGCCCCGCCCGGGGGCCGGTTCCGCGGCGGACGACACCACCACCAGGTCCTCGTGCAGCAGCTCCACCGTGGTCAGCGCGGGGGAGGCGGCCGGCAGCGGCAGCACCACCAGGGCCAGGTCGAGAGCGCCCCGCGCCAGCTGACGTACGAGGTCGTGCGAGCCGCCCTCCTCCAGCAGCAGCCGCACCCCCGGATGCCGGTCGTGGAAGGCGCGCAGCACATCGGGCAGCAGCCCCGTACACAGGCTCGGCGTCGCCCCGAGCCGCACCCGGCCGCTCCGCAACTGCACCAGCTCCTGCACCTCGTGGCGCGCGGTCTCCGCGTCCGCGAGGATCCGCCGGGCCAGCGGCAGCAGCGCCTCACCCGCGTCGGTGAGGGCGATGTTGCCCCGGGCCCGGCTGAACAGCTCCGCGCCGAGCTCCGTCTCCAGGGCCCTGATCTGCTGGGAGAGCGAGGGCTGCGACACATGCACGGCCTCGGCCGCCCGGGTGAAGTGCAGGGTCTCGGCCACGGCCACGAAATAAGTGAGCTGCTGGAAGTGCATGGACCGAGGCTACTGCGCCCCGATAGGCAAAGCCTATGAAGATCAGCCGTGTCATGTGTTGGACCGATGGGCCTTTCGCCCCTACCGTCGTGTTCATGGCATTGGCAACGCGGACGGACCGACGGCCGTCGATGACGCGTACGCTCTGGGACTCGACCGTCGGCAAGAAGACCATCATGGCCGTGAGCGGCCTGATCATGCTCGGGTACCTCGTCGCCCACATGGCCGGCAACCTGAAGATCTTCTTCGGACCCGGTGAGTTCGACGGGTACGCCCACTGGCTGCGCACCATGGGCGAACCGATCCTGCACTACGAGTGGGCGCTCTGGATCGTCCGCGTGGGCCTGGTGGCCGCCGTCGTGCTGCACGGCGTCTGCGCGTACCAGCTCAGCCGCCGCGACATCCGGGCGCGCCCGGCGAAGTACGTCCACAAGAGGCCCCGCGCCAGTTACGCCACCCGGACCATGCGCTGGGGCGGGATCATCCTCGCGCTCTTCATCGTCTGGCACATCCTCGACCTGACGACCGGCACCGTCCACACGAGCTTCGAGGCCGGGCACCCGTACCAGAACGTCATCGACACCTTCTCCACCTGGTACGGCAACGCCATCTACATCGTCGCCGTGCTCGCCATGGGCCTCCACGTCCAGCACGGATTCTGGAGCGCCGCGCAGACCCTCGGCGTCGGCAACGCGACCCGCGACCGCGTCCTGAAGACCCTCGCAGGCGTCCTCGCGGCGGTGCTGACGCTGGGCTTCGTCTCCGTACCCGTCGCCGTCATGACCGGAGTGGTGAGCTGACATGCCCGACAACGACTACACGCGATACGCCACCGGCGAGCCCGTCGTCGACGCCAAGGCCCCCGAGGGCCCCGTCGCCGAGCGCTGGGACACCCGCCGCTTCCAAGCCAAGCTCGTGAACCCGGCCAACCGGCGCAAACACACGGTCATCGTCGTCGGCACCGGGCTGGCCGGCGGATCGGCCGGGGCCACCCTCGCCGAACAGGGCTACCACGTCGTCCAGTTCTGCTTCCAGGACTCGCCCCGGCGCGCCCACTCGGTCGCCGCCCAGGGCGGCATCAACGCGGCGAAGAACTACCGCAACGACGGCGACTCCATCCACCGGCTGTTCTACGACACGGTCAAGGGCGGCGACTTCCGCGCCCGGGAGTCCAACGTCCACCGCCTGGCGCAGATCTCGGTCGAGATCATCGACCAGTGCGTCGCCCAGGGCGTCCCCTTCGCCCGCGAGTACGGCGGCCTCCTCGACAACCGCTCCTTCGGCGGCGTCCAGGTCTCCCGCACGTTCTACGCGCGCGGCCAGACCGGGCAGCAGCTCCTCCTCGGCGCGTACCAGGCGCTGTCCCGGCAGATCGCCACGGGCGGCGTCGAACTCCACGCCCGCACCGAGATGCTGGACCTCATCGTGGTCGACGGAAAGGCGCGCGGCATCGTCGCCCGCGACCTCGTCACCGGGAAGATCGACACCTACTTCGCCGACGCGGTCGTCCTGGCCACCGGCGGCTACGGCAACGTCTTCTACCTGTCGACCAACGCCATGAACTCCAACGCCACCGCGATCTGGCGGGCCCACCGGCGCGGCGCGTACTTCGCCAACCCCTGCTTCACCCAGATCCACCCCACCTGCATCCCGCGCACCGGCGAGCACCAGTCCAAGCTGACGCTGATGAGCGAGTCGCTGCGCAACGACGGCCGTATCTGGGTCCCCAAGGCCAAGGGCGACGACCGGCCCGCCGATCAGATCCCCGAGGCCGAGCGCGACTACTACCTGGAGCGCATCTACCCGGCCTTCGGCAACCTGGTGCCCCGCGACATCGCCTCCCGCGCCGCCAAGAACGTCTGCGACGAGGGCCGGGGCGTCGGACCCGGCGGGCAGGGCGTCTACCTGGACTTCGCGGAGGCCATCGGGCGGATGGGCCGCAAGGCGGTCGAGGCGAAGTACGGCAACCTCTTCGACATGTACCAGCGGATCACCGACGAGGACCCCTACACGGTCCCGATGCGGATCTACCCCGCCGTGCACTACACGATGGGCGGCCTCTGGGTCGACTACGACCTCCAGACCACCATCCCCGGCCTCTTCGCGATCGGCGAGGCGAACTTCTCCGACCACGGGGCCAACCGGCTCGGGGCCTCCGCGCTGATGCAGGGCCTCGCGGACGGCTACTTCGTCCTGCCGTCCACGATCAACGACTACCTCGCCCGCAACCCGCACACCGAGAAGGTCGACGCCGAACACCCCGCCGTCGCCGAGGCGGTGGCGGAGACCGAGGACCGCGTCAACCTGCTGCTCTCCGTCGACGGCGACCGCACCCCCGACTCCTTCCACCGCGAGATCGGTGAACTCATGTGGGAGTACTGCGGGATGGCCCGCACGGAGGACGGACTGCGCAAGGCCCTCGCCAGGATCCCCGAGATCCGCGAGGAGTTCTGGCGGCGCGTCAAGGTCCCCGGAACCGGCGAACAGTTCAACCAGTCGCTGGAGAAGGCGAATCGCATCGTCGACTACCTGGAGCTCGCCGAGCTCATGTGCCTGGACGCCCTGCACCGCGAGGAGTCCTGCGGCGGCCACTTCCGGTCCGAGTCGCAGACCCCCGAGGGCGAGGCCGAGCGACGCGACGAGGAGTTCTCGTACGCCGCCGCCTGGGAGTTCACCACCACCGGCGACGCCCCCGTCCTGCACAAGGAAGACCTCGTCTTCGAGTACGTCCACCCCACTCAGCGGAGCTACGCATGAAGCTCACCCTGCGCGTCTGGCGCCAGCGGAACACCGAAGCGCCCGGCGCCATGGCCACCTACGAAGTCGACGGCATCTCGGAGGACATGTCGTTCCTGGAGATGCTCGACACCCTCAACGAGGAGCTCATCCTCGCCGGGGACGAGCCCGTCGCCTTCGACCACGACTGCCGGGAGGGCATCTGCGGCGCGTGCAGCCTCGTCATCAACGGCGACGCCCACGGCCCGGAGCGCACCACCACCTGCCAGCTCCACATGCGGTCCTTCGCGGACGGCGACACGATCGACATCGAACCCTGGCGGGCCTCCGCCTTCCCGGTCGTCAAGGACCTGGTCGTGGACCGCTCCTCCTTCGACCGGATCATCCAGTCCGGCGGCTACATCTCCGCCCCCACCGGCACCGCCCCCGACGCCCACGCCACCCCGGTGCCCAAGCCGGACGCAGAACTGGCCTTCGAGAACGCCGAGTGCATCGGCTGCGGCGCCTGCGTCGCGGCCTGCCCCAACGGCTCCGCGATGCTGTTCACCGCCGCCAAGGTCAACCACCTGAACGTCCTGCCCCAGGGCGCCCCGGAGCGCGAGACCCGGGTCCTGGACATGGTGGCCCAGATGGACGAGGAGGGCTTCGGCGGCTGCACCCTGGCCGGCGAGTGCGCGACCGCCTGCCCGAAGGGCATTCCGCTGCCCTCGATCGCGGCGATGAACAAGGAGTGGCTGCGCGCGACGCGCAAGGTCCGGCGCTGACAGGCGAGTTGATCCCGTACGGCTCCGGTGTGCTTCGGGGCCGTACGGAATCAGAACGGAATCAGGACGGTGCGGGATTCAGGGCAGCCGCAGCGCCTTCGCCAGATACGGCGCGGTCCGGCTCCCCGCCGCCCGCGCCACCTCCTGCGGCGTGCCGGTCGCCACGATCCGCCCGCCCTCGTCCCCGCCCCCGGGCCCCAGGTCGATGACATGGTCCGCGCCCGCCACCACGGCCATGTCGTGCTCCACGACCACCACCGTGTTCCGCGCGTCCACCAGACCGTGCAACTGCCGCATCAGCACCTCGACATCGGCCGGATGCAGCCCCGTCGTCGGCTCGTCCAGCAGATACAGGGTGTGCCCGCGCCGGGTGCGCTGGAGCTCGGAGGCCAGCTTGATCCGCTGCGCCTCGCCGCCGGACAGCTCCGTGGCGGGCTGCCCCAGGCGCAGATAGCCGAGCCCCACGTCCAGCAGGGTGGTCAGCGCGCGTTCGGCGGCGGGGATGTCGGCGAAGAAGGAAGCCGCCGACTCCACGGTCAGGTCCAGGACCTGAGCGATCGTCAGCCCGCGCAGCGTGACCTCAAGCGTCTCGGGGTTGTAGCGCGCACCGTGGCAGTCCGGACAGGGCGCGTACGTGCTGGGCAGGAACAGCAGCTCCACCGAGACGAACCCCTCGCCCTGGCACGTCTCGCACCGCCCGCCGCTCACGTTGAACGAGAACCGCCCCGCCGTGTAGCCCCGCTCCCGCGCCGCCTCGGTCCGCGCGAACAGTTTCCGTACGGTGTCGAAGAGCCCGGTGTACGTGGCCAGGTTGGACCGGGGCGTCCGCCCGATCGGCTTCTGGTCCACCTGGACGAGCCGGTCCACCGCATCGAGCCCGGCGGCCGACGCACACGACGACAGCTCGCCCGCCCCCGCCTCCTCGCCCGCCTCCCGGTCCGCCGGCGCCCCGGCGAGCACCTGGCCCACCAGGGTCGACTTGCCCGAGCCGGACACGCCGGTCACCGCCGTGAACACCCCCAGCGGGAACGCCGCGTCGACGCCGCGCACATTGTGCCGGTGCACCCCGGAGAGCCGGATCCACCCGGCCGGGGTGCGCGGCTCCCGTACCGGCGCGGGCCCCTCATCGAACAGGAACCGCCGCGTCGCGGACTCCGGCACCTTCGCCAGCCCGCCGGGCGGCCCGCTGTGCAGCACCCGCCCACCGTGCTCCCCGGCCAGCGGGCCCACGTCCACCAGCCAGTCCGCCCGCCGCACCACGTCCATCTGGTGCTCCACCACGAAGACCGAGTTCCCGGCCTCCTTGAGCCGGCCGAGCACCCCGAGCAGCGACTCCGTATCGGCGGGGTGCAGCCCGGCCGAGGGCTCGTCCAGTACGTAGACGACGCCGAACAGCCCCGAACGCAACTGGGTCGCCAGCCGCAGCCGCTGCAACTCGCCAGAGGAGAGCGTCGGGGCCGTCCGGTCCAGGCTCAGATAGCCGAGCCCGAGCTCGGTGACCGTCCCGATCCGGGCCAGCAGATCGCCCGTCAGCACCCGGGCCGTCTCGTCGCCGCCCGCCCCGGCGTCCGCGAGCACCTCCGCCAGCGCGGACAGGGGCAGAGCGGCCAGCTCCGCGATGGTCCGCCCGGCGAAGGCGACCGCCATCGCCTCCGGCCGCAGTCTGCTCCCCCCGCACACCGGGCACGGCGCACTGGTGAGAAACCGCTCCGCCCTCGCCCGCAGCGTGCGGCTCTTGGTGTCGGCGAAAGTGTGCAGCACATAGCGCCGGGCGCTCATGTACGTGCCCTGGTACGGGCGTTGGATCCGCCCCGCGTCCCGCACCGGATGCACGGTCACCACCGGCTGCTCCTCGGTGAACAGGATCCACTCCCGGTCCTTCGCGTCCAGCTCGCGCCACGGCCGGTCGACGTCGTATCCCAGCGCGTCCAGCACATCGCGCAGGTTCTTCCCCTGCCAGGCGCCCGGCCACGCGGCGATCGCACCGTCCCGGATCGACAGCGAGGGATCCGGGACGAGCAGCGCCTCGTCCGTCCGGTGGATCCGCCCCAGGCCGTGGCACTCGGGGCAGGCCCCGGCCGCCGTGTTGGGGGAGAAGGCGTCGGAGTCGAGCCGCTCAGCCCCCGCCGGATAGTCCCCGGCCCGCGAGAACAGCATCCGCAGCGAGTTGGAGAGCGTGGTCACCGTCCCCACGGACGACCGGGCCCCGGGCGCGGAGCGCCGCTGCTCCAAGGAGACGGCGGGCGGCAGCCCGGTGATCTCCCCCACGGCGGGCGCGCCCACCTGGTGGATGAGCCGGCGCGCGTAGGGGGCGACCGACTCGAAGTAGCGGCGCTGGGCCTCGGCGTAGACGGTCCCGAACGCCAGCGAGGACTTGCCGGACCCGGAGACCCCGGTGAAGACCGTGAGCGTGTCGCGCGGAATGTCGACGTTCACGTCCTGGAGGTTGTGCTCGCGGGCGCCGCGCACCCGGACGTACGGATCGTGGGGGGAGTGCATGGGGCTCGGCTCCGTACAGGGGGAGGGGGACTGACGCCTGGAGGGACAAACAGTTCGATTCTAGGCGTCGGCGCCCGTGCGGGCCGGTCGGGGCGGCCGTCCCTTCGACGGCAGGCAGGGCCTGTCCGACCAGGAGCGCGTCCCCTCGACGGCCGCTGACCGTCGCCCGCTCAGCGACCCCGACGGACGATCCCGGCGAGCCGCCGCAGCGAATCCACCAGCGCCTCACGGTCGTATGTGTTGGTGGTGACGAGCACCTCGTCCGCCCCGGTCTCCTTGATCGCCGTCTCCAGCTGCTCGGCCACCCGGTCCTCGGCGCCGTGGATGTGGCCCTCGAGCCCACGCTCGTACAGCGCACGCTCCTTGGCCGTCATGGTGCGGCTCCCGATGTCCTCGGCGGACGCCAGCGGGGGGAAGCTGCCGTGGGTGCGGGCGTACGCCATGGCCCAGGCTTCCGGGACGAGCAGACGGCGGGCGGCCTCCTCGGTGCCGGCGACGGCCACCGTGCCGGAGACGATCACCTCGGGGCGCTCGGCGCGGGCCGAGGGGCGGAAGTCCCTGCGGTACACCTCGATGGCGCGCAGCACCTTCTCCCGGCCGCGCAGGTCGCCGATGACCAGGGGCAGGCCGGCGGCCGCCGCGACCGCGGCGCCCTCGCCGATGGCCAGGACGTACGCGGGGATGTGCAGGCCCTCCGCCGGGCGGGCGTGCACCTGGGGGTGGGCCCGCTGGGTGCCGTCGATCCAGCCGAGCAGTTCGGCGAGGCGGCCGGGGAAGTCCTCCGCGTCCTCCTTGCCGTGGCCGAGCGCCCGGCGGACGCCGTCGGTGAAGCCCACGGAACGGCCGAGGCCCATGTCGATCCGGCCGGGGAAGAGCGAGGCGAGCACCCCGAACTGCTCGGCGACGACCAGCGGCTGGTGGTTGGGGAGCATCACCCCGCCGGTGCCGACCCGGATGGTGGAGGTCGCTGCGGCGACGGCGGCGGCCAGCACGGTCGGGGCCGAACCCGCGACCCCCGGCACGCTGTGGTGTTCGGAGACCCAGAAGCGGTGATACCCGAGGGCCTCCGCCTCCCGCGCCAGTGTCACGGTGTCGCGCAGGGCCTGGGGGCCGTCGTGCCCCTCACGGGTGCGGGAACGGTCCAGGAAGGAAAACCGGGTCGAGGCGATCACAGAGCTCACACCCTGTCCAACGTCCCGGCCCGGTGAGGATTCCCGCATCCGGGCCCCTGGATGTGGCCGATGCCCGGGCCCCGGGACGGGCCGACCGCCGGGCCCCGGGATGTGGCCGATGCCCGGACCCCGGGACGGGCCGACCGCCGGGCCCCCGGGATGTGGCCGATGCCGGGGCTTCCTAAGCTGGCCGGGTGACCAACGACGCCCGGCCGCTGGCCGTCTTCGACCTGGACGGCACGCTCGCCGACACCGCCCACCGGCAGCACTTCCTGGAGGGGCCGAAGCGCGACTGGACCGCCTTCTTCGCGGCCGCCCCGGACGATCCGCCGCTGACCGAGGGCGTACGGCTCGTGCTCGACAGCGCCGAGGAGTGCGAGGTCGTCTATCTGACCGGGCGGCCCGAGCGCTGCCGCCGTGACACCGTGGACTGGCTGAGCCGTCAGAGGCTGCCGGAGGGGCGGCTGTTCATGCGGCGCGACGGCGACCGGCGTCCGGCCCGCCGGACGAAGCTGGACATCCTTCAGCGGCTGGGCCGGTCGCACGAGGTGCGCATGCTCGTCGACGACGACGAGCTGGTCTGCGATGCGGCCGACGTGGCCGGATTCACCGTGGTGCGGGCCCGGTGGGCCGACCCGTCGCCGGCGCTGAAGGATGCGCAGGAGCGTGAAGGGCGTACCTGATCAGGTGTTTTCGTCGAGCCGGAAGCCCACCTTCAGCCCGACTTGATAGTGAGCGATTCGGCCATCCTCGATATGGCCGCGAACTTGATTAATCTCGAACCAGTCGAGATTGTGCAACGTTTCCGCTGCTCTTGCGACGCCGTTCCGGATCGCCGCGTCGATGCCCTCCTCGGAGGTTCCTACGATTTCGGTGACCCGATAGGTGTGGTTCGACATCTTATGTCTCCTCTCTGGTGACCACGTTGCCTCAATCCGGGATGTCCCGCGAGGGGGCGAGTCGGATCAATCGGGACGAGTACGCGCCTTGACCTACCGATTGGTCCATACCAAAATTCAGCCAAACCAGCCCGTGCGAGCGCCGCCCGCAATCCCCCCACACCGGGTCCTGATTTCGTCGTGTCGTTTCGCAGAAGGTGACCACGTGAAGAACCGCATACTGGCCGGAGCCGTCGCGCTCGTTTCGTCCGTCACACTCAGCGGATGTGGCTTTCTTCCCGGCTCGGGTGGCGGTGACCGCACGGTGACGGTCTGGCTGATGAAGGACAGCGTCTCGCCGGGCTTCCTGGAGAAGTTCACCAGCGCCTACGAGAAGGACAATCCGTCGATCGAGCTGGACTTCCGGATCCAGGAGTGGAGCGGCATCGGCCCCAAGGTCCTGGAGGCCCTGGAGAGCGATGACGCCCCGGATGTGATCGAGGTCGGGAACACGCAGGTGGCGCAGTACGCGGAGAGCGGCGGCCTGCGCGACCTCACCCTCGAGTCGATGCGCGACCTGGGCAGTGAGGACTGGCTGCCGGGCCTCGCCCAGCCCGGCCAGATCAGCGGGGTGCAGTACGGCATTCCCTGGTACGCGGCCAACCGGGTGGTGATCTACAACAAGGAGATCTTCCAGAAGGCCGGCATCGACTCCGTCCCCAAGACGCGGGCCCAGTGGATGGCGGACACCGAGAAGCTCAACACCCAAGGAAATCAGGGCATGTATCTCGCCGGTCAGAACTGGTACGTGCTGGCCGGATTCATCTGGGACGAGGGCGGCGAACTCGCCGAGGGCAGCGGCGGCGACTGGCGGGGCACCCTGAACTCCCCCGAAGCGCTCGCGGGCATGAACTTCTACAAGGAACTCCAGGCGCTGGGCGAAGGCCCCATGGACGCCGACGAGGAGAAGCCGCCGCAGACCGACGTATTCGCCCGGGGAGACGTCGCCCAGATCATCTCGGTGCCCGGAAGCGCCGCGCTCATCGAGCAGAAGAATCCCGAACTCAAGGGAAAGCTCGGCTACTTCCCCATTCCCGGCAAGACCGAGAAGGCCCCCGGCTCCGTCTTCACCGGCGGCTCCGACCTCATCGTGCCGAAGAACGCCGACCAGCGCAGCGCCGGAATCGCCGTCGTCAAGGCGCTGGCGAGCGAGAAGTGGCAGACCGAGCTGGCCCGCACCATGAGCTACGTTCCCAACAAGCCCAGCCTCGCCCATGTCGTCGAGGGCGAGGAGGGCACCGCCGCGATGGCCGAAGGCGCCAGGCGGGGACGCGCGACCCCCAACTCGTCCCAGTGGGCCCGGGTCGAGGCGGAGAACCCGATCAAGCCGTACATGACGGCGGTGCTCCAGGGCAACGACCCGGCCGCTGAGGCGAAGAAGGCGTCGGAGCGCATCACGGCCATGCTCGCGGGCAGCTGATCGGGCAGCCGGTCCGCCGGCTGTCGCGGTAGCTGTTCGCCGGGGCGGGGGTTCGGGAGCGGCGGCGTCCCTGGGGATTCAGCCGTCGCACATCCCCCCGCTCCACAGCGGTCACGTCGAATCCAGCCGGTGACGGAAGAAGTAAGGGGCCGGGCCATCGCATCCCGCGAGGGCCCGGCAGCCGTCCTCGCTGATCCGTCCCCGCCCCGGAGGCTGCCATGACCGTGCTGCCCACCGCCCCGCCCGTTTCAGCCCCTGTCCCGTCCGCCCCGCCGGTTCCCGCTCCTGTCCCCGCCCAGTCCGTCGCGTCCGCCCCGGCCGTGTCCCGTGCGGTCCCCTCCACACCCGCGTCCGCACCCGCCTACCGGGTCTCCCTCGCCACCGGCCAGGAGGACGTACGCGCCGCGCAGCGCCTGCGCCACCAGGTGTTCGCCGGTGAGCTCGGGGCCAGGCTGGAAGGCCCCGAACCCGGCATCGACAGCGACGCGTTCGACGCGTACTGCGACCACCTGCTGGTCCGCGAGACCGCCACGAACGAAGTCGTCGCCACCTACCGCCTGCTGCCGCCCGACCGGGCCCGGATCGCCGGACGGCTCTACGCGGAGAGCGAGTTCGACCTCACCCGCCTCGCGCCCATCCGCGACGACCTCGTCGAGGTCGGCCGCTCCTGCGTCCACCCCGCACACCGCGACGGCGCCGTCATCGCCCTCGTCTGGGCCGGGCTCGCCCGCTACATGGAGCGCTCCGGCCACACCTGGCTCGCGGGCTGCTGCTCCCTCCCGCTGGCCGACGGCGGCGCCCTCGCCGCCCGCAGCTGGAACACCGTACGCACCGGGCACCTGGCCCCCGAGGAGTACTGGGTCACCCCGCACCGCCTCTGGGACTCCTCCGCGCACCCCGACGCCGGCCCCGGCTCCCGGGCGGACCTGCCGCCCCTGCTCCGCGGCTACCTGCGGCTCGGCGCCTGGGTCTGCGGAGCCCCGGCGTACGACCCCGAGTTCAACGTCGCCGACCTGTACGTGCTGCTCTCGCTGCGCCGCAGCGACCCGCGCTATCTGCGCCACTTCCTCTCCCTCGCCCCGCGGACATGAGCGCCTGGCTGCCCGTCGCCCCCTGCACCCCGCACGCCTGCGCCCGGCACACCGGGGCGGTCCGGGCCCCGCTGCCCGCCGTGCTGCGGCTCATCGCCGGCTGCGCGTGGACCCTGCTGGGGGTCGCCTGCACCCCGCCGGCCGGGCTGCTCGGGGCCGGACCGCGTGCGTGGCTGGTGCGGTGCTGGGCGCACGGGGTGGCGCGTGCGTTCGGCGTACGGGTGAGGGTCCGGGTGCATCCGTACGCCGCGGGATCCGGCGGCGAACTCGTCGTGGCCAACCACGTCTCCTGGCTGGACATCCCGCTCGTCGCCTCGGTGCTGCCCGGCCGGATGCTCGCCAAGAGCGAGGTCGGGCGGTGGCCGGTGCTCGGACGGATCGCCGCGCTCGGCGGCACGCTCTTCATCGACCGGGACCGCCTGCGCGCCCTGCCCCAGGCCGTACGCAGCGTCGCCGCCGCCCTCCGCTCCGGCTCCCGGGTCGTGGTCTTCCCCGAGGGCAGCACGTGGTGCGGGCGGGGGAGCGGCGGGCGGTTCCGGCCGGCCGCGTTCCAGGCGGCGATCGACGCGGAGGTCTCCGTAAGACCGGTCCGCATCACGTACGCGGCAGAGGGCGCGGGTGCGGTCGCGTTCGTCGGGGACGATCCGCTCGCCGCCTCCCTGTGGCGGGTGGTGCGGGCGGCCGGGCTCACCGCCGAGGTCGACGTCCTGGCCCCGATCCCCGCAGGGGCCTACGCGTCGCGCCCCATGAACGGAGAGCCCGGCCGCCGTGAACTGGCCCGCGCCGCCAGAGCCGCCGTCCTCGGCACGGACCGGGCGACGACGGCGGACCCCAAAGCCGCCGCCTTCGGCACGGACCGGGCGACGGCGGCTCATCGGGCGGCGGGTCAGACCGCCGTGGCCAGGGACAGGGCGAACCGCCCCGCCGCATCCGTCCACCACTGAGCGAGCCGGAGCCCGGCCCCGGCCAGCTCCTCGCGCACGTCCTCCCTGCGGAACTTCGCCGACACCTCCGTACGCAGCTCCTCACCGGCCTCGAACGGCACGACGAGGTCCAGTTCGCGGATCTTCACGCTCAGCGCCCGGCGGGCGCGGAGCCGCATCTCGATCCACCGCTGCTCCGGGTTCCACACCGCGACGTGCTCGAAGTCGTCGAGCGGGAAGTCGGCGCCCAGCTCCCGGTTGACGACGTTCAGCACGTTCTTGTTGAAGGCCGCCGTCACCCCCGACGCGTCGTCGTAGGCCGCGACGAGCGTCTTCTCGTCCTTCACCAGGTCCGTGCCGAGCAGCAGCGCGTCGCCGGGGGTCAGGAGCGAGCGCACCGAGTGCAGGAACCCGGCCCGCTCCTCCGGCAGCAGGTTGCCGATCGTCCCGCCCAGGAACGCGACCAGCCGCGGTCCCGGTGTGCCGGGCAGCGCGAGACCGCCGGTGAAGTCCGCGATGAGGGCGTGCACGGACAGGCCGGGGCGCTCGGCGAGCAGCGCCTCGGCCGCCCCCGTGAGCGCGCTCTCGCTCACGTCCACCGGTACGTAACTGTCCAGCCCGGGCAGGGCGTCCAGCAGATGCCGGGTCTTCTCGGAGGAGCCCGAGCCCAGCTCGATCACGGTCCGGGCCCCGGAAGCCGCCGCGATCTCCCCGGCGCGCTCCTCCAGGATCTCCCGCTCGGCGCGGGTCGGGTAGTACTCGGGCAGCCGGGTGATCTCCTCGAACAGTTCGCTGCCGCGCGCGTCGTAGAACCACTTGGGCGGCAGCGTCTTGGGATGCCGGGTCAGACCGCTGAGGACGTCGGCGCGCAGCGCCGCGTCGGTGGCGTCCTCCGGCAGGGTGCGGGTCAGCAGGAATGGGCTCACGCGGCGGGCTCCTTGAGCGGTGTGGGGGTGACGTCTGCGGAGGTCGCGACCAGCAGGGTGCGGTCGGGAACCTCGCGCCAGCGCGGATCGTCGTCGTACGGCTCCGAGGCCACCGCGGTCGAGCGGCCCGGGTCCTGGAGATACCAGAGCGAGTCGCCCCAAGCGGTGGCCACGATGGCGGAGCCGTCCGTGACCAGCAGGTTGAGCCGGGAGCCGGGAGCGGCCTCCGCGACCTCGCGCACGGTCTTCGCGACCGCGGCCGGCAGGTCGTCGCCGGCGGCGACGCGGTGCAGGATCAGCGCCCAGACCAGCGCGGAGTCGTTGCGGGCGGCCAGCGAGAGCAGCTCATCGGCGGGCAGGGCCGCGGCCGGTGCCGCGAGCGAGCCGGGCCAGCCGGGCACCGCGCCGTTGTGGCTGAACAGCAGCCGCCCGGCGGCGTACGGCGCGGCCGCGGCCTCCCCGTCCGCACCCGCCTCGGTGGCGTCCCGTACGGCGGCGAGCAGCGCGGTGCTCCGCACCACCCGGGCCAGATCGGTGAAGGTCTGGTCGTGCCAGATCGGCCCCTGCCGCCGGTAGCGGCCGGGGACCGGGTCGCCGTCCGCGTACCAGCCGACGCCGAAGCCGTCCGCGTTGACCGTGCCGTGGCGCTGGCGGCGCGGGGCGAAGGACTGGCGCACCAGGGAGTGCGGCGGCGCGGCGAGTATCGTCCCGAGCGCCACCGGGTCGCCCACGTAGGCGATATGACGGCACATCAGGCGTCCCTGGCGGTACGGAATCCGGAGAAGATCTGCCGCCGCACCGGAAGGTCCCAGTTGCGGAACGTGCCCCGGCAGGCGACCTGGTCCACGGCGAACGAACCGCCGCGCAGCACCTTGTGGCCCGGACCGAAGAACACGTCGGAGTACTCCCGGTAAGGGAACGCCACGAAGCCCGGGTAGGGCAGGAAGTCGCTCGACGTCCACTCCCACACATCGCCGATCAGCTGACCCGCGCCGGACGGGGCGCGGCCCGCCGGATACGCGCCGGCCCGCGCCGGGCGCAGATGGCGCTGGCCCAGGTTGGCGTGCTCGGGCGTCGGGTCCGCGTCGCCCCAGGGGTAGCGCAGCGAACGCCCGGTGGCGGGATCGTGCCGGGCGGCCTTCTCCCACTCGCTCTCGGTGGGCAGCCGCCGCCCCGCCCAGCGGGCGTACGCGTCCGCCTCGTACCAGCTGACGTGGAGCACCGGCTCGTCGTCAGGCACCGGCTCGGTCACCCCGAACCTGCGGCGCAGCCACTGCCCGGCGTCCCGGCGCCAGAACAGCGGTGCGGTGAGGTCGTGTTCGCGGACCAGGGCCCAGCCCTCGGGGGCCCACCAGCGGGGCTCGGTGTACCCGCCGTCCTCGATGAACCGCTGATACGCGCCGCAGGTGACGGGGGCGGTGTCCAGGTGGAACGCGGCCACCTCGCGGCGGTGCGCGGGCCGTTCGTTGTCCAGGGCCCACGGCTCGGCGGAGGTGCCCATGGTGAACGGGCCCTCGGGGACGAGGACTTCGGCGGGCAGCGCTCCGGCGTCGGTGGGCGCGGGCGGAGCGGGTGCGGTGAGCGCGGCCGGACCCGTGCGCAACTGATGGGTGATCAGCATGGTTTCGTCGTGCTGCTGTTCGTGCTGGGCGATCATCCCGAAGGCGAACCCCGCCCGCTCCAGCGGGCGTCCGCCCTCGTGCAGCGGCGCGCCCTCCAGGATGTCCAGGGCCCTGCCCCGGACGTCGGAGGCGTACGTCCGCGCCTCGGCCGGGGCCAGCAGCGGCAGCGAGGGCCGGGCGGCGCGGGGGTGCTCGAAGGCGTCGTACAGCCCGTCGATCTCCGGGCGCAGCGCCTGCCGGCCGCCCACGGCGCGGAGCAGCCACTGCTCCTCCTGGTTGCCGATATGCGCCAGGTCCCAGACGAGCGGGGACATCAAGGGGGAGTGCTGAGCGGTGAGTTCGCCGTCGTCGACGCTGTCGGTGAGCGTCGCCGTGCGGGCGCGCGCGGCCAGCAGCGCGTCGAGGGCGCGCCGTCGCAGCGCCTCGGGGTCGTCGATGCCGGGACCCTGGGGGAAGCCGTCCACGGCGGTGGTGGAAGGGGTGGTGGCGGAGGGATCGCGGTGGTCGGTCATGCGGGGGTCACCCTTCCGGGGTGCGGCGGTGTCGTCGGCCCGTTCGCGCGGCCGTCCGTCGAGCCGGTCGCGGGGCCGTCCTTCGAGCCGGTCGCGGCCGGGGCCCAGTGGTCGGCCGACAGGGACGGATCGGTGAGGGCGCCCGGTTCGAGCAGGTCGTCGGCCGGACATCGGCCCCGGGCCACATACCGGTCGTTGAAGGCCGCGACGGTGTTCACCACGGCCTCGCTCGCCCCCATCCGGCCCAGCGCGGCCAGCGCCGTGTCGAAGCAGACGGCGGCCGCCGCCCGCAGCTCCGGATCCGCCAGGCCCTCCCGGGCGGCCGTCGTCCAGAGCGGGTTGCGCGGCGCGGGGGCGGAGCCCGCCGACTCGGCCAGCGGTTTCACGGTGCGGTACACGGTCTCGGCGGCCTCCGGGTCGTCGAACAGGGCGGTGGCGACGGCGAGCGGCACCAGCCACCCGTCCGCACCGCTCTGCGCGTCGATCATGCGCAGTTCGAGGTGCCCGCGCGGCCGGACCGGCGGGAACAGCGTGGTGATGTGGTAGTCGAGATCCGCCAGGACCGGCGGGCGGGGCGCGCCCGTGCGCATCCACTCCCGGAAGGTGAGGCCCTCCGGCACGTCCCAGGGGCCCTCCTCGCGGCGGACGCACATCACGGGCGTGTCCAGCACATGCGTGGCCCACGCCTCGCGCGGCGGGAGCCCGCCGGCCGGCGCGAGCGTCCGCGCCGGGTCGAGATCGGCCCACAGCGACTGCCGGGTGGACTTCCAGCCCGTCCGGCGGCCCCGCTGGTACGGCGAGTTGGCGAACGCGGCCACCAGGACCGCGCCCAGCAGATGGGTGAGCTGCCAGCGCCGCCCGTAACCGAGCGGCCCCGGCTCCTCCTCGCCCGCGTCCAGGCAGACCTGCACCGAGGCGGAGGTGCACATCATGGCCCGCCCGGCCGGACCGGCCCGGTCGAGCGCCGCCTCCATCGCGTCGTATCGCGGCTCCCGCAGCCTGCGGTGCGGCGTCTGCCACGGGTCCACGCCGAGCCCGACCGGCGCGAGCCCGGACCGGCCGAGCGTGGCGCGCACGGCGGCCAGGTCCGCCGCCGTCGTCTCGACGCACTCCATCAGGGAGCCGGCCGGCTGCGAGCTGAGCTCCAGCTGCCCGCCCGGCTCGAACGTCAGCGCGGCGCTCAGGGGCGTCTCACGGAGGGCCGCGACCGCGTCGTCCAGCCGGTCCTGGCCGACCGGGACGGCGGGATGTTCCCGGTCATGGATGAGCCATTCGAGTTCCACCCCCACGATGCGAGGGGGACCCGTCTTGAAACATATGCCGCGCAGTAAATCCTGTGCCGCACCCTCGTCGAGGGGGGCGGTGTCCGGGCGCGGTCCGGGGCCGCCGGGTGTGTCCGAAGACATGGGGCGCCTCCTTCTCAGTTGCGTACCTACCACCCAAACCCGTACCCAGGGATCGCACAAGAGTGCCCCTGAGCCACCGGAAAACCCGTTGCCGTCACATCGATCCTGCGACCAGCATGCACCGTATGCATCACCTGGGGGAGCGCGGATGAGCGCGCGGCTGCGCGGCATCGCGCGAGAGACGCAGTCCGTCGTCGAGGCCGGGCGGTATCGCAACGCCGCAGGTCAGGACGTGTCCATTGAGCGCGCGCTGACGGCCGCGCTCACCGGGACCCGGCTGTACGGGCCCGAACCGGTGCCCGTCGCCGCCCTGGACGCCGACCGCACGGCCCGCGTCGAGGTCACCGGCGAGAGCAGCCTCCAGGCGGCCCGCCGGATGACCGGCGAGGCCCCCGGGAAGGTCGCGGTGCTCAGCTACGCCTCGGCCCGCAATCCCGGCGGCGGCTACCTGAAGGGCGCACAGGCCCAGGAAGAGGCCCTGTGCCGCGGCTCGGCGCTCTACGCCACGCTGCTGCGCGCCCCCGAGTACTACGCGCACCACCGCGCCGAACGCAGCGCGTTCTACACCGACCGGGTGATCCACTCGCCCGGCGTGCCGGTCTTCCGCGACGACCGGGGCCGCTTCCTGGACGCCCCCTACACGGCCGGATTCCTCACCTCGCCGGCCCCCAACGCCGGGGTGATCCGCCGGGGGACCCCCGAGGAGGCCCACCGCATCCCCGCCGCCCTCGCCTCCCGCGCCGAACGCGTCCTGGAGGTGGCGGCCGTACGGGGCTACCGGCGGCTCGTCCTGGGTGCCTGGGGCTGCGGCGTCTTCCAGAACGACCCGGCGCAGGTCGCTCAGGCGTTCGGGGTGCTGCTGGGCGAGGGCGGCCGGTTCGGCGGCCACTTCGAGCAGATCGTCTTCGGCGTCCTGGACCGCGACCCCGACTCCGCCGTACGGGCCGCCTTCGCCCGTACCTTCGCCGGTCCTCCTGCCCCTTCTCCCGCCGGTCCTCTCGCCGGTCCGAGCTTCAGCACCGGCGGCCCGTCCCGGCCGTGAGGGGCCGCGCCGCGGGTCGGCTCCAGCCGTGCCGTGCCGTCCGGCTGCCGGTCACCGCCGGCCGTACCGGCCCGCGGCCGCCGGGCCGGCTCCAGCCGTACGGTTCCCCTGCGATCGGGTCACCTCATGCGTGGCCCAGCCGCCGGGTCAGCTCCAGCCGTACCGTTCCCGCAGCCGCCCGACGACCCGGTCGAACCGCTCCCGGTCCAGCGCGCACGCCTCGCGCCGCATCCCGTCCGCGTGGACCCGCAGCACCCGGTCCAGATCGACCCAGGACTGCCGCCCCGAGCTGTCCCAGGGCCCAGCCCCCAGCGCCACCCACTCGTGGTCCATGTCGTGCTGCTTGCTGGAGAGCTGCACGGCGAGCAGCGTGCCCGCCTGCTCCCGGGCGACGACGAGCACCGGCCGGTCCTTGCCGCGCCCGTCCATCTCCTCGAACGGCACCCAGGTCCAGACGATCTCGCCCGGGTCGGGGTCGCCGTCGCGGTCGGGCGCGTAGGAGGTGCGGACCGGGCCCACCTCGTGCGGATCGGCCTGGACCGTGGCGGTCGGCCCGGTGCTGCCGGGCGGGACGGGCGCGCTGTCGGTGCGCTGCGAACTGTGGTGGAACGTCATCGCAACACCGTAGAACCCGCACGGCCCGATCCCGGGAGCGGGTCCGCCGAGGGAGAGCCGCGCCGCGCCTCCTCCACCGGACGGACGGCCCGAGGGCGCCGGGACGGCCTGTCCGAAGCCGCGATCCCCGGGCCCCGGGGCGAAGGCCGCTCCGGCCGGTCTGGAAGACTGCCGGACGCCATGAGCCAGTTACCTGAGCAGCCCGCCGGAGTCTCCGTCCCGACCAGCGCCGACGTCGCGCGCCTCGCCGGAGTGTCCCGGGCCACCGTGTCGTACGTACTGAACAACAACGCCACCGTCCGGATCAGCGAACCCACCCGGCACCGGGTCAGACAGGCCGCCACGCAACTCGGTTACGTCCCGCACGCGGCCGCCCGCAGCCTGCGCGCCGGACACAGCCGCCTGGTGCTGCTGCCCTCCGGCCACATACCCGCCGGCCCGCTCCACCAGCGCTTCTTCCAGGAACTCCAGGCGGGACTGCGCCGCCTGGACTACACCGTCGTCCAGTACGGCAGCGTCGGCCTCGGAGCCGACGAGGCGGCCCGGGCCTGGGCCGAACTGAGGCCCGTCGCCGTCGTCGTACCACCGGGCATCGCCCTCACCCCCCACGGCACGGAGCTCCTCACCCGTTCCGGGGCCAAGGCGGTGATCACGCTGGGCCCGGAGCCGGTGCACGGGGCCCATGGGCTGGTCATGGACCAACGGCGGGTCGGAGCCAGCGCGATCGGCCACCTGCTGGCCCGCGGCCGCCGCCGCATCGGGGTGGTCATGCCCCGAGAACCGGGCCTCGCCCCGTTCTCCGAACCCCGCCTCGCCGGAGCGCGGCACGCCGCCGAAACAGCCGGGGCCCACGTCCGGCCGCTCCCGCTGCGGTACGAGGAGGAGTCCGCCGAAGAGCTGGCGCACGGCTGGACGGCGCTGGGGCTGGACGCCGTGTTCGCGTACAACGACGAGTACGCCATGCTGCTGATGCGCGCCCTCCAGGACGCCGGCGTCGCGATACCCGGCGACACGGCGGTCGTCGGGGCGGACGACCTGCTGCTCGGCAGGCTGCTGCGGCCCCGGCTGAGCACGGTCCGGCTGGAGCTCGCGATGCCGCAGCCGCTGGCCGAGACGATCGACCGGCTCGTCCACCACCCGGGGGCCGTACCCGTCCACCAGGACCTGCTGCGCACCAGCGCCGTCCACCGGGAATCCAGCTGACCGCCCGGCCCCCGCCGTGCTCCCCGTAGTGCCCCCGGCGCACGCGCCGTGCGCGACGACATGCGCCGCGCACGGCGCGTGTCTAGCGTCGGGGGCATGAGCCATCCGCAGAGTTACGAACTCCTCCTGACGCCCGACCACAGCAGGACGCGGGCCGGCGCACCCGGACGGCCGATCCGGTCCGCCGTCGTGGCCGCCACCGGCGAGACGGGGGCCTCGGGCTACCCCCGGTACGCGGGGCAGGGCATGGAGGCGGACATCGACCCGGAGACCCGCACGGTGGAGGCCGTGCTGATCGACGGCGAGGAACTGGACCCCGGCATGTCGGTACGCGTCGCCGAGGGGAACCCGCCGACGCCCTGAACCCGTGGCGCCCTGAGCGGGGATCGCCTCCGGTCCGGTGCGGTCCAGTCCGGACGGGGCGGGCCCGCCGACGGGGCGCGGCCCCGGCGGGCACGGCTGAGGGGCGCGGCCCGGTGGAGGGCTGTACTCCACCGGGCCGCGCCCCTCGCCGCGCGCCGTGTGCCGGTCCGGCCGCTACTGCTGCTCCGGCTGACCCTGCCCCGCCTCCGCCGCCTTCTTCTGCTCCTCGACGGACTTGCGGACCTCGTCCATGTCCAGGTTCCGGGCCTGGCCGATGATGTCCTCCAGCGTCGCCTCTGGCAGAGCGCCGGGCTGGGCGAAGACCGCCACGTTGTCGCGGACGATCATCAGCGTCGGAATCGACTGGATCTCGAACGCGGCCGCCAGCTCCTGCTGCGCCTCCGTGTCGACCTTGGCGAAGACCAGGTCGGGGTGGCGCTCGGACGCCGAGTCGTAGACCGGCGCGAACTGTCGGCAGGGGCCGCACCAGGAAGCCCAGAAGTCGATCAGGACGAAGTCGTTGTCGGTCACGACCTGATCGAAGTTTTCCTTGGTGAGCTCTACGGTGCTCATACTCAGATACCTCTTCCTGTGCCCGGTCGGATCTGTCCGGCACAACGGTGACTGCACGTGCGCTATTCCGCCTGCCCATGTGGCCGGGGCGCACACGCACGCCCACACTGTTTCCATGACTGATGCACTGACTGATGCGGTGAGGACTTCCGAGTACGACGTCGTGGTCATCGGCGCGGGCCCGGTGGGCGAGAACGTGGCCGACCGGGCCCGCGCCGCCGGGCTGAGCGCGGCGGTGGTGGAGTCCGAGCTGATCGGCGGCGAGTGCTCCTACTGGGCCTGCATGCCGAGCAAGGCGCTGCTGCGCCCCGTGGTCGCCCGCGCCGACGCCCGCCGCGTCCCGGGCCTGAGCGACGCCGTGCGGGGCCCCCTGGACGTGCCCGCGGTCCTCGCCCACCGGGACGAGATGACCAGCCACTGGAAGGACGCGGGACAGGTCGAATGGCTGGAGGGCGTCGGGGCGGACGTCTACCGGGGTACGGGGCGGCTCACCGGCCCCCGCGCGGTCACCGTCACCGCACCGGACGGCGTCGAGCACCGCCTCACCGCCCGGCACGCCGTCGCCGTGTGCACCGGCACCAAGGCCGTCGTCCCCGATCTCCCCGGCATCGCGGAGGCCCGCCCCTGGACCAGCCGCGAGGCCACCAGCGCCAAGGAAGTGCCCGGCCGGCTCGTCGTGGTCGGCGGGGGAGTCGTCGGCGTGGAGATGGCGACCGTCTGGCAGGCGCTGGGCGCGGAGGTGACCCTGCTGATCCGCGGCGGGGGCCTGCTCCCGAAGATGGAGCCCTTCGCGGGGGAACTGGTGGCCGAGGCGCTGACGGAGGCCGGAGCCGCCATCCGTACCGGAGTCTCCGTCACCGCCCTGCGCCGGCCCACGCCGGACGGGCCCGTCACCGTGGAGCTGGACGACGGCGACCGCGTCGAGGCCGACGAGATCCTCTTCGCCACCGGCCGCGCACCCCGCACCGACGACCTGGGCCTGGAGACGGTGGACCTGGAGCCCGGCTCCTGGCTCACGGTGGACGACAGCTGCCGGGTCGAGGGGACGACCTGGCTGTACGCGGTCGGGGACGTCAACCACCGCGCCCTGCTGACCCACCAGGGCAAGTACCAGGCCCGTATCGCGGGCGCCGCGATCGCCGCCCGGGCCCAGAAGGTCCCGCTGCTGGAGACGGACCGCTGGGGCGCCCACGCGGCCACCGCCGACCACGCGGCCGTCCCCCAGGTCGTCTTCACCGACCCCGAGGCCGCCTCCGTGGGCCTCACCCTGGCCGAGGCCGAACAGGCGGGCCACCGGGTCCGCGCCGTCGACTACGACCTCGCCTCCGTCGCGGGCTCCGCCCTGTACGCGGACGGCTACCGGGGCCGCGCCCGGATGATCGTGGACCTGGACCGGGAGATCCTGCTCGGCGTGACCTTCGTCGGCCCCGGAATCGGCGAACTGCTGCACTCCGCCACGGTCGCGGTCGTGGGGGAGGTCCCCATCGACCGGCTGTGGCACGCGGTCCCGGCGTACCCGACGATCAGTGAGGTGTGGCTGCGGCTGCTGGAGACGTTCAGGGGTTAGGGCGTGTCCGGCGGATCAGGACCGGAGAGGCCGCGGCGTCCGGTGCGGTGCCGTGCCGGGCGTCGCGGACCCGGTCGGGACGCGCCGGACAGGCCCTGGGGAAACGCCGTCGAGCACACGGGTCCCGCCCGGGAGCTTCCCCGGGCGGGACTCGGTACGCACTGGCGAGCGGCCTTCAGGGCCTACTTGAGCAGGTACGCCTTGATGATGGTGACCTGGTAGGCATTGCCCCGCTGGTCGGTGAGCTTCGCCTTGAGGGAGACCGAGGCGGCCTTCCCGGGGTGGCTGAGAGCAAGTGACCGCTTGCCCTTCCTGGTGAGGACGGGGGCCTTGGACCAGCTCTTGCCACCGTTGTAGGAGACCTGCACGGACAGGCTCTTGGGGTTCTTTGCCGCCGGGCCCTGGAGGGTGAGCGGGACCGTGAGCTTCTTGCCGGCCGCGGCCCTGCTGTACAGGTCGAGCTTCGGGGCGAAGCGGACCGAGGAGAGGGGAAGCACCGTGTGGTCGTCGGCCGGGGTCTTCCCTGAGCGGAAGGTCCAGGCGGCGGCGAGGCGGGTGGTGACGCCGGCGACCTTGGTGGAGCGGGTCGCCTCCGTGCTGATCCGGTAGGCGGCGCTCTTCGACGGCAGACCGAAGACGTCCTGGCAGAGCCCGTCCTCGGAGCTGAGGAGCTTCCTGCCGTCGACGGTGACGCGGGTCCGCTGCTTCGTCACCGTCGACAGGCCGACGTGGCCCGCGCCGTCGGCGTACTCCCCGATGCAGAAGCTGAGGTCGTCGCCCATGCGACGGGCGGTGTTGTAGGTGTTGATCCTGGGGCTGAACACTCCGACGTTGAACGTCTGCGCGTAGGTCTTCCCCCGCTGGTAGCCCTTGAGATCCGGTTCGTTGAAGATGATCTCCAGATCGTCGTCGCCGCCTCCGGGCGGGAGCTGCCCGGCGGCGAAGCCCCAGGTGACGCCCTTGCGGGTGTTGACGTAGGTGTTCGCCGTGGCGGGCAGGGCGAAGGGCCTGCTGACGGTCTCGTGCCCGACTCCCGCCGCCGTCTCCCAGACGGGGCTGACCGCGCCCTTCCGGTTCTTGGCGGAGACGCCGATCCGGTTCTTCACCAGGGCCAGTTCACTCCTGGCGACCTTGTGGACCAGTCCGGTGTGCAGGGAGCGGGTGCGGTCAAAGAGCAGGTTGTAGGTGGTGCTGCCCTTCTGCCAGGTGCCGCCGAGGTGCGAGCTGAACTCCTTCGCGGGCAGTGCGGGGCCCACGTGACCGGTGCGGAACCCCTTGAGGGAGTTCTGCTGCCAGACCGAGCCGTAGACGGTCTCGTCGTTCTCCAGGACGTACTTCAGGTGGACGCCGACGCTCTTGGCCCCCTGGGGCACGGTGACGTCCACCGGCTTGGCCCTGCGGGCGTCGAACGTGACCGTGGTGGCCCTGGCGACGGAGAGCTTGGGCCGCACCATCAGCGCGACGTCCGGGGCGGCCCGGGGGCCCTTGCGGGTCCTGACCGGCGTCTCCAGGAGGTAGTCGCCCCGGGGCACCCGGGTGCGGACGATGCCGTCGCCCTCGGTGTCGTGGACGTTGAGCAGGACGTCGGTGTCGTGGCCGAGGACGAGCGTGCCCGACTGGGAGGGCCTGCCGTCCGTGCCGATGTACTTGAGGGTGAGGTCGTACGCCTCCGCCTCGCGCTGCACGCCGAAGGAGGTGCGGACGACGCGGCCGCCCTGGGTGGCCCGGGCGACGAGCACGCCGGTGAACACGCCGTCCTGGCCGCCGATCCGGGTGTTCGCGGTGAGGTCCACGCCGGCGGCGCCGCCCGCGGGGACGGTGACACGGTCGGCGCCCACGGCGAAGAATCCGGCCGGTGCGGCCTTGCCCGCGGGCCCGGTCGTCTCCATCGACAGGACGAGGGTGACCGGCTTCGTGCCGTCGTTGCGGTAGGTGATCCGCCGGACCAGCGGCTTGTCGTCGCCGTGCGGCCACAGTTGGGCGCCGAAGTTCACCGACGTCTGCTCGCTGACCACGCTCTGCGCGATCGCCCGCGTCAGATCCGTCCGGCCGGTGCCCTGCTGAAGGGGCGACAGGCCGCTGCCGGGTTTCGCCGATGCGGTCAGCGCCTGCTTGATCCGCTCACCGGTCCAGCCGGGGTGCCGCTGGGCGAGGACCGCCGCCGCGCCCGCCACGTGCGGCGTGGCCATCGACGTACCGGACATCGCCGCATAGCCGGGGACGGCCGGGACGCCCTCGACGCCCTTGGCCGCCTTCGCGGCGACGATGCCGACACCGGGTGCGGTGATGTCCGGTTTCAGTGAGCCGTCGGCCGTGGGGCCCGTGCTGGAGAAGCCCGCGATCCGGTCCTTGCGGTCGACCGCTCCGACAGTGAGAGCCGATGCCGCACTGCCCGGGGAGCCGATGGTCGACGCGTCAGGGCCCTCGTTGCCCGCCGCGATCACGAAGAGGATGCCGCTCCGGGCGGATATCCGGTCGACCGCGGCTTCGAGCGGGTCGTGCCCGGCGGTGTCCTCGCCTCCCAGGGAGAGGTTGGCGACGCGTGCGCCGTTGTCGGCGGCCCACTGCATCCCCGCGATGATGCCGGAGTCCACACCGCTGCCCTCGTCGTCGAGGACCTTGGCGTCCAGGATCTTCGCGCCCGGTGCGACCCCCCTGTGCTTGCCGGACTTCGCCCCCGACCCTGCCACGGTCGAGGCGACATGGGTGCCGTGGCCGACGTGGTCGACGGTGTTCCTCGAACCGGAGAAGTCCTTCTGGGCGATCTCCACCCCCTTGAGGTCGGGGTGTGTCTCGTCGACGCCGGTGTCCAGTACGGCGACCTTGACCCCGGCGCCGTCGAAGCCCGCCTTCCAGGCCGCCGGTGCGCCGATCCGCGCGACGCTCCGGTCCAGGGCGGCCTTGCGCCGGCCGTCCAGCCACACCCGGGCGATGCCCGGCGCCGTCGTCCTGGACCCGTCGCCCCGGTGGCCGGCGGCGGTCAGCGCCTCCCAGACCCCGGCCGATTCGCTCTTGGGCGCGGTCAGCGCCTCCCCGGAGACGGCGGGCAGGCTGCGGCGCACTCGGACGTCCGCGGCGGACACGGCCGCTTCGGCGGTCGACCGGTCCTTCTTCGCGTACGAGACGATCAGCGGCACCGTGCTGCGGTGCGCGTCGTCGTAGCGGGCCTTGAGCAGCCCCGTGACGTTGAACAGGCGGCGGTCCAGGGTTCCCCGCCCGACCAGGGACAGGGCATCGGAGGGCAGAACGTAGGTGTCGGCCCCCACCTGCTGGACGGACATCGCGATGTGCTCGCGGCCCCGGCCGGGCTGGACACGGACCACCTTCCCACCGCGATCGACGTAGGCCCGGTCGCCGGAGATCAGGGTGACGACGGTCCTGTGGCCCTTGCCCGAAGACGCCGGCGTCCCGGACGCCTCCGAGGACTGCGCCCCCTCCGCGACGGGCCCGAAGGCCGCCCCCGACGCGGCGCCGGCCGTCAGGCAGGTCGTGAGCAGTGCCGCCACCATGGCCGCACCTACTTGTCTCTTGTTTCGCAGCAAGACTGTCCCGCCCTTGAAAGTGAGTGAGTTGAAGGTGAGGTGAGGTGAGGTGAGGTGAGCGAAAGCGAAGTGGGTGGAAAGTGATGTGAGTCGCGTCGCAGCCGGTGCGAGAGTTCCGAGAGCGCGAGAGCGCGAGAGCGCGAGAGCGCCAGTGCGCGAGGCGTCAGGCGCTGACCGTGCGCCGTGCCCGCCATCCGCGGACCCCGCGATAGGCGGCGCCGAGGGCCACCGCCTGGACGAGGGCCCCGACCACCACACCCGCCCAGGGAAGCGCGCCGGGCAGAGCCACGAAGAGGAACGAGGTCGGGGCGGTGAGGAAGAACAGCCAGACCCCGGCCATGCTGCCGTCCAGGGAGTCGGTCAGCGCGACGTCCGTCCCCACCCAGACCAGCACGGCCAGATACCCCACGGCAGCCGGGCTCATCAGATAGCGGCGAAGCGACTGGGGCAAGGTGCGTGAGGAAGCGGTCATGTCTGACTCCGAGGTGAGGAAAGGGGATTGCGCGACGTGGGACACCCGTGGGCGTCAGGCGGTGAACTCCGCCCGGGCACCCGTGGGTTCGTAGGGCGATCGACCCCGAAGCCCCACCCCGTGGGCGCAAGGACCTTTGGTGGAGGGGGTGTTGACCGGTGACCGACCGCGTTCCCGATGTGATCGAGCCTAGGGGCGGGTGACCCGCGCCGTCCTCGCGCTGCGGGACGATCAGCGCGTTGGACCACAGGTGGAGACTCTGTACCTCAGGTAAGAGACCGGAGTCCGCCTCCAGCCCGATCCGGGCCGCTCACCTGCGGCGATAACCTTCCCTCACCATGAACCGAACCGACGACCGGCTGGCGCCGGCCCTGCTGCTCTGCGCCCAGGCCCTGGTATGGCCCGGGGCGCCGCTCGTACGCGGGGCCGTACCGTCCGCGTCCGCCCTCCTCGTGGCGGCCCTGGTCGCCGGAGTGGTGACAGCGGCGCTCACCCTGCGCCGCACCCGGCCGGTCGCCGCCCTCGTCGTCGTCGCCGCGGCGTGCGCGCTGGGGGCCGGACCGCTGCCCGCCGGGGCGATGGCCGTTCTCGGCACCGCGGGGGCCGCACTGGCGGTGTTCACCGTGGCGACCCGGCGCGACGCCTTCACCGCCGTGCTGTGCGTGACGGCGCTCGCCCTCTGGCAGCTCCTCCAGGGCATCAGCCTGCACGGGCTCAGCGAGAGCGACGGGCTCGACCTGGTCCTGACCGCTGTCCTGTACGCCGCCTCGTGCGGCGCCGGCCTGCTCGTGCGGCGGGCCCGTCGCGCCCGACGAGCGGCCGGTCACCTGCTGAAGCGTGCCGAGACCGAGCGCCACCGGCTCCCTGCGGCCGAGCGGCGTCGGATGGAGAGGGAGCTGCACGACATCAGCGCCCACCATCTGACAGCTGTGGTCGTCACCGTGGGCGCGGCCCTCGGACTGCGGGACCGTCGTCCCGAACTGGCGGCTGAGGCACTGGAGTTCGCGGCAGAGACCGGCCATGAGGTCGTCCGCGCACTCGGCGCGGTGCGAGCCCCGGCGCCCTCCCGCGCGGACGTGTCCCCACCGGAGGAACAACTGCGGGACCTGGTCGCCGGATTCCGGCGACTGGGCCGGAAGGTGGACTGCGAGATCGACCCCCTGCCGGACGGAGCGGTCGCGGAGGCGGCGTACGGCATCGTGCGCGAGGCACTGACCAACGCCGCACGGTACGCCCCCGACGCGCACACCACCGTGCTGTGCCGGTACGGCGAGACCCGCACCGAGATCGCGGTCACGAGCACGGCTCCGCCCGCCGGCGCGGTGGCGTACGGCGCGGGGCTCGGCGGCGGCCGGGGGCAGGGTTTCCTGCGCTCCCGGGCGCGGGAGGCCGGCGGCACGGTGCACAGCGGCCCGACGGCGGAAGGCGGCTGGGAGGTGCGGGCGGTACTCCCCGGCCGGACGGCCACGCCGGTGGAACCGCCCGCCCCCAGGTCCTTCCGCGTGGCACAGGTGGTGGCGGCGGCGGGCCTGGTCCTCCAGCCGCTGCTTCCCGCGCTGGTCATCAGGGCCGAGGACGTCCCGAGCGGAACGCGGGTGTCCGCAGGCGTCTTCTTCGCCCTGCTGGCGGCGGGCCAGGCGATGACCCTGCTGTGGCTGCGGAGGGCTCCGCGAACGGCGTACGCGGTGCTGCTGGGGCTGGCGCTGCTGTGGCCGGTGGCGATGGCGATGGGGAACTACGGCGGCCCGGTCCTCCTCCCCTCCGCGCTGAGCCTGCTGGCCACGTGCGCCGCGCTGGCGATGGAGCCCGCCCGAACGGCGACGCGCCGCAACACGACCGTCCTCCTCGCGGTGCTGGTGCACGCGGCTGCCGCCGCCACCGCGGTTCTGGACCGGGGCACGACAGCCCCCGCCTGGACGGTCGTCGTGGGCATCACGATCGGCGTGGCCCTCACCGGCACGGCGGCCCGGCTGGCCGGAGTCCGCCGGGCCCGCCACCGGCAGGCCGATCACCGCGCCCACGACGAGCGCCTGGCCGCCTGGACCGAGGAGGCCGTACGCGACGCCTGGATCGAGCGCCACCGTATCGCCGCCGGACTCGAAGGCACGGTCTTCGCCCGCACCGCCGACATGGTCGCCGAGGCCGAGGCGGGCCGGCTCGACGCGACGGCGGCCCGCGCCCGCGAGGCCCTGGCCGCGATGCGCGCCCTGCTCGACACCGTGCCGCAGAGCGGGACCGGGCCCGAACTCCGTCCGCAGCCCACCCTCCAGGCGCTCGACCTGCTCGCCCACCATCTGCGGGCCACCGGCCGCGACATCGACATACGGCTGACCGACCGCGTGCCGCGGCACCTGCCCACCGCCGTCGACCTGGCCGCCTACCACGCCGCTGAAACGCTGCTCGCGGCCGGCGGCGAGGAGCCCTCCCTGCTCGAACTCGACGTGGACACCGATACCTTGACGCTCACGGCCACCGGGATCGCCCACGCCGAGGGCAGGGCCGTACGGGAGGGGCTGGCAGCGCGGGTCACCGCCCTCGGCGGCACCCTGACCACCGGCCCACGAGGGACGGTCCACCTCCGGCTGCCGCTCACCACCGCGCGGGACGACTCACCACCGCGCAGGACGCTTCACCATCGTGCGGGACGACTCACCACCGCGCAGGACGACGAGGAGAGACAACGATGAGCCTGAACGTGCTGGTCGTCGACGACCAGGGCATCGTACGGGCGGGATTCGCCGCCGTGATCGACGCCGAGGAGGACATGACGGTCGTCGGCGAGGCCGCGGACGGCGTCTCCGCGGTACGCCTCGCCGCGGAGCTGGCTCCCGACGTCATCATCATGGACGTACGCATGCCCCAACTGGACGGCATAGCCGCCACCCGCATCATCACCGGCCGCGAGAACCCGCCCCGTGTCCTCGTCCTGACCACCTTCGACCTCGACGCCTACGTCTTCGAGGCGCTTCGCGCCGGCGCCTCGGGCTTCCTGCTCAAGGATGTGCACCCCTCCCAACTGCTCCAGGGCATCCGGGAGGTGGCGATCGGCGAGAGCGTCCTCGCCCCCTCGGCGACACGCCACCTCATCGGCCACTACACGTCCCGGTCACCCACCGCGCTCCCCGCGGGGAGCATTCCCGAACTGGACGGCCTCACCGCAAGCCAGCGGCGCGTGCTCACCCTCGTCGCGGCCGGGCTCACCAACGCGGAGATCGCCGGGCAACTCAGCATCACCGTGGGCACGGTGAAGTCCCATGTGACCGCGCTGCTCCGCAAGCTCGGCCTGCGCGACCGGGTGCAGGCGACCATCCTCGCGTACGACCTCGGCCTCGCCACTCCGAACCCGCCCGGCGCGCGCCTCTGACCGCCGAGACCCCGACAGAGCCAGTACGACCATCCGACCGAGGAGACCACCACCATGCCCGGCACCGCCGCCGATTCCGGACGATCGATCTCACGCCGACTGCACGACTGGCTGGGCGCAGCCGGCCTCGTCTATCTCGGCCTCTGTGCCGCGCTGTTCGTGTGGGCGTGGGCGGTGACTGTCTGGGACAGCTCGGACGAGTCCATGGCCGGCGTCATTCCGTTCCTCGCCACCGCGCCCGTCAGTTTCGTCTTCCTCCTGCTGCCGATCGACAGCGTCGTCGTGTTCGCCGTCGCCATCGCCGTGGGAGCGGCTGTCAACGCCGCCATCATCGGCTGGTGCACCCGCGCACTGCGCCGCGGCCGGCGCCCGGACCACTGACGGGCCCGCTGGGACTAATCGGCGTCGCGCCGCCGGCGTGCGCGCTCGAACTCGGCGGCATCCGACATCCACGAGCCGTACGGTGCGAGTGCGGCGCAGCCGCCGAGGACGAAGGCGCCCACCAGCTTCCGGTACCCGCCGATCCCGTCGACGAGGCTGTACTCGACCCCGTACTCCGGATCCGACCCGCCTTCACCCTCCCGCACCGTGGTGACCCGGGCGATGGAGTCCGCGTAGAAGTGCAGCTGGATCCCTTCGCCCATCTCCTCGTCCTCGATGGTGAACACCTCGTTGTCCCCGGCAGAGCGATCGGCGACGAACCCCCAGAACTCCGCGGATGCGGTGCGGGGACCGCCCGAGACCCACTTCTTCTCGACGCCCTTGTCGTCGGTGAAGGACAGGGCGGTCTTCCTCGCACTCCCGCCGGCGTCGGCACGCTCGCCGGCCGCCTCCTCGTCATCCTCCACGGGTGTGTTCCTGGAGCGGTCCGCGGCCTCCGAGCACATCAGGAAGCCCACGGTGCGCACCGCGTCATCGGCGAGCCCGGGGTGCGCACGGCGCACGGCGGTTTCGACCGCCGTCGCCATCCGGTCCCAGTCGCGCTTGTCCGTGGCGCGCTTCCCCCGTCGTGGATCGCTGCCGATCCGCATCCCGGCGCACGCCCGCTCCGCGGTGGCGACGATCCGTATGACCTCGGGCAGCAGCGCGGGGGCGACGGCGTCGGGCATCCGTCCCGGAATCGTCGAGCCGTGCAGGTACTGGCCCGTGTATGTCAGGATCGCAGTGTCTAGCGGACCGAGCACCACTCCGCGCTCGGCGCGACGGCGGCGCGCGTGGTACTCCTGAGCTCGTTTCCCGTCGGACGTCTCGGTCGCCGCGCGCAGTGCCGCGCAGACCTGACCGCGCTCCAGCAGATCGACGTCGGCCCCGTGGGCGACGAGCCGGCCCCTGTCCCACGGGATGCGCCGGAAGAGCGCGTCGACGTCCTCGGGCGCGGAGAGGAGGACCGGGTCCAGGAGCGCGACGGCGGCGTCCTCGTCGAGCCGCCCCCGGGTTCCGGCGGCGTCGCACAGCGGAAGGACCGCACTCCACAGCAGCAGGTGTCTGGCCAGATCCTCCTGGATCACCGCGAGGTGGTCCTCCCCGATCGGGAACGTGAACGTGCGAGGCTCGTGGTTGGCGTCGGCCCCGGCGCCCAGCATCAGCTTCAGATCACCGTCCTCGCGGATCACGTTCGGGATCCAGCCGCTCTGTCGCGTGAAAACGGTGTCTCTCATGGGCCCAGTCTTCCCCATCGGACGAGCGCGATCACCGGCCCGCGACGTCGAGGCGGGCGGCGGAGAGGCCGGGAGCCGAGAGGGGGAGGGGGAGAGCAGCGGGGCTGTGCGCCCCGTGGAGAACACCGGCCCCGGCGTTCTCCACCGGCACGGCTTTCCCACGGTCATGCGGACCGGTCCACGGCCGGCCACTCCCCGGTGCGGACGAAACGCTCGATGTCGGCCTCGTACGGTGTGGGGTCGAGCCCCCGCGCGCGAACCCAGGACGGGCTGAGGTGGGTCGTCAGATACGGATCGGCGCTGTCGCCGATGAGGGTGACGACGCTGCCCCGCACGCCCGCCTCGCGCATCCGCGCCACCAGGTGGCACGTTCCCCAGAAGTTGGTGCCGGTCGCCGGTCCGGCCTCGATCCCGGCGGCCGTGCGGAGCCACCGCAGGGCCGCGACGGACGCCGCGTCCGGCACCGGGATCATCAGGTCGATCACCGCCGGCAGGAAGCCGGGTTCGGTCCGTGGACGGCCGATGCCGGGTATCCGCGAGGGCATCCCCGTCGTGTAGTCGTCGCATCCGCTCGCCCACGCGGGAAAGTAGGCGGAGTTCTCCGGATCCACCACGGCCAGCCGCGTCGGATGGCCGTGTCGCCGCAGATGGCGTCCGACCGCCGCGGAGGTCGCTCCTGTTCCGGCACCCGTGACGATCCACTCCGGAATCGGATGCGGCTCCTCGCTCAGCTGGGCGAAGACCTCGTCGGCGATCGTCGGCTCATCACTCACGGCCATCGCCCGCCCTGCGTCGGCGAAATGGTCGAGGGAGTGGCCGCCGAGCCGCTCGGCCAGCGCCCTCGCCTCCTCCTGCACCGCGGCCGGCGGCTGTTCCCCCACCTGCCACCGCCCGCCCTCCCCCTCGATCCTGGCCAGCACTTCCCCGGAGGTCCTGGCCGGTACGACCGCGGTGAAGTCCAGGCCCAGCAGGCTCGCGAAGTGGGCTCCGGCAACGGCGACCGCTCCGCTCGTAGCCGCGACCACCGGTGTGCCGGCCGTGATGGCGCCGGCGGCGATCGCCTCGCGGAACATGGCCCGTACCAGACGGTACTTCATGCTGCCGGTGGGGTGCGCGGACTCGTCCTTGAGGTAGATCCCGATGTCCCGGATCGCGGGAAGCGCCAGCCGACGCAGAGGGGTCGGCGTCACCCGCGGGCCACCCGCCCCCATCCTTCGGATCGCCTCGGCGGCCCATGCGTTCGCGTGCTCCTCAGCCATGAAGCAGACCCTAACCGGCGTCCTGTCGCGGTGAGTCCGCCGCGGGGTGAGCGGCAGGCCGGCGACGGACCACAGGGTGCGCTTCGCGTCGCCCGTGCGGGATCCCGACCGTGATCGCATCGAGGCATGGGTGCATGGGGGCATCGCGGGGTCAGGGCTGTTCGTGTGCCCCGTCCCGGCTTTGGGCGCCACCCTTGAAGAGGTCGATGAGTCCGTACGGGGCACGCTCTCCGAGGCAGAGGTCCAGGATCTCGTGGGCGTCGGCGTAGAACGCCTCGCTGCGGGGGAACAGGGCCGCTTCGTAGGCGGTGAGCGCCGCTTCGACGTCGTCGGGGTGGGCGGCGATCGCTTGGGCGAGCTCGGCGCCGTCGAACATGGCGAGGTTCGCGCCGTCGCCGGACGGCGGCATCAGGTGCGCGGCGTCCCCGAGGAGCGTCACCCCGGGGACGCGGTTCCACCGGTGTCCGTCCGGGAGCGTGTGGATCATGCGCGCGACCGGTGCGGTCCCGCCGCCGGTGATCAGCGCGGCGAGTTCCGGGGCCCACCCGTCGAACTCCGCCGCGATCCGGGCGGTCGCGGTGGCCGCGTCGGTGAAGTCGATGCCGGTGATCCACTCGGCGGAACGGTTCAGCTCGACGTAGGTGTGCAGGATGTTTCCCGCCTCGCGGTGCGCGACGATCCCCTTGCCCGGGGTCAGCGCGTACATCGCGCCGCCACCGACCGCCTTGGCCGTCTCGGGGTGCTGCTCGTCGGCGTCGTGGAGATAGGTCTCGACGAAGGTCGTGCCGATGTACTCGGGCCGGGCGTCGGAGAGCAGCGGCCGGACCTTCGACCAGGCGCCGTCCGCACCGATCAGCAGGCCGCTGGTCACGGTGGAGCCGTCGCTGAAGGTCAGCTCGTGCCGGCCGTCGCCGAGCGGCCGGATGCCGGTGACCTTGCGTCCCCACCGGACCGTCCGGTCGGGCAGGGAGTCGAGCAGGACCCGGCGCAGGTCTCCGCGGAGCACTTCGGGGCGCGCCGCCGTGCCGTCGTCGGGTTCCTCGTGCAGCAGCCCGCCGTGCTGGTCGAGTACGCGCAGGGCTTCGGCGCCCTCGTGGATGATCGCGCGGAACTCCTCGGTGAGGCCGGCGGCGGCGAGCGCGCGCTGCCCGTCGTCCTCGTGGATGTCGAGCTGGCCGCCCTGGGTGCGGGACTCGGCCGAGGGGTCGCTCTCGTAGACCGTCGCGGGGATGCCGTGGACGTGCAGGACCCGGGCGAGCGTCAGGCCGCCCAGGCCGGCGCCGACGATGGCGATCGGGTGGTGGCTGGTGGTCATGGGCTTCCTCGTTCCTGTGCGGGCACGGCGTCGGGGCTGGCACCCGGACGCTCTTATGGAACCGTGTTCCATTAGCAATATGGAACACGGTTCCAGGGTGTGTCAAAATGAGGGCATGCCGAGGACACGAGGAAGAGCACCCGCAGGAGGGCGTGCCGACGCCCTGTCGCGAGAGGTGGTCGTGGGTGCGGCCGTCGCGCTGCTGGACGAGCGCGGTGAGCGGGGATTCACCTTCCGGCTGCTCGCCGAACAGCTGAACACCGGCCCCGGCGCGCTGTACTGGCACGTGGCGAACAAGGACGAGCTCGTCGCCCTGGCCGCCGACGACGTGCTCGGCCACGCCCTGGCCGAGGCCCCCCGCCCCGACGAGGACGCCGACGCGGGCGCCGCGCTGCGCGTCCTCGCCGTCGCCGTCTTCGACGCCCTGGACCGGCACCCGTGGGCCGCGTCCCACGTCACCGCGCCCGCCACGCTGGCGCACACGCTGCGCCTGTTCGACCGCATCGGCACCCTTGTCGAACGAACCGGGCTGCCCGCCGGGCAGCGGTTCGCGGTCACCACCGCGGTCTTCTACTACGTCACCGGTGTCAGCGCCCAGATCATCGCGCCGGGCGTGGCTGTCGGCGCGACCACCAGCCGCGACGACTTCCTCGCCCGGACCGCCGAACACTGGAAGGAGCTCGACCCGGCCGCGTACCCCTTCCTGACCCGCGCCACCGCCGACCTGCGCGCCCACGACGACCGCGAACAGTTCATCGCCGGCCTCGACCTGCTTCTGATCGGCCTGAAAACCGCCGCAGGCCAGTAGTACGGCCCGAGTTCCGTACGGCGAGGAGCGCCCCGAGGGCCCCCGGCGATCAGCCGGGGGACCACGAGCTCACCGACCTCGTCGGTCACCGGCCGGCCCTGGGCGTCGAACGCCGCCGGCGCGACGCCGGGCAGCGGGGCGGAGACCCCACCGGGCCGCACGGGCGTGATGGGGGCGCTGTCGGCGAAGCCGCTGACGATGCCGGTGCCGCGGTCGGTCGTTCGTGGCGGGACCCTGATCGACGGCGGGCCTGGGATGGGGGCCGCCGGACGGGAGCCGGCCGTACGGGTCGGGGGCGTACCGGAGTCGGTCGTGCAGGTCGGGGTGTACCGGAGTCGGTCGTACGGTCCGGGGGCGTACCTGAGGTTGTACGGTCCGGGGGCGCGCCGGCGGTTGTACGGTCCGGGGCGCGCCGGACTCGGCCGTGCGGCCCGGGGGCGTACGGGAGCGTGGGGGTTGGGCTACGTCGGCGTCGTCTCCAGCTCGACCCAGATCGTCTTGCCCGACTGCCCGTACCTGCTGCCCCAGCGGTTGCTCAACTGCGCCACCAGGAAGAGACCCCGGCCCCCCTCGTCGCCGAGAGCGGCGCGGCGCAGCCTCGGCTGGGTGTTGCTGGGGTCGCTGACCTCGCAGTACAGAACGGTGTCGCGGATGAGGCGCAGTCCGACCGGGCCGCCCGCGTAGCGGACCGCGTTGGTCACCAGCTCGCTGACGATCAGCTCGACGGTGAAGTCGAGGAGGTCGAGCCCCCACTCGGCGAGTTTCGCGGAGGCGGCCGTGCGGGCCTCGGCGACCGAGGCGGGGTCGGCCGGGAACTCCCACTCGGCGACGGCGTCGGGAGGCAGCGGCCGGATCCGGGCGAGCAGGAGGGCGGTGTCGTCGGCGGCGGGCTGTCGCGCCCGCTCGGAGGTCAGGGCGTCCCCGGCCTCCTCCAAGGGGCTGCCCGACCGGTGCAGTTCGGCGATGCGCAGGGCGAGCCGGTCCACTTCGGCGTCGACGTCGCCGCCGTGCCCGCTGAGCAGCCCGTCGGTGTACAGGGCGAGCCAGCTGCCCGGGGCGAGGTGCACCGAGGTCGTCTCGAACGGCAGACCGCCGACGCCCAGGGGCGGCCCGGGCCGGACCGGGACGGGGTGCGCGGCGCCTTGTGGCGTGACCACGATGGGCGGGGGATGGCCGGCGCTGGCGAAGGCGCATTGTTGCGTCACCGGGTCGTACAGCGCGGCCAGGCAGGTGGCCCCCACCGTGTCCCGCTCGGCCGGGCTCGCCTCGGACGCGATCCGGGCCACCAGTTCGTCGAGCCGGGTGAGCATTTCGTCCGGGGGCAGTTCCAGGTCCCCCAGCGTCTGCACGGCGGTGCGCAGCCGTCCCATGGTGGCCGCGGCGTGCAGCCCGTGCCCCCGCACGTCGCCCACGGCCACGGCGACGCGGAGGGAAGGCAGGGGCAGCACGTCGAACCAGTCGCCGCCGATCTCCGCGCCCCCCGCCGCGGGCAGGTACCGGCCCACGGCGTCGAGCGCCGGGGTGTGGGTGGTGGCGGCCGGCAGCAGACGCCGCTGGAGGGTCACGGCGGCGCGGTGCTCCCGGTTGTACCGGCGCGCGTTGTCGATGCTGAGCGCGGCGTGCGCGGCGATCTCCGTCATCAGGTCCGCGTCGAGCTCGTCGAAGGGCTCGTGACGGTCCGTACGCCACACCCCGATGATCCCCAGAACCAGACCGCGGGCGTACAGCGGGGCGATCGCCAGGGAGCGGCCGTTCTCGGGGATCAGCTTCCCCGCCGCCGGGCCGCCGCCGATCGCCCGATCGAGGAGGGCGCGGTCGGTGATCACCGTCCGTCCTTCCTGGAGGCTGCGGATATGGAGCTGGTCCGGCAGCGCGGGGAACGCCTCGCCGGGCCGCAGCAGTCCGGCCGGCCAGCCCTCGGCGCCCCGTACGGCCACCCGGCGCATATGGAGGTCGCCGGCGCCGAGCGCCTTGGACGGCTCGTCTCCCGCGAGGACGGACTCGGCGAGATCGATCGCCGCCAGGTCCGCGAAGTCGGGCACCAGCACGTCGGCCACGTCCTGGGCGGTGCGGCTCACGTCCAGGGAGAGGCCGATGCCGATGGCGGCACGGTGCCGCACCCGCAGCCGCCGGGCGGCGCGCCACTGCGCGGTCGTGTCCGTCAGCAGCACGGTGACCCCCGAGGACCGCCCGCGGCGGTCCGTGGCGCGCACGGCGGTCACGGAGAAGGGGCGGTCGGGCGCCGGGCCGGTCGGGTCATGCGCATGCCGGGTGCGGCTCGCCGGGGCGGCACAGCTCTCCGGTACGATGCCGGGCCCTGCCCCTGCCCTGGCCCCGGTACCGACCTCGGGCCCGGCATCGACCTCGGGCCCGGCATCGGCCACGGCCTCGGCACCGGGCCCTGTCCTGGCACCTGCCTTGGCACCGGCACTTGCCTCGGCACCGGCACCGGCCCCGGGCTCGGCCCCGGCCCCGATCCCGGCCTCGGCACCGGGCCCGTCCGCCCCATCAGCCGAAGGAGGACCGTCCGGGGGCAGCCGCAGCATGTCGGCCGCGCTGAAGTCGCTGCACATCACGCGCAGTTCGGCGTCCCCCGCCGCGACCCCGATCCGCTCCCGCGCGAGCAGGGCGCGCACCAACGCCGCCTCCCCTTCGGACCCCTCGGCGCGGTCGTCGGGAACGGCGAGCAGCAGCCGGTGAGCGGTTCCCCGCAGAGGCAGCAGCCGGCACCGGACGGCGACACCTCGGCCACGGGCGTCACGCAGCAGAGCCCTCGCCCCGGCGTCGGGAAGGGCGTCGCCCGCGCTCCCGGTGTCGGTGAACAACTGAATCGCGGGCCTGCCGCACACCTCACCGGCGGATCGCCCGAGCAGTCGCACGGCGGCGGCGGACCACTGCCTGACCGTTCCCCGGTCGTCGATCAGGGCGGCCACGACGTCCATCAGCGTGCCGTTGAACTCATGGGCGCCGTTGTCGTCTCCTGTGAAGGTGTCCACGCTGCCCCTCACCAAGCGTTCGAGACCTTGGACACCCCTATTATGCTGGTTCATACCGTTTTACGGGATCGGGGCAGCGATCACGTCCGTCGCGGTGGAGACCCTGGTCCTGCGCCGCGCGATGGAGCGGGCGCCCTCAAGTGGGAGGCGTCCCCGGTCGCCGCCCACCGCCATCTGACCGGCCTCGACGCCGTACGGGCGGACGGAACCCTCGACGGCGAACGGTTCACGGTCCATGAGCACGCTGTACGCGGCGAGCCGGCGCGAGACGGCCCGCACCGCCACGAGTACGACATGGTGCGCGTCTTCGACGAGGCGGGCGTCAGGATGCTCGTGGGCACGGACTCCTCCGGGGCTGTCCGGGTCGTCCTCGGGGCCGCGCTCCACGATGAGATCGACCTGCTCGCCGCGGCGCGAGCCGTCGACTGAAGCGCTCTCGGGGCGTCGTCGTGCTCGACGCGTCACGTGTGCGCGGGGGCCTCGGCGGTCCGGAGACTCGTGTTGTGCTCGTGGATGAGCCGGAGGGCGTCCTCGATCAGCAGCAGGTCGAGGGCGTCGCGGATGCGCACGGCGTCCGCGACGTCGTTCGCCCCCGAGTCCAGGGCGAGGACGGAGTTGCCGAGCCGGACCATCGGGGACTGCTCGGCGCTGAACAGGCCGCCGCCCGGGCCGGGCTTCACGGTCACCAGCCCGCGCGCCCGAAGGAGACGCGGCACCTCGTTGAACGTGTCCACGGACACCCCGCACAGCGTTCGGAGCTCGTCCTCGGTGCCCAGCCGGGAGCCCGGCGTCAGACTCTCGACCAGTTCCGCGACCTGCTCCGCCGCCCGTTCGGCGCGTCCCGAGGGCGATGGCCTCGGCGGGCCGTCCGACCCGCGAGCGGCGCGGACCAGGCCGGGACTCCCGGCCGCGCCGCGGCGCGCGCCGCCCATCTCGCCGCCGACGACGCGTAGCGCGCGGCGCCCGCACGCCGCCGGCCGAGCCAGAGCCCGCCCGCCGCGCCCGGGACCGTACCTGCCCTCACCCGCCCTCACCCGCCCGTCCTTCAGCCGCAGCGCGCTGCCCCTCAGAGGTAGCGGCGGATGGGTATGACGGCGGCCTCACGGGTCCGCTGGATGATCGAGCGGCGCTTCCAGCGGCCGCGCTCGATCAGCACGCTCTTCTCGCGGTCCTCGTCGAAGTGCCCGTCCAGGGCGGCGGTGAAATCACAGTCCATGACCGCGAGCATGACCTCTTCGTCATGGTCGAGGGAACGCCGGTTGAAGTTGGTGGAGCCGATGAGCGCGGCGACCCGGTCCACCGTGATGGTCTTGGCGTGCATCATCGTCGGCTGATACTGGTAGATCTTCACACCGCAGGCGGTGAGTTGCTCGTAGTAGTGCTGCCCCGCGAGCTGGCAGACCCGCTTGTCGGTGTGCGGCCCCGGCAGCAGGATCTCCACCTCGACCCCGCGCCGGGCGGCGGCGCACAACAGCTCGATGAAGTAGGCGTCCGGGGCGAAGTAGGCGGTGGTGATGCGGATGCGCTCCTCCGCCGACTCGAGTGCCACCCGGATGAGGGTCTGCATGTCCTGCCAGCCGAAGGACGCCGAGCCGCGCACCACCTGGACGACGGCGTCGCCCTTCTGCTCGACGCCGACGAACCGGTCCTCGTCGTCGAACAACTCGTCGTGGCACTCGGCCCAGTTCTGCGCGAAGGCCGCCGCCAGGCCGTCCACCGCGGGCCCGCTGATCCGCACGTGGGTGTCTCGCCACTCGTTCTCGTTGCGCGCGTCCCCGCACCACTCCTCGGCTATCCCGACGCCGCCGGTGAACGCGGTGCCCTCGTCGACGATGAGCACCTTGCGGTGGCAGCGGTGGTTCTGCTTGAGGGGCGAGAGGTAGAGCGGCTTGCGGAACCAGGCGATGGTCACCCCGGCCTCGTCCATCAGGTCCAGCTGGGCCTTCTCGATCAGCCGGCAGCCGAAGCCGTCGAGCATCAGCCGGACCCGGACGCCCGCGCGGGCCCGGTCGGCGAGCGCCTCGGCGAACTCGTGCGCTATGTCCCCCCGCCAGTAGACGAAGGTCATCATGTCGACGGTGTGCTCGGCGCTTCGGATCGCCTCCAGCATCGCGCCGAATATCTCGTCGCCGTTACGGAGCGGGAGGAGCGCGTTGCCCTCGGTGGCGGCGATCCCGATCAGCCGCTCCAGCCTGCGTCTGAGCCGCCGGGACCGGGTCTCGCAGACTTCGGCGTCCAGCTCGGGGCCGTCGCCCGGAGCGGGGCTCTCACCCAGTACTGCGTCGTCGGGAACCACGGTTGTCTCGGACATCTTTCACCTGTTGGGTCGACGGGACGGAATGCCTGGCGCTGCTACGCGCCGGACTGTACGGCCGCGGACCCGCCGACCGCACTTCCGGCACGGTCGAACAGGCCCGGCATCGGATGCGCGCGATCCGCTTGTACCCCCGTGCCCTTCCGGCGAACGCCGCAGAACCAGCCATCGCGAGACCCCGGGGCGAGGCCCCCGAGCCCGCCGACGTACGGACGCGGCCCGCGACCGTGCCACACCCCCGGGGGCCGACACGGACACGCCCTCTGGGCTGCGGCCGTTCCCGGCCTTGGCTAGCGTGAGCCTCAAGGACCCGCCCCGATGAGCGAGCGAACGAACGACTCGATGAGTAAGGAGCCCCCGCGATGCCCCCAGCACCGCATCCGGCGAGAGGCGACATGGGCCGGCGCATCGCGGCACGTCGCCTGCAACTCGGCCTGTCCCGGCAGGACGTGGCTCTGCGGGCAGGCGCCGCGCCCGGCTACATCGAGTACGTGGAGGAGCAGCCGGCCACGCCGGGCATCGGCTTTCTGCTCCGGCTGGCCGACGCGCTGGAGACCACGGTCCAGGAGCTGTCGGGCGGGACGGGCGACCTGCCGCCCGGCATCGGCCGCGGCGCCCGCCGCGCCCGGATGGTCGAACTCGACGAGGCCATGTGCTGGACGCTGCTGGGCGACCACGGCGTGGGCCGGGTGGCCCTGACCCACGGCGACGGCCCGGTCGTCCTGCCTTTGAACTACCAGGTGCTCGACGGCGAGGTCGTGTTCAGCACCGCCGAGGGCTCACCGCTCGCCACCGCCGCGGACACGGAGATCGCCTTCGAGGCCGACCACATCGACGACGCCTTCAGCCGGGGGTGGAGCGTGCTGCTCGTCGGCACCGTGCGCGCGGCGCCGGACGAGGAGGCCGCGCGGCGGTTCAGGGAGGCGGCGTACTCGACGCCGTGGGCGGGGGAGGAGCGTGACCACGTGATGCTCCTCACACCCCGGCGGATCACCGGACGCAGGATCATCGTCCCCGACGCCCCGGGCGACGCCGGCTGACGCCCTTCGCAGAGGACGACCGTCACTCGCAGGGGACGACGGCGACCGGTGCGGTGCTGTGGTGGATCACGGCGTGGGTGACGTGACCGATGTGCGGGCCGGCCGGACGGCTGCCGCGCCGCCCGACGACGACCGGGCCGGCCCCCTCCTCTCCGGACGTACGGGATTCGGGGCTCCCGAGGCGAGACCCTGCCCCCAGCGTCTCGCCGCGACCGTGGGGGGAGGGCCGACAGGTCTCGATCGGGACCGAACGGCCCATGCCCGTGACGCGCCGCGATGCGACCGTGGGATCTGCAGGCGCTGGACCGATGCCGAGGAGGAGCCATGACCAGCACCACTCCCGAGCCCGTCGAACTCGGCCCTGTCACCGTCGGTGTGGACGCGTCCGATGCCGCACGGGCGGCCGCGCTGTGGGCCGCGGAGGAAGCGGACCGCCGCGGCCGGCCCCTCGCCGTCGTCCACGCCGCCGACACCGATGGGCGCTCGCTCTTCGTGGGTGCGGAGACCGTCCAGGCGGTACGCGAGGCAGGGCGCGACCTGCTGGCCGACACGGTGGAAGCGGTGAGCGAGCGCTGCCCCGGCCTGGTCGTGACGACGGAGCTGAGCCCCCTGGACCCGGTGGCCGGGCTGCGCGCGTCGGCCGGCGACCGCGGGACGATCGTCGTGGGCAGCAGGGGGCTGGGCGGCTTCGGCGCTCTGCTGCTCGGATCGGTCGGCCTGGGAGTGGCCGCGCGGACCGAGGTCCCCGTGATCGTCGTACGCGGCGAGCCCGACCGGCCGGCGACCGGCGTGATCACGGCGGCGGTGCACGGCGCGTCGGATCTCGGCTGGCTGGTGGTCCCGGCCGCCGAGGCGCAGGCCCGCAAGGCGTCGCTCCGGCTGCTGAGCGTCTGCAACGTGCTGGGCCATGTCGGCACGGTCGCCACCATGCTCGACAGCTTCGGCGAGGTCGCCGACCAGCAGGTGCGTGAGGTGTCGGCGATGGCCGGCCGGATGCGCGAGCTGTACCCCGGTCTCACCGTCACCCACCACGTCGAGACGGGGACCAGCGTCCCGGGGATCCTCGTCGAGACGTCGAAGCACACCGATCTGATGGTCCTGGGCAGCCGGCGCCGCGTGCTGGGGCTCGGACCGGCGCTCGGGCGGGTCAGCCATGCCGTGCTGCACCACGGGCACTGCCCCGTGGAGATCGTTCCGCCCGGTTACGGGAACGCGGGGGACGTGCCCGGTCACGTGAACGCGGGGGAGGCGTGAACGCGGGGGAGGTGGGGATCGCGCGTGGCTCGGTCCCCGACGAGAGGTGGCCACGACTACGAGTCCCGGACTCGCGGTCGTGGCCACCCCCGTCACCGGCAACAGTCACCGCGCCGGCACGCTCTGCCCCGTGGCAGGCCGTGCCGCCCCGGTCTCACGTGACGTCCCGAACCCGGTCTCACGTGATGTCCAGAACCCGGTCTCACGTGACATCCAGAACATCCGTGACCGGACGGCGAGGCGTGGCCGGGCCCGCGGGGCCGTAGCCGAACCGGAACACCATCTGCACGAAGCCCGTCCTGGAGTTCGGATCACGCGTCAGGTGCCGGAGCTCGGGCCATTCGAGGGGTTGCGAGATCAAAGAGGTCGCGAGTCCGTCCAGCGTCGCCTGCAGCAGCACCCGCTCCATGCCCTGGCCCGCCCGCAGCCAGTCCGCGGGCGTGTCCGCCTCCGTACCCAGCAACGCGATCTGCGGCCGTTCCTCGAACGCGGCCGCCGCCCGGTCCCGCGAGCTGTGCGGTACGTCGAAATCCCGCACCGGGGCCGTCGTGTCGTACTGACGGGGGCCGAACGCGTACGAGGGGACGCCCTCGGTGGCGGGGCCTTCCCCCGCCTTGCCCGTGCGGGTCCAGGTGATGATCTCGGCCCGCATGGCATCGCTGGCGGACTCGAAGAGTTCCGCGTCGTGCACCAGATCCAGCACGGCGTCGGCGTGCCAGACTCCCGGCACGGTCAGCCGCGCCCCCTCCAGAAGCGCGGCCGCGCCCAGGCCGTCGAGGATCTCCGGCGGAATCCGCTCGTCCGAGAACGGGGCACGGCTGGTGTGCCGCAGTCCCACGGCGGGGTGCAGGTCCGTCAGCCGCGGGTCGGCGGTCCCGGACTCCTCCAGCGTGATGTCGGCGAGTCGCCACGGGTCGCGGGAGTCGGGCAGGAGCGCGAAACCGGTCGTCCACCCGCGGTGTGCGGCAGCCACCCGCAGATTCAGCAGGGCCGCACCGCAGCCGATGTGCAGACCGCGGTGTTCCGGGTCGCCGACCGGCAGCGCGCGGTCCGGGTCGCCGTACAGGGAGAGGAGGCGGGTTCCGGAGCGGTGGACGAACTTCCAGGGCTGCGCGTTGTGCATGGACGGCGCGGCGAGGGCCTCCTCGACGAGCGAGGGGATGATCGCGGTGGCGCGTCGGTCGGTCGTGGACATGGTCTCCCTGCTTCCTGCTGGTCGTCGTCCCGTGGGCGGACGCCGCGCGAACGCGGCCGCGCGGGCAGCCGTCACGTGTGCCTCCAGTCGGCGTCCGGCCGCTCCGGCTCAGACGCCTCGTCGGGTCGGACCGCGATGCGGTTCACGACGGCGACGACTCCTTCCGTACGTGCGGTGAGCGCAAGCGCGGTACGGATCTGGCCCCGCTGCGGCAGGCGGCCGGCCAGGACCACCACACCGTCGAGCACATGGACCTGGACCAGTCCGGCCCGGACGCCCAGGACGTCACCGAGGACCTCCCTGCGGATCCGGACTTCCACCTCGGCGTCCGGGCGCAGGAAGAGGCGCAGGAGATCGCGTCTGGTCACCATCCCGACCAAGCGGTCCTCATCGTCGATCACGGGGAGCCGTTCGTATCCACGACGCACCATGAGCCGCGCGGCCTCCACCACCGTCTGTTCGGCCTGGACGGTGACGGCCGGAGCCGACATGACGCCGCCGGCCGTGGGGGCCCCTCGGCTCAGCAGGTCGCTCGCGGAGACCACTCCGAGTACGTGATCGTCCTCGTCCAGCACCGGCACCCCGTTGATGGTGTGCCGGGTGAGCAGCCCGGACACCTGCGCCGCCGGCGTCGAGGAGCCGACCGCGACCACGTCGTCCGTCATGAGGTCACCGACCTGGAGCTGCCGCATCCCGCCGCGCCCGCCCTTCTCCCGTTCCGCAGAGCCTTCCGTTCCACCTTGCGGCCCGGGCCCCCGCCGGAGCAGGGGCCGAACGGTCCCGCCCGAGGGCCGACCGGCTCCGTCTTCCCCTCCAGCCCCGCCCGGCGGGGCGGGCGCCGGCCCCGCTCCGCGACGGCTCACCCGCTCGACATGAGGCGACCGGGCCCCCGGGATAGATTGGAACGGCATCGGTTCACGCGTGCGCGTCGCTCCTCGACGGACGTCGGAGGTGCTCATGGGCGGGGATGGCCACGAAGCCCACGAGAGTCGTCTCCCGCGGTTGAGGCTCGATGAGCTGCTCGACCAGCTTCAGGTGCACATCGACGAGGTCAGAGGAACCCGGGACCGGCTGAACGGCCTGCTCGACGCCGTCATGTCGGTCGGGCGGGAACTGGACCTGCCCCAGGTGCTGCGCGGAATCGTCGAATCCGCCGTCTCGCTCGTCGACGCCGAGTACGGAGCCCTCGGCGTGGTGGGCAGCGATCAGAAGCTCGCCGAGTTCCTTCCGATCGGCATCGGCGACGAGGTGCGCAGGCAGATCGGGGGCCTGCCCTCCGGCCACGGCCTGCTGGGCGAGCTGATCCGCCACCCGGAGCCGCTGCGCCTGGCCGAGCTCGCCGACCACCCGGCCTCGTCCGGCTTCCCGCCCCATCATCCGGCCATGCACTCCTTCCTGGGGGTGCCCATCCGCGTACGCGACGAGGTCTTCGGGAATCTGTATCTCACCGAGAAGCGCGGTGCGGCCGACTTCGACACGGAGGACGAGGCCGTCGTGTCCACGCTGGCCGTCGCGGCCGGCATCGCCATCGAGAACGCCCGGCTGTACGAGGAGGGCCGCCTCCGGGCACGATGGCTCGCTGCCAGTTCCGACTTCACCAGCGCCCTGCTGTCGGGCTCCGCCGAGTCGGAGGTGCTGGAGGGAATGCTGGAACAGGCCGTCGCCATCGCCGGTGCGGACCTGGGGGTCTTCCACCTCATCGGCCCGGCCGGCGAGGTGAAGGGTTCGCTGGCCCTGGGGGAGGGGGCCGAGGCCCACCGGGGCGTCGTGCTGCCGAGCAGCCGGGGCATGCTCGCCGACGCGGCGCTGGCCCAGGACGGCCTGGTCACGGTGGCGGACGTCAGCGCCGACCCCCGGGTGACGGTGCGGCCGGAGCGCTGGGCCGGGTTCGGGCCCGCGGTGGCTGTCGGAGTGGGGACGAAGGAGAAGCTGAGCGGAGTCCTGATCCTCGCGCGTCTCCGCGACCGGCCGACGTTCGTCAGCGCGGAGGTCGCCGCCCTGCCCGCGTTCGCCGGACAGGCCGCGCTGGCGCTCGAACTGGCCGACCGCCGGAGGGACTCCGAGCGGATGAGCCTGCTGGCGGATCGCGACCGGATCGCCCGAGACCTGCACGATCTCGCCATCCAACGCCTGTTCGCCACCGGAATGACGTTGCAGAGCGCCCGCCCCCTGGTGGAGCACCCGGAAGCGGCCGAGCGGCTGGGCCGGGCGATCGACGACCTGGACTCCACCATCAAGATCATCCGCTCCACCATCTTCGGCCTCAGGGAGCACGAGGCGCCGGGGCGGGCTCCGAAACTGCGCTCCCGGGTGGTCCAGGCGGTGGACGCGGCCGCTCCCGCTCTCGGATTCACCCCGGCGCTCCGCATGGAGGGGCTGATCGACACCGACGTGCCCCGGACGGTGGCCGACCAGGTGATTCCGGTCGTCGGCGAGGCGCTGAGCAATGTGGCACGGCACGCACGGGCCGGCCGGGCCGAGGTCTCCGTCGTCGCCGACGCCGGCGTCCTCACGGTGACGGTCGGCGACGACGGCGTCGGCCTCGCCGCCGACGACGGCGGACGCGGTGGGCTCCGTAACCTCACGGAACGCGCGGAGCGCCTGGGAGGCGCCCTGTCCGTCGCCGCGAAGCCGTACCCGCAGAGCGGCACGGTGCTGGAATGGCGGGTGCCGTTGATCCCGGCCTGCGACTGAGCGCCTATGACGGGGTGCCCTTCGGCCGTCTGCGACAGGGTGCCCTTCGACCGCCTGAGCGCCTTTGGCTGAGCCCTCGACCGGCTGACTGCCCACGACTTCGTACGCTCACGGATTCCGGCCTACGACGGTGAGCTCGGGCTAAGTGCCCGTGAACCGAGTACACAGCAACCGTTCGCGGCAGGTGCGCGCTGCCCTGTGAACGTACTCACCGCTCGTGATGCTGTTGCTCACGCACCTCAGCCGCGATCACCGCCGCCTGCACACGGCGCTCCACCCCGAGCTTGCCGAGCAGGCGCGAGATGTGGTTCTTGACGGTCTTCTCCGACAGATAGAGCCTCTTGGCGATCTGCCGGTTGGTCAGGCCCTCACCGATGAGGTCGAGAACAGCACGCTCCCGCTCCGAGAGGACCGCGAGCCTTTCGTCCTGTGGGGGCGGACCGGCCTCGGCGTCCCTGAGCGAGCGCATGAGCCTGGCCGTGGTCGACGGATCGAGCATCGACCGACCCGCGGCCACGGTCCGTACGGCGGACACCAGGTCCGAGCCGTTGATCTGCTTGAGCACATAGCCCGCCGCCCCGGCCATGATGGCGTCGAGCAGCGCTTCCTCGTCGTCGAACGAGGTCAGGATCAGGCAGGCGAGGTCCGGCATCCGCGACCGCAGTTCCCGGCACACGGTGATGCCGTCCCCCTCGGACAGCCTGACGTCCAGCACGGCCACGTCCGGCCGCAGCGCCGGTCCGCGGGCCAGCGCCTGAGAGGCTGTCGACGCCTCGCCGACGACGACCAGGTCCTGCTCCGCCTCCAGGAGGTCGCGTATCCCGCGCCGGACGACCTCGTGGTCGTCCAGCAGGAAGACCCGGGTCGGCATGGCAGCGGTGTCGGTCGGTCCGTCGCCCATCTGCGGTCCCTGGTGTCGGATACGGTTTCCGGTCGCCCTGCCGCCCATTGTCCCAGGAGCACCCGTCCCGGCACACTCGGCGGAGCTCCCTGACGGCCATCGGACGCGCCAGGGAACGGCCGGGCGCACGGGACACGGCAGGGGCCCCGGCGTCCGACGCCGGGGCCCCTGCCGCACCGCGCGGGACCTACAGCAGCGAGACGATCGCCGGTCCGAAGGCCGCGCCGAGCAGATAGCAGAGGTTGAACAGCCCGATCGCCGCCGGCCTCTCCTCCTCGGGCACGGCCTTCGTCGAGTGCACCGCGAAGACGCCCTGCCCGGAGGCCGCCGCGATCGAGGCGAGGGCCTGCGCCAACAGCAGCAGCACCGCGACCACGCTCACCGACGCCAGCACCACCCCGGCGACGCTCAGGGCGACCAGGGTGATGACGACCGGCTGCCGGCCCACCTTCGCCGACAGCGCGACGACCACCCACGACAGCGCACCGCCCAGCAGCATCGGCCACACCATCGCGACGCCGATCGTGCCGCTCGACCACGAGGCGTGGTCCGTCAGGGCCTCCGGCACCGCGAACATCAGCCCGAAGTTGACCGCCGCGAGCAGGAACGCCAGCACCGAGGAGATCAGGAAGACGGGGCTGCGCACCACCACCGCCGGTACGAACCCCTGCGGCCTGCGCCGCAGATGCCACACCAGGGCGGCGATCGTCAGCACCGCGAGCACCCCGGCGACCGGCGGGTAGTGCGGGACGAAGACCAGCGCCGTGACCACCGCCGTGAGCAGCACCGCGCCGAGCCCGTCGAAGGCGGCGGTCGACGTCGGCCGGGCGGAGACCCGCCGGACGACCACGAGCAGGCCGATCAGGCTGAGGGCGGGCAGGGCAAGGGTCGCCTGCCAGCTGATCGCGTCGTTGACCAGCGAGCCGACCAGCGGCGCGGTCGAGCCGACCACCGCGAGCGAGGCGGTGACGAAGCCCATCGAGCGGGCGGAGTCCGTCAGGCTCATCGCGATGGACGTCAGCCCGGCGGTGCCGAGCGCCTGGAGCGCGCAGCCGATGATGACGGCCGGCAGCAGCGGCACGGTGAGCACCAGGAGAGCGCCGAGCAGCACCAGCGCCCCGCAGGCGCCGAGCGCGGCCCGTGCTCCCCGGTGCCGGAGCAGTCCGGTCATCAGGGGCGTGCCCACCGCGATGCCCCAGCCGAAGGCGGTCACGCCCCAGGTGACGACCCCGGTGGTGGTGTCCAGGGACCGGGCGATGTCGTCCAGGACCAGGGCGGGCCCGGCGATGCCGAACGAGAGGGGGCCGGCCATCAGCCCCAGCCAGGCGGTGGGGATGCGGGCGGCGCCGGGTGCCGGGGCGTCCGCGTTCTCGGGGCGCGCGGTGCCCGGACCCGCGAGGGAGTCACTCATCGGTCCTCCAATGGTGAGGGAGTCGGTCGGGCGGTGGTGAGGGAAGGGGGCGGGCAGGACAGCGCTGAGAAGACCGGCCCGGATTCGTCCGCGCGTTCGACGGCCTCCCGGCCCGGCACCGCCCGGTGTGCCGGGCCGTCGAGCCGTCAGGCGGACAGCGTCGGATAGTCGGTGTAGCCGCGGTGGTCGCCGCCGTAGAAGGTGCTCGGGTCCGGCTCGTTGAACGGGCCGCCGGCCCGGACCCGCCGGTCCAGGTCCGGGTTGGCGAGCCAGAGCGACGCCAGGCTGACCGCGTCGGCGAGGCCCTCCCGCACCACCTCCAGCGCGACGTCGGGGGTCACCGACGCCTCCTCGCCCGTCCGGTGCGGGTTGAGGATCAGCGTGCCCGGCCATTCGGCCCGGATCAGCTCGGTGATCTCGCGGTGGCCGAACTCCATGACATGCACATAGGCGAGGCCGTACGGCGCCAGCGTGCGGATCAGCGTGCGGTACAGCCCGGCCGGGTCGCTCTCCCGGACGCCCTCGCTGGTGGTCCCGGGGGAGAGGCGGATGCCGACGCGCTCGGGCCCGATGGCGTCGCTGACCGCCCGCGCGACCTCGTCCGCGAACCGCACCCGGTTCTCCACCGAACCGCCGTAGACATCGGTGCGGTGGTTGGAGCCGTCTGCGAGGAACTGCTGGATCAGATAGCCGTTGGCCCCGTGCAGCTCCACCCCGTCGAACCCGGCGTCCACCGCGTGCTGGGCGGCGGCGACGAAGTCCTCCACCGTCCGCGCGATGTCCTCCAGGGTCATCTCCCGCGGCACGGGGTGGTCGACCTTGCCCTCGGGCGTGTACATCTGCCCGCCGGTGGCTATGGCCGAGGGCGCCACCGGAAGGGCGCCGTCCGGGTAGAGGCTGGGGTGGCCGACCCGGCCGGAGTGCATGAGCTGCACGAAGATCCGGCCGCCCGCGGCGTGCACCGCGTCGGTCACCACCCGCCACGCCTCGGCCTGCTCCGCCGAGTGCAGCCCGGGGGTGTCGATATAGCCCTGGCCGATCACGCTCGGCTGGGTGCCCTCGGTGATGATCAGCCCGGCCCCGGCGCGCTGGGCGTAGTACTCGGCGGTCAGCGCGTTCACGGAGCGGTCGGCGGAGCGGCTGCGGGTCATCGGCGCCATCACCAGACGGTTCGGCAGGGTCGTCCTGCCCAGCCTCAGAGGTGTGAACAGCTCGTCCATGGTCTCTCCATCAAGTCGTGATCATCAGCGGATGCGCTGGTCACAACGGTAGGAGCGGCGTCCGCGCCGGGAATCCGTAAGCCCTACTGCTCCGGATACGTAGGCGCGAGTACGTAGCATGGGACCGTATACCGATGGCCTGCGGGCGGATCTCGGAGCGGGTGGAGGGGGCACGTCGGTGCTGTACGGGCGAACCGCCGAACAGGAGCGGCTGACGCGACTGGTGGCCGCAGCGCGCGCCGGGCGCAGCGGTGCTCTGCTGGTACGCGGCGAGGCGGGGATCGGCAAGACGGCCCTGCTCGACTGGCTCGCCGGGACGGCGGTTCGGGGTGACGGGAACGACGGCCGTGAGCTGCGCGTCCTGCGGGTCACCGGGGTCGAGCCGGAAGCGGATCTGGCCTTCGGCGGACTGGTCCAGCTTCTGTGGCCGGTGCAGGAGCGCCTGGACGCCCTGCCCGAGCCGCAGGCCGCGGCGCTGCGGGCGATCCTGGGGACCGGACAGGAGCGCGGACCGGACCGCTTCCTCACCGGACTCGCCGTGCTCACCGTCCTCGCGGATCTCGCGGAGGACGGTCCGCTGCTGTGCCTGGTCGACGACGCCCAGTGGCTGGACCAGGCCACGGCCGAGGCCCTGCTCTTCGCCGCCCGCCGGCTGGCCGCCGAGGGCGTGGCCATGGTGCTGGCCGGCCGGGACGACGGCTTCGCCGCTCCCGGCATCCCCGAACTGCGGCTGTCGCGGCTGGACTTCGAGGACTCCTCGCGGCTGCTGGCCGACCGGGGCAGAGCCCCCGCGCTGCGCTCCCAGATCATCACCGAGTCCGCCGGGAACCCGCTCGCGCTCATCGAGTTCGACGCCGCACGGCGCGACCAGCAGCACCAGCACGCCCCCCTGCCGGTCGCCGACCGCGTGCTCTCGTCCTTCCGGTCGCAGATCGGCCGGCTCCCGGAACGCACCCGGCTGATGATGCTCGTCGCGGCCGCCGAGGGACGCGGCGATCTGCCCCTGCTGCTCCGGGCGTCCGAGCTGCTGGGCGTCGGCCTCGGCGACCTGGAGGAGGCCGAGCGGACCGGCCTGATGTACGTCATGGACGGCACCGTCACGTTCCGGCATCCGCTGATCGCCTCGGCCGCGTACCAGGGGTCGGTGCTCGCCCGCCGCATCGCCGTGCACCGCGCCCTGGCCCAGGCCGCCGTCGACCCCGACTGCCGGGCCCGGCACCTGCTGGCGGTGGCCACCGGACCCGACCAGGAGGTGGCCGGGGAACTGGCCGCCGCGGCCGAGCGCGCCCGGGACCGTACGGCGTACGCCGCGGCCTCCGGCCTGTTCCGGCACGCCGCCCGGACCACCGCCGACCACCGGCAGCGAGCCGCCTGGCTGGCCGAAGCGGCCACGCTGGCCCTCGCCGCGGGCCACGCCGCGGAGGCGGACCGACTCGCCGAAGAGGCCGACGAGTTGACGGAGGATCAGGCGATCGGGGCGCGGATCGCCTCGGTGCGCGCGGCGGTCGCCTTCGAGGTGGGCGACCAGAGCGAAGCGGCCCGCGGACTGCTCGCCCGCGTGGGGGACGCGGCCACCCCGGAGGCGGCCGGCCTGCTCCGCACCGCCGCCGCCTACGGCTGGCTGGCCGGTGACGGGGACGCGGTGCGCGCCGCCGCCGGACGGCTCGCGGCGGGCGACCGCTCCGATCCGCTGGTCGAAGGTCTGGAACGGCTCAGCCACGACGACACCGAGCGCGGACTGCCGCTGCTCGCCCGCTTCCTGGAGAGGCGGCTCGACGCGGCGGACCCCCGCGAGGCCGACGAACAGGCCGTCCGGATGCTGGCGCTCACCTGCGGCACGATCCTCGGCGACGACGAGGCGGCGCTCTCCCTGGCGTCGGCGGAGGTGCGATGGCGTCGCTCCCAGGCCCTGATCGGCGAACTCCCTTACGCGCTGGACTCCCTGGCGCAGGCTCAGGTCCTGGCGGGATGCCACCGGGACGCCGAGGCCGCCGTGGCGGAGGCGGAGGAGATCGCCCGGGACACCGGGATGAGCCGGCGGCTGGCACGCCTCGGCGCGGTGCGCGCGCGGATCGCGGCCATCGAGGGGGACGCGGAACGCGTCCATGAACTCGCGGACGCCACCCCCGGGGCGCTGCGCACCGGCGTGGACTGCGCACGGGTCCTGCTCGACCTGGGACTCGGCGACTTCGACTCCGCCCTCACCCGGCTGGACCCGCCGCCGCCCGGACCGGACCGGTACACCTGGCTGACCCTGTCCACCGCCGCTGACCAGATCGAGGCCGCCGTGCGGCTCGGGCGGCCGGAGCGCGCCCAGGAGGCGCTGCGCCACTTCGAGAACTGGGCGCGGGCCGGAGCGCGGTCCCTCACGAACACGACCGCCGAGCCCTGGGCGCAAGCCGTGGCGCTCAGATGCCGGGCGCTCCTCAGCGACCAACCGGAGCACTACACACAGGCGTTGCGCCTGCACGAGAAGGGGGACCGGCCCTTCGAGCACGCCCGCACCGAGCTCCTGTACGGCGAGTGGCTGCGCCGGGCACGGCGGCGCAACGAAGCACGCGCCATGCTGCGTTCCGCGCTGATCACTTTCGAGAAGCTGCGGGCGGAGCCCTGGATGAAGCGGGCCGGCGCCGAACTGCACGCCGCCGGGGAGCACCTGACGACGGCGAGGGTCCTGGCGGACAACCCGATCGACCGCCTCACCCCGCAGGAGCTCCAGGTGGTGCGGCTGGCCAAGGACGGCAGCAGCAGCCGGGAGATCGCCGCGCAACTGTTCCTCAGCCCGCGCACGGTCGAGCACCACCTCTACAAGGCGTACCCGAAGCTCGGCGTGGGCTCACGGCAGGAGCTCGTACTCCTCGACCTGACCTGACGGCGGGGCGCGTCCGCCGGCCTTCCCGCACCCGCCCCCCCGCACCGGGCATCCGCACCGAGTATCCACCCTTACGTGGGACAGCCTTGTTCGAATTTCTCCCGCTAGCATTTCCTTCAGCCGGGCCATGAAATTGCATGACGGGATTTCATGGGGCTTCACCTGTGCAGTCCCGCGCCCGCGACGAGCAAGGCGAAGAAAATAGGATTATCGAACAGAGAGGGTGTATTGACGATGCAGGAGTTCACGAACGGCATGACTGCTAGCCTCATCCCGGGCCGGTGGGTGAAGAGCCGCAAGTCCGAGGCGAACGGTATGTGCATCGAACTCGCCGCACTGCCCCAGGGCGGCATCGCGATCCGTAACTCGACCGACCCCGACGGTGCCGCGTTGATCGTCAAGAGCGCGGAGCTGGAGGCGTTCGTCGACGGTGCCAAGAAGGGTGAGTTCGACTCCCTCTGCACTCTCAACTAGGCACCGGAGTACATAAGTTCGGGCGACACCTTCGGTTCCGGCGTGTCATCATGTGATGACTGCCCGTTGAAGGAGAAGGCGTGCCCCCGGATCCCGTTCCCATCATCCGTCTGGCCCGGCGTACCGCCGGGCCAGACGCCACGAAGACGGCGGCCAACATCATGCTGGGCCTGGCCGTCAAGGATTTCCGTGATGCGGCCGGCCTGACGCAGACGGCACTGGCGAAAGCCGTGCTGGTTTCTAATTCAACGATTAGCCGTCTGGAGAATGCCGAGACCACGCCCGAGCGGCGCACGGTAGAAGCGGTGATGGAGCGTCTGCGTCTCGACGCACCGGCGCGCGAGAAGCTGACGATGCTGCTTTCCCGCGCCGTGGAGCCCGAGTGGTATCAGAGCCGGTTCGGCGACTTCACGGCTGAATACCTGCGCCGGCTCCTCGGTCTCGAGTCCATGGCCATCGAGCTCACCACGTATGACGTGCGTCTGGTGTCGGGCCTGTTGCAGACAGCGGAGTACGCGAGCTGCATCGTCCGCACCGGCCTGCACATCAGCGAGTGGGACAGCCCGGAGATGGCGATGCGCGTCGCCCTGCGCCAGGAGCGCCAGGAGCGTGTGTTCGACCAGGCCGACCCGCCGCGCTGCGTCTTCCTGATGGACGAGTCCGTCCTCTTCCGCCGGGTCGGCTCGGACGCGGTGATGCGCGAGCAGATGCTCCACCTGCTGGAGATAGCCGACAATCCGCACGTCATCATCCGGTTCGTGCTCCTCGACCGCATGATCGCGGGCAACGAGGCATCGATGGCGGGTGGCATGGCCCACCTCCAGTTCGGCCGCGGCGGACTGCCCGACCTCGTCTACGTCGAGGGGTACGGCAAGGCCGACTACTACACCAAGCCCGCGCGGAGCGCCGAGGAGCGCGCCAAGCCGTGGCCCACCAAGGACAACGAGTTCGAACGGCACCTCCAGCTGCTCCTGCGCATCCAGGGCGAGGCGTGCGCTTCACCGGCGGCCAGCCGGCGCATGCTGGAGGCGGCGATCCAGCGGTACTCCTGAACCCTGTCGCCGAACCGCCGCCGCTTCGGGCACGCGTGCCGGAGGCCGTACGGCCGGCGGCAGTTCGACGAGAGGCCCTGGTCGACGAGTCGGCGAGAGGTCTACGGAGTGTCCGGCAGTCCCTGTCCGCCGGCCGGGGCCTGTTCCCGGGGCGGTACCTTCCCCAGCCCGCCGAACTCCGTCCACTCCACGCTTCGTTGGCGCTGCTGGAGCTCGGAGTCGGGCCGCCAGTCGGTCACGTCGACGAGGCCCGGCTCCTCCACGAGGAGCCTCTCGAAGGTCTCCTCCACGTCGGCCTTCTCGCGGACCCTGCCCCAATGGCCCCCGGTCTGCGTCTTCATGAGGTCGGTGACGTCGTCGCGGACCTTCGGGTCGTCGCTCACGAGCTGGCACACGACGACGAAGCTCCCCGGGACGAGCTTGTCGATCACCCGGTCCACCAGGGCCTTGGGCCCGGCGCTGTCGGGCAGGCAATGGAGTACGGAGACGAACAGGGCCGCCACCGGCCGGGTGAGGTCGATGAGCCGGGTGAAGTCCGGGTGCCCGAAGATCGTGTCGGTCTCCGTCATGTCGACCGGCAGGATCGCGGTGTTGTCGTTCTCGTCCAGCAGCGACTGTCCCAGTGCCAGGACGACAGGGTCGTTGTCGACATAGACGACGCGGGACGCGCCATCGGCCTCCTGGGCGATCTGGTGCACGTTGCGCTGGGTCGGCAGTCCGGAGCCGAAGTCGATGAACTGCCTTATCCCGTGCTCCTCGGCCAGGACCCGGACCACTCGCTGGAGGAACCACCGGTTGTTCAGCGCGAGCTCACGCGAGGTCGGCGCCACCTCGAGCAATAACTCGCAGGCGGCCCGGTCCACTTCGTAGTTGTTGCTGCCGCCCAGCAGCCAGTCGTACATACGCGCCGCGCTCGGCAACGACAGATCGACATGTTTTCTCGTCCGCAACGGCCCGTCCCCTCGCCGATTCCGCCCCGATCGGAGTGAAGTCGCCCATCCTAGAAGGCAGCGCACAACGGCACCACCGCCAGTAAGGGTGAAGGGTGGCGCAAGCTGGCGAAATATGGCGCATCCGAGCGGACGTGACCGGAAGACGAATATGCCGGAGGAATTTACGGGCGGGTCAGGGGCGCTTCCCCTCCACTCCCTTCCACCAGATGCGGCAGCCGGCGTCGGACGACGGCCAGGGCGGTGTGGACGGCGGGCGCTTCCGTGCCCATCAGTTCGGCGGCCTCCTCGATGTCGAAGCCGAGCCGGCAGCACAGCACCACGATGTCGGCGAACCCGTCCGAGAGCTGTCGGTACAACTCGGTCAGGGCCGGGTCCTTCGGCGCGGCGCGACCGGCCTCCTGGCTCACCCGGAGGCGAAGCTCCTGCCAGACCTCGGCCGCCGGGCAGGGTCGGCTCAATATGAGGCCCCAGCTTTCCCGGGTGGACGCCAGTGCGGTGCTGACGGCGGCGGACGCCGGCCCGCCGTCCACGGTGACCGGCGAAATCTCCTCGCGCGACAGGCGCGCCTTCGCATAGCGCAGGTAGCGCGGCCTGTTCCGCTCGACGAAGGCCGCGAACCCGATGTCGGCGGCCGCCGCGGAGCCTTTCGTCGGCACGGAACGGCGAAGGGGCGGGCCGCTTTGCGGCGCGGCGGGAACGGCACTCGGAGGTGCCGCCGCCCGGCCTCCCGGGTCATCGGGAATCCCGGCGGGAACGATATTGAAACTGGTACCGTGAAATTGCCCGGAGGGCAGCTGTAAAAGCCCTCGGCGAATCGGCTCGATCACTTGTTTGTTCCCTGTCGATCTGTTTCGTTCCCGGGGCGTGACTCCAGATCACTTCCCGGGCGGGCCCCTCGGTCGGGCCTGAAAGGAAACTACCGCGTCGAACAGGAGGGGCGGGCCTTCCAGCCCTTCCATGCAAAGTCATTTTCGCGCACCGGGAATTTCGATCAGCAGGTTTCGATTTCTGCCAAAATTCGACCGTGATCGGTGTCGAACAGGCAATTTCGAGCTTCCCTGATCACATTCGATCAGCATGGTGCGGTGAACTCCTCGCCGCCACCGGTCCGTCCGGGCGTCACCGTGCCCCTGTGCGGAGGGTGACTCGCACAAGGGCACGGAGGGGAGAGGCGGTACGGGTCAGGGCGCGGGCCGCAGCTCCAGCGTGCAGCACTTCACGCTGCCGCCCGCCTTGAGGAGTTCGGACAGGTCCACTCCGACCGGGCGGAAGCCGCGGTCGCGGAGCTGTCCGGCCAGGGCGATGGCGTTCTGCGGCAGGACCACGTTGAGCCCGTCCGACGTGGCGTTCAGCCCGAACACCGCCGCGTCGGCCTCGGAGGCCAGGACGGCGTCCGGGAACAGCCGCTCCAGGACGGCCCGGCTGCCGGGGGAGAAGGCCGGCGGGTAGTAGGCGACGGTCCTCCCGTCGAGCACGGTGAGGGCGGTGTCCAGGTGGTAGTAGTCGGGGTCCACCAGGGTCAGCCCGATCACCGGGCGGCCGAAGAACTCCTGGGCCTCGTCGTGGGAGCGGGGGTCGCTGCGGAACCCGGTCCCGGCGAGCAGCCATTCACCGGCGAGCAGGTAGTCGCCTTCCCCTTCGTTGACGACGCTCGCCGTGCGCAGATCGCCGAATCCGTTCCGGCGCAGCCAGTCGTGGTACGCCGGACCCTCGGCGATCCGCTCGGCGTCGCGGAACCGGGCCACGAGGGCGCGCCCGTCGACGACCGTCGCGCCGTTGGCGGCGAAGACCATGTCGGGGAGCCCGGGGACGGGATCGATGGCGTCGACGGTGTGCCCGAGGCTCTGGTAGACCTCGCGCAGTCGCTCCCACTGGGCGATGGCCAGCGGAGTGTCGACGGGCTTCTTCGGGTCCATCCACGGGTTGATGGAGTAGACCACGTCGAAGTAGGTGGGCCGGCACATGAGGTAGTGCCGGGCACGCGCGGTACGCATGGATAAGGTCCTGATCGTCAGGGGCGGCCGGTCAGATAGCCGCCCATCGAGGTGAAGTACTCGGTCGCGGGAAGTTCGCGGCCGTCCCCGGTCCGTACGCGGGTGATGGCCAGGCCGCGGTTGCGGCCCGTGCGGGCGTCGGCTCCGGCGACGATCACGACGCCGTCGCCCTCGCGGTAGAAGATCCGGCCGGGGGTCCCGCCGTAACGGCCCTCGGACACGACGGCGGAGACGACCTCGATCCGCTGCCCCCGGTGGAAGGTGAAGGCGCTCGGGTAGGGGGCGGACTGGGCGCGCACCAGGCGCTCCAGGTCCTGGGCCGGCCAGGTCCAGTCGATGCGGATGTCCTCCTCGGCCCGCTTGTGGAAGAAGCTGGCCCGGGACCGGTCCTGCGGGGTGAACTCGGTGCGTCCCGAGGCGATCAGGTCCAGGGCGTCGACCGTGACCGGGCCGATGAGGTCGACCGTACGGTGGAAGAGGTCGGTGGCCGTGTCCGTGGGGCCGACGGCGACCGAACGCTGGATGACGATGTCCCCGGCGTCGAGCTCCTCGTCCATCAGATGGGCCGTGACGCCGACTTCGGGCTCGCCGTTGATGAGCGCCCAGATCAGCGGCGAGAAGCCGGCGTAGGCGGGCAGCAGGGAGTCGTGGATGTTCAGCGTGCCGTGGGGCGGCAGGTCGTAGATCTCCGGCGGGATCCACGTACGCCAGTTGTTGGCGACGATGATGTCCGGCGCGACCTCCTTGAGCAGGTCCAGCAGTTCGTCGTCCGGCCGGTTGCGGATGACCACGGGGATGCCGTGCTTCTCCGCCAGGTCGGCCACCGAATCGCTCCAGATCCGCTCGTAGGCGTGCTCGCTCTTCGGGTGCGTCACGACGGTCACCACGTCGTGCTCGGAGTCCAGCAGCGCTTGCAGGGTGCGATGCCCCCAGGTCTGGTAACCGAACATGACGACCCGCATGGAGATGCCTCCTTGGAAGAGCGTGAGACCGGCGCTTTAGTAAAGCAAGGCTTACCTAAGAGCACAACGACCCCCCATGCGCTGTGGAGTTGGCCGCCGTGGCCTGCTGCCTTCTTCCGTCGACAGGAGCGGCGATGCAGGTTAGCTTTACCTAAGTTCTGCTCGGGCGCCGGTGCCGGCTTCGCCCCTGCCGCTCGGAGCCGCTTCCCGGGCGGCTCCCGGTGTGCGGGGTCGGGCGCCGCGTCGTCCGTGTGCTGCGCATGCGGTTGCACGGGTGCGCAGACCCTGAAATCCCCTTGAAAGGAACGTCCTTGTCCAGTGGTACACGTCCCGCGCTGACGCGGGTCGTCAGAAACATCCCCCGGATCGCCGTCGCGGCGATGGCGGCTCTGGCCCTGACCGCATGCGGGAGCGGCGACGGGAAGACCGAGTCCAAGCCGCCGGCCGACTCCTCCTCCGGCTCCGGCGTCTTCCCGGTCACCGTCGATCACAAGTACGGCAGCACCACCATCGACAAGGAGCCGAAGAAGGTCGTCACGCTCGGGCTCTCGGACCACGATGCGGTGCTCGCGCTCGGCGTCAAGCCGGTCGGAGCGATCGACTGGTTCAAGGAGAAGCCGTACGGCAAGTGGCCCTGGACGAAGGACCGGTGGGGGACGGAGCTGCCGGAGATCGTCGGTGAGCGCGACGAGTTCAACATCGAGAAGATCGCCGCGCTCCAGCCGGACCTCGTCATCGCCCAGTACTCGGGGATGAAGAAGGAGCAGTACGACACCCTCTCCAAGTTCACCAAGGTGGTGGCCCAGCCGAAGGGGCACGAGGACTACCAGGCGCCGTGGCAGGACATGACCCTGCAGATCGGCAAGTCCCTCGGCAAGGAAGCCGAGATGAAGAAGCTGGTGGCCTCGATCGACGCCCGCTTCAAGACGGTCCGCGACGAGCACCCCGAGTGGAAGGGCAAGACGGCCACGGTCGGCGAGCCCTACGCGCCGGGCAAGTTCGCCGCGTTCTCGCCGAAGGATCCGAAGATGAACTTCCTCACGGAGATGGGATTCGTCGCGTCCGAGACGTATCTCAAGGCCCTCGGCAAGAAGACCATCGCCGACCTCAGCTCCGAACGGCTCGACGTCATGGAGGCCGACCGGACCGTCTGGCTGGGCACCCCCGACACGGAGAAGTCCCTGAAGGCCGACCCGTTGTACAAGAAGACCAAGGTGCACCAGGAGAAGCGCGACCTGTTCCTCCCCTATGACGACCCGGACATCGGCGCCGCGCTGTCCTTCAACACGGTGCTGTCGATCCCGTACGCCATCGATCAGGCCGTCCCGCTGCTCGAAGCCATCAAGTAGCACGGGGCCACTGGCGTCGCCGCCGGCCGGCGGCGACGCCAGTTCCCGAACCTCCGGGAAGACGACCGGAATCGAGGACTTGGACGCGTCTCCGGGCACCGGGAGGAGGGCGTTTCGACGCGTTGACCTCCTACCCCGGCTCGGTTAGCCTCACCTAAGTCGCCGGTCGTCGTCCGTGCGTCGGATCCTCTTCATCGCGCGTGAACGTCCTCCAGGGAGACAGGGGTTGACTTCGTCGGTCGAAACCCGGGTAAGCGCCGGCCCGCACGGACCGGCTCCGGAGGGACCACCACCCCGCAGGGCCGCGAACGCACTGCTCGGCCTCGGCCTGCTGTCGGCCCTCGCCGCTCTGGTCGTGGTCGCCCTGCTGAGCGTCTGGGTCGGCTCCCGGGGCATCTCGTTCAACGACACCTGGCGCGTCCTGTGGTCGCCCGACGGGTCCGAGACCTCGGTGATCATCCACCAGTACCGCATCCCCCGGACCGTCCTCGGACTGCTCGTGGGCATGGCGCTCGGCCTGTCCGGGGCCCTGATGCAGGCCCTGACCCGCAACCCGCTCGCCGATCCCGGCCTGCTGGGCGTGAGCCTGGGCGCGTCCACCGGGGTCGTCGTGGCCATGGGCATCCTCGGGATCGGCTCCGTACTCGGCTATGTGTGGTTCGCCCTCCTCGGCGCGGCCCTGGCCTCCGTCCTCGTGTACGTACTGGGCTCCTCCGGCCGCAAGGTGGCGACCCCCGACCGGCTCGTGGTCGCGGGGGCGGCCGTCACCGCCGTGCTGTACGCCTTCAACTCGGCGGTCCTGCTGCTCAATCCCCGCGCCTTCGACCAGTTCCGGTTCTGGACGGTCGGCGCGCTGGCCGGCCGCCGGATGGACGTCGTCCTGGCCGTCCTGCCCTTCGTGGTGGTGGGTGTCGCCGTCGCCCTGGTCCTGGCCCCGCCGCTCAACGCCCTCGCCCTGGGGGACCAGACGGGGCGGGCGCTCGGCGTCAACGTCAACCGGACCCGACTGCTGGGCGCGGCGGCCGTCATGCTGCTGTGCGGGGCCGCCACCGCGGCCGCCGGACCCATCGGGTTCGTGGGCCTGGTCGTGCCGCACGTGGCCCGGTTCGTCGTCGGACCCGACCAGCGCTGGGTCATGGCCTACTCGATGCTCCTGGCCCCCGTCCTGCTGATCGGCGCCGACGTCCTCGGCCGGGTGCTGGGCGCCCCGGGCGAGATCCAGGTCGGCATCGTCACCGCGTTCGTCGGAGCGCCCCTGTTCATCGCCCTGTGCCGCCGCCGAAAGCTGGCCATGCTGTGAGTGCCGTACGGGAGAAGGCTCCCGGAGCCGCCGCCCCCCGCCGCGAGGGTGCGGCCCCCCGTTCCGTCACCGGCCTGGTCCTGCGCACCCGGTCGGGGCGGTGGTCGCTGCGCCTGCACGTCCGGCCCCTCGTCGTGGGGTCGCTGATGGCGGTGGTCCTGGGGGCGGTCGTGGCCGTCGCGCTGACCACGGGGGACTTCGCCCTGTCGCCGGGCGAGGTGGCCGACGCCCTGATCGGCCGGGGGACCGCGGCGGCCGACTTCATCGTCAACACCCTGCGCATGCCCCGGCTGCTGACCGCCGTCCTGGTCGGCGCGGCGCTGGCGGTCAGCGGCGCGATCCTGCAGAGCCTCACCGGCAACGCGCTCGGCAGCCCCGACATCATCGGCTTCACCAACGGGGCGGCCACCGGAGCCCTGCTGGTGATCGTCGTGTTCCACGGCAGCATGACCCAGCTGGCGTTCGGCGCGCTGATCGGCGGACTGGCCACCGCCGCCGCCGTGTACCTGCTCATGGTGGGACGCGGCCTCCAGGGCTTCCGGCTGGTCGTCGTCGGCATCGGGGTCAGCGCCCTGCTCCTCGCCTTCAACTCCTACCTGATCACCCGGGCCACCTGGCAGGAGGCGCTGGAGGCGCAGTCGTGGCTGCTCGGCAGCCTCGGCAACCGGCTGTGGATCCACGCCGACATCATCGCCGCGGCCGTCGTCGTCCTGCTCCCGCCCGCCTTCCTCCTCGCCCGCCGGCTGTCGATGGTGGAGATGGGGGAGACGACCGCCATGGGCCTCGGCGTCAACGTGCACCGCACCCGCACGGCGCTGCTCGTCGTGAGCGTCGCGCTGGCCTCCTTCGCCACGGCGGTGACCGGCCCGGTCCTCTTCGTCGCCCTCGCCGCGCCGCAGCTGGCGCGCAGGCTCACCCGCTCGTCCGGTCCCGCCCTCCTGCCCTCGGCGCTCATGGGCGCGGTACTGCTGGCCCTGAGCGACCTGCTCGTGCAGCGGCTCTTCGCCCCCACCCTGCTGCCCGTGGGCGCGGCGACCGGCACCATCGGCGGGCTGTACCTCATCTGGCTGCTCGTCACCGAGTCACGCAAGAGCCGCGCCTGACGACGGCTCCCCCCCACTCCGGCCGCGCGCCGGGGGCCCGACACGACGGGACGGACCGACCATGCTCTGTACGAGGCTGACGAACGCCCGCATCCTCACGATGGACCCGCTCCATCCCGTCGCCCACGACCTGGGCGTCTGGCGGGGGCGGATCGTCGGCCTGGACGACGCGGTGACCTCCCTGCCGGCCCGGGAGGTGGTCGACCTCCAGGGCGCCACCGTGCTGCCCGGCTTCATCGACAGCCATGTCCACCTGGCCTGGGCCGGGTTGAAGGCCCGCACCCCGAGCGTCGCCCCGTGCGAGCGGGCCGAGGACATCCTCGCCGTGGTGGACGCCGCAGCCCGCCGGCCCGCCGCCCCCGGGGCCTGGCTGGACGTCGCCGGGTACGACCAGCGGGCCCTGGGACGCCATCTGACCGCCGCCGAACTGGACCGGGTCAGCCACGGCCGCAAGGTGTTCCTCATGCACGACTCCGGGCACGCCTGCGTGGTCAACACCGCCGTCCTGGACCTCCTTCCGGTCGATGTGCCGCACGAACAGGGCTTCCTGGCCGAGAGCGCCATGACCGCCGCCCGCCGGCTGCGCCTGCCCTACTCCCAGGAGGAGCTGGCCGACGCGATCGAACTCGCCGCCCGGGCCGCCCGGGCCGAGGGGATCACCGCCTGCGCCGAGGCGGGCGTCGGCGGCGGGCTGCTGGGCCACAGCCCCGTGGAGGCCGGCGCCTACCAACTGCTCCGGGACCGGGGCGCCCTGCCCGTACGGGTTCAGCTCATGGCGTCCGCCGACACCCTGCGCCCCCGGGCCGCGCACCCCGGCGACGGCCTGACCCGGGCCCTGGACCTGGGCCTGCGCACCGGCTTCGGCGACGACTGGCTCTCCCTGGGCGCGCTCAAGGTCTACACCGACGGGGGCATGATGGCGCGCACGGCCGCGCTCACCTCCCCGTACGAGGGGACGACCGACACCGGCCGGCTCCAGGACGACCCCGACCGGCTCACCGACCTGATCGTCGACGGCCACCTCGCCGGCTGGCAGCTCGCCGTCCACGCGATCGGGGACCGCGCCGCCGACCTCGCGCTGGACGCCCTGGAGCGGGCCCAGCGGTCGCGCCCCCGGCCGGACGCGCGCCACCGCATCGAGCACGCCGGGCTGGTCCGCCCCGACCAGCTGCCCCGCTTCGCGGCCCTCGACGTGAGCGCGGTGGTCCAGCCGAACTTCCTGCGCTCCTTCGGCGACGACTACGCGACGGTGATGGGGGAGCGGCGGGCCGGCTGGATGTACCGGGGGCGGGGGTTCCTGGACCACGGCGTCACCCTGGTCGGCAGCTCGGACCGGCCCGTGACGGACGGTTCGCCGCTGCGGGCGATCCAGTTCATGGTCGAACGGGCCTCCGCCTCGGGCCGGCTCATCGGCCCCGGCGAGGCGATCGGCGTCGATGAGGCCCTGTACGCCTACACGGTCGCCGGCGCGTACGCCTGCCGCTGGGACGACACGGCGGGCAGCCTCTCGCCGGGCAAGCGCGCCGACCTGGTGGTGCTGGGCGACGACCCGCACCGCGTCGACCCCGCACGGATCGGTGACATCGAGATCGTGGCGACCTTCGTGGACGGCCGGGACGCCGAGGGCCCGGGGAGTACACGGCAGGAGTGAGAGCGGCGACGACAGGCCATGGGCCGACGCGCGCCCCTCGTCCGCCGGGTGACAGAACAACACATCACTCTTTTCGTGTTATTCGGTGCGAATAGGGACATTGGCCCCGTAGGTTGGGGAGAACCGCCACCCGAGTGGCGGCGCATGTCACCCCGACACCGCAACCGGGCGAGCGCCGGGCCGCCGTCGTTCCACCGGTCGCCCGGCGGCCCGGGCCGCTGTTCACGAACGAGGAAAGGCAGGGCAGGTGAACGTGCTTGGGATCATCGCCTCCGGTGTGGCCGCGCTGTTCATCACGGTCGCACTCGCCAAGGGCGTCCGCCGCACGGCGCTCCGTTCCGGAGCCGAACACGAGCCCGGCGGGCGTCGGTCGCGCGCCGGGACGGCCCGCAGACTCGGCGGTGCGACGGTCGTCCTCGGCGTCGGCACGGCCGCCGCCGCCGGCTGGGGACTCGGCGCGGCGGGAGACCTCGGCCGCGCGGCCGGGGGACTGCTCGCCGGGGCCGCGATCGTCGCCGTCCTCGGGCTCGTCCACGACCTGCGGCCGCTCGCGCTCCCCGTGCGGCTCACGGTCCACACAGCCGCCGCGACCCTCACCGTGTGCCTCGCCGGACTGTCGCCCGCGGCCGCCGTGCCGGCCGTGCTCTGGATCGTCCTGGTCGCCAACGCCTTCGCCCTGCTGGACACCTCCCACGGCGCTCTGGCGACCGTCGCCGCCGTCACCGCCGCCGGGCTGCTCGCCTGCGCCCTCATCGACGGCCGGCCCGGATTCGCCCTGCTCCCCGCCGCCCTGCTGGCCGGGCTCATCGGGTTCCTGATCCACAACCGGCACCCCGCGCGCCTCCACCCCGGCTCCTGCGGCTCCCTGTTCACCGGCTTCGTCCTGGCGTCCTCCGGCGCGCTGATCCACGCGGCGGCCCCGGCCGACCGCGCCGCCTGGGCCGCGCTCCCCGTGCTGGCGACCGTGGCCGCCGCCGACGCCGCCCTCGTCCTGGCGTCCCGCCGCCGCGCCTCGCGCCCCCTGCTGCGCGACGGCGGCGACCACATCGCGCACCGCCTGCGCCGCCTCCGCGTCACCGTGCCCGGGACGGCGGTGCTCCTCGGGCTGTGGGCGGCCGTGCCGGTGGCGACCGCCACGCTGGTGTACGGGGGGCTGCTGCACCCCGCGCTCGTCCTCGTACCGCTGGCGGCCAGTGCTCCGGCCGTGCTCGCCCTGCTGAAGGTCCCGGTGTACGCCGCACCGCCCCGCACCTCCGCCCGGCGTCCGGGCCCCGTGGTCCCGCCCGCCTCACCCGCCCCGGACGTCACCGCACCGGGCGGCGCCGTCCCGGGCGGCGCGAGGGCGACCTCCCCGGCGAGAACCGCCGCGGGCCGCCCCACCGTGCCACCGCCGCCCACCGGCCGCCCCATCGTCGGCCTCACCGCCGACCGAAACTGACACGAGCCGGGCCGGGCCGAAGCGGGCAGGACCTGGCGCGAGCCGGGCCGGGCCGAAGCGGGCGGGACCTGACGTGAGCCGGTCGGAACCGACGCCGGCTGACGGGAACCGACCCGGGGCGGACCTCACGCAGCCGTTCGGGGCGGCCCCGGCCGGCGGTGGTACGGCCTCACGCCCGCCATCGGCCGAGCGTGGCCCGGGCCGCCGTCCGCGCGTACGGGGACACCATGAGGAACGGAGCCCACGGCCAGGTGTGGCGCAGGCAGTACACCCACCACTGGCGCGGCGGCAACTCCCCTGCCGAGGTCACCCGGCGCAGCGCCTCCCGCACGCCGATCCCCGGCTCCCGGGAACCGGGGACGTCCGGCCCCTGTGCGCACACCCCCACGGGACGCGGGGCGACGAAGGCGGGCGCCCCGGCGCGCCGGGCGCGGAACCCGTGGTCGTAGTCGCCCATTCGGTGGCTGAAGACCTTGTCCGGGTCGCCGACCAGGTCGTGCGCGGCGCGGGGGAGCAGCACCACCCGCCCGTCGTACGTGTCGCAGGGCTCGGGGTCGTGCCCGCCCGGCTCCACGAGCGTGAGCGACCGGCCGCGCCGCCCCGAGTACACCGTGGTCCCGTCCGCGCCCCGGACCGCGCCGACGACCACCGCCTCCGGCCCGACCACGTCCGCCGCGCCCAGCAGCACGGCGAGGGCGTCCGGGAACAGCTCGACCCCGTCGTCCAGCCACAGCTGATGCGTCCACCGGTGGCTCGGCCCGCCCGGCGTGCCGCTGAGCGAGCCGCCGCCGCCCCCGCCGCTGCGGCTGTTGCGGCTCGCGATGCGCATCGCCCGGTTGCGGGGGACGTCCGCGCCCACCGACATGACCTCCACGGACGGGTGGAGCAGGCGGACGGCCTCCGGAGTACCGTCGATGCTGCCCGTGTCGACCAGGTGCACTCCGAGCGTGGCGTGGGCGGGAAGCCCGCGCCGGGCCTCCAGGGCGCTCAGCGCCGACAGGGTCCTGGCGCGCCGGTTGTGACTCGTCATCAGCACGGCGAGATGAATGGAGTGCACATCAGACTCCTCATTTACAGCAATCTCATCATGCATGCATAAAAGCCGATAATCCGCATAGGCTGAGTGGGTGAGCGCCGCACCGATGGAGACCCCGTTCCGGCCCGAGCACGGCCCCCTCGTCCCGCGCCGGTACGGGCGTACGGTGCGGGTCGTGGCGTTCGTGCTGGCCGCGCTGTCGGTGATGACGGTCGCGCTGACCGCGACGGTCCGCGCCACCGTCCTGTCGCCGGACTACTACCAGGCCGTCCTGCACGAGGAGTCGGCGTACGACCGCCTCTACAGCGATGTGCTGGTCGACCCGGCGATCGCACCCGTGACCCGCGACCTCCTCGCCCACCTGCCCGTTCCCGAGGCGCTGGTCACCTCCAACATCAAGGTCGTGCTGCCGCCCTCGACGGTCCGGGCCCTCACCGACCAGCAGATACACGCGCTCACCGACTACCTGCGGGGCGACAGCGACGAACTGCGGCTGGCCGTGGACCTCGAACCGGTGCTGCGGAACCTCGCCGACCTTGCGCGCGTGTACTTCGGAGACCTGGTCGCCAATCTCCAGAACCAGGAGGAACCGGACTTCGACCGCTTCGCCGACGAGCTCGCCACGGCGTTCGAAGCCCTCAAGGAAGGCCGCGCGCCCACCCTGCCCGTCCTGCCGCTCACCGAGGACCAGGCGGCCCGGGCGGCCGACGCCCTGCTGACGCTGATCCCCGAGCGGCAACGGGCGGATCTGGGCCCGGAGCTGGAGGCGGCCCTGCGGAAGGGCGACGTGTCGACGGCGCTGGCGACCACCGCCGCCGCCGCGCTCTCCGACGGTTCGCAGACCGCGGCGGCCGATCTGAGCGACGCGCTGGAGGGCCGCTCATGGGACCTCACCGCGCCCCTGGCCGTCGCCGGCAACGACCTCGAAGTCCTGGAGCGGGCGCGCGAACACGTTCAGCGCCTGACCCAGCTCCAGATCCTCGCCACCGCCCTGGCCCTGCTCTCCCTCGCCGTGCTCTGGGCCACCGGCCCCACCGGGCCCACACGACGACTGATGCTCCTCGGGCAGGCGCTCGCCTGCGGGGGAGTCCTCACCGCGGCAGCGGTCCTGCTGGCCCGGCTGGTCACCGGTGGCCGCTTCCTCACCACCCAGCCCTCCTGGCCCCCGAGCGTCACCGCCCTCGTCGAGGACCTCCAGCGCAACGCCGTGGAGCAGGCGGTGGCCACCGGGCTGAGCGCCGCGCTCACGGCCCTCGTCGGCGGAGCGCTCCTCACCGCCGCCGGGTGGGCCTTCCTGGTGCGCCCGAGCACCCTGCCGACGCCGACCGTCGTACGGGGAACGGCCGCCGGGGTGACCTGCGCCGCGCTGGCCGGCGCGCTGCTCGTGCCGCCCGTGCTCGGCCCGTCCGCGCCCCGGCGCTGCCAGGGCAGCAGCGAACTGTGCGAGCTGCGGTACGACGAGGTCGCCCACCTCACCGCCCACAACGCCATGTCCACCACCGCCGACCGGTTCATCGGGCCCCTCCAGGACCCCGACATCACGACCCAGCTCGGCACCGGCGTCCGGGCCCTCCAGCTCGACACCTACCACTGGGAGAGCACACGGGACATCGCCGCCCGGCTCGACGACCCCGAGTTCACCCCCGAACAGCGCCGGATCATCTCCGCCGCCATCGACAAGGCCAACCCGCCGCGCGAGGGCCTGTGGCTGTGCCACAGCGTCTGCCGGGCCGGGGCGATCGAACTCGTCCCGACCCTCGAGAAGCTCGGTGACTGGCTGCGCGCCAACCCCACCGAGATCGTGACGCTGATCCTCCAGGACGACATCGGAGCCGAGGAGACCGAGGAGGCGTTCCACCGGGCCGGACTCGACGAGCTGCTCCACACCCCGCCCGACGATCCCCAGGAACCCTGGCCCACGCTGGGGGAGATGATCGACAGCGACCGGCGGCTGGTGGTGTTCGCCGAGCAGGCGGACGGGCCCGCCCCCTGGTACCGCAACTTCTACCGCTACGGCATGGAGACCCCCTTCGCCTTCCGCAGCCCCGACGAGATGACCTGCGTCCCGAACCGGGGCGGCGTCGGCAAGCGCCTCTTCCTGCTCAACCACTTCATCACCAACGCGGGCGGACGCCGCCTGGACGCGGGCCGGATCAACGGCCGGGACTGGGTGCTGGAGCGAGCCCGGGCCTGCGAGGAGGAGCGCGGCAGCCCGGTCAACTTCATCGCCGTCGACTACACGACCGTCGGTGACGCCCTTGGGGCAGTGGAGGAGCTGAACACCCACCGTGCGCGCAACGGCACGTGAAATCCTGTCAGTTGACGGCTGTGTTGCGGCCGCGCGTCCCCGGCCGGAGCTCCGGACATCTGACCGGGCAGGCGTGAGAGGCTACGTAACCAGTGGCTCCGCGCCCCGCGGACGGAGCCGTACGACGGCCGACAGATCGGGGAATCAGCGCCCATGACCGCTCCGAGCGAACCCACACCGCCCGGCGGCCCCTCAGCCGTTTCGTCACCCGGCGACGCCTCCGCACCGCGGGGGACCGGACGCCTGCTGGCCGTGAGCGATCTGCATGTGGCGGTCGCCGACAACCGGCCCATCGTGGAGTCCCTCCGCCCGGACTCCGACGCGGACTGGCTGATCGTCGCGGGCGACGTGGCCGAGCGCCCCGACGACATCCGCTGGGCCCTCCAACTCCTCGCGGAACGCTTCGCCCATGTGATCTGGACCCCCGGCAACCACGAGCTGTGGACCCTGGACAAGGACCCGGTACGGCTGCGCGGACAGGCCCGTTACGAGCACCTCGTCGAGCTGTGCCGCGAGCTCGGCGTGAGCACGCCCGAGGACCCGTTCCCGCTGTGGCAGGGGCCGGACGGACCGGTGGCGATCGCGCCGCTGTTCCTCCTGTACGACTACACCTTCCGCGCCCCCGGAACGCACACGAAGGAGGAGTCGCTGGCCTTCGCGCACGAGTCGGGCATCGTCTGCAACGACGAGTACCTGCTCCACCCCGACCCCTACCCGACCCGTGACGACTGGTGCCGGGCCCGGGTCGCTGCGACCGAGCGCCGGCTCGCCGGTCACGACCCCGGGATCCCGCTCGTCCTCGCCGGGCACTGGCCGCTGGTACGGGAACCCACGGCGGTGCTGTGGTACCCGGAGTTCGCCCAGTGGTGCGGCACCGAACTGACCGCCGACTGGCACCGCCGCTTCAACGTCGCGGCCGTCGTCTACGGGCACCTCCACATCCCCCGTACGACCTGGTACGACGGGGTGCGCTTCGAGGAGGTATCCATCGGCTACCCGAGGGAGTGGCGCGAACGCGGCCACCCGCGCGGCCTGTTGCGCCAGATCCTGCCGTACGAGCCGGAGCCCGCGCCCACGGACCGTACCGGCACCGCCGCTTCCGGAGGTTCCCTGTGATCGAGCGGCTGCTGCCCGCGTACGTCTCCTGCGCGGCCACGCGCGAGCAGAGCGTGCCGGACGGAACGCTGTTCCCCGAGGAGGAGGCGCTCGTCGCCAACAGCGTGGCCAAGCGCAGGGACGACTTCACGACGGCACGGGCCTGCGCCCGGCGCGCCCTGGCCCGACTCGGCCTGCCCCCCGTCCCCGTACTCCACGGCAAGCGCGGGATGCCGCTGTGGCCCGAGGGGATCGTCGGCAGTCTCACGCACTGCGACGGCTACCGGGCGGCGGCGCTGGCGCGGGCGGCGGACGTGCTGTCGCTGGGGATCGACGCCGAGCCGAACGCCCCATTGCCCTCGGGGGTGGGGGAGTTGGTGACCCTTCCCTCGGAACGTGCGAGGTTCCCCGCGCCGGTTCCCGGCGGGGCGGGCGAAATCCACTGGGACCGGCTGCTGTTCAGCGCCAAGGAGAGCGTCTTCAAGACCTGGTACCCGCTCACCCTGACCGAGCTCGACTTCGAGGAGGCGGACCTCACCGTCCACCGCGAGGACGACCGGGCCGCCGAAGGGACCTTCACCGCACGGCTGTTGCGCACCGATCCGGCGCTGCCGCCGACGCTGGAGGGGCACTGGCGGGTCGAGGACGGCATCGTCGCCACGTCGGTGCTGCTGCGGCCCGACTGGCGGGAGGCGGGCGGGGCCGCCGAGGGCGGTGCGGGCCGGTGACGTCGAGAGGTCCCGTGACGCTCGGAGACTCTGCGGGGCGGCGAGGGGCCGGTGACGTTCAGAGGCCGTAGGGGGCGGCGGCGAGAGGCCGTCCCAGCCGGACGTTCCACCGCCCCGACCGTCCGCTGAGCTCGGTGAGCGAGAGCGGGGCGACGTCCAGTCGCCAGAACGCCTCCACCGGCAGCTTCAGCCCGTGCACGACCGCCGCCCGGACGACGGCCGGCTCGACCACGGCCACGACGCTCCCGCCCGCCGCGCCGCCGACGTCTGCCTGACCGCCCAGCCCGCCCACACCGCCGATCCCGATCGCGTCCAGCCGGCCGCCGACCCGCTCCAGCAGGTCCCGCAGCGACTCGCCCCCGTGCGGGGCGGCTCGGGGGTCGCCGATCCAGGCGGCCACCGCGTCGGGTTCGGCCGCGCCCACCTCGTCGAGACGGCGGCCGCTCCAGCGCCCGAGGTCCCAGCCGGCGAGCGCCGGTTCGCGGTCCGCGGCGAGACCGAGCGCGGCGGCGGTGGCGAGGCACCGCTCGGAGGGACCGCTCAGCATCCGGTCCGCCTTCGGCGCCGCATCGGCCGCCGCCCGCGCCGCCCGCTCCCCGGCGGGGTCCAGCGGGGCGTCGCCGTCGAAGCGGGCCTCGCGGAGCGCCGCGTTCATCGCCGGTGAGACCAACATCACCCGTACTGTCATGTTCCTGCCCCAACTCGTTCCCTGAGGGCCTCAACGCCCTTGAACGACGGGCGATTCGAGGCCCGAAGCTCAGCAGATTGCACCATGGCGGCGCCTGCGTACAGGCGGTATGGTCACGTCGACCATGACGAGGGTGCGACGGAAGTCCGGTGCAAGTCCGGCACGGTCGCGCCACTGTGAACCCGTACCTCTGCGGGAAGTCAGACCCGGCACCTTCGTCCGATGCACCACGACAGGGACGCGTGTTCCCACAGGAGGTTCTGCCATGGCGCAGTCTGCCGCTCCCGCAACAGGAGCCCCCGCGATCACCCCGATCTCGGCGAAGGCCCTCGCTCCCTGGGCGGTCTTCGTCGGCATCCTGGCGCTCGTGCTGCTGTACTTCGTCGGCGCCGAACAGGGCGCCACCGCGCTCATCTCGGGCGAAGGCGTCCACGAGTGGGTCCACGACGGCCGTCACCTGCTCGGTTTCCCCTGCCACTGAGCCATCCGCGGTATCCGGGCACGTCAGGGAAACAAGGGAAACAGGGAAAGTCTCGTGAACTCCATATCTGTCAGAGCTCTGCTCGTGCGCGGCATGATCGCGGGCGTGATCGCGGGTGCGCTGGCCCTCGCCGTCGCGTACTTCCTCGGCGAGTCCCAGGTGGACGCCGCCATCGCGCTCGAAGAGGCGCACAGCCACGCCGCCCACGGCGGCGGCGAGGAAGAAGAGGAACTCGTCAGCCGCACCATGCAGGCCACCGGCGGACTGGCCACCGCGCTGCTGGTCTTCGGCGTCGCGGTGGGCGGGATCGCCGCCCTCGTCTTCGCCTACGCGCTGGGCCGCGTCGGCCGCTTCGGCCCGCGGGCCACGGCCGCGCTGATCGCGGGAGCGGCGCTGCTCACCGTCTACGTGGTGCCGTTCCTGAAGTACCCGGCGAACCCGCCGGCGGTCGGCGACCCCGACACCATCGGGAAGCGCACCACCCTGTTCTTCCTGATGGTCGCCCTCAGCATCCTGCTGGCCGTCGCCGCCGTGATCATCGGCAAGCGGCTGGCACCGAGCCTGGGCAACTGGAACGCGACCATCGCGGCGGCCGCCGGCTTCGTCGTGCTGATCGGCCTCGCCTACGCCTTCCTGCCCTCGTTCGACGAGGTCGGCAAGGACTTCCCGGCCACCCTGCTGTGGAAGTTCCGGCTTTCCACGCTCGCCGTCCAGGCCACGTTCTGGACCGGCTTCGGCCTGATCTTCGGCTACCTCACCGAGCGGCTCCTGGCCCCCGCCAACAGCGCCGCATCACCCCGCGCGGCAACGCCGGTGAGCTGACCGCAGACCTCTTGACGACCAGAACCCGCCGGGGCGCAGCCGGCGGGTTCTGGCATGTCGGCGGCCTTTTCGGCAGTCACGTCGAGGGTGAGGAGGCGTCGTGGGAGCGCAGACCGTCCTCCATCAGGCGCGCCGCGTTCTCGACGATCCTGCCGAGGTCCTCGCGCACCTCGTGCTCGCTGCTCCGGTACGGTCCGTACGCGGACACCGCGAGCCGGAGATCGCCGTTCCACAGCTGGAGCGTGCGGCCGGGGCGGCCCCGGCCGTCGACCGGTATCCAGTACGCGGTCTCGTGCACCCGCCGCGGCTCGCGGCCATGCACCTGGTCGAGGTTCCGGCTGACGCGATACGCGCGGCGGGCCTGCTCGGCGCTCTCGTAGACGGCGGCGGAGGTGCTGAGCTTCCAGTACGCCCCGTCGCCGTCCCGGAGGTCGACGAGGCAACGCGTCTGCCGGTAGCGAGGGCGGACTCCCTTCTCGCCGACGTCCTCCCTGGGTTCCGGATCGGCGCGGTCGGCGGTGGAGCCGATGGTGAACCCGTCCGCAAGCGACGCGCCCGCGAGCAGGTCGCAGGGGCTGCTGGTCCAGCCGTGCACCCCCGGCGCACGGCCGGTGGACTTCTCCGCGCCCCCGTCGTCGTCCTTCCCGCCGAAGCAGCCGGACACGGCCATCGCCGCCGATGTGATCAGCGCCGCCAGCCGCACCCGGCGTAATTCCGCTTCCTTGGACCTGCGCATTTCCCCGCCCTTTCACCCGGAAAGCTCATTATCGGATGCCCGTACCCGTGGGTAAAGGAGGCGCGGACCTCACCCGGCCGGTGTTGCGGGCCCGGGCCCGAAGTCCCCGGTGAGCGCGGCGGCCATCCGCAGCTGGGTGGCCGCCTCGGCCCGCCGTCCCCGGCGCTCCAGGGTCCGGCCCAGCATGAGGCGCGCGTAACTCTCGACCGGGTCGAGCTCCAGGACGGCCCGCAGCTCCTCCTCCGCCCGGGCGAGCCGGGCGGAGTGGTAGTAGGAGCGGGCCAGCAGCAGCCGCGGCGCGACCTGCTCCGGGGCCTCTTCGACGAGGCCGCCGAGGATCCGGGCGGCCGTGACGTACTCCTTGGCCTCGAAGAACATCCGGGCCCGGTCCCACCGGTCGGCGGCCGTGCCGAACTCGTAGTAGGTCTCGTTCACGTGTCCTCCTCGTCATCGCGCGGGGCCGCCCTCCGGCGCGGGCCGCCGGAGCCCTGTCCCGTCGTGCGTTCAGCCATGCCAACACCGCATAATGGTTGAACATTCCACTAACAAGTCGGCGTCGGACCCGGTGCCCCGCGTCCGTACGGGAATAGGTTGAGCGCCATGAGCAATCTCGATCGCCAGGCCACCCCCTCCGTCTGCGGAGGGCGCGGCTTCGTCGTCGCCGAGCCGGTCCGTGAACTCCTCACCCCCCGCCGCGTCCCGCTCGGCGCGTCCACCGAGGTGCGCCGCCTGCTGCCCAACCTCGGCCGCCGGATGGTGGGCGCGTGGGCCTTCGTCGACCACTACGGGCCGGACGACATCGCGGACGAGCCCGGTATGCAGGTCCCGCCGCACCCGCACATGGGTCTCCAGACCGTCAGCTGGCTCCACGACGGGGAGGTCCTGCACCGCGACAGCCTGGGCAGTCTGCAGACGGTGCGCCCCCGCGAGTTGGGCCTCATGACCTCGGGCCGGGCCATCAGCCACTCCGAGGAGAGCCCGAAGCCGCACGCCAGATTCCTGCACGGCGCGCAGCTCTGGGTGGCCCTCCCCGACGCCCACCGCGATGTGGAGCCGCACTTCCAGCACCACACGGACCTCCCCACCGTGACCGCCCCCGGCGTGCACGCCACGGTCATCCTGGGCGAGCTGGACGGAGCGGCGTCGCCCGGAACCGCCTACACCCCGATCGTCGGCGCCGACCTCACCCTGACCGAGGGGGCCGAGGCCCGGCTGCCGCTCGACCCGGACTTCGAGTACGCGGTCCTGTCGATGTCGGGAGAGGCCGAGGTCGACGGCGTACCCGTACTGCCCGGCTCGATGCTCTACCTCGGCTGCGGCCGTGCGGAGTTGCCGCTGCGCGCCCTCTCGGACGCGGGCCTGATGCTTCTGGGCGGGGAGCCGTTCGAGGAGGAGATCGTCATGTTCTGGAACTTCATCGGCCGCTCGCACGAGGAGATCGAGCAGGCCCGCACGGACTGGACGTCCGGTTCGAGGTTCGGCGAGGTCAAGGGTTACGACGGCGACCGGCTCCCCGCCCCCGCGCTGCCGCCGGTGGCCCTGAAGCCCCGGGGGAGGGTGCGCTGACCTGGGGTGATGTCCCTCGGGCGCGTCCCGTTGTACGTGCTTGGCCCGGGGCCGGCGATCCGTGCGCGGGACCTTCCGTCCGGAATTGCGGATACGATCGACCGCCCCCCACGGTCGTCCGGAGCGCTCAGGACGCCAGGGGTACGAGGCGGCTGGAGCAGGGAGTGCTGAGTGGCGGAGAAGCGCGTCGCACGTCGGGCGGAGCCGGGGCGCCGGACGGGCTCAAGGGCCGAGGGGGCGGGCGGCGGCGAGGCGGCGGTGACGCCCGGGGCGGCGGCCGGTGCTCACGGCGGTGACGGGGGCGCCGGGGAGGGGATCGGCCGCCGCGTCCACCGGCTGCGTACGGAACGCGGACTCACCCAGCGGCACATCGCGGAGCCCAGCTACACCGCGGCGTACATCTCGACCGTCGAGGCGGGCAAGGCCCAGCCCTCGGAGAAGGCCCTGCGCCACATCGCCGAGCGCCTGGGGCGCACGTATGAGGAGCTGGTGAGCGGACGCCCCGCTCACCTCGCCACCGAACTGCGCGCGCGGCTCACCGACGCGCAGCGCGTGCTGGCCACCGAGGACCCCGCTTCCGCGATCCCCCTGTACGCGGATCTGGTGCGGGACGCCGACGCGTACGGGCTCGCTCCCGAACTGGCCGCCGCTCTCGTCGGGCTGGGCCAGTGCGGTCTGGAGATCGGTGAACTGGAGCGGGCGCGCGGTGACTTCGAGCGTGCCGAGACCGTACTCGTCCGGGCGGGCGCTTCCCTGCCCCAGCGGGTGCCCGCGGTGCGCGGCCGGGCCCTGGCGCACCTCCTCGCCGGGGAACTGCGCTACGCCTGCTACCTGCTGGAGCAGACCCTGGACGAGCTGAACGCATCCGGTCTGCACGACCCCGAGGCGCTCGTCCTCCTCTACACCGCGGTGATCGCCCCCTACATGGACCTGGGCGCCCACGCCCGGGCGGCCCAGGCCGCCGAACTGGCCCTGGCCCTGGCTCCCGAGGTCTCCGACCCGGCCCTGGTCGCCCGACTGCACCGCGGAGTGGCCCGTACGCTCCTCGCGGAGGGCCGGGCGGCCGAGGCCGACGCCTCGCTGGTCAAGGCCGCCGAGGCGTACCAGCAGCTCCAGATACGCACCGAACTGGCCCACTGCCACTGGATGCAGGGGTACGTCCTGGCCCAACAGGGCGACCTGGAGCGGGCGGAGGCCGCGCTGCGCACCGCATACGACATCCTCCTCGCGCGCAGGGCCTCCCTCTACACCCACCAGGTCGGAGTCGAACTCGCTGACGTACTGCACCGCCGGAGCAAGGACGACGAAGCCGAAACGCTGCTCAACGGGTTGCTCGACGGGCTGAGTTCGGCCCACAGCGCGGTGCACGAAGCCGGAGCCCACCGGCTGCTCGGCCTGATCGCCGAAGGGCGTCATGACGACGACGAGGCCAAGAGGCGGTACACGACCGCGATGGGCCGGCTGGAACACGCCGGTGCGGCCGGAGACCTCGCCGACATCTGCCGGCTGCTCGGAGACCTGCTCCGGCGAACGGGATCCGTCGAAGCCGCGCTCGACACCTACCGGGTCGGCCTCGGGCACCGGGCCGTTCCCGGGACCACGACGCTCGGACCGGCCCCGGCCAAGCCCTTCTAGCGCCGACGCCCGTCCGGAGCCACCAGGGGCATCCGGACGGGCGGGGCCTCACGGCCGGCCGGGACGGGTCAAGGGGCGTCGTAGCGGGGGGTGTGCGACCCCGTGCCCGGGAGGGCCGTACTCCTGATCTTCGAGCCGATGGCCCGGTCCATGGTGTGGAGGCCGATGAGGTTGAAGGGCTTGTTGATGTTGCGCATCAGGGAGTCCTGCGACGGTCGGTAGATGCCGTACGCGTACTGGTGCGCGCCCTCGTACGCGCTGATGAATCCGCCGTCCGGGGTGGGCCGGCCCAGGTAGGAGGCCCACTTGGAGCCCCGTGGGTCCCGAGTGACGTTGGGCTCGCTCGGCTCGCCGCCGGAGTAGGTGGTGCCCGGGGTGTAGTACTCGTCGGCCAGTCCGCCCACCGAGTGGCCGAGTTCGTGGATGGCTATGCGCCCGGACTGGGCGTTGCCGCCCGCGACGGTGGCCAGGCTCGGGTAGCCGGCTCCGCCGTACTTCGTGGTGTTGCCGACCGCGACGATCGCGTCCATGCCCGGGGCCTGACGCGCATAGGACTGCGCCTTGGCCTCGTTGAGGCACAGCAGCCGCTCCAGGCCGCCGCAGAAGAACGCCATGTCCAGGGCCGTGTCGCGATTCACCCCCTGGGTCGGGTCGTTGTCGACGCCGGACTGGTTGGAGACCACGTTCACCAGCCAGACGTTGACCGACCGGCGGTACTTGCTCCACGGTTCCGTCGTCGCGATCTCGGCCCATTTCGCCTCGGCGTGCTGACGCAGCAGACCTGACTGCGACGCCGTGTAGCCGTCACCCACGATGACCAGGTCGAACCGTTCGGCCGGCGGCCCGGTGTTCTGGAGGGGGGTGACCGTGGCCGCCGTGGCTGCCCGGAGTTCTCTGGCCGTGGGCGCCCTGTCGGCCTGTTCGGGGATGCGGACGCGGGTGATGCCGCCATCGGGCGAGAAGACCTCCCGCCACTCCGTCGCGTCCGTCGCACCGGCCGACGCAGACCCGATGGGAAGCGAGGCGGCCAGGGCGAACAACAGCACGGTCACAGCGGTGAGTCGGAACCTTCTTCGGCGCATGAGCGCCTCCTTGGGGGGTGTGGGGAAAGGCGGTTCGCGCAGGTCCAACTCACCCGGGGAGATAGGTAAGTTGGATATTAACTACACCTAAGTTGCCGGTTAATGTAGGGGTGGGGGAGAGGTTGGTCAACCCGTCACCCCACAGCGCGGACTGCCCGACCCGCCCCATGGGGCGACGACGAAGGGGCCGTCCGAAGCCCGTGGGACTGGCTCCGGACGGCCCCTTGCCGCTGGGTCCCGTTCGTCAATAGGGCGGCCGCGAGGGCAGGGCCGCCCTGGACCTCCCGTGCCGGCCCCAATCGCGAGGTACGGGAGTCACACGGCGGCCGAGCGGCGCGCCATGGAGCCGAACCGCCACACCACCGCCGGGTAGACGATCGCCTGCCCCACGACGGAGGGACGGGAGTCGGTGTGGTTCACCGCGCCGGCGGAGAACCAGACGCCGCCATCACCAGCGCGTACGCGGTCGCATCAAGAGGTTCCTGCCCCTGACGCGCGGCCTCGGGCCCCGACAGCAGCCCCACGCCGGCCGGCGCCGCGGCGATCAGCGTGTCGACGGGGAGGGGTGCGTGCGCATCGCGGCAGCGTAACGCCGGTCCGCGCGGGCGGGCGGCAAACTTCGGCAATACCGCGGAAGTCGTACGGGGCGGAGCCCTGCCGGACCGGTCTGCGCGGGAGTTCACCTGGGGACCGCCGACCCGGGGAGGACGGCCCGGCGACGGCTCCCGGGTCTTCCCATGGCGCGGCATTTCGCTGTTCCGGTCCCCGTCGAGCGCGTGGCCCCCCTCCGGGGCCCTGGTGCGCGGGCTGACCGGCCGCCCGTTCCGGCGGGCGATCCGGGCGGGGAGATGCGAGCGGCGGCATCCGAGCCGGGCCCCGAGTGGCGGCAGGGGCACGAGCGGCGCGTACGGTACGGCAGGTGAACGAACGGCCCGAGCCCGTCACCGAGCCCCGCGCAAACGGACGGACGCAGACCCCGACCCCGACGACCCGCGTCTTCCTGGCGCTCGCCCCGCCCGACGACGCGAAGGACGAGCTGGCACGGGCGCTGCGCCCGGCCTACGCCACGTATCCGCGCCTGCGGTGGAACCGGATCGAGGACTGGCACATCACCCTGGCGTTCCTCGGTGAACTCCCGGTCACGGCCGTCCCGCCCCTGATGCCCCCGCTCGCGGGGCTCGCGGCGCGACGCGGACCCCTGCGGCTGGCGTTGCGCGGCGGCGGGCACTTCGACGAGCGCGTCCTGTGGAGCGGCGTCGAAGGGGATCTCGAAGGGCTGCACTCGCTCGCCGGGGACGTGCGCGCCGTCGTCGCGGAGTGCGGTGTCCCGTTCGCCGACCGGCCGTTCCGGCCCCATCTGACGCTGGCCCGCTCCCGCCGCGGCGACCACTTCGCGGTGACGGAGGCCGCGGCCGGGCTCGTCGCGTTCTCCGGCCGCGCCTGGGAGGCCGAACGCCTCCACCTGGTCGGCAGCAACATCGGCCGCGGGCCGGGAGCGATCCACTACCGGGACCTGGCGGCCTGGCGTCTCGGCCCCGGGGCCTGAGGAGCGAGACGCACCCGCCCGCCGAACTACGCACCGGCCCGCTCACCGAGCGCTGATCCGCGGCCCTACCGGTGCGCCTGCCCGCCGGGCCGGGTGAGGACGTACCAGTCGGGCGAGTCCGGGTCCCCGTACTCGTAGTTCAGCTTCGGCCGATCGGCCGAGCCGCCCAGGGTCCAGTGCCAGCCCCAGCAGTCACCGACGTCGATGACGAGGCGCTGTCGCCAGGGGTCGTCATGCGGTTCGAACTTCCAGGTGCCGGGGCCCTCGCACGGCTCCTCGTCCAACCGCCCCGCGTGCTCGCTCCTGGTGCCGACCGCGCTCACCCGCCCGTCCGGGGCCAGCCGCACCGTGCCGCCCCGGCCGTCGCTCCAGGTCCCGGTCAGCGCCGAGGCGTCGACCCGGGGCGGAGCGTACGCGTCGACCAGCCCGGTCCCGTACGCCAGCGACCCCGCGACGAACACGGCGACGGCCGAGAGCCCTCCCGCGCCGATGACGGACCAGTACGGGCGGCGGCGGGTGAGCGCCCAGCGCGTCGGCAGCGACACCGCCGACAGGACGGCCGTCGCGGCCGGCCACACCCACAGCCAGGTCACCGCGTCACCGTCGACCACCGCCGGCCACAGGGCCGCGACGGCCGCCCAGCAGGCGGCCGCCGGCACGATCCACCACCAGGCGTGACGACCCCCGAACCGGATTCCCGCCCACCGCGCGGCCGTCAGCGTCGGCAGGACGGCGAGCACGGAGCCGATCAGCGCCACGGGCAGGCCGAAGCAGAAGAGGAACGGCAGCATCAGCGCCGACGCGCCGGGACCGAGGGGACGCCGCGGGGACTCCTCGGTCATCTCCGCGAAGCCCGCGATCTCCACGGCCGACACGGCGAGCAGGAGCACCACCGCCATGGAGACCAGGACCGGCCGCGTCCCCCACAGACTCCCGCGTCGTTCCGCCTTCTTCGCGCCGGGCGGCGTCGGCCGCCGCGTTTCCGTGCTGTTCACACGCCCACCCCCCGGTTCGGCTGGAGTCTTCCACAGCGGGAAAGCGCCCTGCCCGGCGGGTACGTCGGCGTGGGCCGCCCACCCCGGCCGCCCGGACTTCCCACGCCCTCGGGCCTTCGCGGTACGTCCCGGTCAGCGCGCCCCGCCGCCCTCCGCCGCCCTCACCCCTCGCCCCGGGACCTCCAGAGCAGCCAGAGGAAGTACGGAGCGCCGATCACGGCGGTGACGAGCCCGACCGGGATCTGCGCGGGGGCGATGACGGTCCGGCCGACCGTGTCCGAGACGACCACCAGCAGAGCGCCGAGGACCGCGCTCACCGGGATGACCCGCACATGGCTCCGGCCGACCAGGGCGCGCGCCGCATGCGGGGCGACGAGCCCGACGAAGCCGATCACGCCGACCGCCGCCACCGCGCCCGCCGTGAGGAGGACGGCGAGGCTCAGCAGCCCCAGGCGGGTGGTGCCGAGCCGGATGCCGAGCAGGCGCGGCGTATCGCCGTCGAGCCCGATCAGGTCGAGTTCGTGGCGCATCAGGGCCAGGACCGGCAGGGCCACGACGAGCGCCGCCAGCACCGGGATCAGCTCCGGGAACGTACGCCCGTAGGTCGACCCGCCGAGCCAGGCCAGCGCCTTCGTCGCGTTGTGGGGGTCGGTGAGCACGATCAGCAGGCTCACGAACGCGCCCGCGCCCGCCGAGACGCCGATGCCGATCAGCACCAGCCGGTTCTGCTCCAGCCCATGGCGTGCGGCCAGCCCGAACACCAGCGCGGCGGCCGCGGCGGCGCCGGCCAGCGCGGAGCCGCCGATCAGCCAGAAACTCGCCAGCGGCACGACGGTGAGGACGGCGATCGCGCCGACCCCCGCCCCGCTGACCACGCCGAGGACACCGGGCTCCGCGAGCGGATTGCGCGACACCGCCTGGACGACGGCGCCCGCGACCGCCAGCGCCGCACCCGCCATCAGGGCGCCGGCCACCCTCGGAACGCGGGTGTCGAGGACGTACGTCACGAACGAACCCGCCCGCCCGGTCAGCCAGTTCCCCACATCGCCGAGCAGCAGGGTGGCGTCACCGAAGAGCGTCGCAGCGACCACCGCGACGACCAGCCCCCCGGAGGCCGCCGTCAGCGTCAGGACGAACGCCCGTCGACCGCGCAGCCGGGCGAACGCCGTCGACGCCCCGCCCGAACCCATGTCGCGCGACCGGTAGGCCAGGAAGATCAGCACGGCCGCGCCGAAACAGGTCGTGACGATGCCGGTGGGCACCTCGGCGCCCGCCTGCGCGCCGAACACCGCGCGCAGCGTCACGTCCGCGCCGAGCACCACGAGGACGCCCGCGAGCGCCGAAGCCGGAATGAACGCGTGGTGCCGCACCAGACCCGGGATCCACCCGCTGAGCAGGCGTACCACCGCCGGTGCGCACAGCCCGACGAAACCGACCGGCCCCGCGACCGTCACGGCGACCGCCGCCAGCAGCACGGCGAGCGTCACCGCCGCGGCCCGGGTGAGCCGGGGGCTGACGCCGACCACCGCCGCGCCGTCGTCGCCGAGCGCGAGGATGTCGAGCTTGCGGCCCATCAGGAGCAGGCCGATCAGCGCCAGGAGCGCGACCGGGGCGAGCCGGTCGATGCTCTGCATGCCGATCTGCGCGAGCGAACCGTTGCCCCAGGCGAACAGCCCGGTCGTCTGCTGGGAGCGCAGGAGCAGCAGCATCCCGCTCAGCCCGGTCAGGGCGAGGGTGAGCGCGGAGCCCGCCAGCACCAGCCGGATGGGCCCGGCCCCCGCCCGCGACAGGCCGAGGACGACCCCGGCCGCCAGCAGCCCGCCGAGGAACGCCGTGCCGCCGGCCGGAAGCGCCGGCAGCGTGATCCCGAACGCGGCGACGGCGACGACCGCGAGGTACGCCCCCGCGTTCACGGCCAGGGTGTCCGGCGAGGCCAGCATGTTGCGCGACACCGACTGGAGGGCCGCGCCCGCCGCGCCGAGCGCGCAGCCGACGAGCAGTCCCGCGGCGAGCCGGGGCAGCCGGGAGTCCAGGACCACGGCGGCCGTCTGCTCGTCGGCGGACCGGTCGGCGGCGTCGCCCGTGGCCAGTTGCCAGAGGGTGTGCAGGTCCACGGACGCGGTGCCCTGACCCACGTGGACGACCGCCAGGGCGGCCAGGGCGAGGAGCGCGGCGAGCGCGAGGAGGAACATCCGGCCGCCGCGGGCCGGGCGGCCGGCCTCGGCCGAGGCCGGCTCCCGGGCCGGTCCGGCCGCGCCCGCCACCGTGGTCACGGTGGCGGGCGGGGCGGGTGTCGTGGTGCGGGTGCTCATGCTCAGGCGGTCAGCGCGCCGACGAGCGCGTCGATGTAGTCCCGCATCGACGCCGTGCCGCCGAACATCCAGATGCCGTCCGGCAGCCGGTGGGCCTCCTTGTCCTTCACGAACGGCAGCGACTTCCACACCGCGTTGTCCTTGAGCCCGTCCGCGAACGGGTCGCCGCCGTCCGCGTCGTTGGCGATGTACGTGAACCGCGCGTCGCCGATCTTCGTGAGGCCCTCGACGTCCGTCGCCGCCAGCCCGTACGCCTTGTCGCCCTTCAGCTTCCACGGGTCGACGAGACCGAGCTCGGTGTTCACGTCGGAGAGCAGCGAGCCCTTGACGTACGGGCGCACCGAGACCTGGTTGCCTTCCTTCCAGCCGTCCGCGAAGGCGACCTTCTCCCCGTCGAGACCGGCTGCCGCGAGCTTCTCGCGGCCCTCGGCGACCGCCTTGCGGAACGAGGCGACCTCGGCCTTCGCCTTGTCCTCGGTGCCGGTGGCCTTGCCGATGAGGTTGACGGTGTCGATCATCTGGTCGATCTGCCGGCTCGCGTCCGCCGACCGCACCACGACGACCGGGGCGGCCTTGGACAGCTGCGCGATGGCGGAGTCGGACAGGTCGGTGGTCGCCACGATCAGGTCCGGCTTGAGACTCGCGACGGTGGCGACGCTGGGCTCGCCCCGGGTGCCTATCTCCTTCGCCTTCCCGGTGAGCGGCGCGGCCTTGTCGTAGGCGGTGTAGCCCTTGATGTCGGCCACGCCGACCGGCTGCACGCCCAGCGTGACGAGGGTTTCGACGACGTTCCACTCGGTGCCGACGACCCGCTTGGCCGGTCCGTCCAGCGTGACCTTCTTGCCGCGCGAGTCGGTGACCGTCACCGACGAGTCCCCGGCGGCCTCCTTCTTCGGCGCTTCGGTGGTGCCGCAGCCCGTGAGGGCGAGCGCGGCGGCCGCGGCGAGGGCGGGCCAGGCGAGGTGCTGGTTCTTCATGGTGGGTTCAGGGCCTTTCGGGGCGGAGGTGGTGGCGGCCGACCGCGCGGGTGCGCGGGATGCCGGTGGAGGAGTCGGGTTCGACGTCGATGCGGATGCCGTACGCGTCGCTCAGCCGCGCGGAGTCGTAGACCTCGGCGGGAGTGCCGGCGGCGGCGATCCGCCCGGCGGAGAGCAGGACGACCTGGTCCGCGACGGCGGCGGCCTGGTCCAGGTCGTGCAGCACGACCCCGACGGTCACGCCGTGGGTGTCGGCGAGATCCCGTACGAGGTCGAGGATCTCCACCTGGTAGCGCAGGTCGAGGTAGGTCGTCGGCTCGTCGAGGAGCAGGACGTCGGTGTCCTGGGCGAGGCAGCAGGCGAACCAGACGCGCTGCAACTGTCCGCCGGAGAGGCTCTCGACGCCCCGGTCGGCGAAGTCGGTGAGGTTGGTGACGGCGAGCGCGTGCTCGACCATCCGCGCGCCGTCCGGATCGCTCCCGCGCAGCCGCCGCCGGTAGGGGTGGCGGCCGAACCCCACCACGTCCCGCACGCTGAGCCCCGCCGGAGCGGTTCGGCTCTGGGCGAGGAGGGTGATGCGGCGGGCGAAGTCGGTGCGCGACAGCGCGAGGGCGTCGACCGGTTCCCCGTCCGGGGCCGGCACGGTCACCGTTCCGGCGCGGGCGGTGTGCAGCCGGGCGACGGCTCGCAGCAGGGTGGACTTCCCGCTGCCGTTCGGCCCGATCAGGGCGGTGACGCGACCGCGCGGCAGCCGGAGGTCGGCGGCGTGGACGACGTCGGCGCCGTCGTACGCGATGGTCATGGCGCGTGCGTCGAGGCCGACGCCGCTGTCGGCGTCCCCGGCGGGGGCGCCGGGGCCGGGCACGGTGTGCCGACGCGGCGGGCTGTCTTCTCGGTCGTGGGCAGGAGCGATCACGACGGTGAGGTTAGCCTAGCCTTAATTTCACGTGTCACCGGGTATGCGGACGTAGATGTTCCGGGTTGGGTGGCGCTCTGCGCGGGTCGCCGCCGAGGGCGTTCAGGGCGTCGTCGGGTGCGTCGATCGGCCCTGCGGCCCCTCGTCGGCGCTGCTTTCCGGACGAAGCGCCCTGTCGATGTTTCGGGTCGCCTTGGAGTCGTTGCAGGTCAGACGGTTGTTTTGGGTTGAACCGTCGAGTGGCGTCCATATGCTGGACGGCTCTCGCGGGCCGTGTGAGCTGCCCGAACGACCATCCGGTCGGTTCGAATGAACATCCACGGCTGGAAGCGGGCTGTCGATGTGCGCCTACTTTCCGCATGCGTAAGACTCCTGAGCGCAATCAGCACTCGAGCGAGGAGTTTTCACTCATGCGACACAACCGTTACGCAATCTTTTCGACCATCGCCGCAAGCACCCTGGTCCTCGGTGGTCTCGCCACGACCGCCCAGGCGGCCCCGGCGAAGGCGGAGAGCCTGTACGCGCCGTCCGCGCTCGTCCTCACCGTCGCCCAGGGGGAGGACCCGCTCACCGCGACGGTCGAGCGGGCGGTCACGCTCACCTGTGCGCCGACCGCACGGGGCACCCACCCCGCGCCCGAGGCGGCCTGTAGCGAACTGGACTCGGTCGGAGGGCAGTTCACCCAGCTGGCGCAGCCGTCCTCGGACCGTATGTGCACCCGGCAGTGGAACCCGGTGGTGATCACCGCCCACGGTGTCTGGCAGGGCAAGCGGGTCGCGTTCTCGACCACGTACGGCAATGCCTGCGAGCTGGCCGGCAGCATGAACGACAGCGCGGTCTACGCCTTCTGACGCGGGCCTGCTGAACCGCTCGGCCGCACCACCCGGCCGAACCGCTCGACGCGGCTTCCCGCCGCACGCGTGCCCCGCACACGCGAACCCGTCCGATGACCGGCGGTCCCGTGGTCGCCCAGCCGTTCCGCCGCGGCTGGCAGCGGCCCACGCCGGTGGCGCGGACCCCGCCCCCGTCAGGAATCCTGTGAGACTCGCGAATCCTGTGTGACCCGGGTGCCGGGATGGCGCAGGGCGCACAGATAGGCGACGGCCAGAGCGATCGCCATCCCGTAGAAGACCCACTGGTTCGCCTGGGCGAAGTCCATCCGGATCGCCTGCATCGAGTCCCGCACGACGTCGGCCACCGGGCCGGAGCCGGACGGTCCCCGGGTGTCCGCCTGACCGGTCACCGCCTGTGCGACGGACCGCGCGGCATCGTTCGCCGCGTCCTCCGGAACGCCCTTGTCCCGCAGCGTGGCGCCCACGTTGCTGATCGTCCGGTGGGTCAACAGCGTTCCGTAGACGGCGAGTCCGATGCTGGCCGCGAAGTTGCGCACGGTCTGGGTGATGCCGGTGACCTCGCCGTACGACGCGCCGATCGCACGATTGACCGCGTCGGTCGAGGCCGGGGCCAGCAGCAGACCGATCCCCGCGCCGGCCATCGCCGCGTACAGCCACTGGTCGTGCATGGACAGGGTCGTCAACTTGCCCGCCCACAGCGCGAATCCGACCGCGCCGAGCGCCGTGCCCAGCTTGATCGCCGGACGCGCACCGCGCTTGTCCAGGATGCGGCCGCCCCACTGGGAGGCGATCCCGAAACCGATGAAGAAGTAGAGGAGGTAGAGCGCCGCCTGGTTCGGCGAGGCGCTGAGCGAGACCTGCGCGTACACCGAGGCGAAGAAGAACACCGGCACGAACGCCATCATGGAGAAGAACAGCACCGCCGTGTCGACCTGGAACGCCCGGTCCCGGAACACCTGAAGCCTGATGAGCGGGACCCGTGCGCGCAGCTCGAACCAGCAGAAGTACACCAGCACCAGCAACCCGGCCACGATGCACGCCCAGGTGGCGACGGAGTCCCAGCCCCAGGCGGCCGCCTGTTGCAGGCCCAGCACGGTGAGGCCCATGCCGACCGCCACGAGCACCGCGCCGGGGAGGTCCAGCGGCTCGCGCCGGGACCGGTCCGGGATGCGCGCCAGCAGCGTCAGCACGATGGCGATGACGGCGATGGGGACGTTGATCCAGAAGATCGCGCGCCAGGTCCACGCGGTGAGCCAGCCGCCGAGCAGCGGCCCCACCGCGGTGAGAGCCCCGGAGAGCCCGAAGAACAGCGCGAGCGCCCGCCCCCGCCGTTCCACCGGGAAGACCGCGATGACCACGGCCAGCGCGGCCGGGAACATCAGGGCCGCGCCGATGCCCTGCACGGCGCGGAACCCGATCAGCCATGCCTGCGCGAAGTCCCCGGCGGGCACGGCGCCGCACATCGCGGAGGCGACGACGAACGTGAGGGTGCCGATCAGCATCACCCGGCGGTGCCCGTAGATGTCGGACAGCCGGCCGCCCAGTGCGAAGAACGCGGCCAGGGTGAGGAGATAGGCGTTGACGACCCACTGCATCTGCGTGGAGGTGAGGCCCAGTTCGTGAATGATCTCCGGAGCGGCGATCGCGACGATGGTCTGGTCGATGAACGTCATCGACACGGCGAACAGCATGGCCGCGAGAGCGAGACTCTGATTCGGAGAACCGCCCCGGCGGCCGCGTGCCGCCGGGGCCGACGCCACGGACTCGGGGCCGTCCTCTTTGGAAGTATCTCTGCCCATACGTTCATGGTGCTCGGCCTCAAGCGGTGCTGCATCCCGAGCGGGCCCCCGGCTCTCCGCGGCGCCCGAAACGCAGGGCTACTTGCCGGACCCGGACCCGGACCCGGACCCTGCCCCTGCCCCGGAAGGGGAGCCGGTCCCGGTGTACGGCAGCAGCGCCATCTCACGGGCGTTCTTGATGGCCGCGGCGAGCTGCCGCTGCTGCTGGGCGCTCACCCGGGTCACCCGGCGGCTGCGGATCTTGCCGCGGTCGGAGATGAACCTCCGCAGCAGATCGGTGTCCTTGTAGTCGATGTACGTGATCCTCGCCGCGTCCAGCGGGTTGGGGCGGTCCTTGAGCGGCTTGCGGGGGTCCTGCTTGGGCGCCATCGGGCTTCCTCCTGCTGGTGGGGGTGGATCGGTCGGGATTACGGGTCCGGTGGTGGACGGGACGGCGAAGTCGCGCGTACGGGGCGGCTTCCCGGTTCACACCGGGTCGAGGAGCGCGTCGAAGGCGGCGGGCAGGCGCTTCCACGCCTCCCGGCCCGCCCGGTACTCCTCGTCGCTGAGCAGGCACGACTCCAGCAGTCCGGTCAGCCCGTCACGGTCGAGGCCGGGGGAGACGAAGACCAGGTGCTGGCAGCAGTCGCCGTGTTCGGGGTGCCAGTCCAGCGCGGCCGCCGCTCGCCGGTAGGGCGGGGCCATGGCCCAGGCGGCGTCCGGGAGGGAGGCGAGCCAGGGGCCGGTGTTCTCCACGCAGAGCGCGCCGCCCGCCGCGTCCCAGGAGAGCAGGGTGTCGGGCCGGTCCGCGAGCCAGAACCGGCCCCGGCTGCGCGCCGCCGCACAGCTCAGGTCCTCCAGCGCGTGGTAGAGGCGCTCGGGGTGGAAGGGCCGGTGCCGACGCCAGACGAGCGTGGAGACACCGGCCTCGTCCGCTTCCTGGGGCAGCAGCGCACAGGCCGGATGCTGTCCGGCGTCCGCCGCCTCCACGTCGAACCCGGCGACCGCGAGATGCGCCAACTCAGGTGCGTCTGCGGCGACCTGACGGGCAGTCGGGTTCAACTGGCGGATCAGCGCACGGTCCTCGTCGTCGGTCGCCGGATTGTCGGCCAGGGCCAGGACGGGGGCGTACTCCACCTGCCGGGCCCAGGTGTCGCCGATGGTCCGCTGGTCGGCGGGGGCGGCCGCGAGACCGGCCTCCGCCAGGTCGTCGCCGTTGGTGAGACACGGCAGGACGAGGGTCGGATCGATCGCGGTGACCACATTGGTGACCTCGAAGCCGTCGGCCCCGTGGACCGCGACGACCTCGGCCATCGACTTCGGCTCCACGGAGTCCCAGAGCTCCACGACGGCGAGCCGGGTGAGCCCGCTGTCCGCCAGTCGTCGCAGCTCGGGGACCAGGTCCTCGCGCAGCGCGCAGCACGCGCAGTCGTTGACCAGGGGCGTCTCCCCGGCGGACAGCTCACCGGTGGCGTCCCGCAGGGTGCGGCGCACGGTGCCGCCCATCGCCGTCGACAGGTCGTGGTGCAGCGCGATGCTGAACGGAACCCTGGCGAGCAGCCCGTCCACCACCTCGCGGCGGGCCTCCGCGTGCAGCCCGCAGACGATGACGACGGGCAGTTTCCGCCGGTGTGCATCCGTCACCGCCCCTCCCCGCGTCCGTAACGGCGCTCGAAGCGCTCGACGCGGCCCGCGGTGTCCAGGACGCGCGCGGTGCCGGTGTAGAAGGGGTGGCTTGCGGAGGAGATCTCCACGTCGACGACCGGGTAGGTGTTGCCGTCCTCCCACGCGACGGTCCTGTCGCTGGTCAGGGTGGAGCGGGTGAGGAACGCGAAGTCGGCCGCCTTGTCGCGGAAGACGACGGGGCCGTATGCGGGGTGGATTCCGGGCTTCATGGGGTGTCCTAAGGGTCGGGCTGGAGGGCGGGAGCGGGCCGGCCGGCCTCAGCGGTCCTCGCGGAAGTCGACATGGCGGCGGGTGACCGGGTCGTACTTGCGCAGCACCAGGCGATCGGGATCGTTCCGGCGGTTCTTGCGGGTGACGTAGGTGTAGCCGGTCCCCGCGGTGGAGCGGAGCTTGATGACCGGGCGTACTTCGTTGCGAGCCATGGCGCTACTATATGGCAATGGTTTCCATTTTCAATAATGGAACGCATCGATGAGAGGCAGGTAACTTCCGTGTCCGCCCACTGCCAACTGACCGGCTCGCAGCCGGGATTCGGCAACGCCATCTCCCACTCGCACCGTCGTACGTCACGCCGGTTCGACCCGAACGTCCAGCGCAAGCGGTACTGGCTCCCCGGTGAGGGCCGCCATGTGCGGCTGACGCTCAGCGCCCGGGCGATCAAGACGATCGACGTGATCGGCATCGAGGCCGCGGTCGCGCGCATCCGGGCGCGGGGAGGGAAGGTCTGATGGCGAAGAAGAGCAAGATCGCACAGAACGAGAAGCGCAAGGCGATCGTCGAGCGGTACGCCGCCCGCCGCGCCGAGCTGAAGGAGGTCATTCGCCGCCCGGGTGTTCCGGAGGTCGAACGCGAGGCCGCGATCGCGGAGTTGAGGCGTCAGCCGCGCGACGCCAGCGCGACGCGCGTGCGCAACCGGGACAGCGTCGACGGCAGGCCCCGAGGGTATCTGCGCACGTTCGGCCTGTCCCGGGTCCGGATGCGTGAACAGGCGCACGCCGGATTCCTCCCCGGTGTGACCAAGTCCTCCTGGTGACGCGGGGCTGAGCGGGAGAGGGGCGGGCCCCGCGTGGTGAGTGCTCAGCCCTCCGGTCGCAGGAGCCCGCGCTCGTACGCCTTCACCAGCCGCTGCGGCACGTGGTGGACGGTTCCCTCGATCGTCACCGGGACCAGCTGGGGCGTCGTGGCCTTCCACTGGGCGCGCCGGTGACGGGTGTTGCTGCGGGACATCTTCCGCTTCGGGACTGCCATGGCTGTCTCCTTCTGAGGTGTACGGGGCTGCCGCCCGTGCGGGCGGCAACGTCGGGCGGGCCGATCGTGTCGACCGTATATGGAAATGGAAGTCGTTTCCAAGTTGTGATCCGGGGGTGACCGCTCACCGCCCCACCGGGTCCGCGTGCGCCCCGTCGCCGGGGGTGACCAGGGCGAGGTGGCCGCCGTCGTCGAGCGGTGTGGGGAGGGTGAGCGTCGTGACCGGCTCCGCCCGGTCGGCGTCGAGGACGTGGACCTCGCCGTGGCCTCCCCGGCTGACCGCGACCAGCCCGGAGCCGGGGGAGGCGGCGACCGCCCGGCGTTGCACGCCGTCCCAGGGGGTCCCGCCGCGCCGCGGCGCACCGGACATCGCGGGCAGCGGGAGCCGTGCGGTGATGTGCGGCCGGGCGCCGGGGGCGGTGGGCGAGGCGAGGAGGATCAGCTCGTCGCCGTCCGGGTGGACCCGGGTGTACGCGATGTGGCGGGCGGTCACCGCGAGCCGGAACACCAGCCCGGGGCCCAGCTCCAGCCTCCCCGTGACGCCCGTGTCGAGCCGGTGCCACCACGCGTCGTTGGTCCACTCCGGCCACTGCCCGGGCGCGGTGGGCCCGCCGCGTACGCAGGACCAGAGGGTGCGGCGTACGGGATCGAGCCGCAGGTAGTAGCCCCGGCCTCCCGTGCGTTCGTCGGCGGCCCACGGGACGGGCGGCTCCGGCGTGACCCCCTCGCCCTCGTGCCGCGCGCGGTGCACCCCCGAGCCCGCCGCGGCGAACACCCGTCCGGTGACCGGGTCGTAGGCGTCCCCGTGCCCGTCGTCGTCCGGCAGCCCGATGCGCTGGACGGGCTCCGCCGGCGGGCACGAAGGGGGCGCGGCCATCAGCTCGCGGTGCCGGTGGACCAGGAGTTCGCCGGGCTCCCGGTGGCGCAGCACCACCAGCGGCGACGGCCCGCCGAGGACCGTGACGCCCGGCTCGCCGACCCGCCCCCGTACGCGTACGGCCACGGCTCCGTCCGGGGCGTCCAGGTCGACGGCCGTCAGGAGCCCGGTCCAGGCTTCCTCGTTGCGCCCGAGACCGGTGGTCACCGCGAGGCGGCGGCCGTCCGGCGCGGCCGCCAGGTGTTCGGCGGGCACGGCGACCGGTATGCGCCGCCGGATCAGGGGCCGGTTCGCGTCGGGGCCGTAGGGGTCGAGGATCAGCAGCTCGCCCGCCCGGTCGTCCACGCAGGCGAGCAGGTCGTCCGGGAGTGCGAGGAATCCGGCGTGCTCGGCGAGGTGCCGGTGGGTGAGCGCCGCCCGCTCCTCACCGGAGGGGAGGTCCAACAGGCTGATCCTGCCCGCGACCTGGTCGGCGACCAGCAGGCGCGGCGGTCGGTGGGGAGGGTGGGGCACGAGAGGTCTCCTCGGGTCGGCGGGTGCGGTGGCGGGTGGTGGGCGACGCCGTTGGGCGGTCGATGGGGCAGCGGTTCCCGGCCGCTTTATTGGAAATGATAATCATGTGTAAGGTTCCGGTCTGTGGCGGGGATCGCTCCCGGGGCTCCGCCGTCGTCTCCGCCGTCTCCCCGGGACCGCACAGGAACGGAAAGAGGCAGCCGATGCCACGCACCGCACTGAGAGTCCGCCGCTGGGCCGCGATCGCCGTACTGGGAGGGCTGCTGGCCGGCTGCGGCGCCGACGCGTCCGGCGAAGGGGCCGACGCCGCCGAGCCGGCGGCCGGGTCCCGGACGAGCACCGAGGTCCGGCCCATCGAGGCCGCCACGCGGATCACCGACGCCAAGGGTGTCACGGTCTCCCTGGACAAGCCCCCGCAGAAGATCGTCTGCCTGGTGGCCCTCTGCGACGACATCCTCGTCGAGCTGGGCCTCACCCCCACCGCCACCAACTCGGCGGTGCTCGCGCATCCGCGGTTCCTGGGCGAGGAGAAGGCGGCGAAGGTCCCCGTCGTGCCCGGCGGATTCCTCAGCCCCGAGGTCGAGGCGATCCTCTCCCACCGGCCCGATCTCGTCATCGGCCTGGAGGACACCCACGGCAAGCTCGCCCCCGCCCTGAAGGGCGCCACGGCCTTCTGGCCCGTACAGCCCGGCTCCTGGCAGGACAGCGTGGGCTACCTGCGCGACCTGGCCGCGCTCACCGGCCGTACGGCACAGGGGGAGAAGGCCGAGAAGGCGTTCCGCACCCGCCTGGCCGAGGCCGAGGAGACCAGGAGCGACAAGACGGCGCTGATCATCTTCGGCAGCGACGAGAACTTCGGCGTGGCCACCCCGGAGACCGACGTGGCGGCCGGACTCTTCCCGAAGATCTCCCGGTACCCCTGGAAGAGCAGGGGTGTCGACGGCTCGTACAGCCTGGAGGAGATCCTCGCCCGGGACGTCGACGTCCTGTTCGTGGAAACGCTCTCCTTCGGCGCACCGGACGGCAAGCTCTCCGACAAGCTCGCCAAGAACCCTCTGTGGTCGCGGATTCCGGCGGTGAGGAACGGCAAGGTCATCGAGGTCGACTCCGAGGTCTGGGCCAAGGGGCGCGGCACCCGGTCCCTGGGCGTCGTCCTCGACGAGGCGACGGCCGCACTGCGGTGAGGCGTCCGTCCATCGCACCGGTCGCTCTGGTGGCGGCAGGGGTGCTGAGCGCGGTCTGCGCCCTGAGCCTCGAAACGCCGTACGTTCCCCCCGGCCGGCTCCTCGCCACCCTGGGTGCGGACGGCCTCGCAGGACTCGTCGTCACCGAACTGCGGCTGCCCCGACTGGTGTTGGCGCTGATCGCCGGCGCCTGTCTGGGCGCCGCGGGTCTCGTCCTCCAGGAGGCGCTGCGCAATCCGCTCGCCGTCCCGGAGATGCTCGGCGTCTCCTCCGGAGCCGCGCTGGGCGTGGCGGCGCCGCTGGTGCTCGCCCTCTCCGTGCCACTGGGGCTCCAGCCGTTCCTGGCTCTGGGCGGAGCGGCGCTCGGAGGGCTGCTCACGCTGGTCGCCGCCGGTTTCGGGCGCAGTCCGTCGTCCGTGCTGCTGACCGGGGCAGCCGTCGCGGCGGCGCTCCAGGCGGGGCTGTTGGTGCTCATGGTGATGGCCGACCAGCTCGACCTCCAGCTCATCTACCGCTATCTGCTGGGCAGTCTGTCCGCCCGCACCTGGGACGACGTCACCGGACTGCTGCCCTGGCTCGCCGTCGCCGTACCGGCGCTCGTGCTCTGCGTACCGGTGCTCGGTGTGCTGCGGCTCGGCGACGACGACGCCCGGGCACTCGGCGTGCGCGTCGAACGTGCCAGGGTCGCCGCGCTGGGCATCGCCGTCGTCCTGATCGCGCCCGTCGTGGCGGTCTGCGGACCGGTGGCCTGGGTCGGCTTCCTCGCACCCCATCTGGCCAGACGGCTGCGGCCGGACGGCGGGGCCGCGGGCTGGCTCGTCCGCTCCGCGCTGTGCGGGGCGGTCGTGGTGCTCTGCGCCGACCAGCCCGCACGGCTGGCGCTCGCCCCGATCGAGACGCCGGTCGGCGCTTGGACCGCCCTGGTCGGAGTGCCTGTCGGCGTGGTGCTCCTGAAGCGGGGTCGGCGGGCGGCGGCAGCGGGCCGGGGTTCCGGCGGAGTGGCGCTGCCGTCCCGGGGCGGCCCGGTGGACGGGCCTGTCGGCGGCGGCCGGGCGGACGGTCCCGTCAAGGCGGGCCCGGCGGACGGCCGTCCGGTGAACGGGGCCGTCAGGGGTGGTCCGGCGGACGGCCGCCGGGTGAAGGGCCCCGTACCCCTCCTGCGGAAGGCGGAACGATGAGCGTCCTCGAAACGGCGGCCGGCCCGTCCCGGCGGGCCGGGCGCTCACCGGCCGTCCGGATGACCGCCCTGGCCGTGCTCGTCTGCGCCGTCGCCTGCGCCGGCCTGTTCGCGGGCAGGGGCGTCACCGGCGAGGGCGTACGGGCCGTGCTGCTCGGCGGCGGCGATCCGATGGCCGAGCACATCGTCCTCCGACTCCGCCTGCCCAGGCTGCTGGTGGCGCTGGTCGCCGGGGCGAGCCTGGGGGTCGCCGGGCTCGTCCTCCAGTCCGCCCTGCGCAACCCGCTGGCCGGACCCGAGGTCACCGGGGTCACCCCCGGCGCGGTCCTCGGCGCGGTCGCCGCCACCGGTCTCGGCCTCGCCGGCTGGGAGTCCCCGGCGGCCGTGGTCGTCGCGGCCTGCCTCGGCGGCTTCGCGGGGGCGGGCCTGCTGTGGCTGCTCGCGGGGCGGGAGAAGGGCGACCCCGAGCAGACCGCCGTCTACGGGGTGCTGGTGTCGGCGGTCCTCGCCGGTCTCACCGCCGTCGTCCTGCTGGTGGCCCCGGGCGAACTCGGCAGCGTCGTCCAGTGGTTGATCGGCTCGACCGAGGGCCGGGTCTGGCAGCACTGGCACCTGCTGTGGCCGTGGGCGGCGCTATGGGGAGCGGCCGCCTGGCTGCTCGCCGCACCGCTGACCCTGCTGCGCTGCGGCGACGAACAGGCGTCGGCGGCCGGCCTGGACGCCGGGCGGGGCCGCGCCGCCGCGCTGGTGTGCGCGGTGGCCCTGACGGCCGGCGCCGTCGCGGCCGTGGGGGCGCTCGGCTTCGTCGGCCTGCTGGTGCCGCATCTGGCGCTGGCCGTCTTCGGGGCCGACCTGCGCATCACCCTTCCCGGTGCCGCGCTGCTCGGCGCGGCGGTGGTGTGCGGGGCGGACGCGGCGGCCCAACTGCTGTCCCGGCTGCTGGTGGTGGCGCTCGACGCGGACCGGCTGACGGTGCCGGTCGGCGCGCTGACCACCTTCGTCGGGGCGGGGCTGCTGCTGGCCGTGGCGCGACGGCGGACGGACGAACGATGACGGGGCGGAGGCCGGAGATGGCGCGGGCGAGAGATGTCACGAGGGACGGGAAGAGCGGCATGACGGAGGCACCGGGCGGGATGAACCGAGCGTCGGGAGCACCGGAAGGTATCGACCGGGCCTCGGGAGAACCGGGCGGGATCGACGGCGCGTCGGGAGCCCCGGACGCGATCAACCGAGAGGCGGGAGCCCGGCACGGGATCGACCGGGCCTCGGGAGCCCCGGACGTGGTCCGGGCCGAACGGCTCAGCTTCGGCTACCCCGGGCGCGAGGTGCTGCGCGGTGTCGACCTGGGCATCGGCGCGGGCGAACTCGTCGCCCTCGTCGGGCTGAACGGCTGCGGCAAGAGCACCTTCCTCAAGCTGGCCGCCGGACTGCTCACCCCGAGCGGGGGGCGGGTCCTGCTGGAGGGCGACGAGGCGTCCCGGCTGCCCAGACGTGCCGCCGCCCGCCGCGTCGCGCTGCTCCACCAGTCGGCCCCCGCCGTACCGGCCCTGACCGTACGGCAGTTGGTCCGCCAGGGGCGTTACGCCACCCGGGGCCCGCTCGGGATGCTGAGGGACGGCGACGACGAGGTGACGGCCCGGGCGCTCGCGGACGTGGGCGTCACCGAGTGGGCCGACCGGCCGGTGGACGCGCTGTCGGGCGGTGAGCGGCAACGGGTCAGGCTGGCCATGGCGCTGGCCCAGGACGCCCCGGTCCTCTTCCTGGACGAGCCCACCACCTATCTCGACCTGCGGCACCAACTGGAGGTGCTCCAGACGGTCGTACGGCTGCGCGCGGAGCGGCGGCTGACGGTCGTGATGGTGCTGCACGACCTCAACCACGCGGCGCGGTTCGCCGACCGGATCGTCGCCCTGCGCGAGGGCCGTATCGCGGCGGACGGGCCGCCGGGGGAGGTGGTCACTCGGCGTCTGCTGGCCGAAGTCCTCGGTGTGCGGGGGCGGGTGGGCGTCGATTCCGAGGGCGGCTGGCCCGTCTGTTACCCAGATCACCCTCTCGAGCCGTCGCAGCTATTGCGGAATGAAAATCATATTCATTAGTGTCTGTGGTGCGGCACGGACCGACGCCGCGACCATCACCCGACCGATCCGAATGGAGACTTCAACTCATGGAGCACAACAAGGTGTTCAGCCCGATCGCCGACCAGGGTCAGCTGGCCCACCTCTCCGCCACCCACTCGAACGCCCTCGTCGAGAACCCCTTCGACGACGCGGTCGAGGCCGACACCGCGGACGAGAAGTAGGCGGCGCCTGCCGCTGAGGCAGCTCCCGCACCTCACGAGGCGGGCCCGCCCGGTCACTTCCCGGGCGGGCCCGTCCCGTTCGCACCGCACGTTCTCTCCCGCACCACGCCCCTCGGAGGTCTCCGTGAACCGCACTCGACTCGCTCCCGGCGTCGGGATCGTCACCGTCCCCGGTGGCCGGCCCGTACTCCGCACCTCCGAAGGGGAGTTCCTGCGCGTCGACACCGGCCGTGTCGACGCCGGGGCGCTGGTGAACCGGCTCACGGCAGGGGAGAAGCCGCCGCACGGTGAGACGCACGCCGAGGCGCACTCCGCCGAACTCGCCCGCCTGGTAGCGGCGTTCGAGGAGGCCGGGCACGCGGTGACCGAACCCCGCCGCCCCCCGCTCGCCGGACGCACCGTCCACCTCCTCGGCGACCCCGTGCTCACCGCGCCGCTGTCCCGCTTCGCCGCGGCGGAAGGGGCGGAGGTCCGCCCCGCCACCGCCGACGATGTGCCCGCACTCGCGGGGCAGCGGGACTCCGCGGTGGTCTGGTGCCTGGACTCACCCGTACGGGACGGGCTCTGGGACACCGCCGACCGACTGCCCGACCACCGCGTCGCCTGGCTGCGCTGCCACCGCGAGGGCGTCCACACCTGGATCGAACCCCTCGCCTCGGCCCCCGGCGACGTCACCTCCGCCCATGTCCGCCGACGCAGACTCGCGGCGACGGCCGCCCATCGCGAACTCGCCGCGTACTGGGCCGGCCACCGCACCCCCGACACCGGACCCCACCCGTCCGAGGCGTCCGCCGCCCTGATCGCCGCCCTGCTCACCGCCGACCTCATCGCCTGGGCGAACGGCGAGCCGCACCGGCGAACGGCCCTCCCCGCCCGCCGCCGACTGCGCCGGGTCGACCTGCGCGACCTGACCGTCACCGAGCACCCCGTGCTGCCCGTGCCGGAAGTCGCCCCGCTGCCCGCCCCCACCGCGAGGGCTGCCGCGTGAACACCGCCACCGTGTACGTGCCCGCCCCGGACGGCGCCCCCCTCGCCACCGAACTCCGCCTGCCGGACGCACCGGGCCCCCACCCCGCCGTGCTGATCCGCACCCCCTACGGCCGCACCGCCCACCACGCCGAGCTGCGCGGCTGGGCGGCCCGCGGATTCGCCGCCCTCGCCCAGGACGTACGCGGCCGGCACGGCTCGCCGGGCGCGTGGCGTCCGTACCGGGACCACGAGGAGAGCGACGGCGCGGCGACCGTCGCCTGGGTGCGCGCCCAGGCATGGAGCGCCGGCCCGGTGGTCGCCGCCGGCGCCTCCTACGCCGCCCACTGCGCGCTGGTCACCGCACTCGGCGCGCCCGGCGACGGGCGACCGGACGCCGTCATCGCCGCCGTCCCCGCCCTCGGCCTCGCCGAGACCGCCCGCGAACCGGCCGGCCCCGAGCGGCTGTGGGCCCGGGCCGGGTGGTGGGCCGCGCACGGCGACCGCGCCGACTCCGCGCCGGACGCGCTGGCGGACGCCCTCGCGGCCGACCCCCGACTGCTGGAACACCTCCCGGTCACCCGGCTGGCCGACCGCCTGGCCGCTTGCCTGGGCCGTGAACTGCCGTCCTGGCCCGGGCTGTGGGACGACTGCCGTCGCGACCGGATCGTCCTGCGGGGCTCCGCCGCCCGCATCCCGCTCCTGGCCGTCGGCGGCACCCGCGACCCCTTCGCCGAGGACACCATGGCCCTGTGGCGCGGCTGGGGCGGACCGGCTCGTCTGCTGCTCGGGCCGTGGGGCCACCGCCTCACCGCGGACCGGCCCCCGCTCGCGCCCGACCGGCTCAACCTCGGTGCGCTGTACGTACGGTGGGCCAGGGCCGCGCTCGCCGGACGGCTGGAGCCCGAGCGGCGCGGAGTCATCTCCCTCAGCGGCAGCGGCCGTTGGCTCCACGCGTCCGAACCGCCCGCCCATACGCCGGGGGAGGCGGGGGAGGCGGGGACGCGGACCGCCGCATGGGCCTTCGGCGCTCCCGCCGGGCTACGGCTGCTGCACGGCGCTGAGTTCACCGCCGACCCGGCTCACCCGGTGCGCTCCGACGACCTCGCCGTCCCGGCCGCCGGCCCCGCCGCCGACCGCTGCCTCCTCCTCTCCCCGCCCCTGGCCCGCCCCCTCGACCTGGCCGGGCCCGCCACCGCCCGGATCCACGCCAGCGCCGACACCCCCGCCGCCGACTGGGCCGTACGCGTCACCGCACTCGACCCGGCCGGCCGCGCCCAACCGCTCGCCTTCGGCATCGTCCGGCGCACCGACCCGCCCGGCCAGGCCGTGGAGATCACCGTGCCGCTCGGCACGCTGGGCCACCGGCTGCCCGCCGGGACCAGGCTGCGCACGGAGATCGCCGGACACCACTTCCCCGCCCACGCCCGCAACCCGCACACCGGCGAGAACCCCGTGACCGCCACCCGCCTCGCCCCGTCCCGCAGGACCGTCACGACCCGGGGCAGCGCCCTGCACCTGACCGTCGTCGCCCGGCGTCGTTACGTCGAGCCCGTACCGGAGATATGCCGTTGACCAGCACCCTGCCCCTCGAAGCCCTGGTCGACCCGGTCTGCGGGCTGATCCGCGGCGTCGAGCCCGTCGAGCACCCCGCCGGTGCGCCGCCCCGCTACACCGCGATGACCGCCGAGGTGGCCGACGCCCGACGCCTCGGCGCGTGGCCGGCCGACCGGGTGTCGCTCGGCACCACCTTCGGCGACCCCGGAGGGGCCCGGATCGCCGCCATCGCCGAGGCCGTGGAACGCTACTGCGGCAACCGCCTCCCGCCCCCCGGCCACCCCGACGCCCCCCGCAGGGCCACCGCCGCCGAACTGACCGCCGAGGGGCTGCGGTTGTACGGTCCCGGGGCCGTGCCCTCGTACGCCTCCTGGCAGCACGGGCGTGCCCGGTTCCCGTACGCCGAACTCACCCCGCACACACCGTCGCTGTGGACGCCGGGCACGGAGGACGGCGACACCTGCTGGGCTCCCGTCGCGCTCACCCACCTCAACTGGCGTCAGGGCGAACTGCGTTCCCTGCCGCGCACCCACCACCTCAACTACGCGGGCATAGCCACCGGCCAAGGCTTCGACGACGCCGTGGAGCGCGGGCTGCTCGAAGTCGTCGAACGCGACGCCCTGGAGCTGTGGTGGCACCTGGACGGCCCCACCCTGGGCATCGACCCGGCGAGCGTCCCCGGCCTCACCGAGGACCTGGCGGGCGCCGAACTGGACGTCCACATCGTGCGGATGCCCTCCGAGTTCGCCCCCTGCATGGCCGCCCTGGTCCACGACCCCCGGCGCGGCATCCACGCCGCCGGGTTCGCCTGCCGGTACGACCCGGCCGACGCGGCCCGCAAGGCGGTCCTGGAGGCCGTGCACACCTGGGTGTTCACCCAGGGCGCGGTGGACGCTGAGGGGTGGGTCCACCGTTCCGTGGAGGCCGGCCTGTTCGCCCGGGGCCTCTATCTGGACCACCGGGCCGACCGGCGCTATCTCGACGACTGCGGACCGCAGTTCGCCGCCGTCAGGGACCTCGGCGCCCATGTACAGGTCTGGCTGGACGACCGGATGGCCCCGCTGGCCCGCCGCTTCACCGAACCCGCCGGGGGAACCGTCCCCGTCACCGAGGTGGCCTCCGGCAGCCGGGCCTCCCTGGACGCGGCGCTCGCCGCCGGAGGCCACCGTGTGATCACCGTGGACCTGACGACCGAGGACGTCGCCGAAACCGCCCTGCGCGTCGCCCGGGTGCTGGTGTCCGGCCTGATCCCCAACGCCCCCGCCGCCTTCGGCTACTTCGGATGCCCGCGTTTCGCCGAGGCCGCCCTCGCCCGGGGCTGGCGAGCCCGACCGCCTGCCGGACCGGCGGACTTCACCCTCGCACCGCCGCCGCACATGTGAAGGGACACGCCCCCATGCCCCAGGCCCCTCCCGCTGCTCGCGCCCTGCTGAGCCGAGCCCTCGCCGCCGCCAGATCGCCTCGCGTGCCGCACTCCGTACCGTACGAGCCGGAGCGCCCTTTCCCATGGGGCGGGCCGGCGCTCTCCTTGGCCGGGAGCGCCGGGAGCGTCGGGGCGGTGGACCTGGACCGCGCCCTGCGGCTGTCCCTCGCCGTGCCCGGCGGCACGGCGGGCCGACTGCGCCCCGCCGCGTCGGCGGGCGCGCTCCACCCTGTCCGGGCGCACCTGCTCCTCGGTCCGGGATGCCCGCTGCCGCCCGGACGGTACGCCTACGACCCGCACACCCACCGCGCTCACCCGCGCGGTCCGGCCCCCGCCGACGCGCCCCCGGGAGCCGTCGTCGTCCTCACCGTCACCGCCACCCGAACCGTCGCGCACTACGGACACCGGGCCTGGCCGCTGCTCCTCCTGGACGCGGGCCATGCGGCGGCGGCCCTGGCGCTCGCCACGGCTCCGGCGGACGTGTTCGTCTCCTTCGACGCGGACGGCGTCGAGCTGTCGACGGCGGCGGGGCTGCCCCGCGCGGGCGCGTGGCAGGACCGTTGGCCCGGCACGGACCCTGAACTCTCTCTCGCGGCAGCATGGTTGCCGCTCACCGGCGCGCCCGCCGCGCCCGCTCGCCCGCTGGCCGCCTGGGCCGCCCCGCCGCACACCGCCGTCCCGAAGCCGCGACCGGATGCCACCACCGCCCCGTCCCGCGAACTCGCCGCCGCCCGCCATCTGCTCGACCACCTGGCGGCAGCACCCGGCGACATCGGCGGAACCTGGCACGCGGCCGCCCGGCCCGCCCCGGTGACGGACGGCACCCTCCTTACACGCCGGAGCGCCGCCCCCGCCGACCTGACGCACCCGCCCGCCCCGGACCTCCTCGCCCGGGTCCTGGCCACCGCCGCCGAAGCCCGGCCGGACGGCCCCGCCTGGGCCGCGGCGGTCGGCGGCGATGCCCCGGGGCTCCGCACGACCGCCGGCCGCCTCGCCACCGGCGACGCCCGCCCCGCCCTCGCCCGCTGGGCGGCGGGCCAGCGGTGGATCGGCACGGCCGGCGCGGTCCTGCTCGCCCACGGCTGCCCCGCCGACGCCCCGCCCGCCCAGGTCCGACGCGGCCACCTCGCCGCCGGTTACGCCGCCGGCCTCGCCCAGGCCCACGCCACCGCGCTCGGGCTCCGCTCGCGCCCCATCGGCTCCTGGCAGCAGGCCGACCTGGGCGAAGCGCTCGGCGACGCCCCCGGACACGACTGGATCCTCCACGGCCTCGCCCTCGCCGGGCCTCCGGAACAGGACGGGCCGCCCACCCCGTACCCCTGACGCCCCCCGCCCCACCACCATCAAAAGCCGCACCGGCATCGACAGCTCCACCGGCATCACCAGCCCCACCGGCCCCGCCGGACAAGGAAGAACGCCCATGATGCTCCACCCCGAACTCCTGCGCGCCGCCCGGACCGCCCGCCGCCCCCTCGGCTGCGCGACCGCGCTGCTCGCCGCCGTCACCCTCACCCACCTCGCCCAGGCCGTGCTGCTCGCCGTCGTCCTCTCCCGGATCGCCCACGGCGACACATCCGCCCTGGCACCGCTCCTGCTGTCGGTGCTCGCCGTCGTGCTCGTGCGCGCCGCGCTCGGCCGCGCCCAGCGCCTGACCGCCGTAGCGGCGGGGGCCGCCGTGCGGATCCGGCTCCGTGACACCCTGCTGCGCCGCCTCGGTGAACTCGGGCCCCCCGCCGTCACCGGCGCGCGGGCCGGAGCCGTACGCGCCACGCTGGTGGACGGCGTCGAGGGGGTGGACGCGTACGTCTCCCGCTACCTCCCCCAGGCGCTCATCACCTGCGCCGTCCCGCCGCTGCTGCTCGTCGCCGTCGCGTTCATCGAGCTGTACGCGGCCCTCGCCCTCGGTCTCGCCCTGCTGCTCGCCCTCCTCGGCCCGCGCTGGTGGGACCGGCTGCTCGACCGGCGCGGCAAGGAGCACTGGGACTCGTACGAAGCCCTCGCCGCCGACTACCTGGAAGCTCTCCAGGGCATGGCCACCCTGCGCGCCGCCGGTGCGGTGGGCCGCGTACGGGACCGGCTGGAGAAGCGTTCGGCGGCGCTCCACCGCGCGACCGTCGCCAAACTGCGGGTCTCGCTCGTCGACACCGGCCTCACCGACCTCGCCGTGCAGGGCGGCACCGTGGCCGCCGTCCTGGCGGCCTGCTCATCGGCGGCCACCGGACACACCGCCGCCACCGGAACGTACCTCCTGCTGCTCCTCGCCTCCGAGTGCTTCCGCCCCGTCCGCGACCTCTCCCGCGAATGGCACGCGGGCTACCTCGGCGTCTCGGCCGCCGACGGCATCGCCGCCCTGCGCACCGCCGAACCCGCCGTCCCCGACCGGGGCACCGCACGCGCCCACTGGGACACCGCCCCCGAAATCCGCTTCGACGACGTCCGCTTCACCCACCCCGGAGCCGGACGCCCCGCCCTGGACGGCGTCACCTTCACCGCCCCCGCCGCCCGCACCACGGCGATCGTCGGGCCCTCCGGCGCGGGGAAGTCGACCCTGCTGAGCCTGCTGCTGCGCCAACGCGACCCCGACAGCGGCCGCGTCACGATCGCCGGGACCGACACCGACGCGTACACCCTCGCCTCGCTGCGCCGGGGGATCGCCGTCGTCTCGCAGGAGACCTACCTCTTCCACGCCACGATCGCGGAGAACCTGCGCATCGCCCGGCCCGCCGCCACCGACGAGAACCTGCGCGCCGCCGCCCGCGCGGCGGGCATCGACCAGGAGATCGTCCGGCTGCCCCAGGGGTACGCCACCCTCGTCGGGGAACGCGGGGCCACGCTCTCCGGCGGCCAGCGCCAACGGCTCGCCCTGGCCCGCGCCCTTCTCGCCGACGCGCCGGTCCTGATCCTGGACGAGGCCACCAGCGCGGTGGACGAGCGCGGCGAGGCCCGGATCGTACGGGAGTTGCTCGCGGCGAGCCGGGGCCGTACCTGCCTCGTGGTCGCCCACCGGCTCGACGCCGTACGCCACGCCGACCACATCGTCGTCCTCGACGGCGGCCGGGTCGAAGCGTCGGGCGACCACACCGGACTGCTCGCGGACGGCGGCGTCTACGCCTCACTCGTCGCGGCGGGCCGGACAGCCCCGCACACGGCGCAGGACCACGACAGCTCCCAGGACCCGGCGGACCACGCCTCCCGGAGCGCCCGGCACCCGGCGGGCCGCACCGCCCAGGACGCGGTCGACAGCGCCGCCCGGAAGGAGCACGCCGCATGACCCCGCCCGGGCACGAAACCGCCCCGAAAGACCCCCAGGGGACCCAGGACCCCCAGGGGACCCAGGATCGCCAGGGGACCCAGGACCCCCAAGGGACCCTAGGAACCCAGAACCCCCAAGAGCCCCAGCAGCCCCAGAATCCCCTGGAACCCCAGTGGACCCAGGACCGCCAGGGCCCCCGGAAGAACCACGACACCGGAGCCCTCCGTTCCCTCCTCCCCGTCCTCGGAGCCCACCGCGCCACCGTCCTGCGCACCTGCCTGGCCGCCCTGGCCGACCAGGCGGCCCTGGTCGCCCTGGTCACCCTCGCCGCGCACACCGTGGGCACGGCGGTGACCGCCCAACGGCCCCCGTCGCCCGGGACCTTCGCCGTCCTCATCGGGCTCGTCCTGCTCAGGGCGCTCGCCACCTGGCGGGAGATGGACCTCTCGCACGACCTCGCCTACCGCGTGCTGGCCGGACTGCGGGTCCGCGTCTTCGACGGGCTCGCCCGCAGCGCCCCCGCCCGGATCGCGGGCCGCCGCAGCGGCGACCTCGCCGCGACCGCGCTCGGCGATGTGGAGGCGCTGGAGTTCTTCTACGCCCACGCCATCGCCCAACTCCTCGCCTCCGGCGTCGTCTTCGCGGTGGCCGCGGCCCTGCTGGGCTTCCTCGGGCCGTGGCTGCTCCTCGCCGTCGTGCCCGCCGCCCTGCTGCTCCTGTGGTCGCCCCTGCTGGAGGCGCGCGGGCGGGCCGAGCGCGGGGCGCGGACCCGGGCCGCGCTGGCCGGACTCTCCGCCGAGAGCGTGGAGACCGTCGACGGCCTGCGGGAACTGCTGGCGGCGGGAGCCCTGCCGCGCACCCGGGCCCGGCTGCGGTCCGGCGGACGACGCCTGGCCCGCGCCCAGCGCGCCGAGCAGTCCTGGGAGACGGGGGCCGGCGCGGCCCGTGACCTGCTCGTCGTCGCCGCCGTCATCGGGGTGGTCGCGGCGGCCGCCCACGCGGCGGGCAGCGGTCGGCTCGACGGCGCGTGGGCCCCGGCGGCCATGGCCCTCGCCCTCGGAGCCCTGGCACCGGTCGCCGAATCGGCGGCGGCGCTGGGCCGGGCGGGCAGCCTGCGCGCCGCGGCCGCACGGGTCCGGGCGGCCGTGAACGCGCCGGCCGGCGCTCCCGTGCCCGCCGATCCGCTTCCCGTCCCCGCGGGCCCGCTCGGTCTGCGGCTGCGCGCCGTACGGTTCGGCTACGGCGCGGACCCCGTCCTCAACGGCCTCGACCTGACCGTGCGGCCCGGCGAGACCGTGGCCCTCGTCGGCGCTTCGGGGGCCGGCAAGACGACCTGCGCGCACCTCCTGGCCCGCTACTGGGACCCGGGGGAGGGGGCGGTGGAGCTGATTCCGGAGTCCCCGGCCCGCCCGGTGGACCTGCGGGACCTCGCGGAGGCGGACCTGCGGGCCGCCGTGTCCGTGGTCGGGCAGGAGGCCCCGCTCTTCCACGGGACCCTGGCCGAGAACCTCCGCCTCGGCGCTCCGGACGCCACCGACCGGGAGCTGGCCGCCGTGGTCCGCGCCTGCGGCCTCGCCCCCGTCGTCGACGCCCTGCCCCAGGGGCTGGACACCCCGGTCGGCGAACGCGGCGCGACCCTCTCCGGCGGCCAGCGCGCCCGGGTCGCCCTGGCGAGAGGACTCCTCGGCCGCCCCCGGGTGCTCGTGCTCGACGAGACGACGGCCCACCTGGACCACCGGGGCGACGCGGAGGTGGCGCGGGCGCTCGCGGCGGACTCCCGGGCCCGTACCCGTACGACGCTGATCATCGCCCACCGCCCCGCCACCATCCGCAGGGCCGACCGCGTCGCGGTGCTGGAGGGCGGGCAAATCGTCGAGGAGGGCTCCTGGGACGAACTGATCGAGGCCGGCGGCGCGCTGACCCGGCTGCTCACCCGGGAGGAGGGGGAGTCCCGGCAGCGGGAGGAGGAGCTGGGGCGTCAGCGGGAGGAGCAGGGGCGTCAGCAGCGGGGGGAGGATCCGTCGGCGCGGACGGCGGCAGGTTCTGCTCCGCCCAGATGATCTTCCCCCGGTGCGTGTACCGGGTGCCCCAGCGCCGGGCCAGCTGCGCGACGAGGAACAGACCGCGTCCCCCCTCGTCCGTCGTGCGGGCGTGCCGCAGTCGCGGGGAGGTGTTGCTGGCGTCGGACACCTCGCAGGTCAGCACGGACTGGAGCAGCAGCCGCAGCCGTACGGGCCCCGAGGCGTACCGGATCGCGTTGGTCACCAGTTCGCTGACGATCAGTTCGGTCGTCATCGTCAGCTCGTCCAGCCCCCACACCTCCAGCTGGCGGGCCACCTTGTTCCGGATCGCCCCCACAGCGGCCGCGTCCAGGGGCACGTCCCAGGACGCCAGATGGTCGGGGCTCAGCGCGTGGGTCCGGGCCAGCAGCAGGGCGATGTCGTCCGGCTGCGGTACGGGGAGCAGCTCATCGACCACCGCCGCGCACAGCTCGTCCAGCGGCAGCCCGTTCCGCGAGACCGCCCGCCCCAGCCGGGCCATCCCCTCCTCGACGTCCTGGTGCGGGCCCTCGATGAGACCGTCCGTGTAGAGCCCGAGCACGCTCCCCTCGGGCAGCTCGACGTCCACGGCCTCGAAGGGGAGCCCGCCGAGGCCCAGCGGCGGACCGGCGGGGAGATCGGGGAAGCTGACCGCGCCCTCGGGAGTGACGACCACCGGTGGCGGGTGTCCGGCCCGGGCCATCGTGCAGCAGCGGCTCGCCGGGTCGTAGACGGCGTAGAGGCAGGTGGCCCCCAGGACCGTCGTACCGCCCCGGTCGGCCTTCCCGCCCGTCTCCTCCTCCTCGCTCAGCCGCATGACGAGATCGTCCAGGCGGGCCAGCAGCTCGTCGGGCGCGAGGTCCATGTCGGCCAGGGTCTGCACGGCGGTGCGCAGCCGCCCCATGGTCGCCGCGGCGCTGATCCCGTGCCCCACCACATCACCGATGACCAGGCCGACCCGGGCCCCGGACAGCGGGATCACGTCGAACCAGTCGCCCCCGACCCCGTCCTTCGCGTCGGCGGGGAGGTAGGAGGAAGCCACGTCCAGGGCCGTCCCGCCGCGCAACGTGTGCGGCAGCAGGCTCTCCTGGAGCACGAGCGCCGCGGTGTGCTCGCGGGTGTAGCGGCGGGCGTTGTCCACGCACACCGCCGCGCGGGCCACCAGCTCCCGGGCCGGCGCCACGTCGTCCTCGTCGAAGGGGACCGGGTTCCGCGACCGCATGAACGTGGTGAGCCCGAGGGCGGTGTCCCGCGCCCGCATCGGTACGGAGATGAGCGAGTGCAGCCCGAACTCACGCAGGCGCGCGGCCCGCGCGGGGTGCTCCACGGCCCAGGCGTGGCTGTCCGGGTCGAGCACCGGCAGAAGGACCGGGTCGCCGTCCAGGAGGAAGTGCGCGTCGTGCGGCGGCGGGACGAAGTCGACGCTGTCCCCGATCCGCACCACGGCCTCCGGGCAGCCCTCGCGCACCGAACTCATCCCCATGCGGCGCATCGGCGGCCGGCTGCCCTGCGCCCCCGCACCGAGCAGCGGGGTGTCCGGCAGTTTCCCGCCCAGGGGCGTCTCCAGCAGGTCGACGAAGACGAAGTCCGCGAACCGGGGCACCGCGAAGTCCGCCAGTTCCTGGGCCGTGCGCTGGACGTCCAGGGTGGAGCCGATGCTCGCCCCCGCCTCGTTGACGAGCGCGAGCAGCCTGCGCGCGTTCCAGCGGTCGGTCACATCGATGACCATGTAGCCGATGCCGACCCGGTTCTCCTCGGCGTCCGCCAGCGGGAAGAACGAACTGGAGTAGGCCCGGCGGCGACTCGGATCGCTCCAGCCCCAGCCCAGGTACTCGTAGTCGGTGACCGGCACACCCGTGGCCAGGACCTGCCGCATCAGCCGCTCGATGGGCAGCGCGATCGGGCCGGGCAGCACATCGCTCGGCCTGCTCCCCAGCCGCCGCTCCCGGGGAACCCCGCCATAGCGTTCCAACGTGTCGTTGATCCAGACGTAGCGCAGCTCGGGATCGACCACCGCCATGCCGACCGGCGACCGGGTCAGGAACCCCTCCAGCACCGGTCCGTCCACCGTCCACCGCGGGGCCCGCTCCCGCCCGGAGACCAGAAAGCCCTCACGTCCGGCGATCAGGAACGAGGCGGAGACCCGTACGTCGACGTCGAGCGGGCGGTCGTCCCGGCCGCGCAGCGCCACCGGACCGCTCCACCCCGACCCGGCACGGCCCCGGGCGGCCACCGCGGCCGTACGCCGGGGATCCGGGGACCCGGTCAGCAGCCGGGCGGCGGACCGGCCGACCACCTCGGCGGCCGGATAGCCGAGCAGGGCCTCGGCCCCGCGGGTCCAGCCGATGACCGTGCCGTCCCCGGCGATCACCGCCACCGCGTCGTCACCCGGCCGCACCGGGCCCGGGGGGCCCTCGGAGGGCAGCGGGCCGGGCCCCGCCGGGGGATCCTCATCGGCGGATGCCATGCACCTCACCACCATCTCTAGGTTTCCATGGTCGCGCGTCGCCCCCGAGTGCGCACCGCCCGGCGCGGGCGCACCGGTCCGCGCCCCAGCGGGCCCGGGCGCGCCGGCCCGCGCTCCGGCAGGCCCCGGCGCACCGGTTCGCGCCCCAGCGGGCTCCGGCGCACCGGCTTTCGCCCGTTCGGCGGCGTGACGCGGCGGGCCGTGCGCCCGTTGGGGGAGTGACGAGCGGCCGCTCGTCCACCTGCCCCCCGCGCTGGACCCGTGTGGGCGGGACGGCTCCGGCTCCCGAGAGGAGAGCCGGAGCCGTTTCCATGCGCACGGTCAGTAGCGGACGCAGATCTTGCGCTCCTTCAGCCACGGCCCCAGCCAGTCCCCGAACGGCACCGTGAGGCACCACTCGCGGGCGGCGGCCGGCGGCTCGGGCGCGGCGGGCGTGGGCCGCGGCGACGGGGTGGGCGAAGGCGAGGGCTGTACGGCCGGCGGCGCGGTCGGGGACGGGCTCGGGGCCGGGGCGGGAGGCATGCTCGGGGACGGGGCGGGAGGCGTGCTCGGCACGGGCTCGGCCGGTGCGGCCATCTCGGCGAGCTTCGTCCGGAAGACCTTCGTCGACCGGGGGTTGCTCCGGCACTGCCACACGCCGTGCGGGCAGTAGTCCGTGATGGTCTGGTACAGCGGCTGGTGCCGGTCGATCCAGTCGAGCATCCGCCGCATGTACTCGGGGTTGTCGCCGTTGCGGAACAGCCCCCACTCCGGGAACGAGATCGGCTTTCCGCGCTCCGCCGCGAAGTCCACGTGCTTCTGCAACCCGTACGGATCGTTGATCTGGTCGTCGAAGGACTCGCCCGGCGGCTGGTCGTAGGAGTCCATGCCGATGATGTCGACGACGTCGTCACCCGGGTAGCACGCGGTCCAGGGCACCGCGTCCAGGCCCCGGCTGGGGGTGAAGTCGAAACGGAACTCCTGGCCGGGCACCTCGCGCATCGCCGTGACGATCCGCTGCCAGTACGCCTTCCAGGACGCGGGGTCGGGTCCGCAGCGATGGGTGTACGTGGTGCCGTTCATCTCCCAGCCGAGCACGATCACCGTGTCCGGGACGCCCAGATCGACCAGGCGCTCCGCCAGCCTGGTGAAGTGCTGGTCGTAGTCGCCCGCCGCCCCCGACCGCAGCAGGCGGCGGACCTCGGCGTCCGGGACGCGCTCCTCGTTCCGCTCCAGCATGGGCACGTTGAGGACGAACATCCGGTCCTCCTCCGCCTTGCGCCAGGTGGCCCAGGCGTCCAGGAAGTCGGGGGCGCCCTCGATGTTCACCCACAGGTCGCCCGGCAGGTAGGTGTGCCCCACCCGCAGCTCCGCGCCGCCGAGCCACCGCGACAACTCGGCCATCCGGTCCACCCCGTCCGGCCCGTAGTCCAGATAGGCGCCGTGCGCGGTGGTGGAGCCGCCCCTGCTGCCCTGCGGCCCCGGGGCGGCGCTGTCGACGGAGTCCGCGCCCGGCCGCACCTGGCCCGCGATGCCGCCGCCGGCCAGGAGGCTGAGAGCAGCCGCCGCGATGCACGTAACGATGAGTCGGCGCTTGGCCGGCATGACTCCTCCTGGCTGCGGTGAATTCCGGGCGGATCAGCCCGATGGGGAGAGAGTTTCATCATCCGGCACCGCACGCGAACAGAACGGTCCATTTATCGTATTCGGCGTTGCGAACGGGCCGTTCAGGTGATGTCGGGGCCGAAGGTGAACGGGAGGGAACCCACGCGGTTGTCGAAATTCGAATCGACCAGCTTCGGATCGCCCGTCTGCCGGATGACGGGGCGTCGGGTGAACAGTTCCCGGAACAGTGCCGTCATTTCCACCCTGGCCAGGTGGGCCCCGAGGCAGTGGTGCGGGCCGCCGCCTCCGTAACCCAGGTGCGGATTCGGCGACCGGGTGATGTCGAAGAGATCCGGACGGGTGAAAACCGACTCGTCGCGATTGGCGGACGCGTAGAGCAGTGCGACTTTCTCGCCCGGGAGGAAAGTCCGGCCGCCCAGCGGGAATTCCTTCACGACGGTCCTGCGGAACTGGATGATCGGCGTCGAATGGCGGACGATTTCTTCCACGGCCCCGGAGATATGGCGGTCGAAATCCGACCGGAGGAGTTCCCGTTGCTCCGGATGGCCGTCGAGCAGATGCAGCCCGTGCGCGATCGCGTTGCGGGTGGTCTCCACACCGGCCACGAGCAGCAGGGAGAAGAAGGCCCCGAGATCCCGCGAGGAGAGCGCCTCGCCGTCGACGTCGGCCCGCACGAGGGCCGAGACGAGATCGTCCTCGGGACGGCGGCGGCGCTCGTGGGCCAGCCGGGCCATGACGAGCTGCATCCGGGCCAGGGACGCGAGTCCACGGCCCGGGATCCGCAGCCTGGCCCGGCCCCGGCGCTCGACGCCGACATGCTCCGACGCGTGGTCGATCTGGCGTGCGATCCGCGGCCGGAGCTCAGCGGGGATGCCCATCAGGTCGCAGATCACCTCCAGCGGCAGCCGCGAGGCCGCCGAGGGCATGAAGTCGCGGGAGCGCTCGGAGATCATCTCGTCCACCAGACGCCCCGCCAGCCGGCCGATGTTCTCCTCGGCGGCGGCGAGCAGCCGGGGGGTGAAGCGCCGCGAGATGATCCGGCGCAGCGCCGCGTGTCCGGGCCCGTCCATGTTGACCATCGAGTTCCCGAACAGCGCCTTCGCCCAGCCGGCCGGCTCCGGGGTGGTGACCCCCGGAGCGCTCGCGAACACCTGCGGAGTGCGGCTCGCGGTCCGTACGTCCGCGTGGCGCACCAGGGCGTAGAACGGCTTGCCGGCGGTACGGGCCGTACCCGGCCTGGGGGTGAACAGGACGGGTTCATCGAGCTCCCGCAGCCGGGCGAAGGCGCTGAGCCGCTCGGGGCGCGGCAGCTGCCAGAAGGCCGGGTCGGCGAGATCCACGTCCGCCGCGCCGCCGGGCACCGGGCCCTCCTCGGCACGGTCGTCGGACAGCTGATTCGGAACGGTCATGTCCCTCCACCTCCACGAGTTCGCCGGGCCATCGTCCGGTCCGGCGCGCACGGCACGACGTCCGACGCGGCTTCCGGCGCGGATGGCCGCTCAGGGTCACGCGTTTGACGGAACGGGGGCCGCGCCGCGCCCACGAGAACCCTTTCGCCGCCGCCTCGTTGCCACCATCGCCAGCAACAGCACCCAGGGACGAGCCAACGAGAGGCAGTCACCCATGAGTCGAACAACGGATCCGGGCGGCGCACCGCGTGGAACACGCGGCCCGTCGCGCCGGATCGTCCTGCGCACCGCCTTCACCGCCGCCGTGGTCGGGGGCACCGCCGGAGTCCTCCTGCCGCTGCACGACCGCGAGCCGGACACCTCGGCCGCGAAGGGGCCGGGGAGCCCCGCCGCCCCGGGTGAGGAGTTCGCCGAGATGTACCGGGGCCGGGAGATCCGGGGAAGCGTGAGAGTGCTGGTGCCCGCCGGCGGGTCCGGCGGCGCGCAGGCGGCCGACGCCGAGCCGGTCACCGAGATCCGCATCGACGGCCGCCCCCTGCACGTCATGCGGCGCGCGGACGGCACCTATCTGAGCGAGGTCACGCACTACGAGTCGTTCCCCACGCTCCGCGAGACGGCCCGCGCCGCCGTGGACGAGCTCGGCACCGCCCGGCTCGCGCTCCCCGCCTCGCACCGCAAGTGAACCAGGAGGACCAGAACCGGTGTACACCCGCAAGAACCAGCGCGACCTCACACGCACCGAGAAGCGACGCCTTGTCGACGCGATCCTGAAGCTCAAGCGCTCGGGCCGCTACGACGACTTCGTCGTCATGCACCGCGAGTACTACGTCATGGACACGGAGAACCGGCCGCGCCCCGCCCATATGACGGCCTCGTTCTTCCCCTGGCACCGCCGCTATCTGCTGGAGTTCGAAAAGGCCCTCCAGGCCGTCGACCCCGGCGTCAGCGTCCCCTACTGGGACTGGACCCGGGACCGCTCGACCACCTCCTCGCTCTGGGCCGAGGACTTCCTCGGCGGCAACGGCAGGCCCGGCGACCGCCGCGTCACCACCGGCCCGTTCGCCTTCGAGAAGGGCGACTGGAGGGTCGGCGCCGGAGTCACCGACCAGAACTGGCTCACCCGCAACTTCGGCAGGCCCGGCAACAACCCGGTCTCCCTGCCCACCGCGGACGACGTGACGCGGGCGCTCAACGACCCGGTCTACGACACCGAGCCCTGGAACAGCATCAGCACCGAGGGGTTCCGCAACCGCATCGAGGGCTGGGGGATCCACCGCGTGCGCACGGTCGGCAACCACAACCGGGTCCACCAGTGGGTCGGCGGCCCGATGGCCGGGGCGGCCTCGCCCGAGGACCCGGTGTTCTGGCTCCACCACTCCTTCATCGACCTGCTCTGGGACCGCTGGCGCAAGGCCCACCCCAAATCCGCCTACCTGCCGGGCCGCAAGCCCGCCCGGCCGGGCCGCGAACGTGAGTACGTCTTCGGCCTCGACGACCCGATGCCCCCGTGGAACGTGACCCCCAGGAAGCTCCTCGACCACAGCACGGTCTACCGCTACGCCTGAGCGGGAACAGCGAAACGGCCGGCCCCCTCCGGAAGGAGGGAGCCGGCCGCTTCGGTGTTACGAGGCGATCAGCGGCCGTAGCCGTAGTCGTCGTCGTGGTGGTCGGCGGAGGCGTTGACGCAGGTGTTGCCGAAGGCCGGGTTGAGCAGCCCGATCACGTTGATGGTGTTGCCGCAGACGTTGACCGGCACGTGGACCGGAACCTGGAGGACGTTGCCCGAGGCGACACCCGGGGAACCGATGGCTGCGCCCTGCGCACCGGCGTCCGCGGTGGCCAGGCCGGCGCCGCCGGCGATCAGGGCGCCGGTGCCCGCCATCACAGCGGCAACCTTCGTAATACGCGACATCAGAACTCCTTGAAAGGAAGGGGGGTTGCTGCGGAGCACGAGGCCCGCATGCTCTGACAACGCGAGAGACGCCGGACGGTAACGGATCAACGCCGAGGGGATATTTCCGGCCTTGTCCTGCGGCCTGTCGCGGCCCGCCTCACCGACCGATGACGGAAAGCGTGGTAAGCCGCCCGTGCCAGTCCCGCGCGGCGGGGAACTTGGCCTTGACGGTCTCCACGGCCCGCTCCCGTACCGCCACCTGCGACTCGCGCAGCCGCAGCAGCGGCTCCAGACCCGGGCGGGCCAGCAGCAGCCGCTGGTTGACCACCGTGACCGGCTGCCAGTGGTTCTTGTACTGCTCCGCACCGCGCAGCAGGCTCAGCACCTGACGGCCGGTGTCCGACGCCTGCTGGGCCACCTCCCGCAGCAGCATCGTCGACACATCGACCTTCCGCTCCCGCAGACCCGGATCCGCCCCGTACATATAGCCGCCCGCCAGATGCCCGGACTGCAACGAGAGGTTCGCCGCCACCACCGCGCCGTTGAGCCGGAACTCGGTCACGGCGGCCGTGCCGTCCGCCACCATCCTTCCCACCGAACGCACCAGGTGGTCGGAGAACCGGGCCCGCAGATGCTCCGGGTTGACGCCCCGGTCGCGCCACTGGAGCTCATGGAGCCGCAGCAGCGTGCCGATGGCGGCGGGCACCCCGGCCTGCGGGACCCTGTGGGCCTCGACGCCCAGGGCCTCGACCCGGCGCAGCTTGGCCCGCAGCCGCTGGCCCCGCGAGCCGGTGAGCCCCTCCACCAGGTCGCCGAGCGGCTGCGCCGGCAGCTCCATGCACGTGGAGTCGGTGAGCCGGCTCCGCGCGCCGGGCCACCGGCCGAACAGCAGTTGCGCCGACGCGTCCGGCCGGACCTCCCGCAGGTCGACCACGGTGTGCCGGGCGGCCCGCTCCAGACCGCGCTGGAGGGCCCCGACCGCGTAACCGGCCTCCTCCTCGTCCAGCAGGATGTCGAAGAAGTCGGAGATCGCCCCGCCCATCGGCACCAGCAGCGGCATCGGGCGGTGCACCAGCATCAGCGGGGCCGCCCCGATCAGCCGCCCCGCCCGGCGGACCAGCAGGACCCGCAGCCGCCCCTCCTGACCGTAGGAGAGCCACCACGAATGGAGCCACGCGTGGCTCTGGAACGGGGTCGCGGTGGCGCAGCGGCGGTGCAGCGCGTCCCACTCGCCGGCGAGCGCGCCGAACTCCCCGAAGTCCCGGCACAGCGTCACGGCGAGGCCGCCCGCCCGGTTGACCGTCATCGCACGAGCTCCCGTTCATCGGTGGTGGAGGCGGTGGAGGCGGTGGTGGTCTGCTCCCCGGCGGTCGCCGGACCCGGCACCTGGGCCGAGACGCTCCAGCCCGCGCGCCGGGGGCGGACGAGCAGGACGAGCCCGCCCAGCAGCCCGCCCGCGGCCGCCCCCACGGCCGCGCCCAGCGGCGCCGAGGGCGAGACCGGCTGGTCCGGGGTCATCGCATGGGAGAACTTGATCAGCTTCACCCCGGTGTCCTTGGAGACATGGCCGCTGCTCACGATCACGGCCTCGATGACCGCGTTGGCGATGTCGGCCGCCTTGTCCGCGTCGGCCGACGTCCCCGTCACCGCGATCATCGGGGAGTCGGGGGAGGTCTCCGACCGCACCTGGGAGCGCAGCGCGCGCACCGGCTCGCCGGCCGCGCCCTGGGCGTACGTGAGGGTCGCGTCGCTGGTGACGAGACGGCCGTACGACTGCGCGAAGCCGAGGGCCGACGAGGGGTTCGTCTCCTCCTCGGCGACCGCCATCGCGTAACTGGTGGCCTCGTACTGGGGGGAGGCGAGCAGGCCGTACGAGAGCCCGGACACGGCGCCCAGCAGTACGGCGGCGGGCAGGGGCCACCACTGGGGCGGCCGGGGCAGGGCGGAGCGCAGCCGGGCGGGGGCCGTGCGCAGCCGGCGGCGCAGGACGACGTGGAGCCGCTGCTCGGGAGACTCGGTCATGAAAGGGCTCTCCGGTTCGGTGGGGCGGTGTCGAGGGCGTACGCGTACACGTCCATCAGGCGCTCGCTGCTGCGCCGGATGTCGTAGTGGCCGACCGCGCGGGGCGGCGGCTGCCGGTCGGGACGGGCCTGTATCCGCTGCCGCAGCACAGCGGTCAGCTCGTCGGGGCTCCCCGCGATCCGGGTGGCGGCCGGGGCGTGGGCGGCGGGCAGGTCGTCGATGGCCGGGCAGGCGTCGTGCAGCACGGGCAGCCCGGCGGCGAGCGCCTCCACGGCGGCCAGCCCGAAGGACTCCTCGCGGGACGTCGAGACGAAGGCGTCCACGGCACTGAGCAGCGCCGGGACGCCGGGCACCGGACCCCGCCCGCCGGGGGAGCACTCGCCGAGGAGGCGGACGCGGTCCGCCGCCCCGAGCCGGGCCGCCAGCTCCCGCAGCGCCCCGGCCTCCGGCCCGTCCCCGGCCAGCAGCAGCCGGGCCCCCGGCAGCGCGGCCACGGCCCGCACCAGCACGTCGAAGCGTTTGCCGGGCACCAGCCGGCCCACCCCGCCGACCACGAACGCGTCGTCGGCGAGGCCCAGCGCCGACCGGACGGCGAGCCGCCGGTCCCCGTCGAAGCGGAAGCGGTCCGCGTCGATGCCGTTGGGCACCAGCCGGATCCGGTCGGCGGGCACCCCCCAGTCCCGCAGCCGCCCGGCCACGGTGGAGGAGACGGCCACGGTCGCCGCGCCGAGCCGTTCGGTGGACAGGTACAGGGCGCGGATGCCCCGGGTGAGCGGGCGGCCCTCGATCTCGGCGCGCCCCAGGGAGTGTTCGGTCGCGACGGCCGCCCGGACGCCCGCGAGGCGCGCCGCGATCCTCCCGTACACGCAGGCCCGGTACAGGTGGGTGTGGACCAGGTCGTAGCGGCCGTCGCGGATCAGCCGGGTGAGCCTCCCGACCGCCGAGAGGTCCCGATTGCCGCGCATCCCGAGGTGGATCACCCGCACCCCGTCCGCCCGCAGCCCCTCCGCTACCGCGCCCGGGTTGGTGAGGGTGACCACGTCGCACTCCACCGGCAGATGGCGCAGCAGCAGCCGCAACTGCTGCTCCGCGCCCCCGACGCCGAGCCCGGTGATGACGTGCAGCGCCCTCACCGGGGGCCGCCCGCCGGTACGGGGGACGCGGCCGGCGCGGCCCCGTGCCGCAGCCCGTGCCGCAGGTCCTTCGCCCACAGGCGTACGCCCCGGTCCGCCTGGCTGATGTGGGTGCGGGGCAGTGCGAACCGGCTGAGCAGCGGGCCGGGGGCCAGCGCGCAGCCGTAGCCGTAGCCCGCGGAGCGGACGGCCTCCGCCACCCGCCGGTCGAGGAAGCCGTACGGATAGCAGAAGCCCTCCGGGAGCGTGCCGGTCAGCTCGCCGAGCGACTGCCTGCTGCGGACCGTCTCCTCGCGCAGCTCCCCGTCCGTGAGCCTGGTGAGGTCCTGGTGGAGCAGACCGTGCGAGCCGACCTCCATGCCCGCCTCCGCGACCCGGCGGATCCCGTCGCGGGTGAGCAGCGGCTTGCGCGGACCCAGCGGGTCCCACACGTTCTCACCGCCCGGCCGGCCCGGCAGCACGAAGACCGTCGCGGTGCAGCCGTGCTCGCGCAGCACCGGCAGCGCCTCGCTGAGGAAGTCCGCGTAGCCGTCGTCGAAGGTCAGCCCGACGAACCCGCGCCTGCCCGCCGCGTGGGCCCGCATCAGCTCCGCGACCCCCACCCCCCGCAGCCCCCGGCTGCGCAGCCACGACAGCTGCTCGCCGAGCCGGCGGGGCGAGACGGTGATGCCGTACGGGTCCTCGGTCGGGTCCGTCACCGAGTGGTACGTGAGGATCCACGGCTGACGGCGGGTGTGCGGGCGACGCCGGTGCGGGGGAGCGTCGGCGGGACGTGGCGAGGGATCAGCGGCCATCGGTAAACCTCCGTCGGATCAGTGCCAGCAGGGAGACCACCTCGGGCGAGCGCAGGGCCAGCCCGGTCAGGAAGAACACGGCGGGAACGAGGACGCACCCGGCGGCCAGGCTCAGCGCGGCGTCGGGGAGCACCGGCGCGAGGGCCCAGCCCGCCGCCCCGGCCGCCAGCGCCGCGCCCGTCAGGCGGCCGAGCGAGAGGGCGACGGCCCGCGCCCGGATCGGGACCACCCGGGTGCCGAGCCCCATCAGCAGGAGCAGCGCGGTCGTGCTGATCCCGATGGCGTTGGCCGTGGCGATGCCGTCGACGCCGAAGCGGTACGTGAGCGCGTACCCGGCGCCCGTCGTGACCAGGAGCCCGGTGCCCATCGCGAAGGCCGGGAACCAGGTGGGCCGGCCCGAGGAGAAGAACGGCCGGCTCAGCGCGCCGACCAGACAGTGGCCGAGCAGCCCCGCCGCGTACACCCGCATCACCTGGGAGGTGGCCCCGGTGTCGGACGCGTCGAACGCGCCGCGCTGGAAGAGGACTTCGATGATCTGGGGCGCGTATCCGAGCACGACCGCCGTGCCGAGCAGCACCACCATGCCCGCCAGCGCGAGGTCCCGCTCGACCCGCTGCCGGGCCTTCTCGTGATGGCCGTCCGCCATCGCCCGGGCGACGACCGGGAACGTCACCGTGCAGATCATCAGGGAGAGCACCATCGGCATCTGCGCGACCTTCTGCGCGTAGTTCAGATGCGAGATCGCGCCCGCCGGCAGCGTGGAGGCGAGGAACCGCTCGACCAGCACCTGCGACTGACGGCTCACCACGAACAGCACGACCGGGGCGAGCACCGCAACCCCCAGCAGGGGCGCGGTGCGCACGGCCCGCCTCCTGATCCGCCCGAAGCGCGGGAGGCGGGGCCGGGCGAGGGGCAACAACCGCAAGAAGGTGGGGAGTTGGGTGAGGATCATCAGCAGACTGCCGACCGCGACGCCCGCGGCGGCGGCCCGCACCCCCCACACCGCGTGCAGGGCCAGCGTCATGCCGATGATGCCGACGTTGTACGCGACGTAGACCCCGGCGGGCGGCAGGAAGCTGCGGTGAGCGCGGAGGGCGGCGCTGAAGTAGCCGGTGATGCCGAAGGTCAGCACGGTGACGGCGGTGAGCCGGGTGCAGTCCACCGCGAGGCTCGGATCCGGCAGCCCGGGCGCGAGGACGCCGACGACCCACGGCGCGCCCGCCATCAGCAGCACCGCACCGCCCGTGAGCAGGACGCACAGCCGGGGGAGGGTCGCCGCCACCAACTCCCGTACGGGGTCGGCGGACTGCTCCCCGGTGGCTGCGGCGCGGCGGGTGAGGGCGAGGCTGAACGCCGGGACGAGGAGCAGCGCCATCCCGTCCTCGATCAGCAGCGTCGCCGCCATCTCCGGCACGGTCCAGGCGATCAGGAACGCGTCGCTGGCGTCGCTCGCGCCGAAGTACCGGGCGATGGCCTGGTCCCGCACCAGCCCGAGTACGGCCCCGAGCACGGTCAGCACCGCCGTGGCCGCCGCCGCACGGGCGAGGAACGAACCGAGGCCGGGAGCCCCGCCGGCGCCGTCCTTGCCGCCTTCCGGCTCCGGCGCTGCGTCCGGGGCGGCGGTCCCGCCGGGGCCGGGACCGGAGGGCTGCCCGGGCCCGGGGAGCAGGGGAGCGGCGGCCTCGCCGGGGGAGGGAGCCGCCGCCCGGGTCGAGGGGGCCGCCGTGGAGGGCCCCGCCTCCTGGGCGGAGGGGGCCGTCTCCGTCTCCGTACCGGTGTCCCTCACGCGGCGTCCGCCTTCTTCGGCCCGGCCAGCGCCCACCAGGCGGCGAGCCCCAGGACGACGCCGCTCAGCACGGTCGTGGGCCCGCCGATGTCCGCGTACAGGAAGTTCACGCACTGCCAGACCATCAGCGCGACCGCCGCCAGGCCGCAGTCCAGCGCGGTGCGGCCGTGCGAGCGGGCCCGCAGCAGCCGGCGTACGGCTCCGGCCAGGATCGCGGCCCAGCTGCCGGCGATCGCGGTGAGGCCGATGAGGCCCTGCTCGCTGAGGATGAGCAGATACATGTTGTGCGGCGAGAGCAGCGCCTGCCGGCGGAATTCCTGGCCCGCTCCGGCCGTGTCGCTGCCGGAGGACAGGCCGATCGAGGCGTGGGCGTCGCGATGGGCGGGGAAGCCCTTGAGGCCGACTCCGGTCAGGGGGTGCTCGCGCCACATGTCGCCCGCCGCGCCCCACATGACGTAGCGGTCGTTCACCGACCGGTCCGGGGCGCTGGTCACCTGGGTCACGCTGGCGGCCCGGTCCGCGAGCATCTGCGAGCCGATGCCGAACCCGCCGACCAGCACGACGCCGGTCGCGGCCAGCACCGCCAGCGACGTCACCGCCTGCCGCGCGCCGGTCAGCGCCAGGGCGACCAGGAGGGCGGCGGCCGTGGCGATCCACACCCCCCGGCTGAAGGAGAGCGTGAGGGGCACGATCAGCGCGACGGCGACGACCGCGGCGCAGGGGCGCAGCCAGGCCGGGGCATCGCGCGGGGTGCGCAGCGCGCACGCGGCGGCGGCCAGCAGCCCGTACGCGACGACCGTGGCCATCCCCATGACGTCGCTCGGCCCGAAGGTGCCGACCGCCCGGACGTCCTCACCCATGTACGAGGCGCCGCTCCCGGTGACGTACTGGTGCACCCCCACACCCCCCTGCACCAGGGCCAGGAGCACCAGCGCACCGCCGACGATCCGGAACCCGCGGGCGTCCTCGAGCAGGAGGAGGACGGCGGCCGGGACCAGGACGAACACCTGGAGGTAGCGGACCAGGCCCGGCAGGGCTGCGACCGGGTCCGCCGCCGTCACCGTCGCCACGGCGAAGCCCACGGCGGGCAGCCCCAGCACCAGGGCGGCGACCGCGCCGATCGGGCGCTGCCGCAGATACAGCAGCCGCCCCGCGCAGACCAGCACCGCGATGCCGGAGGCCACGTCGGCGGGCCCGATCGCGGGGCCGCCGCCCCCGCCCCCGGTCCCGTACGGCAGCGCGGGCAGCAGCACCGTCGCGAGCAGGGGGAGCAGCGGCCACCGGCCGCGCCACCCGCCGAGGGCGGAGCGGGGTTCGGTACGGGCCGGGGCCCCGGGCGTCGGGCCGGTCAGGGTGGCGGCCATGGTCAGCTGCCTCCGAGCCGGAAGAAGGAGCCCGCCGTCCGCGCCAGCACGCACGCGTCCTGCCACAGGGACCAGGTCTCGATGTAGTGGTTGTCGAACCGGGCCCGCTCCTCGATCGAGGTGTCGCCGCGCAACCCGTTCACCTGCGCCAGCCCCGTGATGCCGACCGGCATCCGGTGCCGGGCCTGGTAGCCGGGGTGGGTGCGGCTGAACTGCGAGACGAAGAAGGGCCGTTCGGGCCGGGGGCCGACCAGGCTCATATCGCCGCGCAGGACGTTCCACAGCTGCGGCAGCTCATCGAGCGAGGTGCGGCGCAGCAGCCGTCCGACCCGGCTCATCCGCCCGTCGGAGGCGACGTTCCACCGGGTCGCCGACTCCGTCGCGTCGGCGGGCCGCAGCGTACGGAATTTCAGCAGGACGAACGGGCGCCCGTGCCGCCCCACCCGCTCCTGCCGGAAGACGACGCCCGGCCCGTCCGAGACCCGGACCGCCAGCGCGCACGCGGCCATCAGCGGAGCCACCAGCACCAGACCGACCCCCGCCAGGACCGCGTCCGTCGCCCGCTTCAGGGCGTGGCCCACGGGCCGGTGCGTGCCGTCCTGGAGCGGATGGGCGGCGAAACCCCACAGGTGGTCGGGGCGGCTCACGGCGGAACGGGTGGCGACGGCCGGGGAACCGGTGACCAGCCAGACGCGGCAGCCGTGGCCGGTGAGCTGGGCGAAGAGCGCGGCCCCGCCGGGCGTCGCCTCGGGCGGGGCGGTGAACACCGCGTGCCGCACGCTGTTCTGCACGACGGCCCGCCCGACCTCCTGCGGGGTGGTCAGGACCGGCAGCGGCACCCCGTCCGGCCGCGCCGCGGGCTCCTCCTCCGGAGCGTCGGACGCGGCGACCCGGCCGACCGGCCGCAGCCCGTACTCAGGGTGGTCGTACAGCGCCGCCGCCACCTGCCGGGCGGTCGGGCCGTGGCCCACGATCAGCGTGGAGAGGGGGTTGCGGAGGGCCGCCCGGTGCCGCAGCCGGTGCACCGCCGCCCGTCCGGCCGCACAGAGCAGGGTCTGCGCCACGGCCCCGTACGCCAGCACCGCCCAGCCCGTCCCGTGGCTCGGGGCCCAGGCCGCGACCACCTCCATGGTCACGTACCACTGGAGCAGCGCGAGGCCGAGGAGCGCGGGGAGTTCGGAGAGCACCGAGGGGGACAGGCCGAGCCGGTAGAGGCCCCGGTAGGCGTGCAGCAGCACCTGCGCCACCGCCTGGGCGGCGATCACCGCCCAGGGCCGGCCGGCCGGGACGACCAGCGCGAACGTGACGGCCAGCGCCAGTGCGTCCGCGCACAGGAGCTGTGCGGCGGGAGCGCACCGGCCGGCACGGCGTCGGCCGGGGACCTCGCGGGCGGGGCCGTCGCTTCTTCGCGGCGGATGAACCGTGTGAGCCTGCACGGCTGTTGCCTGGCCGGCGCCGGGAACCGGTGCACTCTCCATCGTCATCGCTGGGTGCGCTTCCTCGTCGTGGGGCCGGACAGGGAGACAAGTTCCTGGTAGAGGCCGGCGACCGCCCCCGCGGTCCGGCGGACGTCGAACGCCGCCCGGGCGTGGCGCAGGGCCCGGCGGGACACCGCCTCGCGCAGCGCCGGGTCGGTGAGCAGCGCGGTGAGCGCCGCCGCCAGCGCCGCCGGGTCCTCGGGCGGTACGAGGAGGTGGTCCTCGTCGCCCGGCGGCAGGCTCTCCCGCGCCCCGCTGACATCGCTCATCACGACGGCCCGGCCGCAGGCCATGGCCTCCAGCGGGGCCAGCGCCATCCCTTCCCACCGGGAGGGCAGGACGACGACGTCCGCCGCGTGGATCCACGGCCGTACGTCGTCGCTCGCCCCGGTGAACAGGGCGTCGGCCGGGGCCGAAGCCTCCAGGCCGTCCCGGTCGGGCCCGTCGCCGACCAGGACGAGACGTGCTCCCGGCACCCGCATCCGCCGCCAGGCGCTCAGCAGGACGTCCTGGCCCTTCTGCCGGGTCAGCCGGCCGACGCAGACGACGAGCGGGGCATCGGGGGCGACGCCGTCCAGGAGCGGCAGCGAGGCCCGGGCCGCCGTGCGGTCGGCCTGCCCGCCGGGGCGGAAGCGGTCGAGGTCGATGCCGTTGTGGATCACCGACCAGCGTGCGGCGATGCCCGCTTCCTGGCCGGTGCGCCGCTCGGACTCGCTGACGCACAGGATGTGATCGGCCCAGCGCGCCCCGAACCGCTCCCAGCCCAGGGCGAGTTCAGCGGTACGCCCGGCCACGGCCTCGAAGGACCAGGCGTGCGGCTGGAACACCGTGGGGACCTGGCCGCGTACGGCGATCCGGCCCGCGAGACCTGCCTTGGCGCTGTGCGCGTGCACCACGTGCGGCCGGCAGTCGCGGACGATCCGCCGCGCGGCGGCGACCTCACCGGCCAGCCGGGGCCCTGGGGCCCGGGTCGCGGACCAGTCCTGGACCCTGGCCCCCGCGGCGGCCGCCCCGGCGGCCAGGGGACCGGCGGGTGGGCAGGCCACCACGGGCCGCAGCCCGGCGCCGGCCTGGGCCCGGACGAGATCGGTGACGACCCGGGCCACTCCGCCATCCACGGGCTGAACCAAATGAAGGACCGTCAATTGTCTTTCTTCGGCACGACGCATGTGCAGCACGTACGGCTCTCTTCGCTCAATCCGGTGAGTAAAGCCGAAATGCACTTTGGCAGACATGTGGCGAAATCGTGCGCATGACTCGCTCATACGACCAATATGGGTATTCGCCAGTCGATACGGCTGATCAGGTGGTCTGCGCGGGCACGGCCCGAGCGCGTGAGCACGCCGGATTCAGGCGTGGAAAGGCCGGTCGCAGCCCGGTCGCAGCCCTGTTGAAGGGGTGTTGAAGGGCTGCCCGGGGAAGTCCCGTGGGGAATTCCGAGGTGTGCTGAGGCGATTTCCCCGGTCGGACGTCACCCTGTTCGGAGTACGGCGCGCACCGCCGGTTGCCGCACCGGATGGCGGCAGGATCCACCTGATGGTCAGACAGTTCCCTTGTCGGCGGAGCCGGTTGACACGGCCGTGGGAGATGCGGCGGTGGAAGACGCGTCGGGGGCCGTGAAGCCGACGTCCTCGGCGCGGGCCACCACCTCCACCTCGTCGCCGAGCGCCCATTCGGCGACCCGGGACGCCACCGCCGCCGGAACGACGTCGCTGATGTCCGGTGCGGCGGGGATGTCGTACGTGGCATGGGCGTCGTGCGGCAGCACGACCCGGTAGTCCAGCTCCAGCGCCCGGCGGGCGGTAGCCAGGACGCACATCTCCGACATCACCCCGCACACGGCGACCGCCCCGACCCCGGCGGCCGTCAGCTCGTCCTCCAGCGTGGTGTCCTCGAAGCCGTCGTCCTCGGTCTTGCGGATCACGGTCTCCATCGGCCCGCTCAGCACCGGCAGGTGCAACTCCCAACCGGGCGTGTGCGGTTCGTCGGACTCCCCGGCCGGCCCGTCGTTCTGGAGGTGGACGACGAGCGCCCCGCCCGCCCGGGCCCTGCGCACGAGATCCGCCACCCGGTCCAGCAGCCGGGGCGCGTCGGGCACGGGATTCCCGCCCGCGACGAACGCCGACTGGACGTCCACGACAAGCAGCGCCTGTACGGGGGCGGGGAGGGGGCTCATACCGGCTCCGGTCCTTCGTCGCTGTGGCCACGGGGTGCGGGGCCGGGGCCGTCCATCATTCCAGCCGGTGGCCGGGGCGCGGCCACCGGCCCCGGCTCACCCGGTGCGGTCGACGAGGAAGGGGATCAGGGTGAGCAGGTCCCCGCGCGCGCCCTCGGCCAGCTCCACCCCGTCGAGGCAGGCGCGCGCGGCCCGCAGGTGCTCCCGGGCCTCGGTGACCGTGGCCCGCCGTCCACCGGCCTCGTCGACCAGCTCGGCCGCACGGCGCAGTCCCGCCGCGTCGAGCGGTCCCGGCCCGGTGAGGAGGGCCTCCAGCCGCCGGGCCGCCGGGTGCTCGGACGCCAGGGCGGCGAGCACCGGGAAGGTCTTCTTGAGCCGCCGCAGATCGCTGTGCACCGGTTTGCCCGTGGTCCGCGGGTCGCCCCAGATCCCCAGCAGGTCGTCCACCGCCTGGAACGCCACCCCCAGGTGCCGCCCCGCCCGGTCCAGCGCCCCGGCCGTGGACGCCGGAGCCCCGGCCAGCGCCGCGCCCAGGGCGGCGGCGCAGCCGAGCAGGGAGCCCGTCTTGTGGGTGGCCATCGCGCGGTACTCGTGCGGGAGGACCGCCTCGGAGCCCGTCCACGGCCGGGACTCGAAGAGGAGGTCCTGCGCCTGACCGTGCACCAGGTCGCCCAGGGCCCGGGAGAGTTGGCGCACCGCGGCGGCTCCGGTGGGCCCGGGGACCTCCGACAGGGTCTGCACGGCCAGCGCGAACAAGGCGTCCCCGGCCAGGATCGCCGGGCCGGTGCCGTACGCCTTCCATACGGTCGGGCGGCGGCGACGGGTCTCGTCGCCGTCCATGATGTCGTCGTGTATGAGGGAGAAGGTGTGGACCAGCTCGACGGCGACCGCGCCGGCGACCGCGTCCCGGCCGCTTCCGCCCGCGGCCTCCGCGCCGAGCACCACGAGCGCCTGCCGGACGCCCTTGCCCTGCGAGCCCGGGACCGGTGCGCCGTCCACCCCGCTCCAGCCCAGCGAGAAGGCGGCCGTCTCGGCGTGCCACGGGTGGAGCCGGCGCACCGACTCCACCAGCGCGGGCCGGACGAGCTCCCGGCAGCGGTCCAGGATCTGCGGTGCGGCGGCCTGACGGGTGGTGGACGTGGACGGGGTCATCGGCCCTCGGCCCTCTCGTACGCGGCGGCGTCCCGGGGCGGGGGAGCGGCTTCGCGCGGCGCGGCGGGTTCCGCGCCGGGCCGGGTGGTCTCCTGGAGCGGTGCGGCCGGTTTCTCGTTGAGGCCGGTGGTCTCCTTGCGCTCCGGGACCGGTTTCTCGTTGAGGCCGGTGGTCTCCTTGCGCTCCGGGACCGGTTTCTCGTTGAGGCCGGTGGTCTCCTTGCGCTCCGGGACCGGTTTCTCGTTGAGGCCGGTGGTCTCCTTGCGCTCCGGGAC